>JBJEUX010000037.1:0-24316 GCA_051884055.1 Candidatus Coproplasma sp.
CTTATCGCGCCCACCGCAAGCGCGCCCACTACGCCTGCAACTATTTCAACCGCGCCCGAAAGCTGACCCAAGGTGAAGCTTTTTAAGCGCGAATATCCGTTTGCCCGCAGCGGGAACGCAACGCACATGCCCTCGGGGAAGTTCTGTATTCCTATGCCGAGCGCAAGCATAATCGCCGAAACCGCACCGCCGCCAGACGTACCGAGCGCGGCGAAAGCCACCCCAACGGCAAGACCTTCAGGTACGTTATGAACGGTCACCGCGACGCACATCACCGCGCCCGAACGCGCCTTATTATCGCCCGAAAAAGCCTTTAATTTTGACAGCAGTATATCGGTAATAATTATCAGCAGTCCGCCCGATACGAAGCCGACGGTGAGAACAATATACGAAAACTCCCCTCCGCCTTCAAGCGCAGGCAACAGCAGCGAAAAAAAGGTTGACGCAAGCATAATCCCCGCCGCGCCCGACATCATAAACGAAAACGCGTTTTTGCCCACGCTTTTACAGACGAATACGAGCGACGCGCCCGCCGCGGTGAGCGCCCACGTAAAAGTAGTGGCTATTAATGCCTGTTGCCAGCCGCTCAGCGATAAAAACCAATCCAATGTGTTTCTCCCGTAAAAACAGTTCTTACGACATTTTACGCTTTACGGTTAAGTTTTGTTAAAATACAATCGGACGGACTGAATAGCGGCAAATTAAATAGCTGTGAAAAAAAAACGGCGAAATAAAGGGCGGCAATATTAAGAGCTACAAACCACGAATAAAAGCGGCGAAATAAAGAGCGGCAACTTTGATTTGCCGCTCTGATATAATTTATTGAAAAGCGTTGAGCGCGTGAAAGATTCGCGCAGCAAAACCGTTTATCAGTCGCCCATATACCTGTTGACGAATTCCTTTATGGAGTTCTGACAAAGCTGAGTCTGCTTGTACATTCCGTTTCCGTGGTCGCAACCGGGTAGAACGACCGACTTTGTGTATCGGGGATTGTTTTCCTCTATAATTTTAAATTTGTCCTTTATCGGTTCGTTGCCGCCGCACAGCAAAAGCAGAGGATATCTGCACTTTTTAACAATTTCAAGAGCTTCGAAATCAGCTATATCGACGGAAAATTTTTTGTTGTATCTTTTTACGGCGTAGTCGCTGATTTTCGCGTGGTCCTTAGGAAAAAATTCCCTTGAGACGTTTTTAAAAAAGTCGGTTATGCTTAAATTGGGAGCGTCTGATATCAGGCATTTTACGTTTTGCATACGTTTATCCGAACAATACAGCGTAATTCCTCCGCCCATGCTCAGCCCGTGAATTACTATACTTCCGCAAGGCGTAATACGGTTTACCTCTTCCACCCAATCCATGACGTCGCGGTGCTCCTTCGCGCCGAACGTTATGTAGTCGCCCTCGCTTATCCCGTGCGCCCTCTGGTAGGGAATGAGCACGTTGAACCCCATAGAAAGATAGAACAATCCCGGGAAAGCCCATTCTCTTTCGGCGTGGCTGGTGTAGCCGTGAACGCAGATTACGGTCTTTTCGCTCTCCTTCGCCGCAGGATAGTATACGCCCTTTAACGTCAATCCGTCGCGGCTTTTAATTGACAAGGTCTTGTGCGGCAGTTTCTGAATTTCAGCAAGGGATTTATGAACGGTGGAAATCGTATCGTACCAGGGATCTTCTTTGCCCACCATTTTATAAGCCTGATTTATATCGTGCCTTCTGAGTAATTTATCGAACAATATTGCGGCTTTGAGTTTTTCAAACATGATTTGACCCCCGAATATATGCTTTTTAAATGCGTATAAGCTTTTTTAAATGCGCGGTGCGTACAGGATACGCACCGCGCATTGCTTAAATCTGTTTTACCTTTAAATTAGTATAGGTCGTAAAGCGCACGGTATAGCCGTTTGTCTCTACGGGATCGGAGACGTAGGAGAGCGCAAAGTCGGGATTTTCGTCCAGATTTTCAAAATATGCGTCCGCGCCGCCCACGGCGTCCACCTTGGTTACGAGCACTTCCGTGCAGTACGGAAGAAGCGTTTTATACATCATCGCTCCGCCGATAACGTACACCTTGTCCGCGTCGTACTTTTTAATCTCCGCAAACAGCTCGTCAAGGCTGTCAACTATTATGCAGTCGTCGCGCTTTTCGCCGCCCGGGTAAAGCACGATATTAGTGCGGTTCTTTAAAGGCTTACCGCCGGGGAAAGATTTTAACGTGTTGCTGCCCATTACGACGACGTTGCCCGTGGTGGTCTCCCTGAAAAATTTCATATCGGCAGGAATGGAAAACATCAAGGAATTGCTCTTGCCTATTCCCCACTCCCTATCTGCATGCAGAATCGCTTTCATAATTACTCCTCTTATTCGGCTACGGGTATGTCGTATTTCTTTTCGTTATACTTATAGTCAACCAGCCTGAAGCTGTCTACGGTGAAGTCGTAGAAGTTCTTTATATCGGGATCTACGACAAGCTTAGGCGCTTCGAACTGCTCGTGCCCGATTATCTCCTTAACCGTGGAAACGTGCCTGTCGTAAATGTGCGCGTCGGCAATAACGTGTACAAGTTCGCCCGCCTTCAAGCCGCTCACCTGCGCAAACATAATCAGAAGAATTGCATACTGCACTACGTTCCAGTTATTGGCGGTGAGCATATCGTTAGAGCGCTGGTTTAAAATGCCGTTCAGCGTATCGCCAGAAACGTTGAAGGTCATCGAGTACGCGCAGGGGTACAGATTCATCTCGTTAAGGTCTGCAAAGGTGTATATGTTGGTCAGTATTCTGCGACTGTTGGGGTTGTGTTTAAGGTCGTATAAAACCCTGTCTACCTGATCGAACTCGCCCTCTTTATACTTATGTTTGACGCCCAGCTGATAGCCGTACGCCTTGCCGATAGAGCCGTTTTCGTCCGCCCACTGATTCCAGATTTTGGAATTGAGGTCCTTTATGTTGTTGCTCTTTTTCTGCCATATCCACAAAAGCTCGTCCACGGCAGACTTAAACGCAGTACGGCGGATTGTAAGAATGGGAAACTCTTCCTGTAAATTATATCTGTTAATTATGCCGAACTTTTTTACCGTGTGCGCGGGCGTGCCGTCGCTCCATCTGGGACGGACGGGTAAATCCGTATCCCATACTCCCTCGGTCAGTATTTCGTTCATATTCTGCACAAAAAGTTTGTCCGCTCTGCTCATATTTTTTCTCCGATTAATTTTTAAATTATTTTAACACAAACCGCGCGTTCAGTCAATTATTAATTCGCGTATTATTTACGCGCTCTAAAATTAAAGCGTACTTTGGGATTGTCAAAACCGCGTCCTTTCAAGTTGTCAAAAAGCGTCCTTCTGTGTTGCGCTCCACTTCTTTGCTATAAAGCGCATTTTAAGTTTTAACGGCAAAAGTTTTGTCGCGGCGTTCATCAGCTTATTCGCGCCGCCGACTATAATTTTTTTCCTGCCTTTATCCGACGCCGAAAGTGCCTTCATTGCCACATATTGCGGGGTCTTTGCCGAAATTCTGCCCCATATTCCAAGCGATTTTATATACTCCGTAACGTCGGGTCGTGTATATATCGAACCGGGCAGAACGGCAGTTACCTTAACGTCGGTTTTCCTGAATTCTTCGGCGAGAGCTAACGAAAAAGAGGTGAGCGCGGACTTACTTGCCGAATAAAGCGCGAAGTAAGGCATGGGGTAAATTCCCGACACGGAGGAAATATTAATTATTTTTAAACCGTCCGCCCTGTGCTTTATGCAGAAATTGCAAAGAGATACAGCCGCTTCGAAACACACCCTTGTCTGAAAGGTGAGTTTGTCCTCGTCGTATAATTCGAACGCCTTCTGCACGTCGGCTCCGGCTACGTTTATAAGGCGCGAAAAAGTGAGATTCTGAGCGTTGAAAAAAAGCTTTTTGCGCTCCTCGCCGTCCGTCAGATCGCACGCGAAGGTCAATATTTCCGCCTTGGGGTCGACGGATAAAAGGTAGGTTTTAAGCAGGGATAATTTTTCTTCGCTTCTGCCCGTGAGATACAGATTTTCGCTGCGGCTGAGACATTCCAGCGCGAAAGCGCGACCGAGATAGCCCGTTGCTCCGCTGATTAACGTGTAAGACATTTTCTCCTCCCGAAAAATATTATACCACGCGTTTAACCGTTTGTACAGTTTTCAGCAGAGATTTATATTCAGAACGCAGTCTGCGATTGCAATCTGGAGAGCGCGGAGCGAGGAGGATTTTATAAACCCGTAGGATACGTCCTCGCACTCGGCAATGAGATAATCTATTTCCGAACGGAAACAGTTGTCGGCATTTTCAAGCGCAAGTCCGCATAAAGTTGTTTTTGCAAATTCTAAAATTGCCTTTGCCTGTTCCTGTCCTGCGCTTCCGCTATCCAACGAGTTCGCCGCGCCGTACAGAGTTTTTGAAAGATTATAAAGGACAGACAAGTTGTTCAGATATTTTTCTGAGTTATCCCTTGCCCGCGCGGTTGTGAGAGAATATCTGTCCCTTTCAGCCGCCAGAGTACTGCAAGTCAAGCCGCGGAGTTCAAGATTTTCGCACACGCTTTGCGCGTCGGATTGAGTATAGTAACACGCGACGGTGATATAATATCTGCCGTCCACCTCCACTATGTAACCTGCTCCGCCCAGACTTTCAACCGTGGAGGAGATGGAGCTTGCCGACTGCGCGTCGTCCTGTTCCCTGTAGCACACGAAATAGTATCCGACTGAAAACGTCAGAAAAGGTTTTACGTTGGAGAGCAAAACTATTGCGACAATTACAGCCGCGCACACCAGGGATATTGCAGCAGCTGCAAATATTTTAGCTTTTTTTCGTTTAGTCATACGATATTCTATAAAAAAATAAAATAAAATATGTTAAACGTAATTTGAAAACGCTTGCATTTATAAAAAAATTTGATATAATAATATACGTGCTTTGGGAAAAGCAGGATGCTAATATGGCTCAGCTGGTAGAGCAGCTGATTCGTAATCAGCAGGTCGCCGGTTCGAATCCGGCTATTAGCTCCACAAAACGCGCCTACCGATAACTTTCGGTAGGCGCGTTTTCGTTTTTATTTATCATTTATCAGACTGCGATTGATGAAACTGCACTGTCTTTGAAGATGATTTCGGCGGAAATTAATTTGTAATACATCAACAGTTCGGTCCTTAGAGCAGGGCGCTGAAGTACGAATAAGTCCACCGACTCCCAGACGAATACCCATGCCGCTACGTCTAAAATGTCAAGCCAGAGAAGCGTGAACCCGATATGCTCCAAGGTTATTGCAACCGAGAAAATAACCGCGCCGATAAACAGCATTATTATCGACAGCAACATATTGCGCTTCAACTGCGCCTTTACCTCCGCCGCTTCGGTCACGTAATAGTTCTCTATCGCCTTTTTATAGACGACTTTTTCGTTGTCGTCAATGCACGAACTGTGTACTATCAATCGCGCGTCCTCGTTCACTTTTAGCCGCTTTACGCTATGTTCAAGAAACGAAGCGACTTCGCCGCTTATCAGCGGCTTGCCGTCGGTTGAATAGGGCGACAGAAAATCGCTGTCGTCGGAAACGTTCAGATTAATCACTCTCTTTCCGTCGCCGTCGCATAAGGGCGCGCAGACCTCGTCCACCTTTGCGGAAAGTTCTTTAATTTTTTTACTTCTTTCAAACATAAAAATCACCTCGGTTATATATAAACGCGCTTATTCAAATTTTAAGCGAAAATGAAATATTTTTCATTTATCCGCTAATTTATGGAAAACTGCGCAAGATATAGGTATGAACAGAAAACTTACCGCATTTACCGCGTTTATGCTGATTTTTGCCGCGATACTTATTCACCTTTGCAATATGATACCCAAAGACGCATTCTGTTTTGCCTTTGCAGACGACAGAGATACGGCAAAATGCGTTTATCTCACCTTCGACGACGGACCAAGCGACAGAGTTACGCCCAAAATTTTGGACGTTTTGGACGAAGAGGGCGTCAAAGCTACGTTTTTTATAATCGGCAAGAACGCCGAGACCAGACAAAATTTAATTGAGCGCGAATACAAGGCAGGTCATACGGTGGCCCTGCACTCCTACTCGCACGACTACAGGAGCATCTACTCCTCGCCCGAGGCTCTGCTTGCCGACATTGAAAAGTGCAACGACGTATTGGAGGGCATAACCGGCGAGAGATCGCGGATTTACCGCTTCCCCGGCGGAAGTTACAACCTATCTTCCTCACTTGTAAACGCCGTTTGCAACGCAGGGTACAGATACGTTGACTGGAACGCCTCGGTACGCGACGCGGAGATTTTGCATCCGACGCCCGCCCAGCTTGTAAACGCGGCGGTGAGCACGACTTCCGACCAGAACAACGTGGTGCTGTTGTGCCACGATTCGACCACTAAGTCCACCACCGCGCAGGCGCTTAAGAGCATTATTAAATACTACAAGGATAACGATTACGGTTTTGAGACCTTTTAAGTACTATATTAATTCAGCCGCGGAGCGCGCAATGCGCGCTCCGCGGCTGTACTTATTAATCAACACCGTAAGTTTTACGGTATTCCTTCATCTTTTCAAGGTATTCTTTGCCTTCGATGACGCCGTCCTCGATTGCTTCGATTATATCAGTCATAGTCACGATTGAATAGACCTTGACGCCGAATTCCTTGTAAACTTCCTGAACGGCGGAGAGCTGACTTTCAAGTCCCCTCTCCATTCTGTCTACAGAGATAACCATACCCGCAATTTCGACGTCAGCCGCCTGAGCGAGCTTGGGAAGCATCTCCCTGAGAGCCTTGCCGGAAGTCATAACGTCCTCGATTAAAATTACCTTTTCGCCGTTTTCAAGCTGTTTTCCGACGAAAAGTCCGCCCTCGCCGTGGTCCTTGACTTCCTTTCTGTCAAAGCAGTAGTTCATATCTATGCCGTACTTTGAATAGAGCGAAACCGCCGTGGTTACGGCAAGGGGAATACCCTTATATGCAGGACCAACCAAAGTGTCAGCCTGTATGCCGTTCTCCTTTATGCAGGACGCGTAGTATTCGCCGAGTCTGGAGAGCTGCGCGCCCGTCTTGTAGTTGCCCGTATTGATGAAGTAAGGAGCCTTTCTGCCGCTCTTTAAAGTGAACTCGCCAAAGCGGAGAACGCCGTTTTCTACCATGAATTTAATAAACTGCTGTTTGTAAGTCAATGCCATATTCTTTCTCCTTGAATTTTTCCGAATACCGTTAATTTTGAGTCGCCGCCAATTGGGTTTTGCAGATAATCAGCGTGTAGTTAATTGAGAGTTGCCGCGCCCACTATGCTGTTTACGTCGGCGATACCGTGAGCGTCCAGCCAACCGTTCATTTCGGCAATTATTTCGGGCATAGCCGTAGCCTTGGTGAAGTTCGCCGTGCCGACCTGAACCGCCCGCGCGCCTGCCATCATAAATTCTATTGCGTCCCTGCCGCTCGATATGCCGCCCATACCTATTACGGGAATGCTGACGGCGTGAGCCGCCTCGTACACCATTCTTACGGCAATGGGCTTTATTCCTGCGCCTGAAACGCCGCCCGTGTTGTTTGCGATTACGGGCTTGCGCCTTTCGATATCTATTACCATACCCGTAAAGGTATTTACAAGCGAAATACAGTCTGCTCCGCCGCTCTGCGCAGCCTGCGCGTTGACGATTATACTTTCAACGTTGGGCGAAAGCTTGACTATGAGCGGAGTTTTGGTGAGCTGAGCCTTGGTAAGCTTTGTAACTTCCTTGATATTTTCGGGACGGATACCCAGCGCCATGCCGCCTGCGCGGACGTTGGGGCAGGAGATGTTGAGTTCTACCATATCCACAAGCCCGTTCAACCTCTTGCAGATTTTTTCGTAATCTTCAAGCGTTCTGCCTGCGACGTTGGCAATTACCACTACGCCCTTGTCCTTTAAAAACTGCAAATCGTGTTCGATAAAGTGTTCCACGCCGGGATTCTGCAAGCCGACTGCGTTCAAAATGACGCTGGTTCCCTCTGCAATGCGGGGAACGGGATTACCGAGACGGGGTTCGCAGGTCAGACCCTTGGTTGAAACGCCGCCTATCGCGGAAATATCGTAGACCTCGTTATATTCCCTGCCGAAGCCGAAAGTTCCGCTCGCGGCGATGACGGGATTTTTAAATTTTACTCCGCAAATCTCTACGCTTAAATCTGCCATATTTACACCTTAAAAATTAATTTCATCATCACTGATATCAGGATTGTACTCCGCAATCAGCCTCTTTAAATCTATTGCCGCCCTGGCTGCGTCTTCAACGTAGCGGAGCTTATATTTTTTGCCGCCGACAAAGAGAATTACCGTTCCGTAGCCTGACGGATTGCCGTATTTATCCCTGCTCTCTCTATAAGATACGAGCTGAATTTCCGACGTTCTGCAGATTACGTTTTTAAATTGAATTTTATCGTCCTGACAAACGATAACGTCGCAGGGAATATTTTTATAGTAAATATACTCTGCCTCAAAAAATATAATTGCAACGAGAAAAACAAAAAAAGCAACGGCAGGATAAATTACGTTACCGCTGCCCGTTCCCCAGAATACAACCGCAACTATGCCGCTTATTAAGCCTAAGACGGACGTGGCAATCAACAAAATTAAAAACTCCGACCGCCTTTCGCATTTGCGTGCGAGAGTTCTCGTCTGCAATTTATCAGGCGTTATCCTGTAAAACTCCGACCCGATATCAGCAGTATTGCCGATATCATCGGTATTGCCGCCTTCGACGGGATCGCTCTCTTTTTTGTCCTCTATCAGATTGTAAATTACGGTGAACGCCTGAGATACGTTTTTTACAAACTGCGACTTAAGCTCTTTTTCGCCCGTAACCACCACTATCTGACCGCAGGTACTCTTTCCCATTGTGGAAAAATCCACGTCCGATAGGTCGGATATCTTAATTTCCGTACCCTTGAAATACAGACTGTCCTTCCGACGGGTTATTATTACTTTGGGGGTCTTCGTATACAAGACGAAACACGCCACCGCCGTCGGAGTTAAGATTGCCCCGCAGATTATCAGAAGTATTCCTGATAAATTACCTGAAACACATATGAACGAGCCGCCCGCAATAAGCGCAATACCGCAAAGAATAAGAAAGATA
This sequence comes from Candidatus Coproplasma sp., assembly GCA_051884055.1. GTDB lineage: Bacteria > Bacillota > Clostridia > Christensenellales > Borkfalkiaceae > Coproplasma. The sequence goes on from JBJEUX010000037.1 coordinate 9,126, forward strand.
TACGCGAATAAAAATCTCTGATCTCTTTCTGCTATTACTTCCGCAGTTGCTTTTTTATCTGCGTTTTCTGCCTGCGGAATCAATTGAGCTCCACCTCGTCGATATCGAATACGGGTCCGTCCTTGCAGACGCGGGCGTTGCTACCCTCGCTCTTTTTGCACACGCACACGAGGCACGCGCCGATGCCGCAGCCCATGCGCTCTTCAAGCGAAACAAGGCAGGGGGTGGTTATGCCCTCTTCCTTTAATCTGTTCTTCAACACTTTAAGCATTACAGGAGGTCCGCAGGCGATGATGATATCCGCCTTTACGTTCTGCCTGTCGGCAAGGTAAGCGGAAACCGCGTTGCCCTTTGCCCCGTAGCTTCCGTCGTCGGTTACGACGGTGAGTTTTTCGCTCTTTTCAAGCTCGTCCAGAAGGCATACGGCGTCCGCATTCCTGAATCCGATATACGAATAGAAATTCTTGTCCCTATACTGACGGATTACCGAAATCAGCGGGAATATCCCCACGCCGCCGCCGATCACGACGACGTTTTTCGCGCTTTCGGGGAGGTTGAAGCCGTTGCCCAACGGCAACAGCACGTTGAGCTTTGCACCCTGCTCGGTCTTAGCAAGGCGTTCGGTTCCTTCGCCCTTGAGCTGAAAGCAAAAGGTTACGTCCCTGCCCTCGCATTTAACCACGCCGAAAGGGCGCTTTAAAAGATTGGCAGGATTGCCCGTGGAGACGTTTAAAAACTGTCCGCCCCTTATTTCCACCTCTTCGGGCAGAGTGAGAGTGAGCGAATAAATATTCTGAGCAATTTGTATATTTTCTTTTACGGTTGCGGTTAATTCTTTCATTATCTTCCTATCTTGCCGATTGCGCCGACCAAATCCTGCTGCATATCGATGCACGCGGTACGTGCCGCTTCGGCATAGTTCATTCCGCTGTATTCGGGCTTTCTGTATGCGGTAAGTATTCCGCGGGAATTGTTTACGATGCCGCCCAGTCCGCGCTCGTCAAAACAGCACTTGAGCATCTGAGCGTTGCCGCCCTGCGCGCCGTAGCCGGGAATGAGGAAGAAGGTTTCGGGCATCTGCTTGCGCAGTCTTTCAGCCTCTTCGGGGTGAGTAGCGCCGACTACCGCGCCTACTGCGGAGTAGCCGTACTTACCCACGGTGCCCTTGCCCCATTCGGTTACGAGCGAACCCATCTGTTCGTAGATATATCTGCCGTTTTCCAGCTTTAAGTTCTGCAACTCGCCCGACGAGGGATTGGAGGTTTTAACCAGCACGAAGATACCTTTATCGTTCTTCTTGCAGTCGTCGACGAAGGGCGCGATGCCGTCCGTGCCGAGATAGCCGTTTACCGTGAGCATATCTGCGGGGAACGCCTTAATCTTCTTGCCGTTGATATCCGTCTTGCCGAGGTATGCCTTGGAATAGCAGCCCGCGGTGGAACCTATGTCGTTGCGCTTGCAGTCGGCGATTACGAACATATCTCTGCCCCTTGCGTAATTTACGGTGTAGTCGAAGGCGCGCAAGCCCTCGAAGCCGTACATTTCGTAGTAGGCAACCTGAACTTTTACGGCAGGGACTATGTCGCAGACCTTGTCGATAATGTTCATATTGTATTCTATTATAGCTTCCGAAACGCCCTCGAAGGTAGCCATACCGTCGCGCATTTCGTCGGGAAGATAGTTAAAGTCGGTGTCGAGTCCCACGCAGGTGGGGTTCTGCATATCAATTATTTTGTCTATCAGTCTGTCGAAAATCATATTATATTCTCTCCCTTATTTTTCTTCAGTCTTTATTAATATATTTTACGTCGCCGTCCACTATAGTTGCGCAGACTTTGCCGTAAACTTCGTAGCCGTTGAACGGCGTATTTTTACCCTTTGAATAGAACTTGTTGCCGTCGATAACGTACTTCGCGCCGAGGTCTACTATGGCAAGGTCGGCAACTCCGCCCTCCTTGATTTCGCCGCCCTGCAGATTCAATACTCCGGCAGGGTTATAGCTCATCAGCTTCATCAGGTCGGTAAGGCTCATTATACCGCTCTTTACAAGGTAGGTATAAGAGAGAGCAAAGCTGGTCTCTATTCCGCTCATACCGAACGCCGCAATGTTGTATTCAACCTGCTTATCCTTTTGAGAATGGGGCGCGTGGTCGGTAACTATGCAGTCGAGCGTGCCGTCCTTCAGACCCTCTATAATAGCAAGTCTGTCCTTCTCTTCCCTTACGGGGGGATTGACCTTGGTGAAGGTGTCGAAGTCGGTGATTATATCGTCTGTAAGAATGAAATAATGGGGGCAGGTCTCCGCCGTCACCTTTACTCCTCTGCGCTTGGCATCGCGGATTATAGCAACGCCGCTGTAGGTGGAGACGTGACAGATGTGAACGGGCAGATCAAGGCTTTCGGCAAGGCATATGTCGCGGGCAATCATAATATCTTCGACTGCGCGCAGGCTGCCTTTAAGTCCGCAGAGCGTGGAGTTGTAGCCCTCGTTTACCACGCCGCCGTCAACTAAATTCGCGTCCTCGCAATGACACAGACACTTTAAGTTGAAGTCGGAAGCGTACTCCATTCCGAGGCGCATTATATTTGAGTTCATAACCGAGCGACCGTCGTCGGAAATCGCAACCGCGCCCGCCTTTGCCATCTTGCCTATATCGGCAAGGCTTTCGCCCTGTTCGCCGCGGGTGATCGCGCCGATAGGGTTGATTTTGCAGAGGTTGACCTCCTTTTCTCTCGCCTTGATATAGGTAACCACGACCGCGTTGTCGCACACGGGATTGGTGTTGGGCATACAGCAGACCTGCGTAACGCCGCCTGCCACCGCCGCCATAGAGCCGGAGGCGATGTCCTCCTTGCCCTCGAACCCGGGTTCGCGCAGGTGAACGTGCATATCTATAATTCCGGGAATAACCGTCTTACCCGTCGCGTCGATTACCTCGTCCGCGCCAAAAAGGTTTTCGCCTATCTTAATTATCTGTGAACCGTCGATCAATATATCCGCGGAAACCACGCCGTCCTTTAAGACGACTTCGCCTCCCTTAATAAGTTTCGTCATAATCCGTTCTTCTCCCTGTATTCGGCTAAAAGTTTAAGCGCTGCCATTCTTACGCACAGACCGCTGGTGACCTGTTCCTCTATTCTGCTGGTCTCGCCGTCGATGAGCGTGGGCGTAAGCTCTACGCCGCGGTTGACGGGACCGGGATGCATTATAACCGCGTTGGGCTTGGCGAGCTTTAAAAGTACGTCCTTTACGCCGTAGAAGGACGAATACTCCGAAAGCGAGGGAAACAGTCCGCCCGACTGGCGTTCGAGCTGAATTCTGAGTCCCATTACCACGTCCGCGCCCTCTATCGCCTCCTCTCGCGATTTGGCGATATGCGCGCCGAGCCTGTCGAAGCCCTTGGGAATGAGCGTTTTAGGAGCGTAAACCCACACGTCCGCGCCCGTCTTGGACAGTCCGAAGAGGTTGGATTTTGCCACGCGGCTGTGCTTTATGTCGCCGAGAATGGCAACCTTAAGCCCCTTTAACGTTCCGAACTCCTCGCGCATGGTCAGCATATCCAAAAGAGCCTGAGTGGGATGCTCGTTCATTCCGTCGCCGCCGTTTAATACCGAGGCCTTGACCGTCTTTGCCAGAAGGTGAGGCGCGCCCGCCATAGGGTGGCGGATTGCGATAAAGTCGGTCTTTAACGCGTCCAGAGTCTTGCCCGTGTCGATGAGCGTTTCGCCCTTCTGAACAGAGCTCGACGACGCGGAAATGTTGACTTCGTGAGCGCCCAGATATTTTCCTGCAAGCTCGAACGAACAGCGCGTTCTCGTGCTGTTTTCGTAAAACAGAGTGATAAGCGACTTGCCTTTAAGGTCGGTCATACTCTTGTTTCCGCTCCTGACGAGAGCCTTCATTCTTTCGGCCTCGTCTAAAATTTCGCAAATTTCCTCCGCTGAAATATCACGGAGTCCCAGTAAATCTTTGGTCTTTAACATTTTTTATTCCCTTTGCATAAAAAAAGCGGAAGGAATTACCGAACATTATACAGTCGGCAATCGCTCCGCCAGATTTTCCGATTAAATTGAATTGCACGTTCTGCGAAAAAAAACAGACTCCATTTCAACCCTTGCGAAAAGTTCATTTTTATTTATGCAAGTATAGCACAATAAAAATGCAAAGTAAAGGGAAATACACAAATTTTTTTACAAAATTCTTTGCAAAGTAAAGCCCACTTTGTCGCAGGAAGTAAGAACGTATTCTATTCCTCCCCTTACCTGTCGGTAAGGGAAATAGGTATCGCCGTGAATGTGACCGAAAATTACTTTATCCACCTTGTTCTCTTCGAACAGCTGCGTAAACAGCGTCGGCTGGAGCTTCTGCCCCATGGGCGGATAATGAATCATCGCAAGCAGAATATCCCCCTCTTCCCTGCGCTTTTCCGCGTCCTTGAAACACAGCTTTAACCGCTCGGCTTCGCGAAGATAGAGCTTTTCGTCGTGTTCGGTATAGTCCGCGCTGCCGGGACAGGTCCAACCGCGCGAACCGCAGATTACTACGTTTCCGAACTTAATGCTGTCGTTCTGCAAAAAGAAGAAACTTTCGTCGGGCGCGGCGCGGCGCAGCTTGGTTATGCCGTTCCACCAGTAGTCGTGATTGCCGCGGATGAAAACCTTTCTGCCCGTCAGGCACTTTAAGCTCTGCAAATCGAACAGCCCCTCTTCCAGCGTAGTACCCCAGCTTATATCTCCGCAGATAAGCACTACGTCCTGCTCTTCAACCTTGCTGAGCCAGTCGTTTTTAATTTTTTCGAAGTGCCCTTCCCAGCCTGCGCCGAATATATCCATAGGTTTGTCGGCAAGACCCGAAAGATGCAAATCGCTGATGGCAAAAATTTTCATAGATACATTTTAGCACTTAATTTGCATTTTTTAAAGCGTTTTGCGCAAAAGAAAAATATTTAATGCAAAATAAATCCGAACGCGCAAAAAAAAACGAGTGGTAGAAAAAATCTACCACTCATAAATACCCGTTACTGTTTTGAGCAATGCTTACCCTGCGGGTAGAGCGGAAGCTCGAAGAAGCCTGCGCACACCTCGTGCGAGTAGTCCTGCGCGGGCGGTATAGCGCAATAGCCGTAGGAAGGGATCAGAATTTCCACGTCGATGGCTATCTTAAGTATTATTGTTATGCAGGCGTTGACCTTAAACGTGTTCAAAGACGCGTCGAACGTACCTTCGGTGCATACCGCAGAGACTTCGGCAGTTGCCTTGTAGGGCATTATGGACGGCGCAGGGACGAACAGAAGAACGTCCTCCGCGACCGAAACGGTTGCCTGAGCCACTCCCTCTACGCCGTTGGCGTCCGAATAGAGCACTTCGACGGGAATGGACACGGTAGCCTGAACGCGCGCGCAACCGGGTTTATCGGCAAGTCTGTCGATATTGAGATTGGTGAGCGTACCCGTGGAGGATACCGAACGGGCGCTTATAAAGGTTAACGGGTATGTAGGGTCGGCGGGAATCATATCGGTGAGCGTGAGCGTATAATTATCGATCTGAATCTGCTTTATGCACGCGTCGAAAATTTTCTGCGCCTGAATGCACACCTTTTCGCACAATCCGTTAAGCGGATTTCCGCTTATGCTTCCCGGACATTGCGTCGATTGAAAGTTGGAAAAAAATGACATTTTAACCTCCGTTGTATTGTCCGCTTATAGATGCGGTTGACTAATTTATATTATGATAATTACGCGCTTTTTGCTAACCGCCGTAAAGTCAGGAAAACTCTGCGCCGTAAACCCGGCAAAACTCTGCCGTGCCGCAAAATCGGGGGATATCTATCGCGCCTTAAAATCGGGCGGCGATATACTTCGCCGTATAATCAGAATCCTATTGCGGTTTTTTTACGTAGAATATCTTTTTTGACGGAAAAACCGGCGCGTTGAGGTTCAGAAGGCGCAGTTCGCCCTCGTCCACGCGCAGAATTTCTGCAATTTTTTTATAGTCCTCCCACGGCTTTGCAACGTAAAATTCGCACGGAGCCCGGGTTATGCGCACTATACTGCCGTCAGAAACTCCGTCGGGTACGGGGCAAAGATATTCGGCGCGCAGCTCAGCCGCCGTTACCCCTGCCCTGACGCGGATATATTCGGGTCGGTCAAGCGAAAGCGTAAACATTTGCTATATGATATGCAAATTTCGCCGTAACCGTTCATATTCCGCGCGAAAAAAATGTAAAATATTGCATAATGGCAAGCAACGTTTACAGGTCGGCGGCGCAGGTGACAATCTTTTCTACCGTTGAAAAGTCGCTGTCTTTTATCTACAGAATAATTCTTTCGCGCGTGATAGGCGCGGAGGGCGTGGGAATTTATCAGATCTGCCTTTCGGTATTCGCGGTGTTCTTAACCGCCGCGTCCAGCGGTATTCCCGTAACCGTCTCGCGGCTGATTGCAAAACAGAGCGTCAGCGGCAACCAATCTGGCAAGCACGCGGTAGTTTCCGCAGGCGTGGTATGCACGCTGGCTTTCACCGTGCCCGCCGCAATCGTAATTTTTTTCGGAAGGAATCTTTTAAGCTTCCTCTTCCCCGACGAGGACTGCCTTAACATATTTATTTTGTTGCTCCCGGGGCTGATTTTAACTTCTATCTACGCGGTCATGCGCGGAACCTTCTGGGGAAATAAGCAGTTTTTGCCCTACAGCGTCATAGAACTCGCCGAAGATTTCGTCATGGTGGTTGTGGGCTGTATACTTATCAACTTTGCCGCAACAGCCACTCAGGGCGCGTATTACGCTTCGCTGGCGGTGCTCATCTCCTACGTGTTTTCCTTTATAGTTTCGGTGGCGTGGTATCTTCACAAGGGCGGAAGATTCGTCAACCCCAAAAGACAGCTCAAGCCGCTTTTAGCCTCCTCCCTGCCCATTACCGCAATGCGGACCTCCACCTCGCTTATAAATTCGGTGGTGGCGATGTTTTTGCCCGCGCTGCTGATGACCGCGTGCGGATACACCAATTCGCAGGCACTCGCGCTGTACGGAATCGTTACGGGAATGAGCCTGCCGATTCTGTTCATTCCCAACTCGCTGATAGGCTCGATAGCCGTGGTCGTCGCGCCTGAAATGAGCGAAAATTTCTACGCAAAACGCACTGAAAAGCTGAAAACAGACGTGGAAAAGACCGTAAAAGCCTCCGTTTTCATCGCCGCCGTTCTCATTCCCGTACTGTTCACTCTGGGCGAAGAAATAGGGCAATTCCTCTTTTCCGACGAGCTGTGCGGAGTGATTATAAGCAGATACTCCTTCTTCCTTCTGCCCATGTGCCTTTCGATGATTACGACTACCATTCTCAATTCGATGAATTACGAGGTAAAGACGCTCATCTATTTTTTTATCGGAGCGCTGGTCATGCTGGCGTGCATATTCATTTTCACGCCGAAGCTGGGCATAAATTCGTATATGGTCGGACTTACTCTCAGCTACGTCATCACGGCGGTTTTAAATATGCGGCTGCTGAAGAGCAAGTGCGAGGGCGTGAACTATCTTAAGTACACCGCCGTGAGCTTTGCGATTGCCGCCGCGTCCTGCCTTTTCGGAAGGCTTGTAAAAAATCTGCTGCCTGATTCCATGCACGTATTCTGGGTCATAGTACTGTGCGGAGCGGTCATTCTGGCGTTCTCTTCGGCGGCGTTTTACGGGCTGGAAATGCTCTCGTTCAAGCCGGTAAAGAGGCTGTTTTCAAAAAAACTGAACAGGCGCGCGGATTGAAATTTTCAGCTCTTCCCGAAAAAATTTAAGGGCGAACGGATTGAAATTTTCAGCCGTTTTCGAATAAGCTGAACAGGCGAACGGATTGAATTTTTCAGCCGTTCTTATGCCTGTAAGAGGCGATAATCTGCGCAATTTGTTTTACGGCGAGGGCTATTAAAAACAGCCCGAAAAGTTTGCCTAAAAGGTCGGACGGAAGCACCAGCGCAATCAGTCCGCCCAGCACCGACGTGACGACCGCAGGTATTATAATACCTGCCGAACCCTGAGTTTGTAAAAGTCCCTGCTTTTTATGCACCGCTGTCGAAAACGCCGCCATGGGAAGAAAGGAGATTAAGTTGGTTGCCTGCGCGACGTGCTGACCCACGCCCGTTATTATCGTGAGAGCGGGAATGAGTATCGTGCCTCCGCCCATTCCCATTCCGCCTAAAAGCCCGGCAAAAAATCCCACCGAAAGATAGATTATAAACGACATTCAGCCAAGCACCAACCTTACGCCCGCGGCAAGCATAATCGCAATAAAGGCAAGGCTTACCCAGAGCTGCGGAAGCTTGCCTAAAAGCTTTGCGCCGAACAGTCCGCCCACGACGTTGCCTATGGCGGAAGGGATTATTACGTTTAGCTGAGCATATCCGCCGGCTATATAGGTTATTGCACTTACGGCGCAGACGGGCGCTATTATAAAAATAGCGGTTGCGTGCGCCTGCTTCTGCGGGAAACCGAGCGAGCGTTCGAGTATGGGCACAGCTATCATTCCGCCGCCTCCGCCGAACAAGCCGTTCGCCGCTCCGATGAAAATTCCGCCGTAAATTCGTTTTATCAGACCTTCTTTTTTCATAAATTAAAGCCTCTCCTATCTAAGTTTGGGCAAAAGTAGATAATTAATTAAATTTTTTAGCGCATTTTCACCCATAATTAGTTGCTTAAAACTCGGTAATATATTAAAATAGTAAAGTACGGAACAGAGTGAAAGATTAAAGCGCGCAAGGCGCTGCGATATTTTACCCGTAACGTTTGGTTAACACATTTTAAGGAACTGTTTATGAGCAAAAACTACAGAGCTAAAAAAGCTAAATTCAAAGCGGCGGCATTCTCGCTTGCAACCATAGCAACCTCTTGCATGATGTTTGCTTCTTGTGCTGCCCAGTCCACGGACACGGACGAAGAAAAGACGAACACTAAAATTGATACCCAGCTTTTGAAAAACGGCAATTTCGAGTTTTTCAACGATAACGACGGAGTTTATCTTATCAGCTCGCCCGATAACTGGTCTAACGGCACGAGCGGAACTTCTTCCGATTCGCTTTCGGGTATTATCGGTACAAGCCATAAAAAATGGGCTGAAATAACCGACGCGTCCCTCCCCCAGAAACTTTGGGACAACGACGATCTTGAGGACGACGACGAGGATAAGGTCGATTACAACGGTCTTATGCCCGACGACCTGCCCTTCAAGAACACCCACGACGCTATCAAAAAGGATACCGACGACGAGGACGGCGACGGTCTTACTACCGACTATATCATCACCGAGGACGCTGAATACATTTCCAATCCCTTCACCCACGATTACAGATGGGACGAGGACGGAAACCTTGTAAACAACAACGGCGTCAAGGTAACCACCTACGAGGACGAGGACGGAAACCTCTTCCTTGATTCCGAGCTTAAGACCCCCGTAGAGACCAACGTGCTTATGATTCATAACTACGTCGACGACGACAACTACGGCACGGAGAGATATTACTCCTCTTCCCAGAGTCTTACGCTTGAGGCAAACACCGCGGCTAAAATTTCCGTATGGGTCAAGACCAGCGATCTGTACTTCGGCAGCAACGACGGCACGCGTACTCCCATAGAGGATCAGCGCGGCGCGTACATCGCTATTGACCAGACGGTCGGCGGAAACAGCGTAGACAGCTTCTATATCCGCAATATCAACACAGAAAAGCTCAACCCCGAAGGCGCTAACAACGGCTGGGTTGAATACACAATCTACGTTCGCGCCTGCGACTACGCGGAGACAACCATATCCATTACCGTAGGTCTCGGCGAAAACAGCATCTACACGGTTGAAGGCTACGCTTTCTTCGACGATCTGTCGTACACCAAGTATCTCAACTACGAAGAGATGCTCGACGCGATAGACGGCGGCGAAGAGGCGTTCTTACAGCAGGTAAGCTCCACCACCTGCACTCTTTTGGACAATGCGGACGACAAGATTTACCGCGTTGACGAGGAAGTTTACAACAAGACCGAAAACAGTTCTACCACCGTTAAACACTACAGCGAGAACTTCCAGTACCTTATCGACCTTACCTCCTCCGACGAAAAGCACACGATCGACTTTGCAACTTCTGCCTCGATGGGTCTTTACGTTGACGGCGACAAGTACGTAAGCAGCAAGGGAATCTACGGCACGAGCGGCGTATTCGGCTCGCTTGACAACGGCGCGGCAAACGCATACCTGCCCAGAGATTTACAGGACGGTATCAACATTTCCGACGATATTTTAGCTAACCTTACGATCACTTCCACCAACTGGACGAGCGCCATTGGCGGCAACTACCAGAGCATTATTGACGAAGCTTTAAAGAGCGCTACCTCCCTTCCCGGCGTTCAGGGCGATACGACGCAGGCTCTGCTCATCTTAAGCGCTCAGGGCGCTTCCTACGAAGCAGTCGTATCGAACGCAATGTTCGAGCTTGCTCCCAACACTCACAAGATTATTTCGTTCTGGGTAAAGACCTCGGATATGAACGGCAAGGACGCAGCTACGATTACCTTGCGTGAAAAGGACAACGACGACAATTACTCCGTCATCACCATCGACACCTCTACAGAGGACACTGTGACGATAAACGACGTCAAGGACGTCTACGACGGTTGGGTTCAGTGCTATGCACTTGTTGCCAACGAGGACGAAACCCAGTCGAGAACTTTTGAACTTTCGCTCACCTTCGGTCCTACGACCGTTAAGGACACCACCGACTCCTCCTATTACGGCGGCTGGGCTGCACTTGCAAACTTCAGCATCATCGACGTAAACGAGGACGCGTTCGGCTATGCCGAGACCGGCGCCCGTACGGCTTCCCTCACCTTCACCGAAGAGAACGCGGCGAACGGCAACAAGTTTGACGAGACCTTCGGCAACAGCGACAGCATAGAGACCAACATCACCCGTCCTGCTAACTACAACGGCGTAAACGGCGGAAGCGCATCGGTTAACAGCTCCAAAGTCGACGCTATTACCGATTACGACTACCTCAACTACAACTCCACCGCAGGACTTATCAATAAAGAATACTTCGAAAACTACAAGACGAGCACGACGATAAGCAGCGTTCTTAAGGCCCTGTTCGAGAATAAGACCTGGGAAGAGTTTGCAGGAAGCGACAGCACTCAGCCCCTGCTCATTGTAAACTCCGTAAGACAGATCGGCGAAGAGAGCGGAATATTCAACTACGGCTATATCGGCAAGGATTCGACCTTCTCTACAAACACCTACGTTGCAACCAGCGTCAAAGTTAAGGTTTCCGAAGGCGCGATCGCAAAAGTTTACCTTGTAGACGCGGACAATAAGGATACTCTCACCTTCGACTTCCCCGAATACACGTTCTGGTACGACGACGACGGCAACGTACTCAAAGGCAAGACCGACGAGGGCGCAACCGAAGCCGAACAGAAAGCAAATATCGCTTACACTCTCAGAACCGACGGTCTCTACGAGGATGCGGAAGGCAAGCTTTACGCTAACCTTTACAACCTTACGAAGTCCTACTTCGACGAGAGAGCAACCTACTTCGACGCAGACGGCAATCAGGTACTGTTCGACAGACTGGTTGAAGGTCAGACCTATTACGGCGACGCACAGAAGACCTGCTACGCTCCTCACTTCCTTGTAACGGGCGAAGGCGAAAAGGTCTACAAGTACGCGAGCGGACTTGGCAATGCGGCTGTATATAATTATATGGTTGACGGCGTTGCCGATACGACCGTACAGATAAGCGCGTTCGACACGACGGTTGCAACGCTCAGATACGACAACGGCTCGGAAGAACAGCTTGAATACTGCTTCACTATCGACACGATAGCTAATCCCGAGCTTGCTAACAAGTGGATAACGGTTAACTTCCTTGTAGGCACAGGCAGCCTTGAGAAGAGCTACCGCCTTGAACTCTGGAGTGGTTCCAGAGAAGAAAAGACCACCGAAGGCGTTGTTGAAAACAGCTACGTAATGTTCGATTACAGCAGCATAAGCCTCACCGAGAGCATCTTCAACGACCTCGTTTCGCACTATACCGACGAAATTATCAGCGGATATAAGGCTCAGCTTACTGACACTCAGTTCGATTCCAACAACGAGAATATTGCATACTTTGAAGGTCTTGCTTCCGAAAAGCTGAATAAGTTCAACTACACCGCTAAGTACTACACCTTCACCCTGTACGATTCGGCAAACTACGTTCCCTTCAACGGCGACGTTGCCGAGGACGACGAAACGGGTTACGATTACAGCTATTCCGACTACGAAGAACAGCTTGCGCTCCTCAAGGTTGAGGATATCTACAACGATAACGGAAGCGTTAAGAATTCGCCCGTTATGAATCTCTTCGTCGACTACACGGCAACCGACCGCGATATAGCTATCGGCAGCGCATCCGACGTTGAAGAGGAAGAGACCGAAACCACAACCGAAAGCGAAGCAAACGTATGGCTGTTGGCTTCCTCCATTGCTCTGGTAGCCGCAATTTTGATTGCAATCGCTGCAATCCTGATTAAAGACTTCTTTAAGAAGAGAAAGAAAAAGGCAACCGCAGGCAAGAATTCTTACAACTACGCAAAGAATAAGCGTTACGTTAAAAAGTACGTTAAGGCAAACGGCGAAGCTCCCGTAAGCGACAACGCTGAAGAGAACGCTCCCGAAAATGCCCGGAGCGAGCAGGAAGAAGGCTCTGCCGAAGAAGCTCCTACGGCTCAGTCTGAAAACGCTGAAACACCCGAAAACTCCGACGCAGAAGCTACTACGGGCAATACCGAAGCTCCTACGGCTGAAGAGAATAAGGATAAAACCGACGGCGAATAATAAACCGTAATTAAAACCGCGACGAAAGTCGCGGTTTTATTTTTGAACGTTTCATTTGCCCTTATGATAAATCTTCCCTGATTTATTCCGCTTTAACAAAACTATAAGAAACGCGCCTGCGGCATGTTTGCCGCAGGCGCGTACAGTTTATTACTGAAATACTGATAGTATTTATTGAAATATTAAGATGATTTATAGCTTATAAACCCGCAAGGAAATACGCAAAAATTATTTCCTTACGCTTAAATTCTAATTCCCTTGGGCAGGTGGTTTTTAGCAACGCCGTTTACGCACTTACACCAGCCGAGAGGATAATTCAGACAGGTCACCACGCGCCAGCCCTTGAAGCTCCGGTCACATTCAAAAGTGTTGCCTGCAAGGTATTTAAGCGCGGTAGCCTCGTCCGCCTCCACCGCGTTGAACTGCGGCTTTATAAGACACATTGCGAGCGAATGAGACGGCTCGAACCTTTCGCCCTTAATTTCGCCGAGATGAACGCCTGCGCGCAGAGTCTGCAAGCCCGTATCGGGCACAAAATCGGGCAGGTCATACAGATTACTGCCAACCGAGTGTATATTTTCGAATTTTATATTCAGGTTTTCTTTTTCAAACGCGCGGTAGAGCGCAAGCGCTTTTTTATCTGCCTTGGGGGTGAGTCCGCGAATTCTTCCCTCCTCCTCTCCGCCGTCTTTGGAAAGGAGCGCGGCAAAATGCCCTTCGCCCCGCACCCTGTGCGGATACAGCTTTTCCTGCCTTACAAGTGAAAAATCACGGTTGGCATTAAGGAAGTTTTCTATCTGCCCCTCGTCCTCTTCGTGAGAGAAAGTGCAGGTTGAATAGACCATCTTTCCGCCCGCCTTCAAGGCCCTGGCAGCGCAGTTCAATATATCGCTCTGTCGCGCGGCGCAGCGGGATACGTTCTCCTCGCTCCATTCGGGAACGGCGTTTTCTTCCTTTTTGAACATACCCTCGCCCGAGCAGGGCGCGTCAACCAGCACCTTATCGAACCAGCCTGCAAGCCGCTCGGCGATGCGCTCGGGCGGAGCGCAGGTAACTACGGCGTTTTTTATTCCCAGCCTTTCGACGTTCTGCGAAAGGATTTTAGCGCGGGAAAAGTTGATTTCGTTGAGAAAAATTATGCCTTCTCCGTTCATTGCCTGCGCAAGCTGAGTGCCCTTTCCGCCGGGAGCGGAACACAAGTCCAGCACTCTTTCGCCCGGCTGAACGTCTAAAAGCGGAGCCGCGCACATTGCGCTTGGTTCCTGAACGTAGTACAGCCCTGCGGCGTGCAACACAGTTCTTCCGGGTTTTTCGTCGTCGATATAGAACCCGTTCTTCTCCCATTCGACCTGAGTTAATTCAAACGGCGAGAGTTTTGCAAATTCCTGCGGTGAAATTTTTAAGGTGTTTACCCTTATCCCCTTTTGCGCAGGATAGGCGTAGCTTGCAAAAAATTCGTCCGCCTCGCTTCCCAGCAGGGCGCGCATACGGACGGTGAATTGTTCGGGCAGATTAATCATTTAAAATAGCTTTTAAGCCCTCCGGATTGATTATTGGCAGACCCTCCGTCTGGCGGGCGTTGCGGGTGCGCACGCTGTCGTCTCCGTCCTCGCAGACGTATACGTCGCATTCGGAAAGTTTCTGGGTGTATTTTCCGCCCTTTTCGTATATGGCGTTTACCAGCTCCATTGAAATTTCGGTCTTATCTTCAAGACTGCGTGAAAAATTGAAGGATTGTCCGTTGAGCTTCCCGCCCTTTTTATACTTTTTACGGCTGAGGAAGATATAGAACTGGGCGCGCCTCTGTCCGCGCTCCCTCTTCTCCTTTTCGCGCTTTGCGCAGTAATCTTCGAAGCCCTGCGACGTGGGACGCGTTACGCGGTGATTACTGATCTTTCCGTAGCGGAGCTTGAATTTTTCCTCCAGCTCGCTAAGCGTCACTCCGTAACGACGGCACATAGCCTCTACAATCTTCATTGTGGCGTAGGCGTCGTCTGCCGCGCGGTGGGGCGTGAATTCCACGTCTAAAGCGCGCGTTATGTATTCCAGACCGAACTGGCGCGAATAGTCGCCGACGGCGGTCATATATAAAATCTGGCTGTCCGCAAACTCGAAATTGAAGGGCGGAAGATGAAAGCGGTTTGTCTCTAAATCGAGATATTTTACGTCGTTGAGCGTTGAGTGACCGTAAACCTTATTGTTTTTATCCTCTAACAGCTGCTTGATTTTTTTGTAAACTTCGGGAAAGGGCGGATACTTTTTGAACTCCGCGTAGTCGTAGGGGAGCTCAAGTCCGTGTTCGCCGCTGCCGTCGGTAAGGTGGAACTTACCCTTTGGGTTTACTAAAATAT
>JBJEUX010000038.1:0-23704 GCA_051884055.1 Candidatus Coproplasma sp.
TTGTTACCTCTTATTTATTATATTAGTTTCTTATTTGATTGTCCAACTTTTGGGGGACTATTCACTACCGCAAGCACCGTACCCGAAGTAAGGAGCGATACCGTGACTTTTGGCACGGTCATCTTAATTGCCTCTTTCTTGCCCGTTTCTCGTCGGAATTCCATATAAGTATCGGTGAATAGTATCGCGTAGTCCACCGTCGCGCCTAGCTGAATGGAGCTGACTATCAGGTAAGCAAGGTAGAACATCGGCGCGCCTGCAAAATAGGGTATCGCCATATTCACCCATATAGCCGTCTCTATCGCCAGCACGAGAACTACCGGCAAAGACAGCGATTTCATCGTAAACAGCAGAACTACGAATACCGAAGCTATCGCGATCAGGTTTACCTTGATCATGTCCGCCGTGATGGTGTCCATAAGGTCGTAAGTGCTTACGCCCTCGCCCGCAAGGTGATAATTTTCGTAGTATCCGCCCGTCGTGTTGCGCAGGATTTTAACAAGGTTGAAGGTTTCATCGCCCTCGTAGTCCACCTCTACCGTAAGAACGAATCTGCTGTAATTTTCTGAAACCAGCTGCGAAAGCAACTCTTTGTCGAGGTACTCGTAGGGAATTTCGGCACCAACGGAGTCCACGTAGGAAATTATGCTTTTAACCTGGGGGATTTCGTGCAACGCTTCCGAAAGCCGCTGCTCCCTTTCTAGGTCGCCGCGCGGCACTAAAATAACGTACGTGTCGCTCTTGCCGAATACTTCCTCTATTTCCTCCGCTTCCTGACCCGTCTGAGTATCCGTGCCGAAAATTTCAGACGAACCGTAAAGGAAAGAATTCTGGTTGGAAGCCAGATAGCAGGGAATCATTACGACTAAAAACACGCAGACCATGGGTATCATGATTTTTGTCACCAAGCTTCCGAAAGTGAATTTTTTAGCCGCCCCTGCCTTATCCGAAGGAGTTTTTGCGCTTTCAGCCTGGGAAACGGTACTTACCGCGCTATACTCTTCAAACACCTCGTCGGGCTTGTTTTTGCCGCGCTTGGAATTTTTCTTCTTTGTGCGCGTGTTTTTAATCATCGCAAAAATACTCTCGTGATGAGTTTTCTTCATCAGGGGGTACATTTTAAGTATGAGCGCGGGCATAAAGACGAAAACGGTTATAAGACTTATGGCAATACCCTTGGCGAGCGCAAGTCCCAGATCGGGACCTATGCCGAACCGCATAAATACCAGCGCAAGGAAACCGATTACGGTCGTAAGTCCGCTGGATAAAATAGACGAAGTCGAACGGCACAGCGCGTTTACCATCGCCTGCCGAGGGTCGGGTTCTTTTTTAAGACACTCGTCGAAGCGGTGCATCAGGAACACGGAATAGTCCAAGGACACCGCAAGCTGTAAAATTGCGCCGGCAGCGTTGGTTATAAACGAAATGGTGCCGAATATCAGGTTCGTGCCGTTGTTTATCATGATGGCAACGCCCAATCCGAGCATTATTGCGACGGGGTCTACCCAGGACGAAGTCGTAAGAACCAGCACGACAATTACTACCAATATCGCAAAGATTACGATAATATTAATTTCCTTTACCGTACTCGTAGTAGCCACCGCCGTGGAAACGCCGTTTCCCGCCATAGCGTTGGAGTCGCCGATAACTTCTCTTATCGCGTCTACGGTTTCAACCAGTCTGCTCTCGTCCATCGTAACGCTGAAAAGGGCGGCGTTGTCCTTATAATAGGTTTCCACCGTCTCCTTATCCATCGTTTCAAGCGGCTGATAGACGTCTACCGCGTCGTCCAACCAGGTTACAGCCGTAACGCCGTCGATATCTTTGATTTTTTCCTTGTACTCGAGGGCTTCGGCTATGCTCACGTTCTTTATCATAACGCGGGCGTTCGGAATTCCGCCCTCGAACTCGTCCTCCATAACTTCTATCGCCACGGTGGACGGAGAATCTTCGGGCAGATAGTCGGTCATATCGTAATTTACGCCCACAAGGTTCTGAAGCAGCGCGCATACTACCGTAAGCACGGCAAATATTACGATAATCACTATCGGATGCTTCAGAAGCCTGCTATAAAATTTTTGCATTTTTTTACGTTCTCCTTATCGGATAATTACGGTTACTGAATTAAAATAATTGACTTTTGTTACGCTTTATATTATAATATTATCGGAAACGAAAATAAACTGATGTATATGAACGGCAGTGAAATAATTGTAAAATAATTGACTAAAAGGTTAAAACAGTTTCCTAAAAAGGAGAGATACTATGGAAAAGAAACAGGATTTAAGGATACAAAAAACGCATAAGGCGCTTATCAACGCCTTACGCGAACTGCTTTGCGAAAAGAGCTTCGACGAAATCACCGTAACCGAGCTCTGCGACAGGGCGGAGACGCGAAAAGCCACGTTCTATAAGCATTTCGGGGATAAATTCGAGCTGTTAATATTTATGGTAAAGGAATTACAGCGCGTCTACGACGAAAGTCACGAGCAGGACTTTCTTTACGGCAATCCCAAGACCTATTATGCAGGGATATTCCGCTATACCCTTGAATTCCTTGAACACAACGAAAAGATGGTAGTGACCGTTCTCAACAGTACGGCGCGCTGGAGCATGATTGACCTGGTTTCGCAGCAGGTGGAATACAGCCTTAAGCAGCACCTTAAGGAGGACGCCCGCCGCGGAAACGTGCGCGACACCAACCCCGAGCTTTTAGCTGCCGTATTTACGGGTGCGCTCGTGCAGACCGCCTGCTGGTGGATGCTCAATAAAAACAGATTTTCAAAGGAAGAAGTTATCGAACAGTTCTCGAACCTGGTCATGAGATTATAAATCAAACCGATTCCGTATGCCGCATTTTCTAAGTTTGCCGCCTTTCCTTCGGCATGCCCTTTCCTTCCGCTTGTCCCCCTTTCCGATTAAATTGAAGCGGCTTCGTCAGATTAAAACGGCAGAGCCGACAGAGCAATTACGCTCTGTCGGCTCTTTATCCGTCTATGAATGAAATTATATCAGGGAATACGTATAAATTTACTTAACGTCCGTTTTTATATTCTGTATACTTCCCGTAATATTCAGGATTTTCATTTTTTCGCCTCTGAAATTATTAATTGGCGCTTTAATAATCCGTATGCTTCTTCCGCGTCGTCGGTAGCCGATACCGCCTTTTCCATAGGGCAGATATCCGTTCCCGTGCGGTTGATTATATTTGGCGTAAGAGTTTCGTATTCGTAAGCTACGCCGTATCTTTCGAGCGTCTTTTTGCCGTTTTCGGACAGGGTTTTCGCAAAAACGCTCTTGATACCGCACTTGACGAAGAGCAACGCCGCCGCTTTACCTACAACGACGTCGGCTACGGAGTATCCCGAAAGGTCAACCCCTTCGCCGATAAAACCCATTATGGGCGAAATGCCTCGCTTTTCGCTGAAAATACATTTGCCGTCTTTGCAAAGGCAGATCGTATGCCCGATAAGATTGGTTTTCGCTGTCTGAAGATCAGTCATCTTTCCCGTCCCTGTCCATAAGCAGTTTCAAACCCATTACCGTAAAAGGCACGATAACCGCCTGCAATACCATTCCCAGAAGTCCAGTCTGAATCTGCGACCAGATGACGGCGGGCGTAAATGGCGTTACCGATTGGAATATGAGTACGAGCAACATAAATACCGCTCTGCCCGAAACCTGAGCCAGAAGCACGGCGGGGAACGCCATCCAGCCGTTCTTTGCAATTTTTTCGGAGAACAGCCCCGATACCGCGGCAAACACGGCGAGCTCTGCTACCATAAAGGGCAGACGCGCAGCAGCAGGCATGGGATTGCCGAAGGCAAGGGTTATTAAAAAGCTTACGATCGGCGAAGCGATACCTATTCCCAAGCCCCATGCCCAACCTAAGAGGCAACCGCCCGAAAGTACGGGCAGATACATAGGCAGCCATTGCACGCCGCCCGACTGTCCTGCGATAAGATGCACTATCTGCGGCAGGATTACGGCAAGCGCCACGATACCTGCGGATATAAGGCTTTTAACCGTAATTTTTACCTTGACGGAACAATTTCTCTTTACCAAAACGTTTTCAATCATTTCAAACTCCTTTGCCGAAATATTCGGCGATTGTCTGCATTTTATTTTGCTGCTTTACCTTGAACGGGCAACGTTTATCGCAATGTCCGCATTTTAAGCATGCGTCCGCTTTTACGGCGAGTTTACCGTAGTGGTTTTTCGCCATACCGTCGCCGGCAAGCGCTAAGTCGTAATATTTGTTTACAAGCCCTATATCTATTCCCGCAGGGCAGGGCTGACAGTGATTGCAATATACGCAGTTGCCTATCGCCGACTCGGGCGTAAATTCTCCGATAACCGAATAGTCGCGCTCCTCGTCCCCGGATACGGGATATTTCAAAAGCTCGTTCAGATCGTTCAGTCCGCGCACGCCCGGCACGACCGCAAGTACCGCGGGACGGTCGAGGCAATACTGAATACACTGATTTTTCGTAAGGGCTTTTTTGAACGGCGAAGTCTTGTCGCTCAAAAGCTGTCCGCCGTGAAAGGGCTTCATAACCGATATACCGACGCCCTCCTTCTGGCAACGGCGGAACAGGTCGGCGCGCTCCTTAGTCGTGCCTATTCCGTATTCGTCGCCGCACTCCAGATCGTATGCGGGATTTACGGAGAACATCATCATATCCATAACGCCCGTATCGATAAGCGCGTTGGCTACCGACGGCGTGTGCGAGGAAAAGCCGATATGCCTTACTATTCCGTCCTCCTTCAAGCCCTTTACGTAGTCGAATATGCCGTTCCTTTTTATTTCCTCAAAGTCGTTTTCCTCGTCGACGCAGTGCAGAAAGCCGAAATCTACGTAGTCAGTGCCGAGCGCCTTCAATTCCCATCCGAACGTATCTTTAATGGCGCTTAAATCGCGCGACCAGCCGTATTCGCCGTTTTGCTTATAGACCGCGCCGAAGTGAAGCTGGAAATATATCTTTTCGCGCTTGCCATTTATCGCTCTGCCGAACGGCTCGTAGACGCTCTTGCCGCCCGCGCATAAATCGAAAAAGTTTATGCCGTGCGCTATCGCGCTTTCTATTACCGCCTGAATTTCACCCGCAGAGCTGTCCTGAATTCCGCCCATACCGAGTCCGAGAGTCCCTATCCTCTCCGTTCCGCGCGGAAGCTTCCTGTATTCCATTATTTTTCAAACTCCTTTGCGACGTCTGCAAGCAACTTCCTTATGGGTAAGTGTTGCGGGCAAGCCGATTCGCACTTACCGCACTTTATGCAGTCGGACGCCTTCCCGCCGTTCTTGGTATGTACTTCGTTGTAATAATAATCGGCGTTCCAATCGTGATAGATATTCTTTGCGTTCAGACATGCGAACAGGTCGGGAATGGAAATCTTTTTCGGACAGCCGTCCGTGCAGTAGCGGCAGGCTGTGCAGGCGATGAGATTCATTCCCTTGAACACGTCGCACACGCTCTGCACGGCTTTAAGCTCGGTCTCGTCAAGCGGCTTGAAATCTTTCATATACGAGATATTGTCGCTCATCTGCGCCGTATTGCTCATACCCGAAAGCACCATAAATACTCCCTTGCAGCTTGCGGCAAAGCGTATGGCATAGCTTGCGTAGCTTCCGCCGTCCAGCCCGTCGAAATACTTTTTCGCTTCCTCGGGAAGATTGATGAGATTGCCGCCCTTTACGGGCTCCATGACGATTACGGGCTTACCGTGTCTGTTACATACCTCCAGACACTTGCGCGATTGAACCGAAGGGTCGTCGTAATCGACGTAATTGAGCTGAATCTGCACGACTTCGATCTGCGGATATTCTGTAAGAATTTCGTCCAACACGTCCGCCGTATCGTGAAAGGAGATGCCGAAATGCTTAATTTTGCCCTCCTTTCTGAGCTCCAACGCCTGTTCGTACGCGCGGCAACGCTTGAAATACGCAAAATTTTTCTTGCTCTGCGCGTGCATGAGATAAAAGTCGAAGTAATCCACGCCGCAAGCCTTTAACTGACTTTCAAAGAAAGGGCGAACTTCCTCTTCCGTCTTGAAATAGAAGTTTGTAAGCTTGTCGGTTAAGACAAAGCTTTCGCGCGGGTAGCGCTTTACAAGGCACTCGCGCACGGCGATTTCACTCTTCGTCCCGACGTAACCGTGCGCCGTGTCGAAATAGTTAAAGCCGTTTTCAATAAACGAGTCCACCATTTTGTTGAGTTCGGTATAGTCGACTTCTTCGCCTTTCATGGGCAGTCGCATACAGCCGAAACCGAAATTCTTTTTAACCTTATCAAACATTTCCACCCTCCAATTTTCCGTATTCTTCGTCGGTTACAGGCTCGAACCATTCGGTACGACCGTTTTCAGCAGGGACTTCGATTGCCAGATGCTGAAAAAATCCGTCCTTCGCCGCGCCGTGCCAATGCTTTACGTTTGCGGGAATATTCACGACGTCGCCCGCCTTCAGAGCGCGGGGCGGCTTACCGTATTCCTGATACCAGCCTCTGCCTGCCGTAACCAGCAGAATCTGACCGCCTCCCTTATCCGCGCGGTGAACGTGCCAGTTGTTCCTGCAGCGCGGCTCGAAGGTTACGTTGCCGATAACGACCTGCTCGGTGGACAGCATATTAAGATAGCTCTGACCGACGAAATATTTAGCGTAGGCTTCGTTCCTGCCGCCCACGGGGAATACGCTTAAATTCTTTTCATCCATAAATAACTCCTCTTTTTCTCTTACCGCAGAAAAAATTCTTTACCGCTTATTTTACCGCCATGCAAACCGGCGGTCGGTTGCGGTAAATGTCGACTCATAATCGGGAAACATTTTTTCGTGATATAATCTCGATTTTTCCGAAATACTGATTTTATACGCTTCTCCTTGCCCACTCGGAAACCTGTTTTTCCGACGCAGCCGCCTCCGCGCCGTGAACGGGCAGTCCCTTTACTATTTCCGCTCCCGCGCAAATACGTTTAAGGTCGCGCTCGCTTGAACCCATACCGCTTCCCTCGTTCGTGCAGAACGGGATTATCCTTTTGCCCGTCAAATCGTAACGTTCTAAAAACGTGAACAGCGCCATAGGCATCGTTCCCCACCAATTCGGGTAGCCCACGAAGATATTGTCGTAGCCGTCCAGACTCTCTAAATACGATTTCAATTCGGGTCGGGCGTTCGCGCGAAGTTCCTTCTGAGCCTGGTCTATGCAGGCATAGTAATCTTCCGCGTAGGGCTTTACGGTTTCCACCTCGAACAAATCCCCGCCTACAGCCTTCTGTATAAATCCGGCAACTATTTCCGTGTTGCCCTTTGCAAGATTTTTAATACTGCCGTTCCAATAGTTCTGACCTTTTCTCGAATAGTAAACTATTAAATTTGCCATTTTTACTGCCTCCGTCTTATACCGCTATTTTATCACCTTGCAACCGCTCAATCAATCTTGATTTTGATATCCAACCGATAAGTATTACTTATGAATTAAAAAGCGTCCCGTAAGGGGACGCATAAAAACTATTATTCGGTGAATTGTTTCCGCAGTAAATCGGCGAATCCTTCTATATAATTATTGGTTCTGTCCTTCTTCCAGAATGCGCAATAAGTGCGGACGATAGGGCTTGAATCGGCGCGTCTGACTTCCTTTCGTATGAGCGGCTCGCGTCCCGTATCCTTTATACTCTCCACAAAGATAAAACCTCTTCCGCTCATAGCCATAAGACGCGCCTCGTCCAGGCTTTCGGCAAATATAAACTGTTTACCGATGCCGAGCGTATTTTCATAAAAATCCTGTTCGGTATTTTCCTGCCCCTTCGTAGTGACTAAAATACACGAATACTGCTCCAAATCGGTAGTAGTTACGGTTTTTTTACGGGCAAACGGATGAGATTCCGACACGTCGATATAGGCTGGACTCTGATTTAAAATATAATTTTCGTATTCGTCCGAAAACGCTCTGCGCTGGTCGTTCAATACGACGTCCGCCTTGCCGTTTTTTAATGCATAGTATAAATCTTCGTGCGTTCCCTTGAAAACGGTAACCGTAACTTCGGGATAAGCCTTTGAAAATTCCATAAGCGCGAGCATCAGCTCCGCGCCGTCGTAATTTGCAAGGTACCCGATTTTTATGTGAGTTTCGTCATGCGAGCCTATACGGATTGTTTCGGCTTTAAGTTTTTCCGCGTCCTGCAAAATAATTTTTCCGCGCTTATAAAAATATTCGCCGGCTGAAGTGAGCGTAAACTTCCGTCCGCTGCGCTTTGTGAGTTTTACCCCGAGCTCGGCTTCAAGCGCGTTTATCTGTTGGGAAATTGCCGATTGTGAAATAAAGCACTGTTCGGCGGCTTCGGTAAAGCTGTTGCAATCTACTATGGTAACAAAATATTTTATCTGCCGTAACAGCATAATTACCCTCACAAAATATACTATATTTTAATTATGCCATATTTTTAATTGATAAGCAAATCTAATGAATGGCAAATACTTATTTTTGCTAATTAATTTCAGTCGTCGCACCGAAGAGAATAACCTGTAAACGGAGAATAATCTGTAAATTACGGCAGAATTAATCCCTGACAAAAACAGAGCCGACAGAGCGTAACGCTCTGTCGGCAAAGTCGCTTACTTGCAATCCTGTATTTTTTACCGTATCGGCAATGATTTACAGTTATAACGCTATACGTATCGTGGGAACAACGCCGACGCACGTCTGCGTTACGATGTAGGAAGCAGTCTCGTCAAACGGATTACGGGAAGTTATGCACTTTGCATAATTTTTTCCGTCCTCGGTCTTTACTATGCCGTCCCTGAGCCAATACGGGCTGCGGTATACGCTGTTATTGGTGTCCTGGAATATTCCCATACACTTTGTATAGTGATTGTAACCGTACACGTTTTTATCGTAATTGTTAACGGGCGTCAATTCGGACTCGCTCGGCAAACAGATTTTGTCGTTGAAACAATCGGCGTTGGGTATTAAGATTTCCTGCTGCTCCTGAGTAAATATGCTGTCGAGCTGTGAAAGCAGCCAACTGCGGATCCAGCTGTTTGCGTAGGTAACCTCTTCGCTGTCCGAATTGTGGAAGGGTTGGCTGTCCCAGACGTACTCCGTCCTGAGAGTCGCTACACCGTCCTTGTAGTTTTCAATTGCCCACAGCAAATCACGCTCGTAGAACCAGTAAATATTCCCCTTATAATAGCCGTTACAGTACTGTTCGGTATAAGAACCGTACTTGCTTAGAGGAGATGTGTTGTTGTCCCTGTACTCCTTTATATACACGCCGCGGTAGTTGATGCTCTCGCCTTCAACGTCGCAATAATACATACACGCTTTGCCGTCGCCGAAATCGTACGCGGTCCAGTTAGCTAAGCCCTCTGCGGTCGTGGGGTCTCCGCTCTTTGCCAGAAGCTCAGCGCACGTCTCCTCGCTCTCCACCCTGTCACTGTAATACTTACCGAAGTAAAGGTACGCGCCTTGGGGATTTTCCGTGCCGTTTAAATTGACTCGTCTGTATAATTGCTTAGCACCGCACACCGTACATAATCCGTCCTCGTAATTATGGGCGGCAACGGGAATAGTCTCCGTCTTTGTCTTTCCGCATGCGCAGGTTAACAGCTTTTCTCCCGTATGCTGACAAGTTGCCTCGGTTATAATTTCTTCATTCACGAACGCGTGCTCTACGGTATTGCTGTAGTCGCCGTATTTGCATATTTCGGTGTGGCTGTCCTCGGTTACGTCTACGTACTTTACAACGTGGCTGTCGGTGAATATTGCACTGACAGATATATCGCTTTTAGCTACCGTAAACTTATACTCAAGCTCTTCGGAGAGCACGGTATCGTCACTGTTCAGCCAATTCACAAAATGACGTCCCTCTGCGGCTATCGCTTCAACGGTGATCTGGTCGCCCTCGTAGTGAGCGGTTTTATAGCTTGCTGCGCCCGCGTACGTTTCGCCGTTCACCTTAAGCGTACCGTACGCCGCCAGGGGAAGGATATTGATGCTTACCTGCACTTTTGCCCTGGTATCCTCTTCGGCAACAATGAAATACGAAAAGCTGCCCGTTTCAAATTCAATCTTGCCGTTGACCGTTTGAGCAGTTAACGTTTCTACCGCACCGTTATCCTTGACGTGGAACACCTTGTACTGTTTTGTTGTATCGAGTCCCGCTACGGGAACGGTAACTTTTGCCTTGCCCGAAGGCTGAACCTTTACGTTATCCTTTACGACGGAAATATCGTAGACGTACACTTCGGCGTCCTTAAGATAATCCTGATTTGCAATGCCTGCTATCGCCTCTGCCTTGCCTTCGTCCGACAACTCTTCAACGACGAGCCGTACACCGCTGTCAAACACACCGGAAACGCATACGCCGCTTTCGTCGGTAAGGCTTATACTCTGACTGCCCGAAAATCCGATATCGATATTGCAGGCGCTTAGCGATACGCACACGGCAAGAATTATGCACATGATTATTGAAAAGATGCGGTTTTTCCGTGATTTCATATTACTCTCCTGAATGAATACCACTTTACCCTGTTGGCTTTAGCGATAATTTTCAATTATTATTATATTCTTTAATCGGTAAAAAGTCAATATAGGTAGTAAGTCCGCACCCCGTATAATAAAGGTGAACCGTATACGGTCCTGTCCGAATATTAAAGCTGTTTCAACCGTCAGATATATTCAGGCAGCATTCAGACTATCCGCACGGAAATTATCTGAGATACTTGCCTGCTGAAAAATATTTTACAGCCGCAACCACGTCGGTTACTAACAGAACCGCCGCGACAATAACGGGTATGATTATCAGCGAACGGATAGAACAAGCAGGGTTGCCGCTGCAATATTTGGAAAGAATTTCGGCGTCTTTCATAGACAACGCCACGACAAAACCCGCAACGAGCATTATAAGAAGCAGTATATCGATCGGCACTGAAACGTAAGAAAGCATATGCCTTCCGGTCCTGGCAGCAACTATTTCTATCGCCGCCGCAATAAGAATTAAAAACACCGAAATTATTGTCAGTACGCCTAAAACCTCCACGTAAGACTGAGCATAGTAATAAAAAGGCACCGAAATATTGCCGAAAACACTGCTTGCTGACGAATAGTTATTGCTGATTGCAGCCAGAAAGAACGACCAGCCGCTCGCATTTACCTCCGCACCCTTTATATCCGTATTGTAGACGTAAGTCCAGTCGAAAAAATATGTAAGCAACAGCACTCCGCAGACGGCTATCGCAATCAGATGAAATATATTGAGTTTAGCACTCTTCTGCTCGTAAATCTTTCTACGGTTTTCTTTTTCACGCATCTCTCTAGCTCTTTTGTTTGCCATAATTTATCCTCCTATTTTGTAACGTAATAATTAAGGTCAGAATAGTCTTCCACGATTTCCAGCGTGTCGACGGCAAACGTCAAAAACCTGACCGTTTCGTTTACCCCTTCCACGACGTTGCCTGAAGCGTCGTATGAGTGAATTTCTATCTCTGTGAAATCCGCACTGACAATCTGTCCCCTGAGGTGAATCCACGTCTTTTCCGCGTCGTTGCCGCTCTGGTTGACGGGATCGGGAATTTCACCGTCGTACTGCAGAATAAAGCCGATTATCGTGTCGTTTCCGCACGTACACCCAAGCTCCGCAGAGCATTTACGCGCGCCCAGACGGTAGACTTCGCCGTCAGCGTCAGTAAGGTCGTACGTAAAACAGTCGAATTCCAGATATTTGCCGATATAGTTCGAGGGATAATACTGCACGTTTTTCATAACCGTAAAGAAGGTCTTTTCGGTCAGAACAAAGTCGTCCGAACAGGCGGCAAGCAACGACAGCACAGTCAGAACCGCTACGGCGATAAGTTTAATAAATTTTTTCATTTTACGCCTTCCTTTGCGCTCTGCCCCTGATTTTGCCGACGACAAAGCACACCACGAAGAACACTATTTCGGTCAGAACTATCATCGACCCTGCCGCCGCGCTGAGCAGAATCGACAGTATTATTCCTATAACCGAGGTAACCACACCGTAGCACACGGCAAAGACGGTTACGCCCTTGTAGCTCTTAAAAATGCGCATGGCGGAAACGGTAGGAAAAATTATGAGTGCGGTTATGAGCAGCGAGCCGACTATGCGCATAGAAAGGGAAATCACCACGCCCGTCAGCACGGAGAGCATTACGTTGTACGCCTTAGCGTGCCCGCCGGAGACCTGCATGAATTTTTCGTCGAACGTGACTGCAAAAATCTTGTTGTAGAACAGGATAAACACCAGAGCAACCAGCGCCGACATTATCGCACACGACCAGACGTCCGTAGCCGTAAGCGTGGACAAAGACGAACCGAAGAGCGTGGTGCACACGTCGCTCGAAACGTTGCCGGATACGGGGAACATATTCATAAGGACGTAGCCGAGCGCAAGCGCGCCGACCGAAATCATGGCAATCATGGTGTCGCCCTTAATGGTCTTCTGCCCGAAGCACATCAACAGCACCGCGGCAACTATGGTAACGGGCATTACGATAAACAAATTGTCGGTAAGCCCGACTACGGCGGAAATACACATCGCGCCGAACGCCACGTGAGAAAGTCCGTCGCCTATAAGTGAAAACCTTTTCAGCACCAGCGTAACGCCCAATAGCGAAGAGCTTATCGAGACGAATACGCCTGCTATCAGCGCACTAATTATGGTAACCCTCAAGGTGATAAAGATATTGAGTATTTCTTGCAGGGAATTCATTGTCTTTCCCCCCTGAAATTATTTTCGGTAAAGGTGCGGGCGTCGCAGAATTCGCATTTTCCCTGTCCGACCTGTAAAACCTTGTCGGCGTATTTAAGGGAATCCAGGTCGTGAGTTATCATAATGACCGTCGTTCCGCAGTCCTTGTTCAGTCTTTCAACGGTTTCGTAGAGGTCGAGCGTTGCCTGAGGATCTAGCCCCGTGACGGGTTCGTCCAACAGCATAATACGGTCGGTTGCGCAGAGCACCCGTGCCAGCAGAACCTTTTGCCGCTGCCCGCCCGACAATTCGCCGAAGCTCCTGTTCTTCAATTCGTCAATGCCGAGAAGTTTTAATTTTTCGAGAGCGAGCGCCTTCTCCGCACGGTTGAAGAAAGGTCTCCAACCGCTGTGCACAACGCAACCCGAGAGAGCTATTTCCCATACCGTTGCAGGAAAATTACCCTGCGAAGTATCCTGTTGGGGAAGATAGCCTATGCCGGTTATTCCTTCGCCCCTCTCAATTTTACCGCCGACGGGAGGAACGAGCCCCAGCAGGGTCTTCATAAGCGTACTCTTACCTGCGCCGTTTTCGCCGATTATGCAGAGATAATCACCCGCGTTCACTTCGAAATTTATATCCTTACATACGGCGTTCCCTTCGTACCCGACAGAAAGATTAACAGCTTTTATCTGAACCATACTTCACCTCAATTCAGGGCGCATCTCAACGTGTCGAGATTTGCCGTCATAGCTCCGTAGTAAGTGTATCCGCTCTGAATTTTTGCCGTATTTACCGTCTGGCAGGAGTCCAGAACGAGAATCTGTCTGTTCTTATCGTCCGACGCCGCGATCACCGATTGCGCTACCGATTTGTCGGAAGATTCCGTGACTATGACGTATCCCAGTTTCAAATCGTTGAGCGCGTTTACCAGAATATTTTTAGTCGCCAGACTGATTTCCGTAGCCGCCGAACAGCCCGAGAAAGCAGCATAATAATTTAAGCCGTAGTCCTTAACCGTATACAGGAACGGGAAGCGGTCGGCTACGACTATTGTATCGTATTTCGCCTCTGACACTACCTCGGCGTACTGTGCGTCGAGCGCACCGAGTTTTTTATTGTAATTTTCGGCGTTGGTGCGGTAATATGCCGCATTGGATTCATCGAGCGTGCATAATTTTTCCGCGAGCTCGCTCACGATTGCCTGCGCATTCCTGAGCGAGAGCCAGACGTGTTCGTCATATTCCTCTTCTTCGCCGTGGTCGTGGTCGTGTTCCTCTTCGCCCTCCAACTCTTCCTCTTCAATTGCTTCCACGAGGTCGATCATACAGACGGTAAGGCGGTTTTCGTCGGGATAGCTTGTCAGAGTACCCTCTACCCAGCCGTCGGATTCACCGCCCACGTACACAAACAAATCGCTTGCCGCAATCTTAGCTACGTCGGAAAAGGACGGTTGATAGTTGTGCAGATCGACGCCCGTATCCGTCAGAAGAGACAACTCGTATTCGTCCGACTTGTCGCCGAGGATAGTCACTATCCAGTCGTACTGCGGAAAAATCGTGCAGACTATTTTCTTTTTGCCGCCGTCGTCGGTCGTACAGCCAGTAACGCCGAAAATCGGCAAGCTTATCAGTATTGCGCATAACAGCGCAAAAATTTTTTTCATTTTAAGTTAAATTCTCCTTATTTTTCAAATGACATAAAAAAACAAGAAGTCCGAATTTTTGAACGCCAAAAAAGCCGATTGCATCGGCAGACTTCTTGTTATGCTGATTTAAATTATAAGGATATCCCTGCGCGAAACGGGAGAAGCGACTGCGACCGATAAATCGCACGCAAAAGTCACGAGTTCTTCCGCTCTGGCGTACCTGACGGACGTCTCCGACGGAACGAAGGCATGGTCGTCCCCGATATTGTCTGCAAGTTGAAGAACAGCGCAAACCGAACAACCGTCGCCTACGCAATCATGCTGCGCGTTGACTGCAACGTAATCGACGGTGAAAATCATAGCAGCAAAAAAGAACAGCGCAAATAACAGAACGCTTAATTTCTTTTTACTCATTGCGTACCTCCCTTTGTTTTTCCGTAGGAAAAGCGACGTTATACTGAATATATAATAATCAAGAGGTCGGCGAATGTCAAGTTGATAGTCAGGTAAAAAAAGACAGCCAGCGCCCGATTTTTGTTTTTTAAGTCACATTTTGTTTTTTCAACAGTCCAAATGAGAGATAAAAAGCAACAAAATTAATGACAGTGCAAAGCGTCGCCTACGGCTCGCGCGAACCGCTCTTGCTTCTCGCAACAGGCAAAAACACAAAAAAAAAGCGGCGGCAGTGCAAAATTGCACTGCCGCCGCTTTATGGTGAACTTCAACCCAAGAAAGTCTAACCCAAAAAAGCAAGAATGATTTATCTAAACTCTATTAGGCAACTATAAAATTCAATCTTTCTCAAACCGCTTTTTTAATACTCGATAGTGGTTTTCATTAGACTTATCTCCGCCGTTATCGGGGAAAAGACAGTACGGTAAACTATCCGTCGTGCGGTGTTTGATAACACAGGCGCAACACCTGCCGTGGTTTGGGCAAGTCGTTTTAGGACACATACATTCTTTAACGTTTGAACATTCCATTCTTAAATCTCCTTATCCTGCAAATGCGCTGTAAAACAGATAGGCGGAAAACGCCATCAGCATAATACCCATTATTATTTTAATTATTTTGCTAACTTTGTCAAATTTCTCGGAATGGGAAATTTCGTTTGCAAAACCTACGAACGTTCCTGCAATGACTATAAGCACACTATGACCGAGAGAATACAATAAAAGCATTAAGATACCCATAACAATCGACTGCCCCGTTGAAACTACAGCCATTATCGCAATCAGAACAGGCGTTGAACAAGGCGATGCAAATATAGCACCTACCATACCCATAACAAATGCACCTATTGCACCTTTCGTCTTACTATTTGCACCAAAACCGCACTTTTGCGGAAAGATATGAATTATTCCCCAAGTCTGCAACGCCATTACAAACATAAGTATTCCAAGCAAGATATACCAATACATTTGAATACCGAGAAACACTCTGCCGACCAGAGCCGAAACAACGCCGAGAGCAGTAAACACGATAGCCATACCTATACAGAACATAAGCGAGTAGAAAAACGCTCTTTTCTTATTATCGGTATAACCACCAACGTAGCCAATAATTAAAGGAACGCTCGAAAGCGAACAGGGTGTAAAGGAAATCAAAAGTCCTGCCGCAAGCGATATAAGCAAGCCTATCCATAAGTTTTGACTCAACACTTCGCTTAACGTTTGCAACCAAGCGTCTATCATTCTATCCACCCCAACTCATTAAAAACGCTCTCTATCTGCTCTTTTGTCTTAAACCCGACAATTCGCTTAACTTCTGTTCCGCTTTTATTAACAAATATAAGGGTAGGCATTACGCTGACTTTATAGCCGTTAGCCATCTCAGAACCTTCAGAAGTACCCGTAATATCGAAGAAAACAATATCGATTTTATCACCGTATTCTTCCCTTAATTCAGCCAAGACGGGTTGCAGTTTTTTGCACGGTTCGCAGTTGGTACTACCCAAGTCCAGCAACGCATATTCGCCCGTGGGAGTATAACGTTTACCCCCGATTGTGTTGCTATTTGACGAGATTATCCAACCGAACAACGCAATACCGCCCACGACTAAAAGAGCAATACCCGTTATAATTAGTATAAATTGATGCTTAACAAGCCATTTTTTCATAAACTTTTACATTCTGTCTTTGATAAGTTTTTCAATCTGCTCAACCGAAAACGTTCTACCCATAGCGACAACTTTTCCGTCAATTACAAGTGCAGGCGTTGCCATTACGCCGTACTTCATAATTTCCATTGTATCACCGATATTGACAGGTTCGTCAACACCGCAATTCTTTGCCGCAATCACGGCGTTTTCGTGATTGAGCTTTGATTTTTTACAACAGTTTCCAAGAGTGATAATTTTCATAAAATATATACCTCCAAAATTTATACGAACAAGAAATTTAATGCGTTAAAGATATATCCGATAGCGATAATACCCAAAACGACTATTGCTATAAACCAAAATAAGAGCTTTGGTTTAACGGCTTTCGACAGCATAATCATAGACGGCAGAGAAAGTGCGGTTACGCTCATCATAAACGAAAGAATCGTACCCACGCCAACGCCTTTTGCAAATAACGCCTCGGCAATAGGTATCGTGCCGAAAATATCTGCATACATAGGTACACCAACAACACTTGCAACGAGAACGGAATACCACTTATCTTCACCGAGTACGGTCTGTATCCATTCCACGGGAATAAAGTTATGGATAGTAGCACCTATACCAACGCCTACAAGAATGTATATCCAAACCTTTTTAAGCGTTCCGAGCATTTGGTCTTTTGCATAAATCAGCCTGTCTTTTCTCGTAAGTTCTACGCCCTCGACTTCAGCTATTTCGCCGTCTAAAATAAATTCTCTGACGTGTTTTCCAACACCCGTCTTTTCAATCAAAGTACCGCCTATTACTGCAAGAACTAAACCCACCACGACGTACACGATAGCAATAGGGAAACCGAAAACGCTTGCAAGCAGAATAAACGCCCCCAAGTCAACTAACGGACTTGAAATGAGAAAGCTGAACGTAACACCGCTTGAAATTCCTGCACGGGTAAAGCCCATAAAAATAGGTATTGAAGAACAAGAGCAGAAAGGAGTAACCGTTCCGAGTAACGCACCTAAAACGTTAGCACCTATACCGTGAAATTTGCCGAGTATTTTTTTTGTTCTTTCAGGCGGAAAGTAGCTTTGAATATATGATATAAGAAAAATTAAAAGGCACAAAAGCAACATTATTTTTATCGTATCATATACGAAAAACTGAATTGCACCGCCCCAATGGGTTGACATAAACTCTTCACCGAACATACCCATAAACGTCATTCCTATAAGCATATTCAGCCATTTCATACCGAGTATCTGGTTGGTGACAAAATCGCCCAAAGCTTTAATTCCGTTTACCCCGTCTACGATAGCGGCTATGCCTATTGCAAGAGCTATTGCAAGAATAACGCTAATAAGAATAATAAGTTTTTTATGTCGAATAAAAAATTTAGGTTTCTTTTCGTTCATAATAATCTCCCATTACATTGATAATTATCTATATGATAAGGCAAAAAAATAAAAGCGATTACTCGCAATTATTTTTACATTTGCAGGTGATTTCTGCGTGGCATTTCGTATCACCTAAATATGCTAGAAATTCGTCA
Source organism: Candidatus Coproplasma sp. (assembly GCA_051884055.1). Taxonomy (GTDB): domain Bacteria; phylum Bacillota; class Clostridia; order Christensenellales; family Borkfalkiaceae; genus Coproplasma. Next base: position 18,001 of record JBJEUX010000038.1, read on the forward strand.
AGCTTAGCGCAATTTAACGAATAGTAAGTCCATTTCCAATCTTTCTCCGCAACCACTATTCCGCAGTCACATAATAGTTTCATATGGTGGGAAAGAGTAGGTTGAGTTATGTTGAACTTTTCCAAAATTTTACAGGCGCATAACTTACCGCCTCGCAACATCTCAAAAATGCGTATGCGGGTTTCTTCCCCCAACGCTTTTAAAATTTTAACACTTTCGCTTGCATCCATAACTTCGCCTCTCGTATTGCTTTTGTCTATATTATAACCATCACATAGATATTTGTCAATATAATAACTGTAAAAAAATAGCTTAATTGAAATATTTATTAAATAATTTTGGTGTGTAATTTGTAAAACATAACTGCAAAGCCGATAGAGCAACAACGCTCTATCGGCTCTAAAACTAATTATGAAAGAAAATGATAAAGGCGAACCCGTCTCCTAATGGAAACGGGTTCGCCTTTAACTCGTTTGGTGAACCAGCTGTTAATTATCCGAACTCCGTTTATATCACAGGAAACAGTTTTTGCTTCATTGTTCGAGTAGATTAAACTCCACCAAATCAAAATAATCCGAACACATACGGGGTAATCGTTGCCCGCGAATGGTTCGGATTTATTTTTTATATAGAATAGTTAAAACGGAAAGCCGGTTTCTGATGGAAGACGACTTTCCGTTTTTATTTTATGACCATACCGTTCATTATCTGAATAGCGGTTTACACTAAAGGATGCAAAATGGATTTAAATTAATTCAAGTTAGATAATCAAAATTTCCACTTAATCAAATAATTTTAACTGCGTTTCCAATAATAGAGGTAATAGGTATCAAAAAGATATGTTTTAACGGTGGAAGGATTAGCCAAGTCATCGCTTGAAATGCTTATGCAATTACTGAACGAGCTATCCTCAGAAACCACCCAACCGTTTGTATTTGCAAACGTCACGTCTTTGTTTATAGGGAACGCAGATTCTCCGATAAACTTTACGCTGTCAGGAATGACTATGCTCGTTATATTCCAACATCCATAGAACGCCTTTTTTCCGATAGAGGTTACGCTGTCAGGAATGACTATGCTCGTCATATTCCAACGTCCATAGAACGCACTATCGGCAATACTCAACGTACCTTCTTTAATAGTATAATCTCCGGATATGGAATTTGCTATTATCAGATGTTTTCCGATATATAAAACGTTATCTTCCCAATTATTCAAATTCTTATAATATGCCGTATCTTCGAACGCACATTCGCCGATGCTTTCTACGCCATCGCCTATGGTTATGCTAGTTAAATTGCTGCATCCATAGAACGCATATTCTCCGATAGAGATTACACTGTCGGGAATATCTACGCTTGTCAAACCGCTACAAGAATAGAATGCTGCCCGTCCGATACTCTCTACGCCGTTGTCTATGGTTATACTCGCTAATTTGCTACATCCTGAGAAAGCTCCACTGGATATATTCTTCACGCTGTCGGAGATTACTACGCTCTCCAAATTGCTACAATAATAGAACGCATGTTCGCCGATACTCTCTACGCCGCCACCTATGGTTATGCTCGTCAAACCGCCACATCCTGAGAACGCATATTTTCCGATAGAGATTACGCTGTCGGGAATATCTACGCTCGTCAAACCGCCACATCCTGAGAACGCACTATCGGCAATAACCAGCGTACCTTCTTTAATAGTATAGTCGCCATTCGTGAAATTTGATTTTATCAAATATTTTCCGATATATATAACATCACCATCCCAATTATTCGAATCGTCATAACATGCCGTGCCGTTGAACGCATATTCACCGATACTCTCTATGCCGTCGCCTAAAGTTACGCTCGCCAAATCGCTACAATTATAGAACGCATATTGCCCGATAGAGGTTACGCTGTCGGGGATTATTACGCTCGTCAAACCGCTTGTACCTGAGAATAAACCGCCGGCAACACTCACCGTACCATCAGGAATTGTAAATTCCCCTTCAACCTTTTCTCCGTTGATAAATACCGAGCAATTGTGTGAAGTTAAATTATATAATCCAGATATATTGTTCCAAGACTCAAAATTCTTCACGTATATATTTTCAATGTGATTACAACGATAGAACGCATCGTTATTTATGTTGGTTAAACCGCTTCCAAGGGTTATATTTCTAATTCCTGAACAACCGTAAAACGCGTAGCTGCCGATGACTTTTACGCTGTCAGGTATAACTACGCTTCCGGCATCGGTGAAATTTTTGAGTGCATAAGAGTTAATCTTAGTTACGCCATCGGGAATCTCTAAAACGCTTATAGCATCATTGTTGAGGTATAAGTGGTCGGCATAATACATCGGATTTGACTTTCCTTCACACTCGACGGTTAGCCATGATTTAAGGTCTGAAATAAGTACGCTTATAATTTTAAAACAATCATAAAACGCAAATTCACCTTCGATAGTCTTTAATCCTTTTCCGATTGTTATGTATTCAAGCGCATTACAATTATAGAACGCTTCCTCCCCTATTCTTTCAACGCTGTCGGGGATTACTATGCTCGCAATCTTAATACAATATTTGAACGCCGAACCACTTATAGTATTTACACCATTCCCGATTTTTACGTCTGTAAGTGCTTTACAATTATAGAACGCTTCATTTCCGATAGTTTTAACACTGTCGGGTATAGTTATGCTTGAAAGCACTGAACAGCCTGCGAACGAATCCATACCAATAGTAGTTACACCGCTTCCGATTTTTACGTCTGAGAGGGCGGAACAAGATGAGAACGCGCCGTCGCCGATTATTTCTACGCTGTCAGGGATTGTTATGCTTGTAAGCGCTGAACAGCAAGAGAACACATTTTCGCCTATTGTGGCAACGCTTTCAGCTATGGTTACGTCTGTAAGCAAAGAACAATATTCAAACGCACCTGCGCCTATTGAAGTAACGCCGTTTTCTATGGTTACCTCTTTAAGATTGTCGCACTCTTCGAACGCCCTTTCATCCATCGAAGTCACAAAACCGCCTATGGTTACGCTTTCCAACGCACTGCACTTCATAAACGACTGATAACCTATCGTGGTAGCCTTGCTTGTACCCACAAATAGATTTTTAAGCGTGGTATTATTTCTTAATACGTCGTCCGGAATATCTCCGTTTATTACAAGTGTTTCAGGAAAATAAAGACAAGAAATCATCGCTGCGGGAATAGTTGCGCTTTTAAGCGAGGGACAATTTCTGAACGCATCCGCTCCCACCGAGGTTACGCCGTTTCCTATGGTTACACTTGCAAGTTTGTTACAACCGTCAAACGCATAGTCACCTATCTTCGTAACGCCGTCGGGTATGACTACGCTTGTAATCGATGAACAGTTTACAAACGCATAGTCACCGATTGACGTTACGCCGTCGGGTATAACCAATTCCGTTACAATTCTGTCATTGAGAACCAAAAGTTTTGCATAACTCAAAGGATTTGCAGTATTAAAATTAGCCACGTTAAACGTTATGCCGCACCAAGCTGCAAGATCACTTATACGTACACTCGTCAGCGAGGTGCAACCGCCAAACGCCTGGTCGCCGATTGACGTTACGCCTTTGCCTATCGTAACGGTTTCCAGCGAGGTCCAACCTACGAACGCAAATTCGCCGATTTCGGTTACGCTGTCGGGTATGACCAATTCTGTGATCAACGAGCAACCGTTAAACGCACAGTCACCGATTGAGGTTATGCTATCGGGTATATCTACGCTTGTAAGCAAGTCGTAATTCACAAACGCATAGTCGCCGATTGACGTCACACCATCGGGAATGACCAAATCCGTCAGGAGCTCGTTGTTGAGATATAAGTTTTTCGCATAATGCTCAAGCGGATTTCCTTTAATACCAAACGTGATGCCACACCAGGATGCAATATCCTTTATGTGCACATCCTTAAGTTCGTAACAACGCGAAAATGCGCCTTCATCGATTTCAGCAACACCACTTCCTATGGTTGCACTTACAAGTGAAGCACAGTTATCGAACGCATACGCACCTATTGAGATTACGCTATCCGGTATCGTTACGCTTGTTATCGATTCACAGCTACTGAAGCCTGCTCTGTTGATTTGAGTTACCGGCAAGCCGTTATAATACGAGGCTATGTAGATTTCCGTATCGGTTGACGTGCCGATTCCCGCACAATAATAGCTTTCTCCGTCTTCGGAAAGCTCGTACGACAATCCCTCGGTTGGCTTATGCTGACCGCATTTCGTGCATATATCGTCGTCGCCAAAGGTATGTTCCACCATTGAGATTCTTTCCGTTTTAGTATCGGTGTAAGTATTTCCCTCAAATGTTACGGTTGCCGTATACGTCGTTTCGCCAAAGGCGGTACAGGTGCTTTCAGTTGTAATTTCGCTCGTAACCGTTGCCGTAAAGATTTCACTGCGAGCGTAATCAACGGAGCAGACAAAGGCTACCGTAGCCTCGTCGCCGTTCCATTCCCATTCGGTCTCGCCCCATCGGTGACCGAGTGCTGCAAAAACCTCTATATCAAGGTAACCGCAATCTTTACAGACCCTCTGTCTTGTACCGGTTCCTTCACAGGTTGCCTGGTCGACTATCTCCCACTCGCTGAAGCTGTGCTCGTGCTGTTCTTGTCCGCAAGCGGCAAGCCCCAGGGTAAGCGCAAGGGTTGAAATTATTGCCGATAATACAACAAGTAGTTTCTTTTTCATACAACCTCCAAAAATTATAATGAATTTTAGTATTTTGAAAGTGTACAGGTAATTTCTTATTATATGTGCTTAATAAATCACGAGTGTACATATAAATATTTTCTTTGGTATAAAATCGAAGAAATGTTATAAAGACTATTGCTATTTTTTGCCAAGTGAGCTATAATATAAGAATAAAAGTGTACATATAATAAGAAATTATACGTACAAAAACGGCGGTAGATTTTATCGCCGTTTTTGTGCTTTTTACTGAAATTTACGTCAGGAATTTGCCAACTCGGTTCATCATCTCTCGCTTATGTTCGAGCATAGAGTGCGCATACCGATTCAAAGTAATACTTGCGTCAGCGTGTCCTAAAATCTCCGAAAGGGTCTTCACGTCCATTCCACATTCCAGCGCACGGGTAGCGAACGTGTGCCGCAGAGAGTGAAAGCCTCTGTGCGGAATTTTCAGCTTTTTCAATAGTAATTCAAACGAACGTTGATAAGAACGTACTTCGGCACCGTATTCACTTTTTGCGCTTATTACGTAATTCCCGTCGCTACTTTTCCGCAATTCTTTCAATTTAGGAGTCAATTGCTTAGGAACGGGGATTACCCGTTGTGAATAAACCGTTTTCGGCGGTTCTACAATTTTAACGTATTTTCCGTTATACCAACCGTCACGGCAGGTTTTCGTCACGGATATAGTTCCTTTCTGCAAATCGATATCTTCCCACTTAAGAGCAAGCAGTTCTCCTATACGCAAGCCTGTGTAAAGGCAGAGCAAAATACCGAACAGTTTTGGCTTGTTCTTGGTAAGTATATAATCTTCGATTTTACGCTGTTCGTCCTTTGAAAGACACTCTATCTTCCTTTCACGCAATTTCGGACGAACGATAGAGGAAGTGTATTCTCTGTCCACAATGCCGAGCGTTACGGCGCGGCGGAGAGAGGATTTCAGTACGGAAAGAAACGTATTTACCGTATTTGCGGCAAGATTTTCTTCCGCAAG
>JBJEUX010000039.1:0-23221 GCA_051884055.1 Candidatus Coproplasma sp.
TGGTGCTGGTGGCCGGACTTGAACCGGCACGAACTCTCGTTCGAGGGATTTTAAGTCCCTTGCGTCTGCCTATTCCACCACACCAGCATATGTTTTTGTTAAGTTTTCAGTTTATTTATTAAGAAATATGTTAATTTCTTTCTGCCAAAAATTTTAAGTCCCTTGCGTCTGCCTATTCCACCACACCAGCATATGTTTTTGTTAAGTTTTCAGTGTATTTGTTAAGAAATGTGTTAATTTCTTTCTGCCAAAAATTTTAAGTCCCTTGCGTCTGCCTATTCCGCCACAGCGGCGAGCACTTTTTATTCAATTTTTACTTGTTTTGCTTGGATAAATCAAGCAAGAGACTTCAACCTTCAGGGCTCCCGCAAAAGTTTTGCCGCAGGCAAAGTTTTGTGGGAAGAGGAGCGGCAACGGAGCGTTTTTTGCCGTTTGACAAACTCAAACGGCTTGAAGCGGAGTTTTCCGCGACGAGCGTCTGCCTATTCCGCCACAGCGGCGAGCACACTTTTTTCGATTTACAATTGCCGAAACGCCGTACTTGATATAGCCTTTTTATTATAGTAAATCACGTATGTTTAGTCAAGCGTTTTTATCATATTTTTACTCCCCATTTGCTCGCCGTACACTGTTTTTGCGCAAACACAACGCCCGCCCGGCACCCCGCGCTATATCCGTATTCCCCCTCTTTCCACGGATATTCAGGGCTTTACCGACGGATACTCTAAGCTTTACTAAAAGCCCCGCCCTTTTTGTATGTCGGCGTCCCGAAATCACCTGATTTATACTAAGTCCCCCGCGCTATTTTTACGTACAGTCTCCACGAAATATCCCGTTTCACACGGAGACCCCCCGAAAGAAAATTCTTTCGGGGGGTCTGCTGAATGGGGTATTTTTAATCTGATTTACAGATAAGTGTGGTTAAAATACGTTTTTCCGTCAGGTATTTTTTACCGTAAAGGCGCTCAGTTTACCTGATACGTCCAGGGATATGCGTTGGCGAACAACTTATCCGTCCTGAGCGTCGTCCTCTGGAGAATCTCCGCAACGCTGCCCGACGCGGTGAACTCTATGATGACGTACCTGCCCGAGCCCGACTGCCTTGCCGCGCCCGCAACAGCCTCTGCGGAGTCGTTGACGTAGATATTGGTCACCTGAGCTTCAAGCTTTTTACCGTCGGCGCCGTAGAACTCGAACGGGTCGAGTAAAATCAGGTCGTCCTCGCGGTATTCGCCCGTGATATGGTTATACACCTTGTCGCCCTTGAGATTGACGACGAGATTTTCCATATCCTTATCGTACTCTATCGCAATGGCGTTCGCGCCTATCGCGGTTACGCACTGTATGCGCGCGATCGAAACGCCGTTTTCCCAACTCATACCCTCGGGCAGCCACCCGGGAGTGGAGTCGGCGATGAAGTTGGTGTTGCCCCAGAACGTGTTGTAGCCCTGCGTGCCCGCGCCGCTCTTACCCGTAAGGTAATAGACGGGACTTCCGTCGGCATTGGTGAAGAATATCTCCCTCTCCTCGCTCTGAATCTGCTCTTCGGCGATTTCGAACGGCTTGTTCAGATCGAGCTTGTCGCGCTGCATTTCGGTATCGCGGCACTGCGACAGAAGCCAGTCGTAGCTTGCGTCCACCCTGCGGCTGTTTTCGTCGCCGCTGAAGCTTATCCAGTTGATATTCTGCGTATCTCCCTCCCTCTCGGCGAACGCCTTGATGTCGGCGTTCTGCTCATCGAGCGAGGTCGTTCCGTCCACGATATGATGCTGTAAATCGTAGCCGACCAGATCGCTGTACAGATATTTCATCTCGCCCCACGTGTCGTTGGAGAGACCCTTGCCCTCGGCGTTGAGAATCATTATATTGTCGTCCGAGATCAGGTAATAATAGTTGTAAGGGTCGTGGTCTTCGTAGACCTTATCGTAGCCGTCGTAGCGGTAGTCCCACGTAACCGAGCTCTGAGTGCGGGGATAGTGCATGGGCGCAGTCGCGGCGACTGCCTCCTTGGCGACCATATCGCGCGCAAAGACGGTATCTACGTAGTAGTTCTGCGCCCACTGGTTGTCGTAGAGCAGAATACCCGCGAAGAAATTGTCGCGGTTGCGGTTGGTTTCGAGGACTATCATGCCGCCCACCGACTGACCCGAACCGTAGATATAATTTTCGTTCACGCCGTACTCTTCGATAATATAGTCCCAGAGCCCCACTACCGCTTCGTATTCCGCAGGCGTGCCGACGTTGTCGTTTACGCGCGCGGTGATGACGGGAACGAGCACGATGAGTCCGTCAAGTTCGGGGAAGTTGTTCCTGATTACCTGCTGTCCCTGATTAGCGTAGTAAGCCGCGCTGCGGTAAGCCAGAACCGCCTCCATGGGGTGCGTGCCGATTGTCGCCGCGGGATTCTGCACTGTGACCATTGCATAGTTGCCGCCCTTGTGGTAGCCTTCGGGCAGGCAGAGCGCGTAAGATAAGCTTCCGTCCGAATAAGTGCCCGTCTGCTGATTGAAGCAGTCCGACTGCTTATACGCCGCGCCCGCGCTGCCGTAGATGCTCGGGTCGTCGGTATAGAATTCGAAGCCCGCAAGCTCGGGTATGACGAAGCTTATCTTGTTGGAGCTTATCTTGTTGGAATATATCTCGCCGCTTGCCGCAAGCACTTCGCCGTTGCCGAGCGTAATGTCTTTGGACTGGGTCACGCTGACCGCAAGAGAGTTCTTGTACGAGAGGTCCGAAGCTGCCGTCCAATCGGTGAACACTTCGATTATAACGTAATTGCCCCTTCCCGAGCCGCCGCTTTCGGAAACTTCAACCGAGTCGTTTATATATACGTCCACCACGTCCCCGATCTTGCCGTTGCCGATATATTCGAGGCTCATACTGTCAGTAGCCTTGACGCTGAAAGTATCCTTTGCGACGTCCGCGCCGGTCAGATCCTGACCGTATTCGACCGCGACTGCCTGAAGCTTTACGCCGTCGTTGTCGAAAAAGCCTATGGCGGTAACCGACTGTATGCCGCTATCCGTTTCGGACTGAACGCCGTCGCCGCAGGCGGAAGCAAAGCAGGAGACGGCTATTATTCCCGCCACGGCGACGCTTAATAAAGCTTTTTTCATTGATTATACCTCCTTAAGCTATGCGCAGGGGACGCGGATTGACCGCATCCCCTACTTTTAATGCGGGAAATTTATTCCTTTCCGTTTTCGGGGTCTGCGTTTTCGGGGTCGGGTCCCGCCGCGGCCTCCGACGGAGCGTCCGCCGCGATCGCCTTTCTGGATTTAAGGTCGAGAACCAGCCTCCACGCGAAGAAGCCGAGCAGTACCGCCGCGCCGCCGTAGCCGACTACGTTGGCGACGATCAACAGCGCGTTGATGAGCGTGGAATCGTTTTCAGCCGCGTCCACGTCGCGGTGCACGGCAGCCGACGCGTAGGCGTAAAGGATATGTTTAGCCGCCGTCTTCATCGCGCACACACCCTCGTCGGTCTTGCCTATGGTGTCGCAGCGCGCCCACGCCATATTCTTGTTGGTCGCGTTGTAGCTGGTGCACAGCAGCATATCCGTGCCGCCGCACAGAGCCCTCTCCGCGCCCATAGTCGAACCGCCCGCAAGGTCGGTGTTCATAACGCCCTTGAAGTTCCATTCGGTTCTCACTATGCCCGTGACAAGGTTATAGTTGCCGCCGTTCCACTGCGCGTTGAAGTACATAAACGAGGTCATAAGACCCGTAAGCTTGCCCTGCTTGATTGCGATTTCGAAGGGGCGGAGATATATCTCGCGCGCGGTCTGTTCGCTCATCCAGCAGTTCATAGCGTTGCTTCTGTTGGTCTCGATTTCGTTGAACGCAAAGTGCTTTGCGTAGGTGTAGATGCCCTTCTGGAACGCGCCGTAGGCAACGTAAGCCGCCATCATGCCCGTTATATACGAATCTTCGGAGAAGTATTCGCCCGTGCGCCCTTCGAAGGGCGTTCTGTGAATGTTCATGCCGGGCGCGTACCAACCCGTGTTGTTGAACGCGTTGCCCTCCATGCCCACCGCCTCGCCGTACTCTTCGATGAGATCGAGGTTCCAGGTTGCCGCCATTATGGGTTCGGAGCAGAAGCCCGTGGTCTCCTGAGTGGTGCCGAGCGACGCCTTTAAGAAGTTGGAATAGCCCGTGGGTCCGTCGTAGTCGTACGCCTGAAGCTTACCTATGGACTCAATGGCGATAGTGCCGTAGCCGCCGTAGCCGATGAGCTGGTTGAGCTCGGCAAGAGAGAGCTGGCTCAAAAGCGTATCCCAGCGAGGGTCGTCGTAGTCGACTTCGGCGAGAATGGTCTTTTCGCCCGTCTCTCCGTCAATCGTGTAGAGGGGATTACCGTTTGCGTCCTTGGTGTACAGGTCGCTTAAAGTTACCGTCTGTTTAGCGTCGAGCGTGGCGTCCGTGGTCTCGGCTACGCCCGTGAGATGGTCGGCGTTAAAGGTCGTATAAGTGCCTGCGCCGTAGTTGCTCTTGAGAGCGTCGTACAGCGTGCCCGAAGTGAGCTGAATATTTTCGTTGGGGTTTGCCGCCGCGGAGATTGTGGATACCGCGTTTGCAAATCCGTCCTTTCTCGAGAGCTGGTTGAAGCCCGCGGTCGCATCGTCGCAGGATACGCCCGTGTCGTTATCCGTGGTTTCGAGCAGGTTGGTCGCGGTCACGTAGTCGGAGTCGCGCTTGTTGTCGCCCGAATAGATTATCTCGTCCAGAGTATACCTTCTGCTGTGCGCGGGGGTGTCGCCCTCCTCTTCGGCGAAAGCCGACCAGCAGTGCGCGCCCGTGAGGTTGGAGGCGAGCCAGAAGACGTATTCGCCGCCCGCCAGAACGTAGCAGCCGTTGCCGTCGTCGGCGGAGGAATCGTAGGAGGCGAGATATTCCGCATCCACGGTTAAAGTCACCGTCTCGGAGGAATTGGGCTGGAGAATTTCAGTCTTGTCGAACGCAACCAGCTCAACCTTTGCAACTTCCGCGTGCTGACCGTTTACGTAGGGCTTTTCGGCGTAGATTTCCACTACGTTCTTGCCCGCGACTTCGCCCGTGTTGGTAACTTCAACCTTGATTTCGAACGTACCGTCCGAATAGGTGAAGTCGGTTATCTTTTCGGAGAAGGTGGTGTACGAAAGTCCGTAGCCGAAGGGATAGGCAACCACTTGTTCGTAGCTGCTCACGCCCCACTGCGCCGCGGCGTATCCGCTCGACCAGAAGCCCTCCGCGTCCGCCGTTTCGTACCATTTATAGCCCACGTAGATGCCCTCGTTATAGTTGGTGTAAGAGCCGACGGCGGTAGTGCCGTCCATATACTGACCGAGATAGGTCACGCTGCCGTTGTCCGCCTTTACAGAGGGGATTCTGGTTGTATAGTAGGTGGAAGAGGTTCTCTGGTCGTACATCCAGGTATCGACCAGTCTGCCCGAGGGATTGACCGCGCCCGAGATGATATTGGCTACGCCGTAGGGTCCGTACAGTCCCGTGCCGCCTATCCATAAAATAGCGTCGGCGTACTGAGCGACGGGACCGATCTCCATTATGTAGGAGCCGTTCATTAAGGCTATGACCTTGAAGCCCTCGTCGTGCAGTTTTTTGAGCAGAGCCACCTCGTTTACGCCCAGCTGGAGGCAGTTGGAATCGTCCGCCCTGTCGCCGTCCGCGTCCTCGCCGCCGTTGGAGCCGAAGGTTATTATGGCTATATCCGAGTACGCCTTCGCGTCGGCAAAGGACTGAGTGCTCTCGTAGGTGGAGAGGGAGAGCTCGTACTGACCCGCAACCGCGGTGCTCATATCCGAACCCGTCTCAAAGCCGAGGTCTCTGGAAGCGAGCATGTTCCAGATAGTGGGATTAACGGTGAAGCCCGCCTCTTCGAGCGCGTCCTTCAAGGTGACTTCGACGGTGGATTCCGCCGTGCCTGAACCCGTGCCGCCCTTGTAGTGATGAGCCGATAAAATTCCGTAAACGTTCACCTTGCCGTTGTTCGCGCCGGTGCTGACGGGCAGAACGCCGTTGTCGTTTTTAAGCAGCGTTGCGCCCTCTTCCTCCAGCCTGATATTTACGTTTTTAGAGTTCTCCAGCGCCTCCGAGATGTACTCTTCGTCCGCCTTGGCGACGGTGCTCATCGCGCCGCCGATGACCTGAGAATAGCTGGAATACAGGCAGTCGACCGCTATTCCAAGGGCGAGAAGTATCGCCACGAAGGGCAAAAATATAAAATACAGTTTCTTTTTGCGCATATTTTCTCCCGTATAGCATAATATCGGAAAGACGATATCCGCCCTCCGATATTATCATCTTTTTCAGATTAATGATTTATCTGTCCGATTGCTTATTGATTACTTGATGTCGGTTACGGATACGATGGAAGTACCGTCTACGTTGAAGGTAGCGCCGAGGAATACGGTGTTGCAGAGCTTGCTGGGAAGAATCTTGCCCTTGATGCCGCTCTCCGTGCTCTTTACGGAATCAGCGTCGTCGCTCGTGTTGGAGTCGATCGACCAGGGTGCGGAAGGAATGTAGTCTGCGAAGTCGCTGCCGTCGGTAAGACGGGTGAATTCACCTGTGAGCTCTACCTTGCAGTAGGTGGGCTGAGCGAGAACGTAGCTGTTGTCCTTCTTGGTATAGCTGCCTTCGAAGGTGTAGGAGAAGTCGCCTTCCTTGTCGTAGGAAACGCCGTCGCCCGTGATGTGCGAGGAGAGCGTGAGCTTATACGTGGAAGAATCCTCTACGTCGAGCGTAATGGTCCATACGGAGCCCGTGCCTGCGCATACGCCGTCGGTGCCGAGCTTAAGCTTCTTGTTGCCCCAGTTGTCTATGTTGAGCATGCCTACGCCGGGATCGTCGCCGAACGCGTTGACGCTTACGAAGCAGTAGTCCCAGTCCTGTAAACCTGCGTCGAGCTTGGTCGAGAACTTGGTCGTTGCGCCGCAGGCTGCAAATACTGCGCACAGTACAACCGTTGTGATTACCGATATTACGGCAGTCAGAATTTTACCTAATCTTTTCATTTTCTGTCTCCTTTAAAATTTTTGCCATTTATTGGCTGTTTGCTCGGTTATTCTACAACCGCGCTGATTTATATTCAATAAATATTTCCCAAACGGTATGCTGTTTTTCCCAAAAGGATTATTTGCTCTGCGCCATCAGCCATTCGAAAACCGCGTCTATCTGATAGGCGTACTTGAAGCTCTGCATATGCTCCGCCACGCCGTCGCCGTTGGAGGTGAGCTGGGTGTAGCCGAAGAAGAACCTGTCGTAATCCTTGGCAAGCTCGGCGGAAATCACCGCGTTGAGCGCGGCATTGTCGGTATGGTCGAGGTCGTATAAAAGGTCGTAAGAAGAGCCCGCCGCATCCAGCGCCGCCTGCACGTCGTCCTGACCGTAGGGCGCCTTTTCGTCCTTTCTGGAGGCTATGTAGACGAATTTCTGGCTCGCGAAGGCGGCGTTGTCGATTATGGTGTTGTACTGCTCGTCGCGCACGTCTCCGCCCGGCTGACAGCCGACGTATACGGTGGCGGCGAATTTATCGGGATAGGCGTCGTTGAGCGCCCAGTCGAGTATTCCTCCCATCGACTGACCCGTGAGATATAATCTGTCCGTATCTATATTGTAGTCCGCGACTACCTTGTCGATGAGCGCGTTTACAAGCGCGCCCTGCGAACCGCCGAGGCTCGTAGTCGTCTCGGTGAAGCGGATCAACAGGAAGAACGCGGGGTTCTTGCTCATCTTCTCCTCGGTTGCCCAGTTGAGAGGGCAGGCGGATTTGAGATACTGCGTCCACGACGCATTGACGTAGGACGCGTCGGGCACGTAGGTTATGAGCGGAAGCTCTGCCGTCGAATTGTTGACGTAGGCTTCGGGAACGTACACCTGATACTCCACGTCCGCTCCGCCCGAGCTGTAGACCGACTGAGTCCAGCCGTATGCCGCCTCTGTATTTTCTTCGGGCTCCTGAGCGCTCTCGCCGCACGCGGCAAGACAGCCGAGCGCAAGCGCGGGGAGCATCAAAGTGCAGGTAAGTTTACTTAAAAAACCCGTTATTTTCATAAATGTTCTCCTTTTTACCAGATTTTAACGTAGATTGCGGGCAGAATTCCCGAATCGCCGTTGAACGCAAGCCCGTCCACGTCGGTTTCGGCTACGGGGTCCGTAGTCGAGGCGACCGCGCCCAGCTTGCTCACCGCGCAGACGTTATACGAAGCCTCGCCCGCCGAGCGGACGATATACAGACACGCAGGGTCGCCGTCGGGCGTAACGCTCTGACCCGAGGGGCGCAGACCCTGTATGAGCGAGTAGTCCGTGAACGAACGCTGTCTGGACGCGCCCTTTGCGGTGTAGCCGTAGTCGGTATTCTTTACGTCCGCATACGAGAGCAGGAACACCTTGTCCTGCGTGTTATTCTGATTGACCTGATACTGCGCGTCGGCGGCGTAGCCCGTAGTCTTATTGTCGAGCGTCGCCGTCTGAATGAGCGCCTTCTCCGCCTCGCCGAACGCCGTGTCGTAGAACGTGCCGTTTAAAAACGTGCGCAGCGAGCAGCTTTCCCAGTCGTTGACGTAAGTTTCGCTGCCCTCTATAACGTAGTCCGAACCGCTGACCCCGTAGACGTCCTGAAAGGGCTGAGCCTCGATACAGCGCTGCGCGTTGAGGAACATTACGCCGTCCTTATACGCCAGAAGCGTCCACCTTACGGGCGAATACGCGAACCAGTAGACCTGTTCGGTCGAAAAGCTCTCGTCTATATACGAATGCTCCGCGTCCGCCGAAAGTCCGCTGTAGTAGGGGCGGTAGGCGGTGAGATATACTCCCCTGTACTTAACTCCGCCGCTCTCCACGTCTTTATAGTACGCGTAGTCCGCGACCGCGCCGCCGTCGTAATAGCCGTAGCTGATCCAGTCGCCGCCGCCTTCAGCCGAGGGGAGCGTGCCCTTGAGCCCGTCCAGCGCGGCAAGCACTGCCGAGTCCTCCACGAGGTCCTGCGGATAGCTGCCGAAGGAAACAATATCGCCCGCGGTATACGTGCCGCTCTCGTCCTTGTCCACGACGTAATATCCGTACTTAGCGATTGCCGAAGCCTCGTCCAGCTTGCTCATATCCACGTAACCGCAGTCCGTGCACACGCCGTCCGCGCCGTAGCTGTGAGTGACGGCGGTTTCGGGCGGGTCCTGCGCTCCGTCGTCGGTGTTGCCTTCACCGCAGGCGGTCAGTCCCATAGTGAATACCGCCGCAAGCAGGGTTGCGGAAACTAAAAACTTATTTTTCATTATCTTCACCCCCGATATTATTTACAGATAGATTTAACCCAGTCGCACAGTCCCGTAGGCGTGTCGACGTCGTTGTGACCCCAGTCCCAGAGAATGTTGAATTCGGTGTTGACTCCGCTCTTTTCAAGCAGCAGAGCGAGCGTGGCGCTGACGGTTATGGAGGTATCCGCGTCGTGCGCGCCCATATTGATGCGGAAGTTGGGCGAAACGTCGCTCTCTGCCGCGCCCGTCACGAACGAGTAGGCGTTGAGATAGACCACCCAGTCCTCCACCTCTTCCACGTGGCTGTCGTCGTAATACGCCTGATAGTACAGGTTATACTCTTCGGGGAACTCGTCTTTAAGCTCTTCTATCATCTCTGCAATGCGCTGATTGAAGTGGCGCGCGCCCTCTTCACTGCCTGCCTTGGGTCCCTGCGGTCCGAATACGTCGTTATCCGTGCCTGCGGGTTCGAGCCTGTCGAACGAAGGGCAGGTCTTCTGGCGCGCGCGGTAGGTAAGTACCAGCGCGTCGAGCGCGCTGTCGTAGCCCTCGGGCGTAACCATCTCCGCCTTGCCCGTCGCCTGATCGTAGGTTATCCAGTCGTATTGGTCGAGGAATTCTGCGCCGTTACCCTTCTCGGTGGAATAGCCCTTGTAGTCGGTTTCGTAGTTCTGTATGTAGTGTTCGAAGGACTCCTCGTACTTAGTAAGAAGCCAGTCGTAGTAGGTGCCGCTCTTGGTGCCGTCCTCCGCCAGAGTTAATGCGTTGCCCTCGCCGTCGGTGAGCTCGAGCCCGTTGATATACGACGCGTATTCTACGCGGAACTTTTCGCTGAGCGCCTTCTGGAAGTCGGTAAGCTCGGCGTCGTCCTGCCAGAACATCCACTCGTACGCGTAGTCGGCGTGGTCGAAGTCGGTTATGGGACAGTACGCCTGAGTGGCGTACACGTCGTCGCGCTCGTCCATTACCGCGCCCATTTCCTGAAGATACGTATCGTAGTAGGAGCAGTTGCCCGACGCGCCCAGCAGCGCGCTGGTCGCTCCGCCCGAGGAGGTGCCGACGGATATTATCCTTTCGGTATCGCCGGGGATATCGTCCTTATTGTGCCTTAAGAAGCGCACGCCCGCCTTGAGGTCGGATACCGCTACGGGTCCCCTGCCCACTACGTTGCCGTCCGCGTCCACGGAGGTCTTGCCGCGCTCGCCGACCATGCAGATTACCATTCCCTCCTTGAGTATGTTGATTACCCAGCCGTAATTGGTCGAGCGGGTGGAGTTGCCGGCTATGGTGAAGGGTCCCATGCCTATGTATGAACCGTGACTGTTCCAGTAAATTATCGGGGCGGTCGCCGCGGTGTAATTTCCGACCTTGGCAGTCCTGTTGACCGTTCCGTCGTCGTTGATGTACGCGTCGGGAACGTAGAGCGCCAAGGACTGATTGCCGGGGTTCGTCGGATTGGCGCAATATACCGCCGAGGCGGTGTAGTAGGACACGCCGTACTTTGCGTTGCTTGCCGACTGCCAGCTTTCCACCTGGTCGCAAAATTCCAGACTGTAGCTTCCGTCCGCGTTTATGCCGTTATTCTTTTGCGTTTCGCCGCTTCCGCCGTTATCGCCGCAGGCGGTCGCCGTGAAGGACAGCGACGTGCAAACCGCAAGCGCGGCAAGCGCGACAGTTTTAAACTTTTTGTTCATACCTTTTCTCCTTTCTGCCGCAACGGAGCTCCTTTCGCGACAGTATATAGTTTCAGGGTAAATATAAAGGGAAATCCGCAAAATTCATATGCGAATTTCCCAAAATGTTGTTTGAATTGCTTAATCGGTTGCAATAAAAGCGGACGGAGAACGGGGTTGAGCCGTCCCCGTTCTCCGTCCGCCTGAATTAAGTTATTTTAGTTGCCCCGCGCCACAAACGGTAAACGGAACGCCGCGCCGCTTTCCGTCCGCTTAATTAAGTTATTTTAGTTACCGCTTTGCGCCGCGAACAGTATATCCGTATAAAACATTCCGTTCTCCGCGCGCATGCGCACGTTGCCGCCGTACCGCTCGGCAATGCGGATTATGCTCCTTACGCCGTAGCCGTGAAAACGCTTGTCCTTCTTGTTGGTCTGCGGAATTCCGTCCTGAAAGTTCGGGCTCTCGGAAACGGTGTTCTCTATGTGAACCGAAACCACGCCGTCCTTGCGGATCAGGGAGAAAATTATTATCCTGTTCTCCTCGTCCTCTATCTTCTCCACAGCCTCGACCGAATTGTCAAGCGCACAGCCGAACAGAGAGTAAATATCGACGTCGGACATAAAGCTTATGCTCCCGCCGTCCGCAATCGCGGAGAGGTTGACGTGCTTGTCCGCGCAGATTCGCGCCTTCTCCGTAAGGGTTATATCCAGCGCCCTGTTGCCCGTGCGGTAGAGAGTATCGACTATGCCCACGCTCTTTTCCATCTTGGTCAGCTCGTCGATTACCGCGGCGTTGCCGCCCGTGTCGTTTATAGCCTGCCTCAATACCGCCATCTGATTGCGCAGATCGTGCGCGTTGACGTTTACGGTATCTATGTTTTCCTTGGCTATTTCGTACTGCTCCTTCTGCTGCTCCATTATCTGCTGCATCTGCTCCTGCCTGAGCTGCAGAGTGACCCAGTCGGACAGATAGAACTGCAAAACCAGTCCCAAAAGACACAACAGCATGCGCGCTATCAGTATAAAGCAGAATAATATGTAAGCCTGCTCGCTGTCCTTGGGCGCGTTCACGCAGCCGATGACCACGTTTACCAGAATTATAACCACGAGCACGGCGAGAATCTTGTTGTTGAGATTATCGGTAAAGCTGTTCTCCCTCTTCCTTATGAACAACAGCCACATTGCTATATAGACCGCCGCGTATATCAGAAGATACGCGACGATATTAATCGGCTCGGAAAAGGACTTTACGGGGTACAGCGAGTCGCCGCCCGAAGCCATTCTGTACACGGTGAACAGACAGCGCGATACGTTCTGCATGGAGAACGCCGCGCAGCCCAGACTTATAGTTTCGATAGTCGACGTCCCGAAGGATATCACCAGCGTAGCCCCGAACAGCGCGAACACGAACAGCTGCATGAATACCGCCATGGAGTAGGTATACAGGAAATATCCGTAGCTGAACGAGGCTGTGTTGATGAGCGAAAAGAAGAAGTCGTCAAGATAGCACAAGCCCGTGCATACTCCGAATATGACTCCCGAACAGACCGCCAGCCTGAGCACCCACAGCCTGACGTGAGTCCTCTTGCGGTAGATGAGAAATACCGCGGCGAGCATCTCGACGTAAAACAGGAAAAGGTTGAACGCCCTTATGATTACGGAATACATTTATCTGCCTCCCGTAGACCCGATGAATATCGTGAAATCGTCCAGAAATTCCTTGCGCTTGCGGCGGCTTATCTGCAATTCGGTTCCGTCCTTGAGCTCGACGGTCAGACCGTTCACCTTGGATACGTACCGCATATTCAAAAGGTAACAGCTGCTGCACCGCGAAAAGCCGCTTCCGCCCAGCTCCTCCGCCAGCTTGCCCAACGAGCCGCAGGTGTTCACTTCCTCTCCGTTTATCTTGTGGAAAACCAGCTTGTGTCCGCATACTTCGACGTAGAGAAGATCCCTTAAACTGATGTTGTGAACTTCGTCCTTGTTGCTGACGAGGATATGGTTGTCGGCGCGGTTGCGCAGGAAGGCCACCGCGCGGTCGAGCTTGACTGAAAAGCTCCTGTAAGCGAGCGGTTTTACAATATAATCGAAGGCGGAAACCTCGTATCCGCACACGGCAAACTGCGCCATATTGGTAATAAAGATCAACACGGCAACGTCGTCCGTCTCGCGCAGACGGCGGGCGCCCTCCATACCGTTCATGCCGGGCAGTTCGATATCCATAAAGATGAGGTCGAACGGCTTATAGCCCGTAAAAAAGCTCTCTATGCTGTTGAACGACGCTATACTGAACAGTACGCCCCTCGTTTTGGCGTAGCAGTTGAGCATTTCGACGAGCAGGTCGGTATGTAAGGCTTCGTCCTCGACTATTGCGACGTTATAAACGCCCTTTTTATCCTGCAGTAAATTGTTTTCCATTCCTGTAATATTTTACTACAAAACGGGTTTCAAGTCAAGATATAATTTCGGCGCCGACCGCCCGTCTCCGCCCCTCTCTTCCCCGAAAATTCTGCGCCCGTAAAGGGCAAATTTTACAGATATTTTTTTCAGTCTTTAAGCAGCGTTCGGTCTCTCCGCAGCAAAAAGAGCGGCGTTAAATAGAAATAACCACCCCGTCTGGGGTGGTTATTCTTTGGAGGCGCCACCCGGATTTGTAAGGAGCGTAGCGACGGAATAGCGATTGTTGTTTTTGCTTGGCAAAAACCGATCGCGTCACGTTATTTCGGCGATAGCGGGTGGCGTTAAATAGAAATAACCACCCTTTGCAGGGTGGTTATTCTTTGGAGGCGCCACCCGGATTTGAACCGGGGGATGAGGGTTTTGCAGACCCTGGCCTTACCACTTGGCTATAGCGCCGCACCTCACTTGAAGTGAAGCTTTTCCGCTCAAATCATCCGATTACTTTTGCGGTTATAAAAAAACAGTGCGAATGAATTTCTGGAGCGGGAAACGAGATTCGAACCCGCGACATTCACCTTGGCAAGGTGACGCTCTACCACTGAGCCATTCCCGCATAAACATTCATCCGCACTATTTTATTGGTGGGAGCTACAGGGCTCGAACCTGTGACCCACTGCTTGTAGGGCAGTTGCTCTCCCAACTGAGCTAAGCTCCCAATCGCTGAACGCTTTAATAATATAACAAATATAACTTTAAAAGGCAAGCGTTTTTTTAATAATTTTTTTATTTTTTTTAAATTTTTTTTACAGTAGTTTTTTCGCGCTGAACCAACCACAACATATTGTATATTTATTAATTTTACGGCGTTCCGACCGCTTTTTTACATATAAAAATTTATTGCGCAGGTATATATTTTTTCATAATCGGCAATAAAAAAAACCATGAAAAAGTTGTTCTGTTCCGTTATTATACTGTTTTTATGCGCCGTCTGCATCGGCTTTGCAATGCAGAATCAGCCAGTCGGAGAGGAATATTCCGACTATCTTCGAATTCACGTCCGCGCCAACTCCAACTCCGCCGACGACCAGCAGGTCAAGTACGAAGTTAAGGACGAGGTTGTGGCGTTTATTACCCCATACGTTGCCGAATGCGTGACCAAAGAGCGGGCTCTTGAGGTGATAGGCGGCATCTTGCCCGAGATTGAAAAGGTGTGCGACGAGGCGCTTATCTCTCGCGGAAAGAGCTACCGCTCCCGCGCGCAGATACGGCAGGAAAAGTTCCCCACGCGCGTCTACGGCGAGCTGACCCTTGAGGAGGGCATTTACGACGCGCTGATTATAGAGCTCGGCACGGGCGAGGGCGACAACTGGTGGTGTGTTATTTACCCTCCGCTCTGCTTCACCTCCGCCAACGCGAGCGTGGAGTATAGAAGCGCGATATGGGAGATTATCAACAAATTTATAAATAAAGGTTAAAACCGTAACGGGCGGCGCCATTTGCAACGCCGCCCGTTTTACTAATGCCGCGGCGAAGTTCTCTTCGCCGCGGCTTTTGCATCAGATTAATTCAAGTTTGATAAGTGATTAGTCAATCAAGTAATAAAGCAATTAAGATACACGGGTCAAGCGTCACGCTTGTTTGATAAGTGATTAGTCAATCAAGCATAAACGCAATTAAGATACACGGGTCAAGCGTCACGCTTGTTTGATATGCGTTGAGTCAATCAAGCGTAAACGCAATTAAGATACCCGGGTCAAGCGTCACGCTTGGTCAAGGCATTGCCTTGTCGCGCAAAAGCCACGGTTTTGCGCGAGTAAATAAAGTTTTTTTAATTCAAGCTTGATAAGTGATTAGTCAATCAAGCGCAAACGCAATTAAGATACTCAGTCAAGGCATTGCCTTGTTGGAATAATAATTTTCGTATTATTCATAATAATTGCAACTAAGTTTGTTAAGGTCGTTTTACCGCGCGTTAAAGCTCGACTTCGGTTAAACTTTATCCTTGCAAACAAAAGCAAGACAAAAAATACGCTCGCCAGATGGCAGAGCAAGGAGGAAAAATGAAAAAAGCACTAAAAATTGGCGTTGCTCTGGCTTCGGTTGCCGCCGTCGCCTGCGGTGCAACGCTGTTCGGTTTACAAAGGCAAGGCGAAGAATACTTAACTTCCCCCTACGTTGCAACCGCCGTTTTAAAGCAGGGGTCGAGCGGAGGCGAGGTTAAGGAACTGCAGAGACGCCTTAAAGAATGGGGTTACTACTTTGGCGAAGTGGACGGCATCTACGGCGCAGGCACCGTGCAGGCGGTCAAGCTCTTCCAGCAGAAGAACGGTCTGACCCCCGACGGCATCGCGGGCAGAGCTACCTTTGAAGCGCTGGGCATGAACGACAGCGTAAGGGTTCTGGACAACGACAAAAAGCAGCAGTCGTCCGCGGACAACGGCTCTTCGTACACCAGCTCGGACCTGTATCTTTTAGCTAAATGCATCTACGCCGAGGCTAGGGGCGAAAGCTATACGGGTCAGGTCGCGGTCGGCGCGGTAATTTTAAACCGCGTCAAGTCCGCCGACTTCCCCAATACGATTGCAGGCGTAATTTATCAGCGACACGCGTTCACCGCGGTTTCGGACGGGCAGATCAACCTTGAACCCGACAACACGGCGTTAAACGCCGCGAGCGACGCGTTGAACGGCTGGGACCCCACCTACGGTTGTCTTTACTACTACAACCCCGCGGTTGCTACCAGCAGTTGGATTTTCGGCAGACAGACGGTTACCACCATCGGCAAGCACGTCTTCGCCATATAGGAGGAATAAATGAGCAACGAAAAAAAGAACCTTTCAAGCGGAGCTAAAAAGGCGGAAAACCTAACCCGCAAGAGCTCCGAGAGCGAGGAGAAAAAGACCGCAACCAGATCTTCGAAGAGCTCCGCGCCCGAAAAGAGCGAAGTCAAGGCTGCGAAGAAGCCCGCGGCGCATTCCGCGGCAAAGAAGAGCGCGGGCAAGAAGTCGGACAAGAAGTCAGCCGCCGCAAAATCGCGCGAGGAAAAGAGGCTGCACGCGGCGCAGATCAAGGCTGAAAAGAGACAGCAAAGACTTGAAAAGAAGCTGGAAGCAAAGCAGAAGCGACTGGATAAAAAGGCGGAACTCAAGCAAAGGCGCGAGGAGCGCAGGGCTGAAAAGCTTGAGCGCAGAGACCTTATCAAGAGCGAGACCAAGGCGCAGAGAGCAAGGCGCATAGAGCGCGAACGCGCGGAAAGGGCAAAGGAGCGCGCGGCTAAGCGCCACGCAAAGCTTGAAGCGCGGGTTGCAAAGCGGCAGGAAGTCGCCGCAGAGCGACAGGCAAAGCGCGAACACCGCTTAAAGCTGAAGGCGGAGCGCAGATTGGCTAAACAGGACAGACAGCGCACGCCCGGCTTCGGCGGTTGGCTTGCGGCGGTGATTTCGCTGGGCGTAACCAGCCTTGCGCTCGCCACGATAGTCACCTTCGGCTGGATTAATATGACGGGCATGCAGGCGGATATGACCGACGTGCATACGCAGTCCATTTACGAACTCAACGCGATCGTGGACAACCTCGATTCCGACCTCTCCAAGGCGAGGGTCTCCTCCTCCGCCGGCGACAGGGCGAGAGTGCTCTCCGATATCGCCATAGAGAGCGAAATGGCGCAGACTCTCTTGGAGAGACTGCCCATGGACACCACTATGACGAGCAAGATGACGGCGTTTATCAATAAAATGGGCGACAGCGCGCAGTCCATGCTGTACACGGTCGCCGAGGGCGGCGAGCTGACCTCTTCGCAGATCGCCTCGCTCAACTATATGTACGAGACCAACTTAAAGCTCAAAAACGCCCTTAACCAACTGATTGCAAGCGCGAACGGAAAGACCCTTTCTATGGCTCTGCGCGACAAGGGCAACCAACTTTTCGACGGTTTTTCGGACATTCAGAACAACGTCATAGAAGCTCCCAAGGGTATTCAGGACGGACCCTTCTCCGACGCGCTCGAGGACACTAACCCCTCTTTAGTGAACGGACTAAAGGAGATTTCCGCACCCGAAGCTGAGGAGATTGCAAAGGAGAGCTTTAAGGACTATAAGGTCAAGGAGGCGCGCTGCACGGGCGAGGCGGTTGCCAAGGGTATTTCGTGCTATAACGTCACCTTAAAGACGGACGACGGCGAAATGCTTGCACAGCTCTCGAAGAAGGGCGGAAAGCTGGTAATGTTCGACAGCTACAAGGAGTGCAGCGACAAGAACTTTAACGTGGACAGATGCATAGACATTGCCGAGGAGTTCTTGGAGGGCATCGGCTACAAGGGGCTAAAGGCGGTGTGGACGAGCGAAAACGGCACTACCTGCAACTTAAACTTTGCACCCGAACAGGACGGCGCGGTGATCTATCCCGACCTCATCAAGGTTAAGGTCTGCGAAGAGCGCGGACTGGTGACGGGCGTTGAAGCGCTCTCGTACGTGCTCAACCACAGCGAAAGACAAATTGCCAAGGCAAGCATTTCAAAGCAGGAGGCGCAGAGCGCGATCAACGGAGAGATAGAGATCACCTCGTCGAGACTTGCGCTCATACCCTTCGAGGGCGACGAAGTGTTGTGCTATGAATTTGCAGGGCAGATGGACGGCAGAGACTACTTTATTTACGTCGACGCTCAGACGGGCGTTGAAGTGCAGGTTCTGACCGTGATAGGCACCAAGCAGGGCAGAGCGGTACTGTAAAAAAATAACGCGGATAGGTAAAAACGACGTCAAGCTCGGTTTTTACGGTACTTGAATTTTTGTAAAGCCGTACTGTAAGAAAAAAAATAATGCGGATAAGTAAAAAACGCCGTAAGGCGGTTTCCGCAGACGATGAATCAGAGCTTAAATTATCTGAAATAATAAAGAGCGCCCGAACGGACCGTTCGGGCGCTTTTTATTATACTTAGCCGATTTGTTTTATAAATTTTATTAACCGCGCACCGTGCGACAGGTAATAAAACCGTACAGGTAACAGCGCAATTAAGATACTCAGTCAAGGCATTGCCTTGTTTGATTAGTGATTAGTCAATCAAGCGATAACGCAATTAAGATACTCAGTCAAGGCATTGCCTTGCGAGCTTTTTCCGCGAGAAGTCTTGTTTTACGCTATCAGATTCACCTTGTTCCTGAGTATGTACCGCACGAACAGATAGCAGCCGACGTTAACCGCCGCAATGAAAACTATCTGAATCCACATAGTGAGATGTACCGAAACGTTGTTCGTTATCGCTTCGAGCATGGGCGTGATAAGCGTCGTATTCAGCAGGCTGAGCACGAACGCCGAACCTAAGAACATAAGCACGGCGATTACTTTGCGGTTCTTTACCGTGAATAACTGCGCAATGCACATTATAAAGTAAAATACCAAAAAGCTTGCAGGTATGGACAGGATTTCGTAAATTACGTATTCCACTACGAGCAGAGGTTCGCTCAGCCAGATATCGGACAACAGAATTCCCATATTCTCCAATATCATACCCAGCTCGGCGTAGAACTCCTGACTGAGTCCGATTAAGAATATGCAAGCCGACAGTCCGCACACGATTATTCCGAAGAACATCGTGATAACCGAGGACACGAGCTTGGAAATAATCAGCTGGTCTGCGCTGACGGGCAGGGATAAGGTCATGTAACCTTCGCCCGTGAACAGCGATTTATAGAAGCGCGACAAGCCGAAGAAACAGCAGATGCACAGCGTTACGAGCATGGCGTAGAAATAGAACAGCGTCAACAAAATCGACGCGGTGGTCATGGTATCGCCTTCGAACGCGAGGGAAACTCTCGCAAGTATGGCAAGCAGAACCATAGCTATGGCAGGAATGAACGCCGTGCGGAAAATACAATACAGCTCGTGCTTAATAAGTTTCTTTACCATCTGAACACCTCCCTGAACAGCTCGTCAAGCGATTTGCCTTCCTGCGCCTTGACCTCTTCAACCGATTTATCGAGCGCGACAGTTCCGCGGTTTAAGAAAATGGCGTGGGTAAGTATGGGTTCGATATCGGCAATGAGATGCGTGCAGAGGAAAATGGTCGAACCCTCCGCGCGGTTGGTCATAACCGTATCTAAAATAAATTCGCGTGCGGCAGGGTCTACGCCTGCGATGGGTTCGTCCAGAATGTACAGCTTAGCGTCGCGTGCCATCGTCAGGATTAAACCCAGCTTTTCCTTGTTGCCCTTGGAGAGCGTCTTGATCTTCTGCTTGCCCGAAATGCCCAGTCTGGACAACAGACCTTCCGCCTTCAATAAGTTGAAATCGGAGAAGAAATCCGCGCAGTACTTAACCTGCTTGTCGACCGTCATCCAGTCGCTTAAATAGTTGGCGTCGGGAAGATAGGCGGTAATTGCCTTGGTCTCGGGCGAGGGCTTTTTGCCGTCGATTAAAATTTCACCGTTGTTGGGTTGAAGCATACCCATAGCAAGCTTTATGAGCGTGGATTTACCGCTGCCGTTGGGGCCGAGCAATCCGACTACTCCCCCCGCCTTTACCGCAAAGTTTACGTCGGTAAGCGCAGGATTGTTGCCGTACAGCTTGGTAAGGTTTCTGCATTCCAATATTACGGGCGCGTTTTCGTCGGGCAACGGCGCGCGGGGTCGGGTGTTTTCCAAGCTTTCGCCGCCTGAAACGGGCGCAGAACTACTATCCGCAGAACCTGCCGCAGTCCCGTCCGCAACGGGTTGGGGCGAGGCGGGCGAAGAGCTGTTGAACTCTTCAAAAGGCTCCGCAGGAGTATTATTAAAACGTTCGTCCATTTTTATCTCCTTTAATTTTCGGTCGCAACAATTATTTCGCCGCTTAAACTTTCGGCTGATAATAATTTATTACGTTTTTTTATTTTCGGTCGCAATAAATATTTTTCCGCTCTGTCTTTCGGCTGATATTAATTATTTCGCCGCTTTAACTATCAGTAGTAATACTTTATTACGCTACGCAAATATTATATCACTATATAAATCAAAAGTAAACACCTGAAGAATAATTTTACGTGCGTAGCCAAATTAAACAAGGCTCCGCCTGAACCGAATAAAAATCCTGCCTGTCTATCAATTAAACCGCGTTATCCGCCCGATTTTCGCCTGATTTTTAACAAAGTCAATGAATTTAAGGAATTTAAGAATTGTAAGGAATGGTCTTGCGCCCCGTCGAGGCAGACGGCGAAAACGGCAGATTATTCTCTTGTTTTATCGACTTTTATCGACTTAAGCGTGCTATAATAAGTAAAACCCGTCTTGGGGGGTGGATAAGACGCAATACGTCGGCACTTACAAGCTTTGTCTGCACGTAATTGCGCAATACAGACGGCGATTCTTTCAGGAGTGCAAAAATGCAGGAATTTATTAAGAGATTGGAAAAACTTTTGGATAATAATAATATTAAGCGTAAACAGACGGCGGTTTGCACCGACGATACGTACCTGATACATATTTTCGGCTATGCGGAGCACTGCTTTTCAATAAAAATCGCCACTTTTCCGCAGGAGATCATCTGCTTTTTCGGGTATAACGAGGAAGTTATCCTGCCGCTGAACAACCGGAGTTTCAATAAAATTTCCGCTCTGGTAGGCAAGGCAATAAATTACGGAACCAGAATGATTAAAATTTGTAACGGGGAAACCGCGGGAATTTACGAGTTTATATCAGACGGGGAATTGACTCCCGACTCCGCGCTTAACGCATATAAATCCCATTGCGAAAGTCGCAAAAATACGTCCTGCTTTTGCACGCTCAGCTGTTCGGATTTTCGCGGAAAGAACGTATTTGAAGTTCAGCCCGCTCAATAATCGGCGGCGCGCAGATCAGTATGCCGTATAGGCGCGCGGAAAATAATTCAATTACCGCGCAGTCGCGCCTTTGCAATGAGCGCATTTATTTTAATTAAAAGTCGACGCTTTCGTGCGCTTCCCATAGGGATAATAACGAAGTATAAATTGCGAGATTTTCAGAAAATACAAGCCTCCCGGATAAATCATCCGAGAGGCTTAATTATATTATGATAATTTGAAATTTAACCGTCCAGACCCGTTAATTCGTCCGCTTGGGGTGAACGCACGTATTTTATGCAATACTCCTGACAGGCTCCGAATTTTTTATAGTTTTCCCGAGCCTGATTCAGCGATACGGCATTTGCCATACCTTCCAGGTCGGGATTTTCGGCTTGAAACGGATCGTCTTCCCAATAGCAAACGGGGCAGATATCATAATCGCCTTTTGGCTTTGAAGTAAACGTATAATATCCGCAACAAGGACATTTATATTTTGACTTCTTTTTCTTTAAGAACCTGAACATACCTTTCTCCGTTAAATTCCTGTACAAACATTATAACGTATCGGGAGTGAATACGCAATCGGTCGCATTATTTTCGCTATCCCGTCAGGCTAAACGCAATCCGTTTCGTCCATATGCAAAGACAAATCCGTCCATATACAGAGACAAACCGAACGGCGCGGCGTGAAGCCGCGGCTGATTTTTTGCTGCGGCATGAATCCGCTCCTATTAAAATGCGGTATAAATCCGCCCTGTTTAGGCTGCCGCTTGAAGCCGCCCCTGTTTAAACTGCGGCGTGAACCGCTCCTATTAAAATGCGGTATAAATCCTCGACTGATTTTTTGCTGCGGCATGAATCCGCCCCACGATTTAAACTGCGGCGTTAAGCCACCCTGAATTTTGCTGTGGCATGAAGCCGCGACTGATTTAATCTGCGACTTACGGATTATTCCCTGCGGGAACCGAGCTGAGCCGTCTTGCCTTTTGTTATTATATCGAAAACCTGATCAAAGTCGGCTGCAAGGTAGTCGGCACCGGCGAGAGTCAACTCCTCTTCCGAGCCGTACCCGAACAGCACGCCGCAGCTTTTAAGTCCGCACTCCTTCGCGCCCTGAATATCGTGCTTGCGGTCGCCGACCATAATCAGCTTGCTCAGGTCGGTCTCACCGCAGTTTTCAAGCGCGTACCGCATGACCTGCGTCTTGTTCATGCGTTCCTCGGTCAGGGTCGCGCCTGCCACGAAGTCGAAGTACTCCGCCAGTTCAAACTTTTGCAAAATACGCTCGGCAAACACCTGCGGTTTGGACGTGGCAAGAACGACTTTCACTCCGCTCTCCTTAAGGCGTGCAAGGCAAGCCGCGGTACCGCCAAAGACTTTATTTTCAAAGATTCCCCTGTCGGAGAAGTATTCGCGGTAGTACTCCACCGCCTTTAAAGAGTCGGCGCGGCTGAATCCGAAATATTCCGTAAAGGATTCAACCAGCGGCGGACCGATAAAGCACAGTAAATCTGCGCGGGGCGCGGTGATTCCGAACTTATTCAGCGCGTACAGCACCGAATTAATTATACCCTCCTGCGGGTCGGTAAGCGTTCCGTCCAGATCGAACAGCGCGCAAGAAAAAGCGTTTTCCATTAGTTTCTCCGAAAATTCAGTCAATATAAATTAAGGTTTGATTGGGTTGCTGACAGCCGCAATTTTACATTGACGTTTGTTATAATTTGATTAGTAACAGCCACGGTTTTGCACGAGTTATATCAAGGTTTGGTTGTCAAATATCGCGGTTTTACACGATATTAATTCAAGCTTGATTGATTGTCAACAGCTGCGGTTTTGCTCGATATTAATTCAAGCTTGATTGGTGAAGAGTCAATCAAGTAATCACGTAATTAAGATACCCGGATCAAGCGTCACGTTTGCTTGATTGGTGAAGAGTCAATCAAGTAATCACGTAATTAAGATACCCTGATCAAACGTCACGTTTGCTTGATTGGTGAAGAGTCAATCAAGTAATCACGCAATTAAGATACCCGGATTGATTTGTACCCCAAAAGTTGAACTTTTTTCAAATGGGAGAGTAATAAAGCCGGTATTCTACGGGGCT
>JBJEUX010000040.1:0-70479 GCA_051884055.1 Candidatus Coproplasma sp.
AAGTATTACCTGCATTTAATTTCTCCTTTGCGCGGCGCTTTGCCGCTCTTTTAAATATTTTAACCCGTATTTGCCGATTTGTCAATACTGCGCCGCATAATTACCGTGCTTTGAAGCAAAATAGATATAAAGGGGCTTGCGTGCGTTGTTGCGCGTTTGCTCCTACTTAAGGAGGCTTTATGGAAAACATTAACTTTGGCATTGCTTGCGACGTTGACAAGTGTAAGCACAATCACGACGGCTGCAACTGTACTCTGGATAAAATTCAGGTGGGCTGCACCTGCGACGACGAACACTGCACCTGTTGCAGAAGCTACGAGGATTAACGGCCTTTAAGCGCATAGCACATTCTTTACGAATTCTTTTTCGGCAAGGATTAAAGGCATTTAAGCGATAGTATATTCTTTACTAGTTACTCTTCGGCAAGGATTAAAGTCCTTTTTTGCGCGTATGTACAATACTATAAAAAAAGACAGGTCGGAGCAAATTCCGACCTGTCGGCTTTTAATTTGTTTTAATTTTAAGAAAGTCCGAACCACGAACGAATGGGAATGTTCTTGATAAATTCTACTTCGGCAAGGAAATTCTTGCTGTAAAGACTCTTTGCGACTGCGGACTTTTTCATATACGTATTGAACACAGCAAGCGCGGGAACGTCGTTCAGCTGATATACCACTGCGCCTACAAACATAAGCACTGCAAAGATTACTGCAAACAGTACCAGCGCACCCAACGCGCCGTCTACAACTGCGACCACCTTGCTATCCCTGATCTTGTCTATCAGGCGGGGAATAAACACGCCTGCGATGATGACGGGAATAAGGAAGAGCAGGAACTGCACTACCATTATGGTGATCTGCGCAAGGATTATGGGGTCAAGCGACATAGCTTCGAAGATGCCGCTCATACTCTCCACGATACCTGCGAACGCGCCGTTGGTAAGGTCGGTTGCAAGCGAAATATATGCGGGGAAATTGAACGCAAATACGTACGAAAGGAAGCCCGCGCCGACTACCAGAGCAAGCACCAGAACAGTGCCCAGCCAGGAAAGTATGCCGCCCTTATAACCGGTTCTTATGCACAGGCACATAAGGCATACTACGATTACGTCCAACGCGAATTTAGAGCAGGTGTTTACCCAGAAAGCAGTATCTATCGTACCTGCAAAGAGACTGCTGAGCGAGTTAACCCAATCAAGGTTTGCCTCCGCGCCTATTCCGACAATCATATCGACCGTTACGAACGCAAGCGACCATACTAAAACGATTGCGGTCACTGCGTTAGCGGCGACGCAAATTCCGCCCAGAACGCGGTCGACTACGCCCCATGCTCCCCTTGATTCGCGGAACTTACGCTTGGAAAGCTTGCGGTAAGTCTTTTTATCGTTATTATCGAGCGCTACAAGTATTTTTTCTTCGTTTTCCTCGCGTTCGTCGTGCTGACGGTAATATGAAAGTTTCTGGCGCTTAGCCATTGCCTTGTTAATAAAGCGCCTTGCTCTTGAACACAGTAAGGTTAAAGCCAGCAATATTCCCAATGCTATGACAAGCGAGAGAACGCCGGACATATTAAGCGGAATCTCGCCGAAATATGTACTGTCGGGAACAAACCTGACGCAAAGTCGGGTTAATATCACCGTACCTATTACCGTACAACCCCAACAGGACGCCTTGGAAAGGCCTTTTACAAGACCGACTATAAGTCCCAACGCGGCCAGCGCTGCTACTGATATAATTACTATAGTTGCCATTCATGACCTCTCAGTCTATTATTTATTGAAATTATCCTTCAACGTTACAATCTCGGAAAGAACCAACTTTCCGTCGTCGGTGAATTTCTTGAAATATCCCGTGCGCATAAGCTGGAAGGGCTTATCCTCTTCGCACTCAGCAATATAGGGTTCGGTCTTTCCGAAGAACACCTGTTCGCTATCCTTGTTGAGTCTTTCGGCATAGTCCTGATCGGGATACTGTTCGTCGTTTAAAAGCGGCTGATATCTTCTGAACTCCACGTCCCTGCCGTACTTGGCGTCAACCCAATGAATGACGCCCTTTGCCTTGATATCGCTCTTTACATCGCTTCCCGAACGGGTTTCGGGGAAGTAGGTGCAGAGAATTTCCTCCACTTCTCCGTCGGCGCCCAAAACCACGTCGTCGCAACGGACGATATACGCCGCTTTAAGGCGCACGTTAGCGCCCTTTGTAAGACGCTTATATTTGGGAGGAGGCACAAGCGCAAAATCGTCTCTGTCAATATATACGGTACCGGAGAATTTAACCGAACGGGTTTCACCCTTGCCGTCGGTGGGATTCTTGTCGAACACAAGCTCCTCTTCGCCTTCGTAGTTGGTTATAGTCAGCTTAACGGGATTGAGAACCGCCATTGCACGCTCGGCGGTAAGATTGAGAGTGTCGCGTATGCACTCGTCAAGCTGAGCAAGCTTTACTACCGAATAGCTCTTTGCAACGCCCACGTCCGCGCAGAACTTTTTCAGCGCCTCAGGGGGAACTCCGCGGTTTTTCAAGCCCATAAGCGTGGGCATACGGGGGTCGTCCCAACCGCGGACGAAGCCTTCGTCCACAAGCTTTTTGAGATAACGCTTGGACATAAGCGTGTTGGTTATATTCAGACGCGCAAACTCTATCTGTCTGGGAACGGGGGCTTTGAAGCCTGCCTTTTCGATTACCCAGTCGTAGAGAGGGCGGTGATTTTCAAATTCCAGCGAGCACAGCGAATGGGTTATACCCTCTATAGCGTCGGAGATAGGGTGAGCATAGTCGTACATAGGATAGATGCACCACTTGTCGCCCTGACGGTAATGGGGAACGTGAGCTATGCGGTAGATTACGGGATCGCGCATGTTGATGTTGGGCGAAGCCATATCTATCTTAGCACGCAGAACCTTTGCGCCGTCGGGATATTTTCCGTCGCGCATTTCGCGGAAGAGTCGGAGATTTTCTTCAACCGATCTGTTGCGATAGGGAGAATTTTTACCGGGCTCCGTAAGAGTGCCGCGCGTTGCGGTTATTTCGTCTGCCGAAAGGTCGCACACGTACGCGTTGCCGTCAATAATATATTTTTCGGCGATCTCGTACAGTTTGTCGTAATAGTCCGAAGCAAAGAAAAGATTGTCGTATTCAAAGCCCATCCACTTGACCGCGTCCACAATGGAATTAACGTATTCGTAATCTTCCTTTGCGGGGTTGGTGTCGTCCATACGCAGGTTGAGCTTGCCGTGATATTTCTCCTTGACTCCGAAATTTATACAAAGCGCCTTGACGTGACCGATATGAAGGTAGCCGTTGGGTTCGGGCGGAAAGCGCACGCAGATTTCATTGTTTACGCTTTCAAATTTTCCTTCTTCAAGCTCTTCGTTGATATATTGTTCAATAAAATTAGTAGCTTCAGGTAAAACCATTACAAATCACTCCTCCGTGGCAATCTGTAAAATTCCACGTAGATTATCTTCTATAAACCGAATATTTCGTCCTCGCGTTTTTCTGAACGCGGCTTTAATTGTTTAAAGGTCTGCACGTACCACAGCGTGCCCGTTACGGGGGAGACTGCAAACATTAAAACAATCATAAGTCCGCCTAAAACGTAACCTATTATAAAACCTTGCCTGACCGATTGCTCTAAACTCAAGCTTTCAAAATAAGACTTTGCCCAGCCGATTACATAAACCGCTGACGGTGCGACAAAAAACGCGCATATAACCGCAATAGTCATTTCCGCAATCATTCCGGCAGTCGCCTCGAATTCAGGGCTAATTAAAAACAACAACGCAACCAGTCCTGCTAAGACTATGCTTATTGCCAAAACCGCAAACAGAGTTTTTAATTTTCCCATAACAGAATTCCCTTTGTTAATCCGCTCTTATGACAGTCCCGTAATATTTCCTTCGGCGTCGACGTCAATCTTTTCCGCGCAAGGCACCTTGCCTAAGCCGGGCATAAGCATAACGCTTCCCGCTACGGCGACGACAAAGCCTGCGCCGCCCTTATAAATTATATCCCTTACGGTGATTTTAAAACCTGTGGGACGGGCGAGCTTGGTTGCGTCGTCTGTCAGCGAATACTGCGTCTTTGCAATTATTACGGGCAATCCCTTAATGCCCTTACGCTCGATCTCTTCAATCTTTTTCTCGGCTTCGGGTAAGAACACCGCGCCGTCGCCGCCGTAAACGTTTTTAACTATGCTCTCGACTTTGGTCTTGATATCGTCGTTTAAATCGTACGAATAGGTCAGTTCGCTCTTGGTATCGCAAGCCGCGCAGACTGCCTTAGCAAGCTCTTCGCCGCCTTCGCCGCCCTTTAAGAATACGTCGGTAAACACCGCCTGAGCGCCTGCCTGAGCGCACGCTTCAAGCACGGCGTCGATCTCCGCCTGGGTGTCGGTAAAGAAACGGTTCATTGCAACCACTACGGGTTTTGAATATACGTTCTTAATATTTTCAACGTGCTTTAAAAGGTTGGGAAGTCCTGCCTTTAAAGCGGTGATATCTTCGGTTGAAAGGTTGGCTTTATCCGCGCCGCCGTGGAGCTTTAACGCCTTGACGGTTGCAACGACCACTACGCAGTCGGGCTGAATTCCGGCTATTCTGCACTTAGTGTCAAGGAACTTTTCAGCGCCCAAGTCTGCGCCGAATCCGGCTTCGGTTACCGTGTAATCAGCAAGGGTCATTGCAGTATAAGTTGCGCGAATCGAGTTACAGCCGTGAGCGATATTTGCGAAAGGTCCGCCGTGAACGATTGCGGGAGTACCTTCGAGAGTCTGAACAAGGTTGGGCTTTATAGCGTCCTTTAAAAGAGTAGCCATTGCGCCGTTAGCGTTCAGCTGACGCGCGTATACGTAGTCGCCGTTGCCGTTTACGCCTACGATTATGTTGCCGAGGCGCTCCTTTAAATCCGCAAGGTCGCGGGCAAGACACAAAATCGCCATAACCTCGCTTGCGGCGGTAATTTCAAAGCCTTCCTTTCTCTCGTAGCTCTGGCAGCCCTTCATATTGCCTGCCTGAGTGGAGATGGTTATGTCGCGGAGAGCGCGGTCGTTCATATCCATACAGCGACGGAAATAAACTTCCTTTATACCGAGCGCGTTGCCGCGGAAAATGTGATTGTCTATCATTGCGCACAGGAGGTTGTTTGCCGCTGTAATTGCGTGCAAGTCGCCCGTAAAGTGCAGGTTGATGTCAGCCATAGGCACGACCTGAGCGTAGCCGCCGCCTGCCGCGCCGCCCTTGATGCCGAAAACTGGTCCGAGCGAAGGCTCGCGAAGGGCAAGGCAGACCTTTTTGCCTATCCTTGACATACCGTCGGCAAGTCCTATAGATACGGTGGTCTTACCCTCGCCGCTGGCGGTGGGGTTAATCGCCGTTACAAGCACGAGTTTGGATTTGGGATTTACCTTTCCGACGTTGATTTTCGCTTTATATTTTCCGTACAGTTCCAGGTCGTCTTCCGATAAAGAAAGCTTCTTTGCAATCTCTCTTATATCCTGCATTTTACAGCTTTCCGCTATTTCGATGTCGCTAAGCATTTTGCTCTCCCGATAATTTATTAAAGTATTTTCATAATTATATCACAAGTCGTTCAAAAATGTATATAGTTTTACACAACATTTTGGAAAATTAATGAAATTTTTAATATGTTAATATTAATCTTGCCAACCCGACGCAAATCTAAACGCTTTTGACATTCATAAACTCAATTCGCTTGACTTGCGCCCGCCGATTTAATAAAATACTGTTAATATTTTTAAGTGCGCATTGTTGCCAAGTGCGCCGAAGGAGATTTTATGGCTGAGAAAAAGAGAGCGGTAACGCAGGAAAAACTTGTCGCCCTTTGCAAGAACAGGGGATTCATCTTCCCCGGAAGCGAAATTTACGGCGGACTCGCCAACACCTGGGACTACGGTCCCCTTGGCGTAGAGCTCAAGAACAACGTTAAAAAAGCCTGGTGGAAAAAGTTTGTAACCGAAAACCCCTACAACACGGGCGTTGACTGCGCCATTTTGATGAACACGAGAACGTGGAAGGCTTCCGGTCATCTGGGCGGATTTTCCGACCCCCTTATGGACTGCAGAAACTGCAAGACCCGTCACCGCGCGGATAACCTTGTTGAAGCGTACGTAGCAAAACACAACCTTGACGTAAAGGTTGAAGGTATGGACAACGACGCGCTTGAAGCGTTTATTAACGAAAAACAGATAGTCTGCCCCGTCTGCGGCAAGAGCGACTTCACCCCCATAAGAAAGTTCAACCTTATGTTCAAGACCTTTCAGGGCGTTACGGAGGACAGCGTAAACACCGTATATCTCCGCCCCGAAACCGCTCAGGGCATATTTGTAAACTTCAAAAACGTTCAGCGTTCGGCGCGTATGCGCGTGCCTTTCGGTATCGGTCAGATCGGTAAATCCTTCCGTAACGAAATCACGCCCGGTAACTTCATCTTCCGCGTGCGCGAATTCGAACAGATGGAGCTTGAATTCTTCTGCAAGCCCGGCACCGACCTCGAATGGTTCAACTACTGGAAAGATTACTGCAAAAACTTCCTCTTATCCCTTGGAATGAAGGAAGAAAACTTAAAACTTCGCGACCACTCGCCCGAAGAGCTCTGCTTCTACTCCAAGGCTACCACCGACTTCGAATACAACTTCGCATTCGGTTGGGGCGAACTCTGGGGCGTGGCTGACAGAACCGACTACGACCTCACCCAGCACCAGACCGAGAGCGGCGAGAGTATGGAATACACCGACCCCGTAACCAACGAAAAGTACGTTCCCTACGTCATCGAACCTTCGCTCGGCGTAGAGAGAATGATCCTCGCTTACCTTACCGACGCTTACGACGAGGAAGTTTTAGACGAGGCTAAAAACGACGTGAGAACGGTTATGCACCTCCATCCCTTCCTTGCACCCTACAAGGCGGCAGTCCTTCCCCTTCAGAAGAACCTTTCCGAAAAGGCTGACGAAGTTTACCGCGCGCTCGCAAAGAAGTTCTCCGTAACCTACGACGTAACCGGCTCAATCGGCAAGCGCTACCGCCGTCAGGACGAAATAGGCACTCCTTTCTGCATTACGGTTGACTTCGACACTCTCGAAAACGACACCGTAACCGTACGCGACCGCGACAGCATGCAGCAGATCCGTCTGCCCATTTCCGAGCTTGAAGCGTACATTGAAAAGTCGCTTGAATTTTAAGTAATTTCCGCAACAAAAACGGCGTCGCCGCGGCATATGCCGCGGCGAATAATTATTTTTGTGTAATTTACGGTTATTATTAAGCCGAGGCTTAAACTTCGGCTTAATATTTACGCGTTTTATCTGTATATAGTGCGTTCGCCGCGGCATATGCCGCGGCGAATAATATTTTTTACGTTATTAAGATTAATTTATAAGCCGCGGCATATGCCGCGTCGAACTTAATTTTTACATAATTTAATTACTGTTTTTTACCAAAGATTTTACCGAAGATTCCCTCCACGGGTGAAGCACTCTCTACCGCCGCTTTTTTGGAGAGGCTGTAACAGTCCCTGAGACCTACGCAGGGGTTCTCGGCGATTATTTCACGCTCGATTGCAAAATCGAAAATGCTGTCTACATTTTCAAAAATATCTACTCTTAACTCTTCGGGCGCGCTTTCAACAGCGTTATACACGTCGCTTTCGCGGATATTGATTATGTACTTGCCCTTGAAGCCCTTTACTATGTTTTCGTCGATTGTGTCGTACAGCTCCTGCGCCCTTTCGGCGTTGACCCGCTTTAACGACTTATAGCGCCTTGCCGACTGCAACTTAACCACCTGGTCGGCGTTGAAGGTATCTTCACCCTTCTTTTTTGCAGACGCAAGCGCGTCTACGTTTTCCTTCCACAGTCCTGCAACCCAACCGAACGAAACTTTGCCGTTTACGGGTGATATCAGCCAATTAACAAACTTCGTTATTATGCTTGAAGCAGAAGGAAGCAACGAACAGATAATAGTTACTATCGAAAATACCCTTGCAAGTATGTCGACCGCAAGCGCCTTGCCCTCTACGTCGCCAATCATTGCGGAAATTACGAGCGAAAGAACGCTTATTACAAACGCAACTATACGGATTACAATGCGCATTACCTTTAAAAACTTGTTGTATTTTTCGGTAGTTTTTAAGGTTATGTTTTTGCGGTAGACGGTTTCGGCAACCAGCAGCGCGATTATGACGGGCACGTACAGAGCAATTACCGTATACACGGCGATATTCCAGCCGAAAGCAATTCTTTCAAGCGCGCCGCTCACGACGAAGTTTACGGCGGTGACGATGGCAGTTATCAAGCTGATAAAGATGAATATCAGGGTCAGTCGCCTGTCGATATGCGGCTTGTTCTCCTTGACGCGCGTAACCACGTCCATAACCGAGCCTACCATGCCGCTGATAGCTTTGACGTTGTCGACAGTACCCTTTATTCCGCCGAAAAGCTTATCGAAAAGACCGGGTCTGAAGTCCCCCTGCTCCTTTGCCTGCGCTTTAGCGGCGGCAATCTCCTGCTTTCTCTGCTTTTTCTTTGCAAAATGGTCCTTAATTTTTCCCATATTTTACCTCTTTATATGAGTTTTTCGTACTCGGCGTAGAGCGCGTCGAGCGATTTTTTTATCTCCTCCAGCTCAGCCATAACCTGATTGAGCTTTTTGAAATCCGAAGTAATTCCGGGGTCGGAAAGGCGTGAATTCAGCTCCGCCTCCTCGCGTTCGTTGCGGTATATATCCGCTTCAATCTCCTTTATGCGGGCTTTAATGCGCGCCTCTTCGGCGCGTTCCTTCTTTGAACGGTAGGAAGAACGCCTCTCTTCGTCCCGCTTTTCCATAGCGGCTATGCGTTCGCGCTCCAGCTCCGCCCTTGCGGCGGCGTCCTTTTCCGCCTTGTAGCCCTCGTATCCCCCCGGATATACCGCAATCTTTTTATTTTCTATCTCTAAAACCGTATCGGCTACGGCTGTGATGAAATATCTGTCGTGCGAGACGAATATGACCGTGCCGTCGAACGCGCGCAGAGCCCTTTCAAGGCTCTCCCTTGCAGGCAGATCCAGATGGTTGGTGGGTTCGTCCAGCACGAGAACGTTTCCGCACTCGTTGGAGAACACGCACAGCGCAAGCTTTGCCCTCTCGCCGCCGCTCAGATCGCCCACCTTCTTTTCCATATCCTCGGCGAACAGTCCGCTCCTTGCAAGCGAAGCTCTCGCCTCGGTCTGAGAATACGCCACGTGCCTCTCCCACAGCTCCTGCAAAACCGTGTTGTCGGGATTGAGGTTGGCGTTTTCCTGATCGTAGAGCGAAAATTTAACGTACCTGCCCACTTCTATCGCCGCATCCCCGCCCTGGGTCAGATGCTTTAACAGCGTGGACTTGCCCGCGCCGTTTTCGCCGACGATTGCAATCTTTTGTCCGCGCAGAACCAAGAATTCACCATTTTCAACCAGAGTCTTGTCCCCTGCCGTAAGGTGTAGATTCTTTACGGTGAGCACCCTTTCGTAGGGCGGCTGGGTATAAGTAAAGCTGAACTCGGGCGGTTTGGGCGGAAGATAGGGCTTTTCCTTGAGCTCCATTCTTTCAAGCTGTTTGACCCTGCTCTGCGCCGACTTAGCCGTGGTTGCGCGCACTATGTTTTTATCTACGTAGGTCTGGAGCTTTTGTATCTCTTCCTGCTGCTTTTCGTATTCCTTGAGCGCAAGCGCGACCCTCTCCGCCTTTAAAATTTTGTATTTTGAATAGTTGCCCGAAAACGAGCTGAGTTTTTTATTCTCTATCTCGAGCGTCCTTGAGACCAGCTTGTCCAGAAAATATCTGTCGTGCGAGACAATGAACACCGCCCCCTTGAAGTCCTTTAAATAGTCCTCCAGCCAGAACAGCGTCCTGATGTCGAGGTGGTTGGTCGGCTCGTCCAGAATTAACAGGTCGGGTTCTTCCAGCAAAAGCCGCGCAAGCTTGAGCCTGGTCTTTTCCCCGCCCGACATAGTGTCGATAACTCTGTCGTAAAAATCGGCAAAGCCCATGCCGTTTAAAACGCTCTTGATTTTTACGTCTATATTATAGCAATCGCGCGCGGCGACAAACTTCTGCGCCGCCTCCAGCTTAGCCGAAAGGATTGCATATTCCTTACTTGAATAGTCGCACTCGGCAAGCTTTTGCGAGAGCTCCTCCACCCTTGCAACCGCCGCAAGCTCCTCCTTGAATACGGCGAGCATTTCGCCGTAGACGGTGGAGCCGCTGTCGTACCCGCCGTTCTGTTCAAGATAGCCGAATTTGGCTCCGTTTTTGACCGTAACCGTGCCGTTTTCGGGGACGTATTCGCCGAGCATAAGCTTTATAAGCGTGGTTTTACCCTCTCCGTTGGCGCCGATGAGTCCCACCTTTTCGCCCTCGTTTACAGAAAACGAAACGCCGTCGAATATTAAGTTGTCGCCGTAGGAAAAACCCACTTCAGAAAGATTTATAAGCATTTAATAGTCCCAGTCGGGTATGAAAGATTTATCCGCACTCGCCTTGTCCTGCAAGAATACGTTCTTTAACCCGTACTCCTGCACCGCGGCAAGCACCTTTTTGTATTCTCTGTCGGTTATGCCCCTCTGCAATTCCTTGAAATTTTCCACGTCGCCGAAGGGCGTGTACTGGCTCATCAGACTGAAATATACGCTTTCAGGCAGCTCTGATATATATTTAACCACGTTTACGCTGTCGTAAGCCGCAAGAGGGAGAATTAAGTGACGGACTATACAGCCCGAGAGCATCTTGCCGTCCCCTGAAAATTTCAGCGGCTTTTGCGCCATAAACTTAATCGCCGGCAGCGCGTATTCGGCATAGTCCGCCCTCCCCGTATACCGCTTGGAGAGCAACGGGTCGATAAACTTCAGATCGGGCAGAAATACGTCGGTAAACCCGTCCGCCCTCTCCAGCGTGGAGAGCTTTTCGTAGCCGTGAGTGTTGTAAACCACGGGGATTCCGGGCTTGTAAATTTCAAACGCCTGCTCAATTTCTGCAACGTAGTGCGTGGGGTTTACAAGATTGATATTGTCCGCGCCCATATCTTCAAGCTCCTTGAAAATTTGCGCAAGGCGCTCCACTGAAATTTCTATGCCGCGCTGATTTCTCGAAAGCTCGTAGTTCTGGCAGAACACGCACTTTAACGAGCAGCCGCAAAAAAAGATGCAGCCGCTTCCGTTCTTAAAGGATATAGGCGGTTCTTCGAACGGGTGTAGATAATATTTAGCTATCTTAATCCCCTTAACGCCGCAGTAGCCGTTTGCACTCTGCCTGTCTGCGCCGCAGCTTACGGGACATATCGTACAATTCATAATTCAATTATAGAATAAAAACCGCGCAAATGCAAACATTTTATTTGACAAAGGTCGGACAGCTATGTATAATATACTCAAACGCATCAAGAGTGTGCGAGGGAACGGCCCGTCGACCACACAGCAACCTGCTCTGCAAGGTGCTAATGCCGTACCGATGGGAAATAAACGCGCACTCAACCCCGCTCGGTACGAGCGGGTACTTTTTTTGTGTAAGCAAACGTGCAAAGACAGGATTAACGCCGCAAATTGCAAAGAGCGGATTCAGCTGTAAGTTTAAGCGGGCAAAATTAAGACGAAGGAGAAAGCAAATTATGAAGAAATTTTTTACGAGTGAGAGCGTTACGGAAGGACATCCCGACAAACTGTGCGACAACGTATCGGACGCAATATTGGACGAGATTTACACTCAGGACAACCGCGCGCGCTGCGCAATCGAATGCTGCGCCGCTTACGACAGACTGCTTATTATGGGCGAAGTTACCACTACGGCTAAGGTGGATTACGAAAAGATTGCAAGGGACACTATAAAGAGGATAGGTTACGACTTCGGCTCTTTTGCGTACGACAAGTGCGAAATAACCGTCGCCGTACACGAACAGAGCCCCGACATTGCTCAGGGCGTCAATTCGTCGTTGGAAGCGCGCGAGGGCGCGACCTCTTCCGAAGACGAGATAGGCGCAGGCGATCAGGGCATGATGTTCGGCTATGCCTGCAACGAAACCGAGGAGCTTATGCCCCTCACCCTCTCTCTTTCGCACAAGCTTGCAAAGAGACTTACCGACGTGAGAAAGAGCGGACTTCTGACCTATCTCCGCCCCGACGGCAAGACCCAGATTACGGTTGAATACGACGGCAACACGCCCAAGAGAATAGAGGCGGTCGTAGTTTCGGCTCAGCACGACGAAAAGGTGACGCAGGAGCAGCTCAAAGCGGATATTAAAAAATACGTAATAGAGGAGATTTTGCCCGCCGAACTTCTGGACGGAGACACCAAATATTTCATCAACCCCACGGGCAGATTCGAAATAGGCGGTCCCGAGGGCGACAGCGGTCTTACGGGCAGAAAGATAATAGTAGATACTTACGGCGGCAGATGCGCGCACGGCGGCGGAGCTTTTTCGGGCAAGGACCCCACCAAGGTTGACCGCTCGGCGGCGTATATGGCGAGATATATCTGCAAAAATCTGGTTGCCGCAGGACTGTGCGAACAGGTTGAACTTCAGGTTGCGTACGCTATTGGCGTAAGCAAGCCCGTTTCTGTATTCATCGACACTTACGGCACGGGAAAACTTTCCGACGGAGAGATTGCCGATATCGTAGTAAAGGAATTCGACCTTCGCCCCTACTCCATTATTAAAACTCTGGGCTTGCGCGCGCCCGTATATCTTCAGACGGCGGCTTACGGTCACTTCGGCAAGGACGGTCTGCCCTGGGAAGTATGCGACCGCACGGATGATTTAAAGAAGTATCTTTAAATGTTTAAAGGACTGATTAAGCAATTCAACCAAGCGCTGTTCCCCGAAAATTACACCTGCGAGCTGTGCGGAATTGAGATATTTGACGGCGGCAGGCTGTGCAAAAAGTGCGCTGAAACAGTGCAGTTAAACGACGGATTGACCTGCCCGATATGCGGCAGGCGCACGCAGATTGACGGAGTGTGTCTGGAGTGTAAATCGCACTCTCCGTCCTTTAAAAGGGCGGTTTCTGCAATGGTCTATAGGGACGGAGCAGTCAATCTGGTGCTAAGATACAAGAGCGGAAACGGATATCTGAAGAACTACTTCGCCGAAATCCTGACCCCGAAGTGCCGTGAATTTACCGACGCGCAGGCGGTGTGCTATATACCGATGACCGAAAAGGCGAAAGCAAAGCGCGGATACAATCAGGCGGAGCTGTTGGCAAGGGAGATTGCAAAAAATTTAGATTTGCCCGTTCTGGACGGCGCGCTTACCAAAGTCAAGGAAACGCCCGAACAGAAAAAGCTGACCAAAGCCGAGCGCGAGAAAAACCTTAAAGGCTGTTTTAAGGCGGACAGAAAAATTGTTGAAGGCAAGACTTTAATTCTGGTGGACGACGTGCTGACGACGGGCGCCACCGCGGAGGAAGCGGTGACTCAGCTTAAAAAGCGCAGAGCAAGCAAGGTCTACTTTGCAACTATCGCTTCGGTCGAATACAACAGGGAAATTTAGCGGCTGAATAAAAACTTAAATTTTAGGCGACGCAAATTTAAGGGCGGCGCAGACGAAATTTTTCGTCTGCGCCGCCCTTTTTACACTCTGTTATCAATACACCCTGAGTTGTACTGTATTAGCGGTATATTCCATTATCAATTTTCGCCGATAAGACGTCTGAACTCGTCCTCGTCGATTATTTTAATTCCCAGCTTTTTTGCCTTGTCGAGCTTGCTTCCCGCCGCCTCGCCTGCAAGCACGAGCGTGGTCTTTGCCGTTACGGACGACTGACATTCGCCGCCGTTTTCTTCGATTATTTTCTGAGCCTGACTGCGCTTGTAATTGGAAAGCGTACCCGTAAGAACGACCGATTGCCCCGCAAAAATATCCGACTTGACGGCCTTCTGAACCTCTTCGAAA
The DNA here is from genome assembly GCA_051884055.1 of Candidatus Coproplasma sp. Taxonomy (GTDB): domain Bacteria; phylum Bacillota; class Clostridia; order Christensenellales; family Borkfalkiaceae; genus Coproplasma. The sequence goes on from JBJEUX010000040.1 coordinate 13,920, forward strand.
CTTATGAAGGACAGAAGCCTTTCCAGCTCGCCCTGATTGTCCTCGTCGGCAAACCAGTTAACTATCGCGTCGGCGGTGATTTCTCCGATATTTTCAAGCTCGGTAAGGCTCTCTCCCGAAGCCGTGCGGAGCGCGTCAATGCTCTTGTACGCGCGCGCCAGATCCTTTGCGGCCACCTTGCCCACGCCGTCGATGCCTAAGGCGAAGATAAACTTTTCAAGCGGAACCACTCTGCTCTTTTCAATCGCGCCTAAAAGATTGGATATTTTTTTGTCCTTGAATCCCTCCAGCGCGGAGAGCTGACCTTCGGTGAGCGTGTACAGCTCCGAGCACTTCGTAAAGCCGAGCGACTTATTCAAAAGCTCTGCCGTCTTTTCGGAAAAGCCCTCTATATCCATCGCGTCTTTCTGCGCAAAGTGCTGGAATTTTGCAACTATTCTGGGCGTGCAGAACCTGTTCGGACAGAACAGATTCGCGCCGATCTCAACAATTTTGCTGCCGCAGTAGGGACAGGTTTCCGGCTTGACTATATCCACGCTCCTGCCCGTATGCTCTATGCAGCCTAAAATTTCGGGAATGACCTCGTTCGAACGGCGGATAGCCACGCGACTGCCCACCTTTACGTCCTTTCTCGTGATGTCGCCGAAGTTATTCAAGGTCGCCTTGCTTACGGTTGCTCCGCCCAAATCGACGGGCTCGACCAAGGCAAGGGGCGTAAGCTTGCCCGTTCTGCCAACCTGCCAGATTACGTCGTTGACGGTAGTTTCCGCCTCCTCCGCTTCGAACTTGAATGCCACCGCCCAGCGGGGGAATTTATCCGTATAGCCCAGCGCTTCGCGCGCGTTTACGCCGTTCAACTTAATTACCGCGCCGTCGGTAAGAACGTCTATCACCTTTCTTTCCAGCTCTATCTTCTGGACGGCGGAGATAATCTCCTCCTCGCTTGCGCACAGCTCGACAAAGGGGTAAACCTTGAATCCGTTTTCGCGCAGAAACTCAAAAATTTCCATCTGGGAAGAGAAGCTCTTTCCCTCGATATGGTTTACGTTATAGAATAAAATTTCGGGCTTTCTCTCCGCAGTTACCTTGGGGTCGAGATTGCGGATTGCGCCTGCCGCCGCGTTGCGGGCGTTTTTGAGCTTTTCCTTTGCCGTCCTGTTGTATTCCTCCAGCACGGAAAGGCGGATTACCGCTTCGCCCTGAACCTCTGTCAAGCCCTTGTACGGAATGGTCAACGGGAAGGATTTTATCGTAAGGCACTGCGCGGTTACGTCCTCGCCGTAGGTGCCGTTGCCGCGCGTGGTCGCGCGGACGAACCTGCCTTCGTCGTAGGTAAGACACATAGTCAACCCGTCGAACTTGTACTCAACCGTGAAGTCCGCCGCAGGGTCGACCTTTTTGACGCGCGTTACGAATGCGTAGAGCTGGTCGTAAGTTACCGCCTTGTCAAGACTGTAGAGTCTGGAGAGATGCTCGTGCTTTTCAAAGCCCTTAATGGGGTCGCCGCCCACTCTTCTGGTGGGGCTGTCGAACTCAACCTGACCGCTCTCCTCCTCCAGCTCTCTCAGCTCATCGTAGAGTCTGTCGTACTCCCTGTCGGAGACCGAGGGATTGTCCAAAACGTAGTACTCGTACGCCCATTTATTAAGTTGGTCGATAAGTTCTCTTACTCTGCTCATAATATCTCAAGCGGCGCAAGCGACGCCGAAAGCTCCTTAATTCCCTGTCCGTCGAACGCAACGTTGATTACCGCACCGCCGTTTTTGACGGCGATAACCGTGCCTAAGCCGAACTTGGGGTGCTTGACCTTGGTGCCCACGGTGTAATTTTTAGTAGCCGTGGTCTTGGGTTTGTTAAAGCCCGAAAAGGGCGTGAACTGCTGCTTATGCTCGACAGGCTTGCTCTGATTTGTACTCTTTGAACGCTCTGACGAATAACCCGAGTGCGAGCCGAAGCCCGAAGCGGGCGACTTGAAGTCCGACGAGGTGACGGGCACGTCGCTTTCGTACCCCTCGTCGGAGGAATACAATCCCTTGCCGCGGCCGTAGCCGCCTTCATAGCCGTAGCTTCTCTCCGTCTTGCCGTAGCCTGACCTGCCGCCGTACGAATTACCGTAGGAATTGCCGTACGAATAACCTTCCGAATATCCGCCGTAGCCCGAACGCGTACCGCCTGACGAGCGGTAAGGATTTCCATACCCGTAAGGAGAGCGCGAAGTGTTACCCAATAAAGAGGACAGTTCTCCTAAGAAACGCGACGGAATTGTTCTGTCTCTCCTGCCGTACAGATAGCGCGACTGCGAACGGGTTAGATACAGCTTTTTCTTCGCGCGCGTAATGGCTACGTACATAAGTCTGCGCTCTTCTTCCAGGCTCTTTGGGTCCTTGTCCGAACGGGACGAGGGCATAATGCCGTCCTCGAGTCCGCAGATAAACACGCCGTTGAATTCCAGACCCTTTACCGAGTGAATGGTGGCGAGGGTCACGTAGTTGCCGTCGTCCATATCGTCAGTATCGGACGCAAGCGTAACCGAATTTAAGTATTCGTCCAGCGTAGCTTCGGGATTCAGGCGGCAAAAATCGTCTACTGAGGCGATAAATTCGTCCAGATTGGCAAGTTTTGCGTCGCCGTCGTCCGTTCCGTCGTCGTACGCGGCGCGGAGGTCGGTCTGGGAGATTATATCGCGCACAAGCTGAGCCACGCTCTCCGACTGGGAGGCGACGACCAGATTTTTTATGAGCGACGAAAAGTCCGAAATCTTGGATTTCGCCCCTGCGGTGAGCGGAAGGAATTCCGCGTCCAGACAGGCGTCGTACAGCGACAGCGCCGACTGCGCGGAGTAGTTTTCCATAATCTCCACGGTCTTTCCGCCTATTCCGCGCTTGGGAACGTTTATAATTCGCGTAAGCGCTTCGTCGTCGAACGGGTTGGAGATAAGGCGCATATAAGCAAGGATATCCTTAACTTCCTTACGTTCAAAGAATTTGAAGCCGCCGAACACCTTGTAGGGTATGCCGTATTTAGTGAATTCCTGTTCGTACGAGCGCGTGAGCGCATTTATTCGCATAAGCACTGCGTAGTCGGAATACTTTTCGCCGCGGCTGACAGCTTCGTATATCTTGCGCGCGGTAAAGAGCGCCTCGCCCGATTCCTCGTCCGATTCGTAGAGCTCGGGCTTTTCGCCCTCCTCCGCGTCCGTCCAGAGCGTCTTGGGACGGCGCACGCCGTTATTTTTAATAATTTCGTTTGCAAGGCTTAAAATCGACTTCGTGGAGCGGTAGTTGCGCTCCAGCTTGTACACCTTGGCTTCGGGGTAGTCCTTATCGAACTTTAAGATATTTTCTATCTCCGCTCCGCGCCAGCCGTAAATGGACTGATCGTCGTCGCCCACGGCGAACAGATTGCGGTGCTTGGAGGAGAGCAGTTTTATTATATTGTACTGTACCGAGTTCGTGTCCTGAAACTCGTCGACGAGGACGTATCTGAACTTTTCGGAGAGATAGTCCAGTGCCTCTTTATCGTGCCTTAAAAGTCGCAAGGTCTGCAAAAGCAAATCGTCGAAGTCGAGCGCGTTGTTCGCATGCAGGTGCTTATCGTACTTTTCGTAAATACACACAATCTCGTCCATATGCGGTTCGTCCTTGAAGCGGACGCCGTATTCGTCGGGATACAGACCGAGGGTCTTTGCGTTGGCTATGTGGTACTTTGCGCTTTTAAGCAACTCTTCGTTGTCAAAATCAAGCTCCTTAAACGCCTTCTTTATGACGTTGCTGCGCTCGGTTTCGGAATAGATTGAAAAGTTGGTCTTAACCCCTGCGCTTTCGGCAAACTGCCTTAAAATTCTTACGCACATGGAATGTATGGTACAGATCCACATCTGCGAGGTATCGCCGAGCATATAACCCAATCTTTCGCGCATTTCGCCTGCCGCCTTGTTCGTAAAGGTTATGGCAAGAATCCCCGACGGTGCGGAGAGTCCCTTTTCGAGTATGTAAGCAATGCGCGAGGTCAGAACGCGGGTCTTTCCGCTTCCTGCTCCGGCAAGGACCAGAACGGGTCCTTCGGTGTCGCACACGGGTTTAATTTGTTCCTGGTTAAGATTGTTCAGTATTTCCATCAGTACCTTTGCGTGCAGCTTTATGCACTTTTTATATCAGCCGAATTTTAAGCAATTTTTTACTTACCTTATTATTATATCATAACCTTGCGCCAAGCGCAAATATTTGCAAATGATATAAAATTTTATTAGCAAAACTTAAAAAGGCAGCTCCTTCTCCTTTTTGTATTTTTCCAGCGCGGCAAGGTATTTTGAAGAGAGCTCTAAAGTGTATCTCTGCCTCTCCTCGTACGAAAGAGTCGCGTAGTACTCCTTGTCGGTAAGCCGACCGATTGCGTCGGAGACCTCTCCGCAGGTATCCAGAAGCTCCTTTACTTTGAGATAGAATTCGTCGGGCTCCTCGCCCTTGATGCTTGATTTCACCTTGCCGTACAGCCGCGATTTGACTTTGCTTTCGTTTAATCCCTTTTCCCTTGCGGCAACCGTGCTCTTGTCCACGTCGCTCTTGCACTTGTTCCAGAAATCGGACTTGAGCCGCTGTTTTGCCTGACGGGCTACGCTCTTCAAATCGTCCATAATTCTCCTTTATTCGACTTATTTTGTAAAGAAAAAGCTCTACCAAACGTCGTTTGGCAGAGCTTAATAACTTAGTTCTTATTGCGCTTTCTTGCGGCTTCGGACTTTTTACGTCTCTTTACGGAAGGAGATTCGTAAAATTCTTTCTTTCTCAAATCGCCGATGATTCCGTCGCGCGAACACTTTCTTTTAAATCTTCTGAGCGCGCTTTCAACCGACTCGTTTTCGCCTACTTTGATTGTGGACATTTCTTTCAACCCTCCTTCGCCTACGCAGTTATTTTTAAAAGCTTTTAAAGTATATCAAACGTATAAAAATCAGTCAACCTTTTTTAAGGTAATTTAAGAATTTTTTTTGCGCCGTCCCGCACTGTCTGAACGGTTCCGTTCAATACCTAAACGGGGTCCGCACCTGTTATACAGCCAGCCCTGCGGCGACCGAAATCGCGTTTACCGCAAGCCCGACCGCGACCGAGATAAGATACAGCGTGATAATTAACAGAACGTTCCTTTTAACCTGCTTTGTATTTTTAAGCAGCACGACCAGTCCCAATCCCGCATTTGAGCAAAGACCCGCAACGCAGCTTCCGAACATTATTCCGCCCGCAACGTAGGTCTGGGTGATAATCGTGCTGGAAGCGCAGTTGGGAATGAGCCCGACCGCCGCCGTAATTAACGGCTGGAAGTACGCGCCGCCGATTAGTCCTGCGGAGATTGCGTCCTCGCCCACGCCGTAAATTATAAAGCCGAACACAAGATTTACTATTAAAATGTACGCCGCAATCTTGAGCGAGTGCAACAGCGGATCGATGAGATAGACGTGCAGTTGGGTCTTTCCGTCGTGCTCCCTTCCGCACGAATAGGTGTGGTCGTGTTCGCAGGAGTGGTCGGAAAGGGGTTCCACCGAATTGAGCTTTTCGCCCGAGAGCAAAAAGTTTATAAGGTAGCCGAATATGAGCGCGACGGCAAGCTTGATTAAGATGAGCGGCATAATCGAGCTTGCAACCTGCGGATTGGTTGCGCTGCTGCCCAATAGAATTATCAGGGCTTCGTCGCTGGTCGCCAGAAACACGGCAATTATAGTACCCGTACGGATGAGCCCCCTGTCGTAAAGCTTTGCCGCCATAACGGAAAAGCCGCACTGGGGGATAATACCCGTCACCGCGCCGAGCAGGGGCGCAAGCGGACCTTGCAGGGTCTTTCTGCTCTTGGTGACCGAAGTGGCGTTTTCCAGCAGCTCTATTAAGATGTAAATGACGAGGATGAAGGGAAATACGACGAGCGTATCCTTGACCGCGTCCCAGATTACTTCAAGCATATGAATAATATATACAATTTAAACGCATTTTAAACGCATTAATCGCATTTTAAACGCAGTCCGCCCCCGAAAGTTTCGGGGGCTCTGACGTTTAGTTATATTATTGCTTTTATTTCAGCGTTTAAATTATTGATTGCCTCTATTTAATATTATCTTTTCTTTTTGGTTTCCTGCTTGGGCTTGAGATCCTTTTTAATCTTCTCCTCTTCGCCGTAAGCAAGGGGAACAAACTCAGAATCGGCATATCCGTTCTTCTGATATCCGCCGTCGCGCGCGAGCAAGGTCAGACGGGTATCGCCGTCGAACACGTACAGGTGAGACAAATCGAGGTTTAAATTGAGCTTATCGTCCTTTGCACATTCGTCGGCAACAGCCACGAACGACAAATCGGGAGTGACGTCGCAGTCGGCATATATCTTGCCTGCGATCTTTTCGGAAGAGCTCACCGTTGCGGAGAACTGTCCGCTCTCCTTGCCCGCCTTTATATCTTCGGGACGGACGCCTAAAATAACCTTCTTTCCGGTTCCGAGATAGCTTTGGATATCGGTAAAGCGTTCGACAATCGACTGAGGAATTGTGAGCTTGCCGCCCTTGAAGGTTGCAACCACCTCTTCGCCCTCGCGGGTAAGGGTTGCATTGTTGATAAAGTTTATGGAAGGCGAACCTACGAAGAATGCAACGTACGCGTTTGCAGGATAGTCGTACAGGTTTGCGGGAGTGTCTATCTGCTGAATGAAGCCTTCGCGCATAACCACCACGCGGGTAGCCATTGTGAGCGCTTCGTTTACGTTCTTGGTCGCGTAGATAAACGTACCCTGCATGCGCGCCTGAAGGCTGATTATAACGTTGCGCATCTTGCTCTTCAACGCGTCGTCGAGACCTGCGATGGGGTCGTCCAGAAGATAGAGCTTGGGCTCTCTCACGATAGCTCTGCCCAGAGCAACCTTCTGCTTCTGCTCTGCGGTGAGCGCCTTGGGCTTGCGGAGAAGCACGTCGGAAAGTCCTAAAATTTCCGCAGCCGCCTTTACGCGCTGTTCAACCACGGCGTTGGGTGCTTTTCTGAGCTTTAAGCCGAACGCCATGTTTTCGAATACGTTTATCGAGGGATAGAGCGTATCGCTCCTGAAAATCATAGCTACGTCCCTGTCCTTGGGGTCGACGGAAGAAACGTCCTTGCCGTCGATTAAAATTTCGCCTGCGGTAGCTTCTTCAAGACCCGCGATTACGCGCAAAAGGGTGGATTTACCGCTCTTTTCGCCGCCGGTTACGGCTATTAATTCTTTGTCGGAAAGTTCAAGATTGGCTTGATAGAGCGCGAGCGCGCCCGAAGGATATACCTTATTGACGCCGTTTAATTTCAGACTTGCCATAAATATCTCCAATTTTACGATTAACTGTTTCTAATATAATAACATAAAATAATAGTTTTACCAACTATCAAACGTGATAATTTTGAAAAATTTAAAATTTTTCTTGAAATTTAATATAAACGGTGGTAAATTATAAGCGTATGAACGCAACCGATTTCAACAAAAAAATGCTCGTTCAGCTAAAAGAGAGCGGCAAAAATACGGTTACTCTTCCGCGCGTTTTGCTGCACGCGTGCTGCGCGCCCTGCTCCTCCGCCTGTCTTGAAAGGCTTAAAGGGCTGGCAGACCTTACGGTTTTGTTCTATAACCCCAACATAGAAACAGAGGAATACCTGAAGAGAAAGGGCGAGCTTATCCGATTTTTAAGCGAGACGGGTTGGGCGGATTTTCTGGACTGCGACCACGAAAAGGACGCATACTATGCCGCGGTGAAGGGCTTGGAGAATGAAAGAGAGGGCGGCGCGAGGTGCGAAAAATGTTTTGCCCTCCGCCTTGACAAGACTGCAAGGCTTGCAAAGCAGAACGGCTTTGACTATTTTGCAACCACGCTTACCGTAAGCCCGCTTAAAAACGCAAAGCTGATCAACGCCATAGGCGAAAGGATAGCGGAAGAATACGGCGTGAAATGGCTGTATTCCGACTTTAAAAAACAGGGCGGGTACTTAAGGAGCATAGAGCTTTCCAAAGAACACTGCCTTTACAGGCAAAACTTTTGCGGATGCGTTTATTCACGCAATATACTTGCGAACAAGGAATAAACGTGATATAATACGGTAAAAGATAATTTTAGGGGAAATTTATGGATATTAACAGATACTCTCCGCGATACGGTTTGACGCAGAAACATATGACCAAGCTTGCAGATTATTCCGTAGAGGAAATTTTCGAGCTGTTATATGCAACCAAGGCGATGAAGGATAAATTTATCGCCCACGAAAGCACGAAGATATTAAACGGCATTACCATTGCTCTGCTGTTCGGCGACACCTCGTTAAGAACGCGTTCGGCGCTGGAAATAGGCATAAGACAGCTCGGCGGCGAGTGCGTCAATCTGCCCTACAGCGAAAGGGATATGCGCGCGGGCGAAAACATAACCGACATCGTAAACGTAATTGCAAGATACGGCGTGGGCGCGCTGGTTACCCGCGGAATCAGGCAGAAGAGTCTGGACGACTACGTCTCCGTTTCGCCCATTCCCATAATCAATTCCACCAACGACGACTTCGACCCCCTGCAGGCGGTGGGCGATCTGTTTACCATCTGGGAAAAGAAAAAGAGGTTAGAGGGCTTAAAACTTGCGTATATCGGCAAGGGCAGCAGCGTTGCCGCTTCGCTGATTATGGGCGCAACCAAGTGCGGTATGGAAGTTTCCGTGGCTTACCCTGCGGAATTCCCCATAAAGAAGGCTCACCTTGACAGGGCTGAACAGTACGGCAGCATCACCGTCACCGACGACCCCTACCTTGCGGCAAAGAACGCCGATATTGTGTACACCGACAACTATCACTATCATCAGAAAATGACCGAGAGCGAGCTGGAGCTCATGTCGCCGTTCAAGATAAACAACTCCATAATGTCCGCGGCGGCGCAGACGGCAATGTTTATGCATCCCCTGCCTGCAACGCGCGGCGTTGAAGTTACCGCAGACGTCGTAGACGGAAAGCACAGCGTAGTTTTAGATCAGGCGGAAAACAAGCTCCATGCAATCAAGGCGGTTCTGGCGCTGTTGATTACTTAAACCGTATACGTCAACTTTCGTAAATAAAATTAAGGCGCAAAACTTTTGGGGCGCACTTAAGGCGCAACCGGAGCAAAACGCTCCGATAGTTTTTAACCGTTTTGTTTGTAATAACGTAAAACCGCGGCTTTTGCAAAAACATTGCAAAAGCCGCGGTTTTATATTTTAACCTGTTTTATCTTTCAATAGTGATTACAAGCACTTCGGGGCGGTTGAAAAGTCGCAGGGGAAATTCGGAATTTCCCAACCCGCGCGAAATAATCATACGCGTTGACCAGCAAGTATGCTGTCCCGAAGCGTATTCAGGCAGAAGTCCCTGACCGGGCGCGTACACGCCCTGACGGGTGAAGGGTATGCGCCACTGTCCGCCGTGCGCGTGTCCGCACAGTACCAGATCGTACCCTGCAAGGGCATACCTTGCGATATGATGAGGCTCGTGCGCGAGGAGCAGCTTGAACTCATCGGTTTCGGGGGTGACTTCAAAAATGGTGTTGTTCCTGAGCTGAGCGCATCCCAGCCCCACAAGGGTGATTCCGTGCGTGTGCAGACAGGAATTTTCCAGAACGACCGCGCCTGCAACCGAAAGACGGGCGGAAAAATCGCGGTAATTTTTGTAGCGCATCTCGTGATTGCCCGAAACGTAGTAGACGGGTGCGATTTTAATAAGCTCCCTTATTAGGGCGATCGCCACCTTTTCGTCGGGTTTGCGGTACAAATGAATTATATCGCCCGTAAACGCGATAAAGTCGGGCTTCTGCTTTGCCACCGCCGCAATAAGCCTTTTGTTGTCTTTACCGAAGCGTTTTGCGTGCAGATCGGAAAGATGTACTATTCTTACGGGTTTTTCGGGCGCCTTTTCGCTCTTTACCGAGTATTTTTCCACGGTGAATTTACTGTTGGAAAACCAACAGAAAAAGATTATAAGTCCTGCCGCGACAATACAGCCCAGCACTATCAATGCAATATATAACGGCTTCATCTTACCTTAGCCACCACCCTGAATATTTTTTTGCCGTCGTTCATAAATCTGCGTTCGTGCTCGGTTATAACGTTTCCCTCGAAGGGATGCGCCGCCAGATCCTCGCACTTTTCCACAATTTCAAAACCTTCGCTTTCGTAGCTTTCAAGCGAAAAGCGGTAAAAATCCTCGTCGTCGGTCTTTTGCCAAATCTCTCCGCCCTCCTGCAAGAGTCCCTTGTATATGCGGAGAAATCTGGGGTGAGTCAGGCGCTGCTTTACGTAGCCGAGCTTGGGCAGGGGATTTGAAAAGTTGAGATAAATTCTCTGCACGCTGCCGTCCGCAAAGTATTTTTTAAGCACTTCCGCCGCGCAATTCAGAAAATAAACGTTTTTAAGGTTCTGCTCCACCGCGCTCTCGCACGCCTCTATCAGCACGTTGGAAATTTTTTCCACCGCGACGAAGTTGACGTTCGGGTAAAGCTTAGCCATTTCGGTCACAAACCTGCCCTTTCCGCATCCTATTTCCAGATGAACGGGGTTACCGTTGCCGAAAATTTTTTCAAGGGGCAGTTCGTCCTTTACCTCTGCCGCCGCCTTCATATTCTTTTCGGAGAGGTCGGCAACCGTAAGTATTTGCGAGCATGCTTCGAGCCGCTCTTCTAAATGTCCTTTTTTATGCATTCTCATAGGAAAATTTTAACATAAATATGCTTGTATGCGCAAGTGAAAACAGCACATATTTATTTTTGTTTTATTTTTATAATATGCGTTTAACTCAGCTTAAATAATCTTATAATACAAGCGACTGCAAAAACGTCGGGTGATAAAAAATTTAAATTCCTTGGAGCGAATCCGCGTCGGGAGGGAATTTCTTTAAGGAGAATTGATTTGAGTTTTTTAAAAATTATCGACGCTTTTACGTTTTACGGCATTGATACTGCGGTGCTGGCGATACTCACCTGCTTAATCGTACAGATTTTAAAGAAGACGGTTATGAAAAACTTCAAGAAAAAGATTATAACCTTTCTTCCCTTTGCGATCGGGTGCGTACTGTTTGCCGCATACGTGTGTATCTGCAACCTGAACTTTTGTTATCTTCTGGACAACCACGTTGACGTTTTAGAGCGCGGTTTTACCGTGGGCGCTCTGTCCACTGTGATATACGTCTGGTACGAACAGTTCATCCGCGAAAAAAGCAACGTAAGCGCAACCGAAGGGGTTATCGCAACGCTTGTCGAAGGTTACGTTCCCTCCGACGCCGTTGAGAGCGTGGCAAAGAAAATTGCCGAAGCTATTCAAAGGGACGTCGTGGGCGACGGAGCCAAAAAGACAGCGGAAATACTTGCCGAAAACTCCGACGAAACGGTCACAGAAAAGGATATTGCTCTCTTGTCCAAGCTGATCATCGAGACGCTTGCACATCTGAACACCCTGTAATATGCCGTAACTAACGGGGGCGGAAAGGCTTTTTACCTTTCCGCCTTTTCCGTTCAGCCTTTTCCGTTCAGTCTTTTCCGTTCAGCCTTTTCCGTTCAGCCTTTTCCGTTCAGACGAACGCGCCCGGATACGACGGTCGGATTATTTTATCTTCTCAGCGCAGTTAAATTTAACAGCGCGATTAAGCTTTTGTGGGCATTGCGGCAGTATCTTTCCTTAGCCCGAAGATTTCAAATTTACGTCGTATTCCACCTGCATGTTCTGCAGAACTCCGTCCTTCAATTTTTCGAAAGACGAATAGTTATAGCGGTATAAAAGCTTTTTTATGCCCAACGCGTCGCAGTCCGCGCCCTTAAGCGTCTTAATTAAATCGTCGAAATACCCCATCAGTGCGGTGCGGCAGCCGTTTAAAATGCTGTCCGAAACGCTCTTGACCTCCGCCGCCTGCTCGGGCGAGGTGGGCTTGTTTACGTCCTGAACCTGCGCCGTACCCGAAAAACTGACCTTGAGCCTGGGAGTTCCGCCCTCGGTTGAAAGCTTTAAGCCGCCGTTGCAGTTTCTTAAACCTACGGTGTAGATATCGCCCTCGCTCTCGCACGGCACGAACACGTGCCGTATCTCGTTGTTGATAAGGTTGAGCGCAAACGCCTGCTCCTCGTCAAGAATACCGACGAATTTACCGTCCTTAAAAATCGCCGTCTTATTGCATAAAAATTCGGTTGACCCGCCACTATCCCCCTGCGAACCGCTCTGTCCGCCCGACGAGCCGCCCGAAGAGGAACCGCCTTGTTCACCCGACGAGCCGCCCGACGCGCCTCCCTCCTCCTTGCTCTGTTCGCCGCCCGAAGTCTTGCTTTCGATATAGGGCATATAGCACGAGCCGCTAGGAGAATACTGACCTTCGCCTATAATTTTTAAATTTACGGTCGAAACGTTTCCGCTCTTTTTGCCCTCGTCGGAGAGAATTCTGCCTATCGACACGGTTGCTGTGTTTCCGAACGGCAATTTTTCGCCCAACAGCCTGCCCGCCTCGCCTTTGCACATCGCTACTACGGGCGTAAGCTGGGTGTATTCGTTCCTGTAAAAGTAGTCCAACAGCTCGAAAATATTTCTGTCCTTACAGCTTTCGCCCAACACTATGAGCTTGCAAAAGATTAATTTGGGATAAAAGCCCGTCTTGGCGTTTATCTCTTTCAGTGCGTCGGCAACCGTCTTTCCCTCCCCCTCTACCTCGGTAAATTGAGTGTTTTCGCCGTTTTCGGACGGCTGCGGCACGGCAAGCTGAGCGGTAACTTTAATTCCGTTTTCGGTCACGTCCAGCCCCGTTCCGACTATTACGGAGGTCTTTCTTATGTCCACCAAACCGAAGTCGTTGGTGAAAAACAGAAAGGTGAGCGCCACGATAATCAGCGCGTAAAACCAGGTTAACAGCTTGGAAAAATTCAGTTTTTTCAATCTTTTAAACTTCATTGCCTTGTCCTTGATTGTTTTCTTTTCAGCGCCCACGCGGACAGCGGAATCACGTACGAGAATATCACCGCGGGAATCCACAGCCAGCTTGACGCAACCTGTTCGAGCGTGTGAAAATTGTTGTTGAATACAAGCGTTAAAATCAGCAGTACAAAATTTACTATCACCGAACAGAGCGCGTAATTATCGCGCCCGAACGCCTCCTGCAGGCAGTAACAGCTCATCTGCACGTTTAAAACTATGGCAAACAAGATGACTATATCCAGCGCGTATACGGCGAAGATATCCACCCTGCCAATTAAATTTATAGCCGAAAAGAAGATGCCCGTCTTTGTGATTGCAAACGATTCCAGAGGCGAAAGCTCGCCGTACACGGCGTAGAATATCAGCATAAAAAAGATTACTATCAGTCCGCCAACGGCATAGGAGACCGTAATTTTTGCGCAGTCGCCCTTATTGTACTTGTAGCGCCCCATAAACATGAGCATAAACGCGCTGTCGGTAAAGCGGAAAACTGCCGAAAGCGTGCCGCCGAACAGCTTTGACGCAGGCTGAGAAAATACGGGCAGAAGCGAGGCAAAATCGCACTCCGGCAGGGACATCGCCGCAAGCGCCACAAGCGTTACGATAAAGATTGGAAGGCATATATCTGCCGTTCTTCCGAGGTTGGTGAACTTTTTTGCGCCTGCGTAGGTGGAAAAGAAAAAGAAGGGCAGAAACACGATTAACGCAGGTATTGTGTCGTAAAACACTTCGTGAACGAGCAGCCGCTGTTCGGTCATGGGTACCAGCGCGTTCATAATAAAGAACGCGGCAAACAGCCCCATAATAATTCGCGCGGTCACCTCGCCGAACGTGCCCTTCAACAGCTCGTAAAAGGTCTTGTCCGTCTTTGACGACAGATACGCCACCGCCCAAACGGTCGCCGTCTGGAATATTAAATTTATGAGTGCGGGCAGCCACAGCGAATTTCCGCAAGCCGCCGCCGAGGAGGTGGGAAAAAGCATGAGCTTGGTCGCCGCGTTATAGCATAGCATTATTATGCAGATTTGCCTGACCGAAATTTTATTAATCATTCTTAATCTTCAGCCTCACCTTGTTCTTTGTCCTGAACACACGCGGTCGCACGCCGAGCGAATACATATTGGTCTTAATCAGGCTGTCGGACAAATCCTTGGGCGTGAGCGGCGCAAAGGGCGACAGCAGCGGCGTTCCGTAGGACTGTTCGGAAGCCAGATAGCAGATTAAAAACGCGATTAACAGCACCATCGCATAGGTACCCAAGGAGCCCGCGACGATCAGAAACAGCAGCCTTAGAGTGGTCGTGGTCTCAACCAGATCGGGCACGGTATAGAGGCAGATTGCCGAAAACGCCACGATAATTACCGCAGGGGTGGAGATTATGCCCGCCTTGACCGCAGTGTCGCCCAGAACCAGCGCGCCCACTACCGAAAGGGCGAGCCCCACGTACTTGGGCATGCGGATGGAGGCCTCGTTCAACACCTCCAGAACGAACAGCGTGAAGAACATCTCCACGCTGGGCGAGAGCGGTATTCCCGAAACCGAACTTGCAATTTTAAACAGCAGCTTGAGGGGAATGAGCTGAATTTTAAACAGCTGCGCGCAGATATAAAACGCGGGCAAAAGCACCCCTACTATTACGGCGATAACGCGTATCGCCCTTATGACAGAGGCGCGGTAGCTGGTTATATAGTAGTCCTCCGCCGCCTGAAAATCTTCGCAAATCATATACGGCGCGGTCAAGGCAATGGGCGAGCCGTCGACGATTATTCCTATTCTGCCTTCGCAGATTTTTGCGCAGAATATGTCGGGCTTTTCGCTCGTGGCGCAGCGCTTGAACAGCGAGCGCGGTCTCTTCGACACGAAGCCTGCGATATACGAAGAATCGGGTATAATGTCTATTTCGTGGTCCGCAATCTGTTTTTCAATCTTTTCGGGAAGGTTTTTATCGCATATTCCGTCAAGATAGACCAGAGCCACCGCCGTAGCGCTCTGCTTGCCCGTCGAAAGCATTTTAACCTGCAATTTTTCGCTCTTGATGCGCTTTCTGACCAGCCCTAAGTTGGTCTTTATATCTTCGGTGAAGCCCTCGCGCGGGCCTTTTACGGTGATCTGCGTGGGCGGCTCGGCAACCGCTCTGCCGGGAGGGTTTTTAAGCCCTATCGTGAAGAACTCCTCTTCCCCGTCGATAAACAGGACGGCGTTGCCCTCTAAAATCTGACTGACTGCGTCGTTGAAGTCCTTGCCGTCGTTCACCTCGGGAGAGGCAAGCAGGCTTTTAACCTCCTCCGCGTTCGCGTGCATCTCCACCTCGCGCAGGGGCTTTACGACGAGCTCGCCCAGAAGATTTTTATCCGCAATGCCGTCCAGATACATTACGGCAAATTTTTTACCCGACAGCGAGACGAACTCAAACGCCAGCACGTCGGGCGAAGTCAAGGTCTTTTTAATCTCTTCGATTCTCTCTTTTATTCCGTATGACATATCAGTACTATTTTTTGCAGAAATTTTATTAAAATACTCCGCGTCCTTCTGCTCCTTCGGATTCCCCGGATTGACAGTATAATTTTTAAGTGATAAAATACACCCGTAAGCGTTTCGGCTGTGCATTTTGGTCGGAATGCGAGAGGCGATTATGAAATTCGATTACGATTCAACCTATTTTAACCCGACTGACGTACTTGACTGCGGGCAGGTGTTCCGCTACGAACCCTACCGCGACGGTTACAGGGTTTTTTCTGCCGACAAGGCGTGCTACGTCTACACCGACGGTGTTAAAACCACGGTTGAAAGCGACGATTCGGAGTATTTTTACCACTACTTCGACTTAGAGCGCGACTATACCGAAATTATCGAGGCGGCTAAGTCGTTCAACGTCCCCGCCCTCTCTTCCGCGTGCGACAAGGCAAAGGGACTGCGCATACTCAACCAGAACGCAGAGGAAATGATATACTCGTTTATAATCTCGCAGAACAACAATATTCCCAGAATCAAGGGCATTATTTCGAGGATATGCGAGGGGTTAGGCGAAAAGAGAGCGTTCGACGGGCAGGAATATTACACCTTTCCCAAGTCCTCCGTCCTCGCGCAAAAGGACCCTGAATATTACAGGTCTTTAGGCGCAGGCTACCGCGACGTATTTTTAAGCGAGACCTCGGCAAGAATTGCAAAAGAGGGAATAGAAAATCTCTACTTATTAAACGCGGCGGAACTTAAAAGGCAGCTTTTAACGTATAAAGGAATAGGGCCGAAAGTTGCGGACTGCGTATGTCTTTTCGGATTCGGAAAGGCGGACAGTTTCCCCGTGGATACCTGGATAGAGAAGCTGTACAGAGAGGATTTTGGCGGGACTCTTACCGACAGAAACAAGATTAACGCCTACTTTACGGGGCTGTTCGGACAATATTCGGGGTACGTTCAGCAGTATTTATTTTACGCAAAAAGGCAAAACTTATAGTATGCCAGATTATTTTTCCCACGCCATACTTGCAGATAAAATTTTGGAAAAACTGCCGAAAGAGAGCAAGTCCTTAATAGAGAGCAGAAAGCTTTACCTTTTGGGGGCGCAGGGCGGAGACGTATTTTTCACCTATAATCTGAGCCTTTCAAAGAGCAATTTAGGCAGGCGGCTTCATATGATGCCCGCCCTGTATCTGTTTGAAAATCTGCGCAAGGGCAACCTTTCGTACGCGGCGGGATTTGCCACGCATTACGCGGTTGACAGCACGTTTCACCCGACAATATACGCCTTTGAAGACAGCAGCCGCTCGCCCGTAGCCCACCTGAGCTTCGAGAGCGATTTGGGGCTTTACATAAGCCGCAAATTTGCAACGCCGCGAAAAATTCTCACCTGCGACGCGGTTGTAGGCGCAACGTTTACCGTGTACGACAGCGTAAAACGGGTGGAAAATTCGGTCACCGTGACGGGCGTTGAACGGTGCCTTAAAAGATTTTTTACCTACTCAAAAGTGACCTATAAAAACAAAAGACAGTCCTACAAGTACGATTACGACTACTCCTCCCTCGCCCCCTTGATTGACGAGAGCGTCAACCTCGGGGTTGAAGCGGTCTGTCAGGTGCTGGACGGCAATCTGGACGAAAAACTGTTTTCGAAAAGCTTTTTAAACAAATGACAAGGCAACGCCTTGACTGAGTTTCTTTATTGCCTTATCACTTGATTGACCTCTCTCCAATCAAACAAGACAATGTCTTGACTTTGTATCTTTATTGCCTTATCACTTGATTAACCTCTCTCCAATCAAACAAGGCAACGCCTTGACAAGACAATGTCTTGACTTTGTATCTTTATTGCCTTATCACTTGATTAACCTCTCTCCAATCAAACAAGGCAACGCCTTGACTGAGTTTCTTAATTCCATAAAATAATTGGCGGCGGACGGTGCGATTATCGCACCGTCCGCCGCTTAAATTTATTACGCGAAAACTAAAAATAACGCGTTAATTGCCACATATTACCCGTCGAACACCCTGTCGTAAATTGTGTGGAAGGTCAGACTTTCGTACAGTTCGTCCTGCGTAATCTCGTCCGCCACGCCGCCGTCGTAGAGCTGAAGGACAAGATAGGTTTTATCGTCGAGATACCTTAATGCGTCCTTATAGGTAAAGCTTGCGTCCACAAGGACGTATTTAACCTCCATTCCTCTTTTAAGCTTATCGCGCGAGGAAAAATTGATTTTAACCGTCTGCGGCGGTTTTTCGAACGCAGAGCAGATTAAAAACAGCGAAAAGAAGATAAAAGTGAGGTTAAAACCCGTAAAGAAGAAGAGAATAAAAAAGGTTGCGGCAATCAGGCAGTTTATTACTCGCAGGGTGATACCTGCCGCCCTCTGGGATAAAATTTTTGTCAGGACGCAGCATAAAACCCTTCCTCCGTCCAAAGGATACGCAGGCAAAAGGTTTACCGCAAGCATGACAAGCGACGCCGCCATAACCGTGTCCGTATACGCGTAAGTTTCGGGATAAAACCACCAAAGCCCCGCACATATCACGCAAATAACCGCGTTTACGAAGGGTCCTGCAAGCGCCAGAGATATTTCGTCCCTGCGCCGTATTCCGTCCAGATCGCACACGGAAGCCGCGCCGTAGGGCATCAGTTTAATTCTTTCGCACTTAAAGCCCAGCCGCGCCGCGCAAAAAATATGACCGCACTCGTGCAAGAGAGCGGTCAAAGCAAATATAATACATTCGAAAAATCCGCCTGTAAAGGCACTGAAAATTATTACCGCAAAGAACAGCGGATGAATTGTAACTTTCACGAATTCCAGACGGGAACCGCGCCGGAAAGAGTGTAGCAATTGAGCAGAGTTTCGCCGTCGTACATACTTACGCGCACTTCGTTCTGTCCGTCCGAATACGCCACGGGAACGTTAGCCTGCACACTGTCGCCCACAGACGCATACACTGTAGAGAGCCCCGTCATCACGCTGGAAAAGGTCGACGTGTGCGCGATCTGCACGGTATAGAGCCCGTTTGCCTGAGTTACAGATGTCACCTTGCCTTCGCATACGGGATAAACCGACGTGCGGTCGGTAAAGCTTATCACGCCCTCGGCGGTCACTGAAACTTCGGCTTCGGAAAGCTCGCTAACAACCGAAGTCAGCTTGAAATCGGTATACGGCGATTCCTGAGTTTCAACCGTAGTAAGCGAATTTATAAAGGTATTTATCGCCGTGTCGGGAACGAATACGTTGGTTACGAAAATGCCGCCTGCAATAAGGCAAGCCGCCACCGCCTCGGCAATAAGAATTGCGCCCGTGCCGTCGCGCTTGGGTTTTTCGGGCTGAACGTCGGGGATATCCGAAAGATTTTCGGTTTGAATATAGTCGCCGCGCGGAACATAATTATTATCGGCAAAGCCGGAGCGTTCGTTTACGCTCTCCACTACTCTGTCTTTAAGATCGCTTTTGTCGTTGCCTTTGCGCTTGAATAAACTCTTCTTTTTAACTACGCTCACCGTACTTACGGGAATTTCCAACATTTCGGCGTAGTCCATTTCGTTTTCCATACATCTGCCTCCAAGAATTTATATTTAATTATATGTGTCGGACAAGCAGATTATTCCGTTTTTCTTTTCGGCTGTAATAAATATTTAAGGTGCTAAAACCAGCTGAATTCGCACGAAGGAAAGCCCGCCTTTTAGCAAGCTACGATACGCGTTATTTGCGCGTATGATAGAGCTATTAATATACAATGAGCGGCGCAAGGCAGATCTGCCTTGCGCCGCTTTTATTATTACCATATTACTAACAAAACGTTATTTTATTATCTGAGAAAGCTCGTTCGAGAGCCTTGCAAAGTCCTGCGGGGAGAGAACTTCGCCGCGCGCCTTTATATCTATACCGCACGCTTCAAGCGCCGCACGCGCACTCTCGCGCGAGAGCGAAAAGGCGTTGACCAGATTGTTTTCAAGAGTCTTTCTCCGGGAGGAGAACGCCGCCTGAACAGTCTTTTTATAAAGCGCCTCGTCGGCGACGTCAAGCCGCTTGTCTTCTATATCTATCCTTACCACCGCGCTGTCCACGTTGGGACTGGGATAGAACAGTCTTCTGTTCACGCGCTTTACAATTCTGCACGTTCCGCGAAGGGCAATATTTGCGGTAATTGCGCCATATTCGGGGGTGTTTGCACTCGCACACAGCCTTTCCGCCACCTCTTCCTGAACCATAACCGTAAGCGATAAGCACTTTTTTGAATGCTCGATAAAGGTCATAATCAGCGGCGTGGTTATATAGTAGGGCAGGTTTGCAACCACCCTGTAGGGCGGAAGGGTCTTTTCCAGCTCGTCCAATCTGACCTTTAAAAAGTCCTTGAATATAACTTCCACGTTGTCCAGTCCTGCAAGCGTCTGGGAAAGCACGGGTTGAAGATTTTTATCAATTTCGTAGGCGTAAACGAACTTAGCCCTTTCGGCAAGCGCGCGCGTGAGCGTACCTGCGCCGCAACCGATTTCTATTACGGTGCTTTCCTCGTCCGCGCCCGACTTTTCAACCACGTCGGCAAGCAGATTTTTATCGGTTATGAAGTTCTGCCCGAACTGCTTTTTAAAAGTAAAGCCGTTGCGGACGAGGATTTCCCTTACTTTATCTTCCATAATCTGTCTTTAAAAACCTTGAATATAAAACTTGCGGCTACTTAAACTTATTTTGTAAGCCCGTTTACGGCTTACCCAACGTATGATAAAGAGAGCCGCGGCGCCAAGCCGCGGCTTTATACCGTTTTAAGGCGCTTTTACTGAATTAGTTTAGGAAACAGCGCAAATGCGTTGTTTGCGATTAATTCGCACATATCCTCGACCGTTTCGCCCTTTAACTCCGCCATATTAGCCGTGATTTCAGGAATGGACAGCGGCGTATTCGGGAACTTCCCGAACGCTGACGAGGGCGAAAGATAGGGACTGTCGGTTTCGGTGAGCAACCTGTCCGCAGGCAGCGCCGCAATTGCCCTGCGCGGTTTTTTACTGCGCCTGTAGGTGGACGTTCCGCCGAACGAAAAATACAATCCGAGCTTTGCGAATTCTTCCGCCATTTCGGGCGAATGTGAATAGCAATGCAAAAGACCGCCGTTTATTAAGAGGTCTGAATTTGCTTTGAGCGTATTCAGCATATCCTCCGCGCAGTCGCGGGAGTGTATCTGAACGGGCATTTTAAGCTCGTGGGCAAGCTTTAGCTGCCTTTCGAATATCTCCGCCTGAAGCGGCTTATCCGTATCGGGGTAGTGATAATCCAGACCTATTTCGCCCAACGCCACGCACTTGGGATGAGCGCACAGCGCGGCGATTTTATCGAGATCCCCCTCCCTGTACTTTTTAAGCTCGGTGGGGTGAAACCCTGCGCAGAAGTACACGCTTTTATACTTTTCAGCAATATCGCGGCACAAAAGCGAAGAATCCACGTCGAATCCGACGGAAATTATGCGCTTAACGCCTGCCGCTTCGCAGTCGGAAATAAGATTATCTAAACTGCCGTAGTCCTCGTAGTTGAGGTGACAGTGAACGTCGATATACATTTTAAGAGAGCAGACTGCCGTCGGGGATATCCTTTTCGGGAGATACTATCGAAAGAGTACCGTCGGGACCTTCGGCGCAGACAATCATGCCTTCGGACGTAATTCCCTTCATCTCACGAGGGGGAAGATTGGTGACTACGATTACCTTTTTGCCCACCATCTCTTCCGCGGTGTAGTGCTTGCCGATACCCGAAAGAATGGACAAGGTCTTGTCGCCCACGCGCACGGTTTCGTGCAGAAGCTTGCTCTTTTTAACCGCTTCGCATGCGATTACGGTACCCACCTGCATTCTTACCTTTGCAAAGTCGTCGATGGTTATCTTTTCAACCTCTTCAACCTTGACGGGAGGAGCGGCTTCAGCCTTCTGCTTTTGCTCTATTTCGGAAATTATAGGCTTGATATCGTCAAACTTAATCCTTTCAAACAGGGTTGAAGGTGCGTTAGTTACGGCATATTCGGGGGTCAAACCGAATTTATCCAGATCGGCATAGCTCCTTTCCGCCGCGCCCGTTTCGGCAAGAATCTTGCGCGAAGTAGAGGGCATAAACGGCTGTAAAAGCTGAGCGCCGATGGAGATGCTCTCAAGAAGGTTATATAAAACTTCGGAAAGTCTGTCCTTTTTAGCCTCGTCCTTGGCAAGCAGCCAGGGCGTGGTTTCGTCGATATATTTGTTTGCCCTGCGGAAGAGCTGCCACAGCTCGTCCAGCGCGTCCGCAACCTTGTATTCGTCCATCTTTGCGGCTACTCTGTCGCGGGAGGTAGTTGCTATTTCAATAAGCTCCGCGTCAGTATCGCCCGCAACGCCCGTGTGCTTAACCTTGCCGCCGAAGTACTGGTTGGTCATTGAAACAGTGCGCTTTACAAGGTTACCCAGCGTATTTGCAAGGTCGGAATTGTTTCTGTCGCAAATAAGCTCCCAGGTGATGATGCCGTCGTTGAGATAGGGCATTTCGTGCAGAACGAAGTAGCGCACTCCGTCCACGCCGAAAACTTTTGCAAGGTCGTCGGCATAGATGACGTTACCGCGCGACTTGCTCATCTTATCTCCGCCCTGCAACAGCCAGGGATGACCGAACACCTGCTTGGGCAGAGGTTCGCCCATAGCCATCAGGAAAATGGGCCAGTAGATCGTATGGAAGCGGATGATGTCCTTGCCGATTACGTGAACGTCGGCAGGCCAATATTTGCCGTAATTTTCGGCAGGGCTTTGAGTATCGTAGCCTACGCCCGTTATATAGTTGGTCAGCGCGTCGAGCCAGACGTAAACGACGTGTCTACTGTCGAAATCGACGGGAATACCCCACTTGAAGGAGGTACGCGAAACGCAGAGATCCTGAAGTTTGGTCCTGAGCGTGCCGTTTTCAACCGCCTGCAAAATCTCCTCGTCGCTCTTGCCGATAAACTCGTCCGCGAGCAGGAAGTTGTTCATCATCTCGTTCTTGCGTGCGGTGGGCGTAATGAATTCGGGATGAGTGACTATATGCTTTACCAGTCTGTCGGCATACTTGCCCATCTTGAAGAAGTATGCCTCTTCCTCGGCAGGCTTGACCTCTCTTCCGCAGTCGGGACACTTGCCGTCCACAAGCTGGCTCTCCGTCCAGAAGCTCTCGCAGGGGGTGCAGTACATTCCCTTGTAGGAGCTCTTGTAGATATCTCCGCTCTCGTAGAACTTTTTAAAGATCTTCTGCACGGCGCGCTCGTGATAGTCGTCCGTGGTGCGGATAAACTTATCGTACGAAGTATCCATCAGATCCCAGATGCGCTTGATTTCGCCTGCAACCTCATCGACGAACTGCTTGGGGGTTACGCCCTTTGCCGCAGCCTTGTCCTCTACCTTTTGCCCGTGTTCGTCGGTACCCGTCATAAAGAACACGTCGTAACCCTGCATGCGCTTTTCACGCGCGATTGCGTCGGATAAAATAATTTCGTAGGTGTTGCCGATGTGGGGCTTGCCTGAAGTATAGGTGATTGCCGTTGTGATATAAAACTTTTCAGCCATATTACCTCCGCTTTGCGGCCGTTGTTCGCGCCGCCGTGCATA
Source organism: Candidatus Coproplasma sp. (assembly GCA_051884055.1). Taxonomy (GTDB): domain Bacteria; phylum Bacillota; class Clostridia; order Christensenellales; family Borkfalkiaceae; genus Coproplasma. The sequence continues at coordinate 36,932 of JBJEUX010000040.1, forward strand.
AATTTATTTACTACTATAATTTATCACATTTGCGCGCAAAAGTAAATAATTTTAGCGAATAATCGACAGTTCGGATAAATATTATAGGTTATGAACGCTATTTTTACGGCAGTTTTCGTCGCCTCAGCCATAGCTATATGCATATGTTCGCCCAATTCCTTTTTAACCGCGCTCTTAAACGGGGCTATGAACGCCGCAAAGACGGGACTGACCCTGTTTTGCGTTTACTGCGTCTGGATGGGAATTTCCGCCGTTGCGGAGGACGCGGGCATAAACGCAACGATTGCAAGATTTTTGCAGCCCGCCTGTAAAAAAGTTTTCAGATGCGACGATGCCGAAGCCAGCCTAAACATTGCGATGAATTTAAGCTGCAATCTGCTCGGCATAGGCGGCGCGGCAACGCCCTTTGCTGTTAAAGCCGTGAACGCGCTCGAAAAGGACGGCAACGTCTTTGCGCAGAATCTGCTGTTTATCGTAAACGCCACGTCCATTCAGATTATTCCCACTACCGTTATAGCCCTGCGCGCGGCGGCAGGAAGCGCCAACGCAGGTGATATTACCCTTCCTTCGCTGCTGGCGACATTGGTTTCAACGGGACTTGCGGTGACGCTGTACTTTATTGTAAGCAGGCGCTCCGCCTGATAAGTCGACGCTGTACTTTATTGCAAGCAGGCGTTCAGCCTGACACGGCAATGCACTGACTAAGTTTTTAACCCGATCGATTTATCGCTGAAAATCCGTTTTTACTCACTACAATTAAGCTATGGCATTTGTAATTCCGATAATTTTCATAATCATAATAGTGATTGCAACGATAAAAAAGGTAAACGTGTTTTCATCGTTCACACGCGGAGCGCAGGACGGACTGAAATTCACGCTTTCTCTTATTCCGCTGCTTGCAACGATATTCATGATGTGCGAACTGTTCGAAGTTTCGGGGCTGTCGTCTGCAATGTCCAAGGCGCTCTCGCCAGTCTTCGGATTTTTCAAAATCCCCGAAGAGTTAAGCAAGCTGATATTAATTAAGCCGTTTTCGGGAAGCGGGTCGCTGAGCTATCTGACCGAAATTATCGAAACCTACGGGGCGGACAGCTATACAGGCAGGTGCGCCTGCGTGCTGTACGGCTCGAGCGAGACGGTATTTTACATATTCGCGGTTTACTTTGCAAACACCAAAAAGGGCAAGAGAATAGTGCCGATAATAATAATTTTATTTTCGACTTTTATCTCCACCGTTTTCGCCTGTTTTATATGCAGATTTATATAATTTTTTCGTCTTTCTCAAGTTACATAAACCGCGCTTATATAAAAGATAATCATTACCTATAATAATACTAGGAAAAGTGTGCGCATTGATCAAAATTTGGTTATAACGATAAATAAATTCGACCTGAAAATTTTTTATTATATTTAATTTACTTTTTTTCGCGTTTGAATATAATAATAAATGTAAACGATAACACAAGCGGTTGAGCAAAAAAAGTTGCAAAAACCCGATCGTTTACCCCTAAACAGCTCATCATTTTCCCCCTTATCATATGGAAGCGGCGTAAACTCTGGTTTACGTCGTTTCTGTTTGATACGAGCATTATTTATAGCTATTTAAAGGGTCGGGCTTTTGCGAGTATCATTACCCCTGCGGCGTAAACTCTGGTTTACGTCGTTTCTGTTTGTTTTGATACAATACTAAAGCCGCGGCGATTTTCAATCGCCGCGGCTTATCCTTTTATTTACACATATTTTTTATTGAATTCCGCGTATTTTATTTACTGCCGACTTTAAAACGTCTATCACCCGATCGGCTTCTTCATTGGTGTTGTACTTGCCGAAGGTGAATCGCACGGAGGATTTTGCCTGTCTTTCAGTTAGCCCCATAGCCGTCAGAACGTGCGAGGGAGTTACCGCGCCCGAAGAACACGCCGAGCCTGTGGATACGGCTACGCCATTTAAATCGAGCAGGAACAGAATATTTTCCCCGTCGCAGCCTTCAAAGGAGATATTCGCGTGAGAGGGCAACCTCTGCGCGCCCCTTCCGTTAAGAGTGGTTCCCGAAATTTCGGAGAGCACCCTGTTCACAAAATAGTCGCGTACAGCCGCAATCTTTGCATTGTTGGCGTCCCTCTGCGCGCAAGCCTTTTCCAACGCGGCAGCGCAGCCGACCGCGCCCGCCACGAAAGTCGTTCCTCCGCGCATAGAGCGCTCCTGCATGCCGCCCGATATGAGGCGGTTGAAGCGCGTTCCCGACTTTATATAAGCCACGCCGAAGCCCTTTGGTCCGTAGAATTTATGGGAAGAGATCGCCTTGCCGTCGGACGGAAAAGCACTGAAAACCATTGCCCCCGCGGACTGCACGCAGTCGCTCCATAAGAACGCACCATGAGCCTTTACAATTTCGTAAATTTCCGATACGGGCTGAATTACGCCCGTTTCGTTATTCGCCGACATCACCGCAACAAAGACAGTATCGGGGCGCATAGCCGCCTCCACCGCCTGCGGAGTTATAACGCCGTTACTATCGGGATTTACAAAGGTCACGTCGAACCCGAAGGACTGCATATCCTTTGCGCTTTCAATAACAGCAGGGTGTTCAATCGAGGATACAATAAGGTGTTTACCTCTGTCGGCGTTAGCAGAACACACGCCCTTAACAGCCAGATTGTCCGCCTCGGTACCGCCTGCCGTAAAGAAAATTTCCGCAGGCTTTACGCCCATAAGCGCTGCAATTTTGTCGCGCGCGCAATCGACCGCGTTTGCCGCCTGTCTGCCGAAGGCGTGCTGGGACGACGCATTGCCGAAAACGCCCTGTAAATAGGGCGTCATCTTATCTAAAATATCCTGGTCAAGCGGCGTTGTCGCGGCGTTATCCAAATATATCATTTCAGTCCTTTAACGCGGAATAAATCGCGTTGAACAGATCGAGTTTGTTCTTTTCTGCAAGGTATTCTCTGCCGAGCTGGGTCTTTGTATTGTTCTTGTTCATTCTTACGCGCCTTGCGGTGATATTCCACCGTCTGGCAACGAATACGAGCGCGATTAAATTGATAAAGGCAAGCGCAGCAAAGACGATTGTTAAAACTATGAACGTGCCGCTCTGGTTGGCAAACATATTCATTGCAAAGGAAATCGTGAGCGCAAGAAATACGACGAAGGGCGCCGCAACCGCGCCAAAGCAGATGCGCGCCTTGTTATTGTCCGCATTAAAGCGCACGGCACGCTCGGCTTTCTTTGCCTCGTTCTCTTCCGAAAGCTTTTCTACGCGCTGTGAAAGCGCGGATATATTTTGATTAAGGCTGTCCTCCGCCTGCGCAAACAGCTCTGCTCTGCGCTCAGGAGTGCAGTAGGTCTTAACGTCCTCCGCAGTCTCCTCCGCCTTGTCAAGCGTGCCCTCGTAGGAGGTGAAGCCGCGCGTGTATATCAACAGTTTGAGCGCGTGAATCTCTCCGTCCTCGGGCGAAAGCTCTTCCGCTCCGAGCGCGTTTTCAAGCGCGGTGGCGTAATTGCCCACGCTGTAATCCCCGTTTGCGGCTGATATGAGCGAAGCAAGCTTAGCCTTGCGTTCCTCTTCCGCCTGTTCGGCACGGCGACGCTTTTCGGCAAGCTGTTCGGGGGTCATTACCGCCGCTTCCTCGTCGTCATAAGCGTCCTCGGGTACTTCAAAGCAAATCTCGTCCGCGGGCGCGCTCTCCTCTTCGCTCAGCCCATCGTCGATGACAAGCTCCTCTTCGCCGTCCTCGTTTATGCGGAAACGGTATTTTTTATCTTTATCGGTGTCAATGAGTCTCTCTTCTGCCATTATTCTTTCTCCCTTACAGGTAAACAGGTCTTTGTCATAATTGCGGTATATTTGCCGCGGTATCTGCTGTACGCGTACGAACAGAACTGGTCGTTTTCAAACAGCGCGTAGACGCAACTGCCCGAACCCGACATAGTGACGCCCAGCGGCGAAAATTCGTGAAGCTCCTCCGCGGCTTTAATCACGTCGGGATTGAGATGCGCGGCGGCAGGCATGAGCGCGTTTGAAAGCGCCTTGCCCAGAGCCTGCACATCCCCCGAGAGCACTGCGCTTTCCGCCTCGGCTGAAGTGTTCGGGCGGCGACAGTTGATTTTGTCGTATGCGCGGTAGCACTCGGGCGTGGAGACGGGAGTTTTTGGAACGAGCAGCAAAAGGTTTAACTTTAAATTGCTGTCCAGAGGCTGAACAATTTCGCCCCTGCCCGTAATCCTGGCATATCCGCCCGTGAGCATATAGCCCGTATCGCTCCCCAACGAGTCGGCAAGGTCCTTAATCTTCTGGTCGTCCTCTATGCCGTGGAGCTTTTTAAGGGCGTTCAGAACACCTGAAACGTCCGCAGACGAGCCGCCCAGCCCTGCGCCCATGGGGATATTTTTGTAAACGGTTATATCCGCGCCGCACACATCGAACTCGGAAATAAATTTTTCAGCCGCCTTTACAGCGTTGTTTTTTTCAAAGGGAATGTTTTCGCTGTCCATACCGTGCATGGTTATGCTGACCAGCTTGTCCCTTTTTCGCTTTTTTATCGTTATAAGGTCGTACACGTCAATGGTGGTTACCACAGAGTCGAGATTGTGATAGCCGCCCGAAACGCCGGTTATGTCCAGACTTAAATTAACTTTTGCGTATGCCTTAAAGCGAACGTAGTCCATATATTTATTATATCACGCAATAAAAATATTTTCAACGCTTTACCGTAAAAATCCGACCTTTACCGCCAAATATAAACCGCTTGCCTATAAACGTGCGCCGCCGCGTTTACAACGCGGCGGCGCAATTATATTTTTTAACAGCCTTTAAACTGCGATTGGTCTTTTTTTGCCCAGACCCAGACCTTTTGGTGTCTGAAATTAATCTTCTTTTGTCTACGCTTCGACTTTTTTAGGTCTGTAAATTACTATTCTTTCACTGCCCGTAAGCGGATACTTAAGGTCGGGGTTGCACTCCGAAACCTCGTCGGGCGCGCGCATAAGCTTTTTAGAGACCTCCCACAGCCCGTCGCCCTCGCAGGGGATATACACGCTGACCGCGCTTTCGCACGCGGGGATAGCTTCGCCCTCCTCCGCGCCCTCGATAAACCGTACGCTGTCCGAAGAGATTACTGTCGCGCTGATTTTCAGCACGGCTTCACCTTCAACTTCGCCCTCCTTGGGCTGGCGCAGGCTCACTCCGCATACGGCCACGTCGGCGATAACCTTGCCTTCGGACGGTGCGCTCAGCTTAACCGCAAACGGCAGAGTCACCTCGCTGCTCTTCACCTCGCCGCTCTGCTCGTAAAATAAAATCGCCGACACCGCGCCCTCTATCGCGCCGCTCGCCTGTACGTATTCGTAGTCCACCTTGGGCAGAGCCGCCGCAAGGAAGCGGCAGGTAAAGTCTATCCGGCTCTTTACCGACGCCGCGCCCGAAACCCGCTCAGAGAAGTTTCTGCTCTCCTTTACCGTCTCCGCACTCTCTTCGCAGGTCGATAAGTTCAGCCTGTTCGTGCTTGAAAAGCCGTCTACCGCCACTATGTATTCGCTCTTTTCATAGAAAATTCCCGAAAACGCGAGCGAACCGACAAAGCTTACGCGGCACTTGCCCTTATCCTCGTTCACCGTTGCGGTGACAGACAAATCTTTTATTTCGGCGTGAACCAAGGGGGTTGAACCCACCGAAGAGCTTTCGCAAGGAATTGAAGATTTAAACGTAATTACCCTGTCCAGACTGACGGGGACGTCCTTGCGCATAGCGAAGAGCGACAGATAAATTTCGCCTGAGATAATAATTTCGCCCGTGCCGCACTCCGCGCCAGTCACCAACGCTCTGGCGGCGGGAATAAGCACGTCTGCAACGCTGTCCGCGTCGAAGTCGTCCTCAACCTCGCTCTCGCCCGAGAAGGGCACCGCAGAATAGAATTCGTGCGGCTCGGTCTTTAAAAACGCACCCTCGCAGGAGGTTATAAAGGTACGTTCGCAGGGGGCGAAAACCGAAATTTCCGCACAGATGATTGCCGACAGCACAAAGGAAGAGCCGTCCCTTCTTACCGCCGTTCTCTCGCACCTGAGATTGCAGATTGCCGTCTGCGCAGGCGCAAGGCGCTCGTCGTCGGCAAAACAGTTGAACTCCGCGCCCTTCTGCATGCGGCAGAGCTTGCCCTCCTCGTCGGCGTATACCACCGAAAATACTATTCTTCCGCCGTAATTCACCCTGCCGGACGATACCTCGCACGATAAAAGCGAGACCTGCGGATAAACCGCAAGCACTTCTATTACGTCGTTGGACTGCGGGAAGCGGCTTTCGGCAACCGCTTGAGAACTTATATCTGCAATTTTGCGTGTGAAAGTTTGTGTGTTCTGTTCGGGCTTGATCATAATATTACTCCTTGTTGCGCCTTGTTATACAGAGTAATATATGCGTTGAACGGGCGGTTTATTACTTAAAACCGCCCGACCAAACCGACTTTCCAGTTAATTATTCAAAATTTTCCGCCTGCCGTTCTAGGCGTCTTTGCGCGTAACCCTGACCCTGCCGCACAGAATTTCGGAATAGGAATAGGAAGTTTTGCCCAAAAAATTCTTATCGTCCGGCTCGACGGTAAATATGGCAGGGTACACGCCTGAAAGGGTTGCCGGGAATGTGACGTACTTGTTTCTGCCGAGGTTCAGCTTGACCGTTACGGGCTGATTGTAACATTCCTTTATCGTCTGTTTGATAGAGCTGATAGTTGTTCCTGCTTTAATCATACAATTATTATTGCCGTTTTTTAACAAAAAAAACCGCTTTGGTCGCAATCGACCAAAGCGGCATAAAGCTGTCAACTTAATCAGAACAAGTCGTCGTCATCATCCTCGTCGTCTTCATCGTCGTCGTAGTCCTCGTCCTCAAGGTCGGAAAGGGAATCCACGTCCTCGCTGAAGAAGTCGTCCTCTTCGGAATCATCCAACTCTTCATCGTCGTTTTCAAGTTCCTGCTTGAGTTCCTCTTCAAGCTCTGCGTCGTCCACCGTCAGATCTTCGGTGTCGTCGTCAAGGTAGTTCTTCCACTCCTCGTCCTTCTCGGGGTCGATTTCTTCCTCTTCCTCGTACTCGGTCTTAGCCGCGCAAGCTTCGCACATCTTTTCGCCGAAGTGTATTCTGTTTACGCCGCACACAGGACAAAGCTCGGTTGCTTCGGTTTCAAGCTCCTCTTCAAACTCTTCGTCCTCAAGGTCGGCAAACTGCAATTTATTGCCCTTCATTTCGGCAATACATACGTCGCAGTATTCCTGCGTTTCCCCGTCGATATAATTTAATTCGCATCTGGGACATTTAATATATTTGACCATCTGATTTTCTCCCGTTACATATCGCGCCTTTTCGGCTCTATCATTTTGTGCTAACATTATATTAATTTAATTTGCGTTTGTAAACTGTTTTGCTAAATTAATTTAAGTATTTTTAAAAAAAATTACGCGGACGGCTGCAAAAATCAGCCGTCCGCGCTTTTACGCGTTTTTATTACTTATTTTCTCCGTTCTGAGCGCCCTCGTTTCCGTAAACGTCGATGTTCTTATCGTCGGTTATGTCAACCTTGAGCTTTGCCTCTTTCTCTTCGGGAGAATTCTTACTTCTCTTGACAAGCCAGATCACAAGTACCGTCACTCCGCCGATTACAACCAGACCTGCAACGCACATACCGATTATGAACCATACTCTTGCGGCGGTGCTGAGTCCGTCCCACCAGGTCGAGTTATCTTCGGGATAAGCCTGCATATAGCTCGACTTGAGATTTTCTATAATTTCCTCTGCGTCCTCGTCGGTAACCTTGCCTACTACGCTGTAGTAATAGTCGCGGCTGTTTGCATAGACCGTTTCACCGTTTACGCTCTTGCTCTTGTCGGCATATTCAGCCCAATCGCCGGTAACGTCGGCAAAGTCCTTATATATCTGCGCGGAATCCTTGGAATAGAGATACTCTTCGCTCTTGCCTTCGATATCGACGTAAGCTTTGATAAGCTCGTCAAGGTACTCTCTGTCGCCGGTGTAGAACAGATAGTTGAGCGCGTTGGGAAGATACTGGTAAGCGGCAGAGCCGTCTGCGTTCTCCTCTTCGCCGTACGCGTCGATCTTATCCGCAACGCCTTCGTACTCTTCGTTGTATGCGTTGAGTTCGGCGTTGGACATCATATCGCCGTCCGCGCTCGTAAGGTCGCAAGCCATAATGTAATTATAATCTTCGTATCCTTCGGTTTCGCTTGCAAATACAATCTGATTGCCTACGAATTCGGGGAGATACCAGCTTGAAGATGCGTCAAGGTCGAGTATGCGCACTTCGGAATATTTGTAAACGTCCTCGTAGGGAAGCTTATTGGTCTTGTAAGCGGTCTTATCTCCGTCGATTGCTATGCGGTAGAAGGTGTAGCCGTTGCCGCCCGTGAGCGAATAATATAAATACTGAGAAGTTTCCGTTCCTTCGCCGTTTTCGGTAGCGGTGGTCTCTTCGCGCACTGAAATGAACGAAGGCGCGCCGCCGTCGGTGATTGCATAGCTGTTATCGATCTTGCCGCCGACGAATTCGCCGATTTCTATGCCGCTGTTGCCTGCGTACATAACCATTTCCTTGCCGCCGATCGTAACGAAAGTATAGTCCTTATCGTCGGAAACGGTCAGAAGAAGGTGGTCGGATTTAAGATCCTTGTTCGCGTCGATTGCGTCCCAGCTTGCGTCGGTCTTGCCGTCCTTATTCGCGTCGATTTCGTCTACCTTAAGGCTGTAAAGGCTGCCCGTCGAGTCGCCGTTCTGCGTAGCCGTGAAGAGCAATCTTCCGTCCTTATAAGAGGATAAACCGTAGGTATAGCCCGTATAGTTAATCGAATATTCGCGCGTGCTGCCGTAGTTATAGTTGAACTGATTTACTCTGTTGCCGTTGGAATCGCCGTTTTCGATAATGCCGATACCGTCGTAAACGTAGCTACCGCAGTTGATATAGAGGGGATTTTCGCTTGCGTCGTAATCTTCAACGTAGCTGAAATCGTATTCTTTGAGCGATTCGGAAGCGTCTGCACGCGCAACGTAGAGCTGATTATAGCTCTCCTTTACCGAGTTGTCGGAACCGAGGTAGTTGGTAACGCCCATAGTATAGAAAACGTAGGGATTTTCGGGGTCGGTCGTGTCAAACTCGTAATCGGAAACGTTATATGCGATGATTACGTCCTCGCCCGTTACAGTGTTAACCGAATGGATATTAGTCACTGAAGAGCTTTCGGAATACAGACTTTCGGAGCAAGCGTACATAAGGTAAACGACGCCGTCTACTTGTACGTAGCGATAGTTGAGAGCCGAGCTTGAAGCACGGTAGTAGTAATCCGACATGGTATCCTTGCCGTTGAGGCTGGAGCTTTTGAATTCAAGCTTGGAATACTGAACTTCGCCCGAGCTGTTCTTTGCGGTTGAAGGCGTAGCATAATAAATTCTGTCGCCGTAGACGTAGATGCCCGCATTGTAATGTTCGGAATAAGTAACCAGGGGAACAACCGTCTCTGTAGAGGAATAGTTGTGCGCGTTGAGGTCGGATTTGGAAATTCTCTGAATCGAACCCTTTATAACCGAACCGAACGAGTTGTCGGCAGAGTTGGACTCAACGCCGTTTACAAAGTAAACGTAGTCGCCCGTCTGCACGAGGAAGCCGCCGTTCGACGTAACCTGCGCGGCAGTCGTATCTTCCGTAGATACGCCCGAATAGCGGAGCGAACCGCAGCCCGATGCCAAGGTTATGCCAAGGGCGGAAATTGCGGCAGTCGCAACGCATATAATTTTAGTGAAATGTTTACGCATTATTATCTCCATACTCTCCCCTTTTATCAGGTCTGGGGGAGAAAGTCTTTCTTCAGCTCTAATAATTATATAACAATTATGGGTTTTGCGCAATAAAAAATAAGTTGATTTTATGAAATTTTATTAAAAGGAGTGATATATTACGGAAAAATTTGCCCTTTTCAATATTCTCAAAGCTTTAGACGCGCTGAACGGCACGGCTCACGGTCAGGAAAACACCGCAAAGAGCGGAATGCCCGACGGGGCTGCCGCTAACGATCATGCAAAACCGCAAGCCGCACAGACGAATGACAGCGCACGCGAACAGAGCGACCGCCCCAACATTATGGCGGAGGCTATGCTGCGCCACGAACAGGCTTCGAACAGGATACATAACAAGACGGGCGCAATCCGCAGACAATAGCCGCGCGTTGGTTTGTGCGGTTGTGCGCATAATAATAGCCGCGCGTTGATTAATGCTGTCAGTGCTTATTACACCCGCCAAGCTTAATGCGGTTTCAGTATATAACAGTGCGCCAGGTTTAAGCGGCTTCAGGGCATAATAATAGCCGCGCAAGCAAAAGCTTGCGCGGCATAAAGCTGTTCAGATTATTTTTCGAGCTTTAAGTGACGGGGAAGTCCGTCTACCCACAAAGGAGTGATTTCCGACTGTATAAGAGGGCGGATATAGTGGATAAGTTCGGGGGTAACGTACGTACCGTCTTCGGTTATCCAGTTATCGGGAACCTTCTTTTCAACGTTAGCGATTTCGCTTACTTCAGCAAGCTCGGTTATGCACATATAGGGATCTTCGGAAACGCGCTTTAAGCAAGCAACCATGCCCGTCTTGCCTTCGAATGCAGCCTTAACTGCCGCACCTGCCGAGTTGAACGCTTCGGTTACGTCGATACGGGAAGTGATGTGAGCAGCACAACGCTGTAAGGATGAAAGCTCGATAGCTCTCGTCTTTACGCCGTACTTTTCAGCAACCTTACCTGCAAGGTAACGAGCGGTTCCTGCAAGCTGTTTATGACCGAATGCGTCGACGTAGTCAACGTGGTCTGCAAGTTCGCAAACGTATCTGCCGTCTGCAACCTTAACGCCCTCGGAAACTGCGATAACCAACGAACGGTCTTCCTTGAGCTTTTCACCAGTCTTTTCAAGGAATGCGTCGAGGTCGAACACTCTTTCAGGCAGATAAATCATATCAACGCCTTCGCAGTCCTCGCCCTTGGAAAGAGCTGCTGCTGCGGTAAGCCAACCTGCGTTACGACCCATAACTTCGATTACGGAAACTACGGGATAGTCGTATACCAGACCGTCGCGGATAATTTCCTTGGTGGTAGCTGCTATGTACTTAGCTGCCGAACCGTAGCCGGGAGTATGGTCGGTTATTGCAAGGTCGTTATCGATGGTCTTGGGACAACCCATAAAGCGGATGGGGCTCTTGATGAGCTTGCCGTAGGTCGAAAGCTTGTCTATGGTATCCATAGAGTCGTTACCGCCGATATAGAAGAATGCGTAAATTTCAAGTTCCTTCAAAATCGCAAAAATCTTATCGTAGGTCTCTTCGTTGCCCTTGATTGCAGGCAACTTATAACGGCACGAACCGAGGAATGAAGAAGGCGTACGCTTGAGCAAATCCATATCCAGATCGTTCTTAATCTGGGTGGAAAGGTCAACTACGTCCCTGTCTAAAAGTCCCTTAATGCCGTGTACCATTCCGTAAACAACGTCGGCGCCTCTGTCTTTAGCGGTCTTGTAAACGCCTAAAAGGCTTGAGTTGATTACTGCCGTAGGACCTCCGGACTGTCCCACGATTACGTTTTTCATAGAAAATCCCCCTTAAAAAATATATTTTTCTTATTATGGCGGTTAATACCGTATTTATTATAATATATCAAGTGACAAATTGCAATATCAATTTGAAAAATTTTTCCTTATTTAGCTCAATTTTTAATTATTGCGCCCTTTTATATTTCCACTTCCACGTAACCTTGCGGCGTGGGAACGGTTATGCACTTAAAGCCTATTCCTTTGAGCGCGGAAACGACAAGAGCGCGCTTATCGCAGATTCTGTCGGTCGCGTGCGCGTCGGAAGAGAACGAAACCGCTCTGCCGCCCAGCTCGAAATAGCGCGCAAGCGCGTCTACGTCGGGCAAAAAGTCGCTGCCTGCCGTGCGTGCGGAGGAATTGACTTCAAGAATTTTACCGCGTGAAATTATGCCCTTGAAAATCTCGTCGTAAAGTTCGGAAAAATCGGCATAGCGTATCTTAGGGTCTGCGTAAGGCGCATTGCGCGAAACGTAGCCTATATGCGCCACTATATCGTACTTATAGGGTGCGGAGAGGCTCTCCAAAACCCTTTCAAGATACCTGCGATACGCGGTCTGCTTGTCCTTGCCGATAAAATAGTCGTTAAAATAGCAGTCGTGACCATCGCAGGTGTGAACGCTGTTTACAACGAAGTCGGGCTTGAACCTTTCGATAATCTGACGGTACTGACGCACGACGTCCGCGTCGTCGGAAAAACCCAGCTCGCAGCCGATCAACAGATTGGTTGCAGAACGGGAATTTTGCAGATTTTTTTGCAGAATCCTGCCCTCTTTAAAGTAGCCTTCGGCGTCGGTATAAGCGGGCTGTCCGTTGATTAAAAGACCGAGGGCGTTATAGTCGAAGTCAAAATGCTCGGAAACCCCGTAATATTTCAAGCCCGAACCGCACGCCTTGCCGACCATATCTTTAAGCGGACTTAATCCGTCGGCGGAATAAGTTGAATGAGTATGCACGTCTGTGAGTATCATAATATTATTGTATCACCTCTCCCGCCGTTTTGCAAGGCTTAAGACGATTAACGGACTTACAATTAAAATTACATTATGCAGCTAAAAGCGCTTCTGGACGCGGCTTCAAAGCGCAATTCTGCGTTCAACTTCGCTTTATGCGGTTTGCGTAAACCGCAAACCGCAACTTCTCTTCGCCGCTTTCTCCTCTTCCCGCAAAAACCTTTTTTGCGGGAGCCCCTTTTTTATTAAAGCACGTCGCGCTCGTATTTTTTACAGTTGTAAAAACAAAAAAACGGACACCTTTCGGGTGTCCGTATTCTTTTGTTTTTTATCTCTTTGAGAACTGAGGAGCGCGACGTGCTTTCTTTAAGCCGTACTTCTTTCTTTCCTTGACTCTGGGGTCGCGGGTTAAGAAGCCTTCCTTCTTTAATGCAGGACGACAATCAGGTTCTGCCTGTAAGAGTGCGCGTGCAACGCCGAGACGGATAGCGTTAGCCTGACCGGTATAACCGCCGCCGTATACGTTTACAAGTACGTCGTACTTACCTTCAACGCCGAGAAGAGTTAAAGGCTGCTTAACAACGTATTGAAGAACCGACTGAGGGAAATAGTCCTCAAAAGCTCTGTCGTTGATAACAATCGTGCCTGTTCCTGCGGGAACGAGACGAACACGTGCGATAGCCTTCTTTCTTCTGCCTGTTCCCCAAAACTGCAACTTTTTCTTTAAATTAGCCTTTGCCATATATTTTATACCTTTCCCTTACCTTAGAATAATTTGAGTTCTTCGGGTTTCTGTGCAGCGTGATTGTGTTCAGCGCCCTTATATACCCTGAGCTTCTTAATCATATCTCTGCCGAGCGAGTTCTTGGGAAGCATACCCTTAACAGCTTCGTAAACTGCAAGGTCGCTCTTTTCAGCGAGCATCTTCTTGTAGGAAACTTCCTTTAAGCCGCCGATATAGCCGGTATGATATCTGTAGAACTTATCCTCGAGCTTCTTGCCCGTAAGTACTACCTTGTCTGTGTTTATAACTATTACAAAGTCGCCCGTGTCAACGTTGGGTGTAAAGACAGGCTTATTTTTGCCGCGCAAAACAGCAGCCACCTTAGAAGCTAATCTTCCGAGGGGGACGCCTGCAGCATCGACAACGTACCACTTTCTTTCAACTGTCTGGGCATTTGCCATGTAGGTTTTCATTGTTTACTCCTTACCCTTTTTCTCTGAAAATTCGTTATTTAACGAAATATTTTACTTAATCGCTTGAATGTAAAACTATTTTATTATTAAATGAAATTTATGTCAAGCCGTTTTGTGTTTGGTTTACAAAGTTTTTTATAAAATTTAAAATAATTTTTTTTAAGCTGGAAAAGTTTGCAAAATTACGCTCTGAGTACGATTTTCGGCGCAAAATCGCCGCGGCGCGCTGCGCCGCGGCTATGCTTTTTTCAATTGATAAGGCGTATCTTTTTTTTACTTTATGAGTACCGCCTTGATTCTTTTAACGCCTGCGGAAACGTTTTCCTGCTTTGCGATTTTAAAGGTACCCAGCTCGCCCGTGTGCGTTGCGTGGGGACCGCCGCAAATTTCCTTCGAGTATTCGCCGATGGCATAGGTTTTAACCTTTTCGCCGTACTTGCTTTCGAAAAGTCCGGTAAATCCGAGCTCTTTTGCGCGCTCTAAGCTCATCTCCTCCATAACTACAGGAAGATCCTGAGCGATAATTTCGTTTACCTGCTTTTCAACTTCGGCAATCTCTTCGGGCGTGAGCTTTCTTGAGAAGTTGAAGTCGAATCTCAGACGCTCTTCGGTGATGTTCGAGCCCTTCTGCATAATGTCGGGCGAGCACACGTTTTTGAGCGCCGCGTGCAACAGATGGGTTGCGGTATGAAGTCTGGTGGTCTCCTCCTTGTGGTCGGCAAGACCGCAGGCAAACTTCTGTTCGCTGCCCGCGCGGGACTTTGCCTGATGCTCGGCAAACGCCTTCCCGTAGCCTTCAACGTCGACGCCCAGTCCCTTTTCAGCCGCCATTTCGCGGGTTATCTCTACGGGGAAGCCGTAGGTATCGTACAAGTGGAACGCGGTGACGCCGTCGATAGTCGCGCCGTCGCCCAGCGAAGCGGCAACCTTTTCGAATTCCTTAATACCCTGAGCGAGAGTCTTGGAGAACTTGTCCTCTTCCTTGTTGAGCTCCTCTTCGATCTTTGCCGCGTTTACGACAAGCTCGGGATATACGTCCGCGTACTTTTCGATAATGGTCTTTGAAACCTTATCGAGCGCGCCCTGAGGAAGTCCTATATCTCTGCCGAAGCGCACTGCGCGCCTTATAATTCTTCTTAAAATGTAGCCCTGGTCGGTGTTGGAGGGAACTATGCCCTTCGTGTCGCCCAGCATAAACGTAGCCGTTCTTACGTGGTCCAAAATTACGCGGAACGCCTTTGTCACCTGTTCGCTTTCGCCGTACTTGCGGCCGGTGAGCTCTTCGATCTTTTCGATAGCCTTTTCGAAGATATCCGTTTCGTAAACGCTGTCCTTGCCGTTGAGAATGCACAGCGTTCTTTCAAGACCCATACCCGTATCGACGTTGCGCTGAGCTAAAGGCTCGTACTTGCCCTCTGCGTTCTTGTTGTACTGCATAAACACGTCGTTCCAGATTTCGAGGAAGGTTCCCGAGGGAGCCAGATCGAACTGGTCGCTCGAAAGCTTGTCCGCCTCGGCGTGGTTACGGATAATGTGCATTTCGGTATCGGGACCGCAGGGACCGGTCGTGCCTGCAGGGCCCCACCAGTTGCCGCTCTTGGGCAGGAAATAGACGTTCTGGGGCAGAATTCCGCATTCTATCCACTTCTTTGCGCTCTCTTCGTCGCGGGGGCAGTCCTCGTCGCCAGCAAAACAGGTTACGGCTATATCCTCTACGGGAATTCCGAGATATTCGGGTGAAGTCAAAAACTCATACGACCAGGGAATCATCTGCTCCTTGAAATAGTCGCCGAGCGACCAGTTGCCGAGCATTTCGAAGAAGGTACAGTGCGAAGCATCGCCAACCTCGTCGATATCGCCCGTGCGCACGCATTTCTGCACGTCGGTGAGGCGCTTGCCTGCAGGGTGCTTTTCGCCCAGAAGATAGGGAACCAGGGGATGCATACCTGCGGTGGTGAACAGAACCGTGGGGTCGTTTTCAGGAATGAGCGAAGCCGAAGGTATTACGGCGTGACCCTTGCTCCTGAAGAAATCGAGATATAAATTTCTTAACGTTTCGCTAGTTAAAGTTTTCATATTTTTATCCTGTAGACGAAATATTATGAAATTCCGTCAAAAAAATTATTTTTCCGTAAGTTATTTTAGCACAGCCTTTCAAAACAGTCAAATTTTAGAGCTAACTATTTATTTTTTATTGACCGTATATCCGTCCTTGCCGTCCTTTACTGCATAGCCGAGCGCGTCGATTTTTGCGCGGAGCGCGTCTGCATTCGCCCAGTCGCGCGCCTTCTTTGCCTGCCAGCGCTCTTCGGCGAGAGCTTTGACCTCTTCGGGGATATCCTCGGCGGGAGCCTTTGCCGCAACTTCGGCAAGGTAAGCCGAGGGCTGTTTTCTGAAGAGTCCCAACAGCGAATAGGTCTTTTTAATCTGATATACGTCCTCTCTGCAGCTGCCGTCGCCTGCGGCAAGCTTTTTGGAAACCGCCTTGAAAATACCGAACAGATCGGACAGCGCGAGGGCGGTGTTGAAGTCGTCGTCCATGGCGGAATCGAATTTTCCGTCTATTTCAGGGTTGCCCACGCTGCCCTGACCGAACTTTTCTTCAACCGCGGCAATGACCTTATAGAATTCGGTAAGGTGCCTTTCAGCCTCGGGGAAGAGGTCGTCGGTAATGTTTATGTCGTTGCGGTAGTTGGTCTGGAGCAACGCGAATTTAATGGCTTCGTTTGAGTATTTTTGAAGCAAATCGTCCAATAAAAGGCTGTTTCCGAGCGATTTCGACATCTTCTGCCCGTTGACCTTGATAAGACCGTTGTGCGTCCAGTACTTGACGAAGCGCTTGCCCGTAAGGCTTTCGGTCTGCGCGATTTCGTTTTCGTGATGGGGGAATATGAGGTCCCTTCCGCCGCCGTGAATGTCAATCTGCTCGCCGAACGCGGCGCGGTTCATTGCGGAGCACTCTATATGCCAGCCGGGACGGCCTTCGCCCCAGGGCGACTGCCAGAAAATTTCCCCTTCCTTTGCGCTCTTCCACAGCGCGAAGTCGGCAGGGTTCTTCTTTTCTTCGGTATTGTCCACGCGCACGCCGTCCAGCATATCTTCTACCGAGCGGTTGGAAAGACAGCCGTAGCCCTTAAAGGAGGTTACGTCGAAATACACGTCGCCGCTGGGCGTTGCGTATGCGTGACCCTTTTCAATCAGCGCGGAGATGAAGTCCACGATATTGCCGATATTCTGGGTGGCTTTGAGCCAGACCGTGGGGTCGTCGATATCCATTTCGCGCATGGTCTTGTCGATTTTGTCAATCATCTGAGCGGCGTACTTGTCCGCAGGGATGCCCGTCTCATTGGACTTTGCGATAATTTTATCGTCCACGTCGGTGTAATTTCTCGCATAAGTTACGTCGTAGCCCTTCTTTTCGAGGTATTTTCTTATAATATCGTAGATAAGCGCCTGAAAACCGTGACCTATATGCGCCTCGCCCGATACGGTTATGCCGCAGGCGTACATTTTAACCTTGCCCTCTTCAAGGGGCGCAAACTCTTCCTTAGTCCTTGTCAGCGTGTTGTAAATTCTCATAATCCACTTCCTTGTCGGTTAATTTTTGTAATTGTTCTTCGAGCGCGAACACCCTTTCGCGGAGGGCGCACACTTCCTTTAAAATGGGGTCTTCCTTTTCCTGATATAAGTCCACCCCGTCCTTGCTTCCGCCTATTCTGACGACCCTTGCAGGCACGCCCACGACGGTTGCGTGCGCGGGAACGTTGCGGAGAACCACCGCGCCTGCGCCCACCTTGGCAAAGTCGCCCACGGTGATGTCGCCGAGTATCTTTGCGCCTGCGGAAATCACGCAGTTTTTGCCGATAGTGGGGTGACGTTTGCCCGTCTGCTTGCCCGTACCGCCGAGCGTACAGCCCTGATAGAGCACGGTGCCTTCGCCCACTTCGGCGGTTTCGCCGATTACGACGCCGTTGCCGTGGTCGATAAACACGCCCGCATCAATCTTTGCGGCAGGGTGAATTTCTATGCCCGTGACGCGCTTTGACCATTGACTTACCATTCTTGCCAACAGCTTTAAGTGCATTTTATACAGGCGGTTTGCCAGACGGTGGTGAGAGAGCGCCTTCACCCCCGAATAGGTCAGCCATATTTCAAATTTATTCCGCGCGGCAGGGTCGTTGGCTTTTGCCGCGTTTATATCCTTGCGCAGTCTTTTAAAAAACAAAGTTATTTACCTTCTATATTTATTATATATGTACGCGCGTGCGTACGAAGCAAGCTGTTTCCGCCTATTCAAGGCGGTTGTTTACGCCCTGTACGGAGGCGGTTCTGCCGACGTACGTCCGCGCAAAAATAATAGACGCGCGCCTTTACCGTACTGTAAAGGCGCGCGTGCGCTGTTCCACTTTACTTCGTCCGCAAAAATATGCAGACCTCGTATCTCATTTCGGAGAGTTGCCGCGGGGTATTGACCCGACCTGAGGCTTTTCAGCCCAGACAGCGCATACCTTAACCGTCCGAAGGAAAACTTTCAGCCTGCGGTCTTCCTCTCTGTATTCTTACGTTATTTAAGATTTTCTGTCATGCGGTTTTATTCAGTTGTTTACATTATATGCCCAATTAAGAAATTTGGCAAACGATTTTATCAGGTTTTATCCGACAGTTTGAAAACGTTGCGCGACTGACCGAGCACGAAGATATGGTCGTCGTCGCGGAAAGTGTAGTCGGGCATGGGCGCGGGATTGAGCGTGCTGCCGTTTTTTATGGCTATAATATTAATCTTGTATTTCTTGCGCACGTCAAGCTCCAGTATGGTCTTTCCCCTCCATTCCTTCAAAATGGGGACTTCGAAAATCGCATAGCCGTCGGCAAGGGCGATATAGTCGAAAATATTGTTGCCGTTGTGGCGGATCGCAAGCTTGTCGGCGGTCTCGCCGTCGGCGTAAATAATTTCGTCCGCGCCAATCTTTTTAAGCAGATCGCACTGAACCTCGTCGCGCGCACGGGCGGCAACGTACTTCGCACCCAGCTTCTTTAAGGTTACGGTGGTTATCATCGAAGCTTCGAGATTGTCGCCCACGGTTATAAAGCATATGTCGAAGGAGGGAATATCCAACGCGCGCAGAACGTCCTCGTTGGTATATTCGGCTATTCTGGCGTCGTCGAACCTGCTTGCAATGTGAGTTATTCTCTCGGCGTTGCTGTCAAGCACCAATACGTCGTGACCGAAGTCCTGCATTTTTTCGGCAAGATGAGTTCCCAACCTGCCCATTCCTATTATTAATACTGATTTTTTCATTAATTTTCCACCTTGAAATTATCAACTGTTATATGTCAAGCGGAATTATCCCACAATTATGTGTTCCGCCACGCGCGAAATGGTTACGGGACTGCGCTCCTTGGAGAACACGAGTATGAGCGTATATCCGCCCACTCTTCCGAAGAACATCAGACCTATGAGTATGAGTTTAGAGGCAACGTGGAGCCCTGCCGTTATTCCGCGCGAAAGTCCGACCGTACCCACTGCGGAGACCACTTCGAACACTACGTCTGAGGAATTGACTCCGCTTGCGCCTTCGATTGCGGCTATTGCGAGCGCGCTGACCATTATAGCCGCAAGATACAGGAACACTATCGCCACCGCCTGGGAGAGCGCGTCCTCCTCTAACTTGCGCTTGAAGACGTGAGTTTCGAAATAGCGCTTGGAGGTTGCCACCGTGAAGAAGAACAGAATCGCCACCGTGGTGGTCTTTACGCCGCCTGCGGTTGAACCGGGGCTGCCGCCTATGAACATATATATGACGGTAAGCACGCTGCCCGCGCCGGACAGACCTGCGGTATTGACCGTATTGAAGCCCGCCGTTCTGGGCGTTACAGATAAGAACAGCGAAGCTAAAATCTTTGTTCCCACGTCGTAATCGCCGATCGTCTGAGGATTGTTCCACTCGAACAGGGCAAACAGAATCCAACCGGCAACTACGAGAACGCACGTTGAAAAGAGCACGATTTTGGAATGAAGCGAATAGCTTTTAAGCTTGTGCCTGTGCTTTACGATGTCGCCCCATACGAAGAAGCCTATGCCGCCGATTATAATTAAGAGGCAGACTACGATATTTACCAGCGGATCGGAGACGAACGCGCAGAGCGAATCCTGACCGTAGGAGTCGGTTACGGTAAACCCTGCGTTGCAGAACGCCGAAACCGAAGTGAATACGGACTGCCATATACCCTGACCCCAGCCGAATGCAGGCACAAACGAAAAGCAGAGCAGAAACGCGCCGATAAATTCGCAGATGAACGTGCCGACGAGAATGTATTTTACAAGGTTTTTGATTCCGTCAAGGCTGACCGAGCCTGCCGACTGCATTACGAGCTTACGCTTGGACAGCGAAGCCCTCTTCTGAACGTAGAAAAAGAAAATGGAGATTATGGTTATGAATCCCAGACCGCCTATCTGAATGAGGAGCAGTATTACCGCCTGTCCGAAATACGACCAATGAGTAGCCGTAGGCACGACGGCAAGCCCCGTAACGCAGGTTGCGCTGGTTGCGGTGAAGAACGCTGCAAGAAAATCAACCTTGCCCGAGTTAGTCGCCGCAGGAATGCATAAAAGCCCCGTTCCTATTAAAATAATAATCAGAAAGCTGAGTGCGAATATAGCTGCAGTGGGCAATCTGAACCTGAATTTTCCTGCCATATTAATATTATTATACTTCTTTTCGCCGCAAAAATCAACACTAAACCGCTTGGGAAGGTGCAAAATTCAAAATATATTTATTTTGTAATAAATTAACACTTTTTTAAGTAAAATGTTATTTTGTGCGATAATTTCCTTGACTTTATCACATATATATAATACAATATAATAAACAATGTTTTATTTGTAAATTTCTAACAAAGGAGAGACTCAATGAAAAGGGAAAGAATCGAAGAGATTGCAGACATCCTTGACAAACGCGGCAAAATGACGCTAGAACAACTAGAAGAAGTATTCCCCAACGTTTCGCAAATGACGCTAAGGCGCGACCTTTTTCAGCTTGAAGAGGACGGCAGAATTATAAGAATTCGCGGCGGTGCGATGTCGGTTAAGGAAGTTCAGAAAGTTTCCGGCGAAGCCTACACCAAAAAGACCACTATTAATACCGACGCAAAGATTGTTATAGCGCAGAAAGCAGCTACGCTCATCGACGAGGGTATATCCTTCTTCCTTGACGGTGGCACGACGGCTATGTATCTTTCGAAGGAAATGCCCGACATCAAGTGCAATATCTTCACCAACGGTATTGCCGTCGCTATGGAGCTTGCCCAGAAAAAGAACGTAAACATAACCGTAGTCGGCGGACAGCTTATGAAGGACAACCTTTCGACCTCCTCCCCCGCGGCTAAGGAGTATTTTGCGCTCACCAACTTCGAAATCGCTATCGTTTCCGCTACGGCGTTCACGCCCGAAAACGGCTTCAGCTGCAACAGCCAGATTGAATCCGACCTCTTAAAGCAGGTATTCAAAAAGGCAAGACACGTATATATGATGCTCGACAGCTCGAAAATCGGCAAAATCAACCCCTACACCTTTGCTCAGGTTGAGGACATCGACGTGCTGATTACGGACGACACCTTCCCCAAGGAATACAAGGCGCTCTTCGAACAGCACAATATCGTAGTTATGTAAATCAGCAAAAACAAAGAAAATAAAGACTAACGGCGTTTTTCCGTTAGTCTTTTTATTTATAATACAAGGCTTGCAAGCTAAGTATACCGCTATATCTTCGTTTTGACA
This sequence comes from Candidatus Coproplasma sp., assembly GCA_051884055.1. Taxonomy (GTDB): domain Bacteria; phylum Bacillota; class Clostridia; order Christensenellales; family Borkfalkiaceae; genus Coproplasma. The sequence continues at coordinate 58,478 of JBJEUX010000040.1, forward strand.
ACCACTTCATCTGTCACAGGGACGAAGTCTCTTTGAAGAACCATGTTGAGCACGACATTCATTGCAACGTCCATAGTGAAAACAGTTTGTTTTTTTGCAAGGGCAATCCTTTTTTATGAGCATTTTATATTTTTATGATAAAAATATGATTTTATGCAGACGGACGATTACGGTTGGATTGTAGACGCGTAGCCTTCCAATATGCGGTTGATTTCCTGCTCGTTTTTGTAATACTCGGCGTCGCACTTGTCTAAAATTTTCTGAGCTTTTCCGTCGCCCTGTTCCACAGACAGATTCGCCTCGTACGCCGCTTTAAGCGTTTGCCTGTGTTCAGGCGGCAAAACCGTCTCTAAAGCCGCCATTTCCTTTTGCAAATCGCTCGTGTTTGAAACGTTGTCAAAATATTGCGCGTGTCCGCCGTTATTCACTTCGCTTTGGTAGGTCATAAGCTCTGCATACGGCGACTGAGCCTGTCCGTTTACCCACAGATCCCACATTTTATTCCACTTAATATTGAATATTTTTTGTTCTTCCGTCAGTTCTTCCTGCTCTTTCTTTGAAAACCTTTTCTTAAAAAAACCGAATAATCCCATAACCGCCTCTCTGCATATTTGTTTTGCGTTGCGGAACGTAGCTTTGCGCCGACGGTTGATTCTGCCGTCGGCGCAAAGTTATTTTGGTTAACGCTTGTTATAAATTGCCGAAGTTTTACATAAAAAACCGATAAAAAGACGGCTTAATCAATCGCTCCACTTGTGAGTGTTCAGCGTTCTGTCCTTGATATCGTCGTAAAATTCAAAGTATCTGGCGCGGATTTCGTCCACCGTCTGCGCGCCCTGAATATAGCCCAACATTTCGTCCAGCTCTTCGGGGGTGTAGTCGGCGGGGTCGAACTCCCCGTCCATTGCCTGCGCAAGGCGCATTAAATCTAAATTAGAAGCTTTCATATTATTTTCTGCTCAGGCGCGCTTTGACGGGCGGGAACATAGTTATCGCGTCAAAGACAAGATTGATTCCGAAGTAAATTATGTGCAAATGAATATGCTCTACGTCGCAGAGGAGCAGGAACGCAAGCACGACCTCCACCACGCCCTTGGCGAGATAGAATATGCACCTTTCCGAACGCGCGATACGGCTGAACGCGTGATTGAACGCGTGCGCGCCCTCCATAAGTCCTATAAGTCCCCACGCGATGGCGATTATCGTGAACGCGGCTTCGTATTCGACCATAATCAGAATACTCAGCGCAATCATGACCAGCGAGGTTGCCGTTACGTTCGAATGGGTATGCTTGTACTCCTTCGCGCGGACGGCAAAGATAAACTGAACCAGACCAATCGCCGCCATAAAGCTGCCCACTATGTACGGGAACGCCGTCTGAATGTAATCAGGCAGAGCAACGCAGACCGCACCCACAATCAGATACACGACCGACATCATATATTGCACGGTCGCTTCGGAAAGGCGTGTAGCTTTGGTAATTTTCTTTATGTTGGACTCCGCAGAAAATTCCTCTATAAGAAAGTCCCCGTAGCCCATTCTTGGCTGTGCCGCGTCAGCCGCGGCGGCTTCGTCGAAACCTTTAAAAGAGTATTCCTCTTCATCGCCGATAACAGTCGCCCGTTCTCCGTGTTCGCGGATTGTGGCGGCCGTACCCGCGGAATAACCCGTATAGGAATATTCCTCGTCGTCTTCCATTATATTTTCCCCCTGATAACCGACTCTGCGGTTTAATGCGGCTTTCGCCGTAAGGCAATAATTACCTGTAGATATTTTACCAGAAAAATACGGTTATGTCAATACCGCATTATAAACCTGTTGTCCGACCATGAAATTAATAAGAGAGGCGGCGCAAAGAATTGCGCCGCCTCTCCTTGATTTTCCGTTACAAAACTTTAAGATTCAGATTCGTAATGGCAGTCGGAATACTGCGTAGGGGGCATAGTTTCGCCCTCGCCAACGTAAACGGTATTGATTACCTTACCCTTACCGTCGACTACCTTATAAGAACCCGACTTGGGGCAAGTATCTCCGCAATTCAATCTCATAGTATTACCTCCGTAAAACTATTATTTGCAGAGCGCGTAAAATTATCCGAAAACGCTTATCGGATTTTTAATTTCGACCGATTACTCCTCTTCCTCGTCATCGTCGTCGTTGAAGAACGCGTCAAGTTCCTCCTTAGGATATTTCGAAAGTCTTTCGCAGAGTCTGGCGAACTCGTCGGCAAGCCCCTTACTGAACTTTACTTCGGCAAGAACCCATTTGATTGCAGGGGGATAACCCTGGGAGGCGGATATACCTATCAACGTCTTCACGTCCATGGGCGCGCTGCTCTTATCGGAAGGTTTTCCCTTCTCGTCGTAATATCCGTATTCTTCGTAGAACTTTGCAAGGCTGTGCATACCCTTGGGGTCACCGTTCTTAGCCGCCAGACGCAGCCAATTACAAGCGCAGCCCAGATTTTTGTCCCCGCCTTTAGCGATATAGTCGTCAGCCAGAATAATCTGCGCCAAGGCGTTGCCGTTTTTCGCTTCGTACGTTACGTCCGCCATAGCATCGGAAAAGACCAACAAATCTTTATTTTCGGTAAAAAGATCTCTCACCTCGGGTATATCTTTGAATTCAGGATGTTCCCAAAGCGCGTACAGAGCTGCCAGACTGCCCTCGTTCGCCGCGTGATAATACAGCGTGGCTGCCTTGTTTTCGTCGCTTTCGACCACGATGCCTTTATCATATAAATAAGCGAGATAGCATAATGCGTCCGCGTTTTCGCTCTGGGCGGAGAGCGCAAACCACTTGAACGCGTTTTCCGTATCCTGCTCCACGCCGTAGCCGTAGAAATACATTCTGCCGAGGTTGAACTGACCGACGGAGTTGCCGTTGCTTGCCGAAAGCCTGTACTGAGCTACGGCTTTGGAATAATCCTTTTCGACTTCAATACCGAATTCGTGCTTCCAGCCAAGCACGTTCTGCGCAGTTCCGATATCGCACGGTTCGGGGGTGCCGTCATTGCCTGACCCCACTTCTTCCGACTGTCGGATTCCCGGCTGCGCGTCTTCGGATTGCTTGCCGTCGCCATAGGCGTTTCCGGATTGTCCAAATGCGCTGTAATTGTTTTCAGGCTGCCTGTCGACGCTGTGAACGTCTTTGCTGCGGTCCGAACCGGTTGAAGCCCGCTCTTCCTGCCCTGCGAGCTTTTCGCCGCAATACGGGCAGAATTTGTAGCCGTTTTCTAATTTGTTTCCGCAATAAGGGCAAAAGTTAAATACCATAGTTTTCCTCCGCAATCAATAGACGTAATAATCCAGGTCGGGTTTTACGCCCGACTTATATAAAAACGCGATAATATCCTCTTCAAGCGACAGAATCTGACGGGGCTCCTCGCAATCTCTGACGATCTGCGGAGCTATTACCAGCCAGATCTGAGCAGAAAAGGTCTTTTGCAGCTCCTTAAGCTCCTGTTCTCTGCCCAGTAAGTCCTTTATGGTCCTGCGCACCATGACGTTTACGTCCGTATCGTATTCGCAATTTAAGCCGCACTCAATGCCGCCCTGCTCAATTTTGCAGGGAGCAATGCGCGACAGCTGTCCGCAAATTTTTTCAAGCTGTCCGTCCGCGGTGACGCGCAGATAGGTTTTACATTGATTTTTCATTGTCGTTTCCATCATTTTTATCCACCTTTTTCAGAAAATTCTCCGCTCGGAGCAATTAATAATAAGGAGCAATCGGCAACGGGGATTATTCCGTCACGCGCGCTTCAGATAATATCCGTCACGGCTTACCAGGCAGTCTGCCGCATACTCTTCGTCGCTGAGCGAATCGTTCAATCCGATGACCTCGGTCGACGTTTCGAGTTCCCTGTACATCTTCCAGCCCTGGGCATTTTCGAAATAAACGGAAGAAAGGCTGGAGCAATTTACGAACGCGTTTACTCCGATTAAGGTTACGCTTGCAGGCACGGTGAAGCTGATTAAATTATTACAGCCGTAGAACGCTTCTTCTCCTATCGAAGTCGCTTGGTTTATTGTTACGCTTGTAAGGGCGGAACAGCCGTAGAACGCTCTGTACGGTATTTCCTTGACGTTGTTCAACGATATGCCAGAAATACTTTCACAGCCGTAGAACGCGCTTTCGCCAATTTGCGTCAGACTGTCGGGAATGAAGGGTTCGTTGAGCTTTGTACAGCCTGAGAACGCGCTTTCGCCTATTGATTCCAACGAGTTAGACAAGGTTACGTTTGTAAGACCCGTACAACCGGCGAATGCGGAAGCGGCTACGTCGGTTACGCTGTCGGGAATCATTATGCCGGTCAGCCCCTTACACGAGCGGAAGGCATATCCGCCGACGGAGGTTATATTGTCGGGCAGGTTGATTTCGGTCAGGTTTCCGCATCCGTAGAACGCGCCGTATAAAACGTTGCCGCCCGTAACCGTCACGCTTCTCAGCGCGGTGGGGATATAATACCTGTCGGATATAACTCCGCCTTCCGAGCCCACATAGCTTTGGGTCGTCGCCGTGCCGCCCGTATAACCCGTCGAGCCGAATATATAGCCGAAGGGATACTGGTTGCTGTCGGTACTGCTCTTTACGCTTCCTCCGACAAACGGAATTATAATGCTCGTTAAACCGCTGCAACCCGCAAACGCTCCCCGTCCGATTGAAGTTACGCCGGCGGGAACGGCAACAGACGTTAAGCCGCTGCAGCCCGAGAACGCAGCCTGACCTATCGATACAACCGTTTCGTATATATCAATATTTTTCAGCCCAGAGCAACCGTAGAACAACGAATTGCCGATGCTTGTTATGCCGTAAGGTATTTCTATATTTGTAAGTTTGCTGCAGTTATAGAACGCGCCTTCGCCTATTTCGGTTAAACCGTCGGGCAAGATTATCTCCTTAAGGTTGCTGCAGTTACAGAACGCATACAACGGAACTTCTCCGCCGGTCAGGGTCACGCTGTTTAAGCCCGAGGGAAGATAGTACGTGGTAAACGAGGTTGAGCTGTTCAACGCGTCGTAATATTGTTTTACCGCCGTACCGGACGTGTAGCTGACCGTTCCGAAGATGTATCCGAACGGATATACGGGATTTTCAGCCTTTTCACCCACGAAAGGCAGGGTTATACTCAATAAGTTGCCGCAACCCGAGAAGGCTCCGCTGCCGATCGAGGTAACGCTTTCGGGAACAGTAACCGAAGACAGACCGGTGCAGCTTTGGAATGCACATTCGCCTATTTCGGTCACGCTGTCGGGAATCTGCAAATCCGTAATATGAGTGCAATAACAGAAAGCGCTCTCCCCTATCTTATTTACGCCCTGAGGTATATACACGCTTGCCAGGGACGTACAGCCGTAGAATAAGGAATTACCGATTTCCGTCACGCCGTCGGGAATTGTGAAACTCAGAAGCCCCGTGCAATTGTAGAACGCGCCTTTGCCCAATAAAGTTAACGACACGGGAACAGTCAGCCCGCTTATAGCGGTGCAGCCCGAGAACGCGTACTCGCCTATTTCGTTTAAAGTGTCGGGCAAGGTTATGCCGGACAGTAATATGCAATCTTTGAACGCAAATTCGCCGATACAGGTTAGTCCGTCGGAAACGTATAAGTCAGTCAACGCACTGCAATTATAAAATGCACGCGGACTGATTTCCGTCAAGGATTCGGGCAAGGTTATGCTCTTCAACAGCTTACAGCCGGAGAACGCGCCGTAACCGATTTCGCCGCCCGTAACGGTTACGCTTTTTAAAGCGGAGGGAATATAGTAATATTCAATCGTCAGGTTTTCGTCACAATACTGTTCGACCGTCAGACCACCCGAGTATGTCTCTTGACCGAAAATATAGCCGAACGTATATGCCTTGTAACCTTCGGACGTGCTGTCCGCCATACCTCCGACAAACGGAACGGTTATGCTTGTTAAGCCGTTACAGCCCGATAAAGCTCCCTTGCCGATTAATTTCAAAGAATCGGGCAGGATAATTCCGCTCATACCCGAACAGCCTTTGAACGCGCCTTCGCCTATTTCGGTCACGCCGTCGGGAATAGACAACTGCTTAATCGACGAGCAACCGTAGAACGCCATATCGCCTATCGAAGAGAGCGTTTCGGGAAGACTGACTGATGAAATCATACTGCAGCCGCTGAAAACGCTCTCTTTCAGCGAGGTTAAGCCTTCGGACAAGCTGACTCTTTCAAGATTAGTACAGTTTTCAAACGCTTTTGCGCCGATTGAGGTAACTCCGTCCGAAACGATCAGTTCGGTAAGACCGCTGCAGTAAGAAAACGCACCGTTGCCGATGGTATTCAGCGAGAACGGCAGATATAGCCCCGTAAGCCCCGAACAACCGAAGAACGCGTAGTCTTCTATACTTTTTATGTTGTCGGAAAAGGCTACCGTCGTCAATCCGCTGCATCCGTTGAACATATTATCGGAGATAGCGGTCACCCCGTTGGGAATAGTAATGCTTTTAAGCGCCGTACAAGCGGAGAAAGCGTACGCGCCGATCGAGGTCAGGCTGTCGGGCAGGAAAATACCCGTCAGAGCGCTGCAATTTGCGAACGCATAACCGCCTATACCTGTTACGCGGTCGGACATATTGACCGTCGTCAGAGAAGTACAGTAGTTAAAAAGATTCTGCGATAAGGAGGTAACCCCGTCGGGGAGCGTGACAACGGTCAGACTGCTGCATCCTGCAAACGCGCAAGAGCCTATATCGGTCACCTGTTCAGGTATGGTCAACACCGATAACGCGGTGCAGTTACAGAACGCGTAATCGTTAATCTCCGTCAGATCTTCGGGAAGATATATATTTGTAATATTTTTACAGTTGTAGAACGCGCCGTATAAAATATTTCCGCCCGTAACCGTCACGCTCTTTAACGAGGACGGAACGTAGTACGTACTTTCGTTCACAACGCCGTTCCAATAATACTGCTGTGCGGTTGCCGTGCCGCCCGTATAGCTGCTTAAACCGAATATGTAGCCAAACGGATACTGCAAGGCATCGCCGGAGCTCCTTTTTGCGCTGCCGACAAAAGGTATGGTAAGGTCGGTCAACGCCGCACAACCGGAGAGCGCATCCGACGCAACGGATTTTACGCTTGAAGGAATAACCAGCTTCTTTATTCCGCTGCAGTTTTTTAACGCTTCGGAATGGATTATCGTTATGCTTTCAGGCAATTCTATTGAGGACAGCGTCGTACAATCCATAAAAACGCCGTTATTGAGCGCGGTTATACCGTACGGTATCGTTACCGACGTCAACTTCTTGCAACCGTAAAACGCGTAGCTGCCGAGCGTGATTAAACCTTCAGGCAGACTCAACGAAGTCATTCCGGAACAACCTCTGAACGCCCTTGTACAGATTGCCGTTACGCCGTCGGGTACCGTAACCGCCGTCAATGCGGAACAGCCCTCGAACGTATTATCGTTAATTTTTGTTACGCCGTCGGGTATTTTCACGGCAGTCAGACTGCTGCAGCCGCTGAACGCCGAGGCGCCTATCTTTGTTACGCCGTCGGGTACGGAAACAGTCTTAAGGCTTTCACAGTCCTTGAACGCGCCGTAGCCGATTGAGGTCAGGTCATCGGGCAGGACGACCGACGTCAGGGTTTTGCAGCCGCTGAACGCGCCGTATAAAATATTGCCGCCCGTAACCGTCACGCTCTTTAGCGCCACGGGGATATAATAAGTCATCTCCGTCACCGTTCCCGATACGTTGCCGTAATAGGTCTGGGTGATCTGAGTGCTGTCAGTAAAACTCTGCGAGCCGAATATATAGCCGAAGGGATACTGGTCGGTATCCTCCTCCGTCTTTACGCGGTCGCCGACGAATGGTACGGTCAGACCCGACAGCGAACAACATCCAGCCAGCGCGTCTGCGCCTATGAAAGTCACCCCGTCGGGAATTATTATTTTAGTTATTAACGCACATCCCGCAAACGCCCTTTCACCTATTGCAGTAAGATATCCGGGCAAGGAAATACTGCTCAGTGCCGAACAGTTTTCAAACGCTCCCGAGCCTATTTCGGTAAGCATTTCGGGCAACGTTACTCTTGTCAGACTACTGCAGCCGCTGAAAGTTCCGCTCGCGATTGTGAATACGTAATCGGGAACGGTAACGCTTGTCAGCTTTGTACAGTTCATAAACGCGTTCCCGCCGATTGTCGTAACCGTATCGGGAATTGCCAACTTAAGCAAGCCGCAATTAGCGAACGAATAATCTCCTATTGAAGCCAGTCCGTCGTTTAAAGATACGCTGCTCAGAGCCGTACAGTCGGAGAAAGTATATTCTTTAATCGCGTTGACGCCCATGGGCAGTACGACTGCCTTGAGTGCAGAGCAGCCGCTTAACGCATATTCATCGATTTCGGTTACGCCTTCAGGCAGGGATAAAGATGATAATTTACTGCAACCGCTGAACGCCGAGCCGCCTATTTTCGCCAGATGTTCGGGCAGACTTACAGAAGTTAAGTTTTTGCAGTTGACGAATGCGCCGTACAGAATTTCGCCGCCCGTCACCGTCACGCTCGTCAGGGCGGTGGGAATATAATAAGTGACTGAAGTCACCTCGTCGTGGCTTTCTCCGAAATAACTCTGCACGGTCGCCTCTCCGTAGGCATATTCCGTTTCTCCGAAAATATAGCCGAAGGGATACTGATTCAATTCCTTAGAGGTTTTGACCGAATCGCCCACGAAAGGCACGGTTATGCTTTTTAGATTCACACAGCCGGACAACACGCCTTCGCCCAGATAATTTACGTTTTCGGGTATATCTATGCGTGTGAATTTTTCGCAGTTTGCAAACGCGCCCGCGCCTATTCTAGTTACGTAGTCGGGTATAGCTATGCCGCTCAGAGCGCTGCAGTTGCGGAAGCAGTTCTTGCCTATAACCGTAACGTGATCGGGTAAGACTATGCCGGTAAGCGCACTGCACCCGTCGAACGCGCTTTCGCCTATTTCGGTTACAAAATCGGGTATAAATATTCCGCTGAGTTTATTACATCCGCTGAAAGCGAAATCGGATATACCGGTAATGGTTTCGGGCAGGGTTATACCCGTGAGATGAGAACAATTTATAAACGCGCCGTATACAAGCTCGCCGCCCGTTACGGTTACGCTGCTCAGCGTTTCCGGAATATAATAGATAACTTCGGTAAGATTCAGCCCGTCCTCTTCCGCCGCCGTTCCGCTGCGCGTATTGCCGCCGATACAGTACTGACCGGTCATAACGCCGCCGTCGTACTCCGTTCCGCCGAAGACGTAGCCGAAAGGATATCTGATATCCCCCGTGTTCCTTATTGTATTGCCTATGAAGGGAAGAACCAGATTTACAAGACGGTTGCAGCCCGAGAGCGCGCCGCATCCGATATCCGTTACGCTTTCGGGAACAGTCACGTCCGTCAGACCGACGCAATCCTTGAACGCCTCCGCGCCGATGGAGAAAATTCCGTCGGGCAGATTGATTGCAGTAAGAGAACTGCAGCCTTCAAACACGTTGTCCTCTATCTCGGTGATTCCGTTCGGCAAAGCTATATTTGTGATACCGACGCAGCACTTAAACGCGCTTTTGCCTATCTCCGTCACGCTGTCGGGCAGGTATACGGAAGTAAGCGAACCGCACTGCGCAAACGCGCCTTCACCTATCGTAGTCACGCCGTCGGGAATAAAGATATCGACCAGAGCAGAGCAAGCGGAGAACGCGTATTTGCCTACCGAAGTTATTCCGTCGGGCAATACGATGCGAGAGACGGTGCTACAGTTTGAAAACATTCCGTCGCCTATCGTGATTAAGCTGTTGGGCATAGCTATGTTGACAAGCCCCGTACAATCCGAGAACGCGTATTCGTCGATTACGGTCACGCCCTCCTGTATGGCTACGTCTGAAAGATTGCTGCAGTATGCAAACGCACGCTTGCCTATTACCTGCACGCTGTTAGGAATATCGACAGACGTTAAACCCGTACAGTAAGAGAAAGCATGCTCGCCGATGGACTCTACGCAGTCGGAAATCGAAAGATATTGCAGACTGCTGCAACGTGAAAAGGTATAGTCGCTTATCACGGTTATACTGTTGGGCAGAGCTATGCCGGTAAGTCCGGTACAGCCAGCAAACGCACTTACGCCTATGGAGACTATTCTTGTCGGAATTTCAATGCTGTTCAACCCTATACAGCCCGCAAACGCGCTTTCGCCTATTACGGTTACGCTTCCGTCGTCGGGAATGACGCTGTTCTGACAGCCGGAAATAACGGTTTTGCTTGCCGTCTCTATAAGACAACTGTTCTTGCCGCTGTACACCGTATTTGCACTTGAAACGGATATACCCTCGAGCGATTGACAGTTAGAGAACACGCCGCCCGCTATCGAGGTTACGCTGGCGGGAATATTTATATTTTCCAGTCCGCTGCAGTCTGAAAAGGCACCGCCGCCGATGGTAGTTATTCCCTCCTCCAAGGTTATATTTTTAATGTCCTTACAGTCCGAGAACGCGCCGAAAAGGATATTCCCTCCCCTTACGGTTACGTCCGCAAGCGCCGCAGGAAGGTAGTAAGTAGTGCTGACGGGCGAGCTTGCGCCTTCCTGAAGATAGGTCTGCACAGCCTCACTGCAGAACGAGTAGCTATCCGTGCCGAATATGTATCCGAAAGGATAATGATACGCGCCGACCGCGGTTACGCTCGCCTTCGGTCCGACAAACGGCAGATTCATGCTTTCAATGTTATAGCAGCCGCTGAACGCTCCGCTGCCGATTTCGGTTACGCTGTCGGGCACGAAAACGTTTTTAATCCGCGTGCAGTTGCGGAATGCGCTGTCGGATATAGCGATAACCTCTTTATCCTTGTAGCGCTTGGGAATATAGCAGTTTTCCACGCCTGAAGTACCGCTTGCCTTGCTCACCGTGAAGCCGACGGACGATTGACTGAATGAAAACATCTTACTGTCGCCGATGGTTACGCAGTCGGATATTACCTGCACGTTGTCCTTGTTTTGTCTTTCGGAATAAATTGCAAGGTCCAATTCTGCGGTAGTGCTTATCTGTGAGGTAAATTCGACTACCACTATAAAAGTCTTTTCCGGATATTGACTTTCGGGAACGCTGTAAGTGAGAGTTATACTTCTCTCGTTATCATTAATCTCCTCGGTAAAGATACCCGTTGCGGCTTCGCCGAGCCTTACGGACACGATATCGCAGGGAGACATACATATATTTACGTTGAACTTTTCGCCCGCGTTCCAGCCGTTTTGCGTGGGATTTTTTAACGTAAAGTAGATTACCGCATAGTTGACTACGCCCACGTCGAACACGCGGTCGGTCTGAAGATCCGATTCGACGAAATTACCGTCGGGGCTTTCGTTATTGTCCGTATATAAAAACGAATAATCTATAAACGAATTATATATATTGATTTTGTCAGGAGACTCAACTTGCTCTTCTCCACCGCAGGCAGCCAGCATTATAAAGCCGAGCGTCATAAACGCCGCCATAGCCGCCAATAAAATTCTGACAATATATCTACGCATAATAATTCCTCTACGATTAATCGCTTTACACCGTCTCAATTTTAACAATTTTTAGCATTTATGTCAATATATTTGACAATAATGACGCTTTAAATGCGACGTTACCAAAAGTGATAGGCGCGCCGTAAGCTCATTGGTTACGGCGCGCCCATCAAGCCGCTTAACACGCGAGTTTTTTCAGTTTGCACTATGATACTGCCGATAACAGACAAACACTAAAAAAAATACCCGTCAGCAATGCCGACGGGTATATTCTTAAATTTCAGGTCACTTTCAAGAAATCAACTCACCATTCAAAGTTGCAATATTTTGTTATATACCGTGTATTTTTTGATAAAGGTACTTCTAAATCCGTTTCAATATCATAACAATAGTAACAACGTATAATGTTTTCCTTATAGTTTACACATAACATACCGTAATATTTATTATAGTCTGAGTTTGCGCTACTCACTACACGACAATAAAAATCAC
>JBJEUX010000041.1:0-22213 GCA_051884055.1 Candidatus Coproplasma sp.
ACCCACGCAACCAGCTTGGAAGGCTAGTGTTCTACCATTGAACTACACCCGCATTGTTTGCATCGTAACAAACGCACGAGCGAAGCACCTACGCACAACTCAATGCTAGAAGATTATAACAAATACATTTTTTTATGTCAACTCATTTTTAAACGGAATTTCTAAAATTTTAAATTTTTTTAATTAACCTTTTTCTGCCAAAATCTGCCTGTTATCACTCAGCTCTCTCCCTGCTGATTTTGGCAAGATACTCCACAACCGAATGCGCCGCTACGTTTCCTTCGCCAACAGCCTTCGCGTACTGATAGGGTCTGCCCGTGCAGTCGCCTGCGGCAAACAGTCCATCCAGATTAGTTGCGCACGCGCGGTCGCACACGACCTGTCCGTTTTCGCTCTTCAGCCCCGGCACGAGCGTCGACGGCGCAACCGCCTCCTTCAACATAAACACGCCGTCCACGGCAAGCTCTCTGTCCTTGAATACCAGCTTTTCCGCCCTCATTCTGCCCTCGATTGCCGCCGGCATTTCCTTAACGACAGTAACGTTGCCGCGCGAAATCTCCACGCCTTTATACAGCGCAACCAGATACACCTCGTCGGCGACGGAGGCAAGATATTCGACCTCCTCTTCCATTCCCTTCGAAGTGCATACTACCGCAATCTTTTTGCCCTTATACAAAAAGCCGTCGCAAGTTGCGCAATAGCTCACGCCCCTGCCGACAAATTGCTCCTCGCCCGCAATCGGCCTGACCGCCTCCACGCCCGTGGCTAAGATGACCGTCCTGCCCTCGTAGACGTCGTTTCCGCAGAGCACGGAATACGAATTGCCCGTGGCATATACGCCGTTTACGCGCGCCTGGGTGATATCTATCCCCTCTTCGGCAATCTGAGCGGAGAACGCGTCCCTGAGCTCCCTGCCGCTGACCGAAGCCAGCCCGGGGTAATTTTTAATCTTTTCAGCCGAGCTGATTTTATTTGAAAGATTTTTACTGCCCAGCCACAGAAAATTTACTCCGCGAGCCCTGAGTGTGAGTGCGGCGGATACGCCTGCCGCGCCCGTTCCGATTATAATACAATCGTACATATCTTCACCTTTTACATAAGGGCGCGCCTGACCGCCTGCGCCCAGCCCTGAATAAGTTTTTGCCGTTCGTCCGATGATACGGTGGGGGTAAACACCCTCTCGCGCGAGGCGTTGGACAACACGTCGTCAAGCCCGCTCCAATATCCGCACTTCAGTCCGGCAAGATACGCAGCGCCCAGAGCGGTGGTCTCAACCACCCGCGGACGCTCCACCGAACAGTCCAGAATATCCGACTGAAACTGCATTAAAAAGTCGTTTGCGCTCGCACCGCCGTCTACGCGCAGTCTTTTGACCTTGGCGCCCGAATCGCGCTCCATCGCCCTTACCACGTCGTGAACCTGATATGCAATGCTCTCTAAAGCCGCACGCACGAAATGCTCCTTTTTAGTTCCGCGGGTGAGCCCCGTGACGAGCCCGCGCGCGTTCGCGTCCCAATACGGCGCGCCCAATCCCGTAAAGGCAGGAACGACGTATACTCCGTTGCTGTCCTCTACGCTCTGCGCGAGAGCCTGACTTTCGGAAACGTTTTTAATAAGCCCCATCTCGTCGCGCAGCCACTGCATGACGGCGCCGCCGACGAATACCGAGCCTTCCAGGACGTAAGGCGGACGCCCCTCCGCACACGCGCCTAGCGTGGTGACCAGCCCGTTATTGCTGTTTACGGGGGTATCGCCTGCGTTCATCAGGAGGAAACACCCCGTGCCGTACGTATTTTTGACGTCGCCGCGGTTTACGCAGAGCTGACCGAACAGCGCCGCCTGCTGGTCGCCTGCAACGCCGCATATGGGCGTTTCAGCGCCGAAACAGAATGCGTCGGTATTGCCGTAATTGTAGCTTGAAGGGTGCACTTGCGGCAACATACTGTGGGGGATACCGAACAGACTGAGCAGTTCTTCGTCCCACTTGAGAGTATGAATATTAAATAACATCGTGCGCGAAGCGTTGGTATAGTCGGTGGCGAAAATTCTGCCCTTGGAGAGCTTCCACATAAGGAAGGTATCTACCGTGCCGAAGGCGAGTTCGCCGCGCTCCGCGCGTTCGCGCGCGCCCTTGACGTTGTCTAAAATCCACTTGATTTTTGTCGCGGAAAAGTAAGCGTCAAGCACGAGCCCCGTTTTCTGATATATCAGCTCCGCATAGCCGTTGCGCTTTAAAAAGTCGCAATATTCCGCCGTGCGACGGCACTGCCATACTATGGCGTTATATACGGGCTTGCCCGTGAGCTTGTCCCATACGAGAGTGGTTTCTCGCTGATTGGTTATGCCAATCGCCGCAATCTGCTCCGCTCCCACTCCCGCGCGTACCAGAGCTTCGGGAATGACTCCCAGCTGCGAACCGAGAATATCCTTGGGGTCGTGTTCAACCCAGCCAGCCCTGGGATATATCTGCCTGAACTCCTGCTGAGCCTGCCCCATTATTTTGCCCGTTCTGTCGAAAATTATTGCGCGCGAGCTGGTCGTACCTTGGTCGAGTGCGAGAATGTATTTCATAATTTTACCTTTTTCTGCAAAAACGTATTTGACGAATGCCTCCGCAGAGGTGCTCCTTACCTTAAAAGCGCCCCTTGCAGCAGGAACGGCGCTTTACCGTGAGAACGCTCCTTATCGTAAGAACGCGACTTGCCGCAACGTACGCTTTACCGTAAGGACTTACCTTGCCGCAAAAACTTACCCTGCCGCAACGTGCGCCTTACCTGACAGCGCTCCTTTGGGCAGATCTGCATTGCGCCCGTCTATTGTTTTATTATACCGCAAGCGCGCGGCATTTTCAATAGCGAAGATAAAAAAACGCAGATAAAAAAAGTCCCCGACCTTATCGAAGTCGGGGACGGATATTTTTTGTTGACCTTTATCAGGTGAGAACGAAGGTTGCAAGGAAGAGAACGCCGATAACCCAGGTAGGGATGGTGATTTCCTTAACCTTGCCGGTGCAGATCTGAACAAGGATATATGCAAGAATACCGATACCGATACCCTTGGAGATGGAGTAGCCGAGAACCATTACGATGAACGTAAGGAATGCAACGATTGCTTCGCCTGCGTCGGACCAGTCGATCTTGGTAACCGAGGTCATCATAAGCACGCCGACCCAGATAAGAGCGGTTGCGGTTGCGCAGGAAGGAATGAGCTGAGCAATGGGGCTCAGGAACATAGCTACGATGAAGCAAAGACCGGTTACGAGAGCGGTGAAGCCCGTCTTGCCGCCTGCGGTAACGCCTGCGGAAGATTCAACGAAGGTGGTAACGGTCGAGGTGCCTGCTACTGCGCCTGCGCAGGTTGCGATAGCGTCGGAGAGCATCATCTTGTTCATGTTGATGGGCACGCCGTTTTCGTCGAGGAGGTTACCCTTGGAGCACGCGCCGTAGAGAGTACCGATAGTATCGAACATATCGATCATGCAGAGCGAAAGTGCAGTGGTGATAAGCAACAGTACCAGAGTGCCGGGGCCGCCGCTGAAGCCGCTGAAGTCAAAGCCCTTAACGAATACCTGACCGACTGCCTGAGTACCCCAGTCGCCGAATGCGGTGAAGGGATTCTGAATAGAAATGCCTGTGAAGATAGCTACGCAAGCTTCGTCATGCCAGATGCAGCCGATACCAGCCATGATATAGTAAAGAACCGCAGAACCGAGGATACCCCAGAGGATTGCGCCCTTTACGTTCTTCTTGGAAAGGATAGCGATTGCAATAACGCCCACGAGCGCGATGAAGGGAGCAAGAACTCCGCCGTAAGTTGCGCCGCCAAGGAAGTTGAAGGATACGAAAGTTACGAGAGTGCTGTTCTCGTTGACGATGATACCTGCGTTCTGCATACCGATGAATGCGATGAAAAGACCGATACCAACGGGGATTGCGTGACGAACGCCTGCAGGGATTGCCTCGAAAATCTTCTGTCTTAAACCGGTTACGGTGAGTACGAGGAAGATTACGCCGTCAAGGAGAGTGAATACCATGCAGTTTGCATAGGTAAGACCGGTTCCGTTAAGCAAAAGCGTGTAAACGATGAATGCGTTTACGCCCATGCCGGAAGCCTGTGCCAGGGGCATCTTTGCAAGGAAAGCCATGAGGAGCGTGCCGACGATTGCGCCGATTGCGGTTGCAATGTATGCCGCGCCGTAGGAAAGACCTACCCATGCTTCAGAGAACATACCTGCGTTTACCATGAGAATGTAAACCATTGCCATGAACGTAGTTAAGCCCGCTACGATTTCAGTTTTGAAGTTGGAGCCGCTCTTTTTAATTCCGAAGAAGTTGTCCACCTTACCCAAGAAAGAGTCGGTTTTTACAGCTTCGGAACCCTGAGCAACTTCTTCAACCTGTTCTGTCTGCTTAGTTTCTTCAGACATTTGAAGTTACCTCCGATAAAATTATTTTTTACTTTTAATTTTTTCACTCAGTTTTCACTGAATATACATTAATTTTAGCACACGAAAAATAAAATGGCAAACGCTTTGAAAGGCGTTTGCCGATTTTTTTATTAATTTGTCGAAAAATTACGCCGATACGCTGTAAACCAACGCAATCGCCTCAACAATCCGCTCATTTTTTGTTGAATTCTTACAAATTTCGCGTTATCTCAGCCGATTATTTAATGAGCGAAGTGCGCATGGAGTTGATAACCGCAAGAAGCATTACGCCCACGTCGCCGAAAATAGCCGCAATCAACGGGAAGCCCGGAAGGGCGACGCCCATAATCATAAGCGCGAATTTGACCGCAAGCGAGCCTATTATATTTTGGTATACTATCGCGCGCGTAGCCTTTGCAATCTTTTTAGCCTCGGGCACGAGCGAGATATTGTCGGAGACAAGCACGATATCGCTCGCCTCTATAGCCGCGTCCGAACCAACCTTGCCCATAGACACGGCGCAGGAAGCCACCGTCATTACGGGAGCGTCGTTAATTCCGTCGCCGACGTAGATAAGTCCGCCCATATCCTTGAGTTTCTGCGCCTCGGCAAGTTTTTCGTCGGGCAACAGCCCCGCCTTGAAGCCGTCCAGCCCCACCTCTCCGGCAACGCGTTCCGCTCTCGCCGCGCCGTCGCCGGTGAGCATGACTGCATGGGTCACGCCCTGTTTCTTAAGGGATATTACCGCCTCTTTCGCGCCGCTCTTGACGGTATCGTCTATCAGAACGCACCCGATATATTCGCCGTCCAACGCAACGTATACGACCGTGGACGAGGTATCTTCGGAGGTAAACTTCACGCCCGCCTCTTCAAGCATTTTGGCGTTGCCGCAGAGCAGAACTTTGCCTTCGCACCCGCACTTTATGCCGCGCCCTGCAATCTCTTCGGCGTGCTCCGCCGTATAGGGGGTCTCCACTTTATTAAAAGCCGCCGCTATGGGGTGGGATGAATACTTTTCCGCCGCTGCCGCCAGTTTGAGCGCGTCCTGCGAAGAGCTGCTTTTAATTTCGAACACGCCCTCCGTAAGCGTACCCGTCTTGTCGAAGGCAATTACGTTCGCGCGGGCGATTTCGTCGAGGCAGGTCGAGCCCTTGACCAGTATGCCCGACTTTGCGCATCTGCCTATTCCGCTGAAATACGAGAGCGGCACGGAGATTACCAACGCGCAGGGGCAGGAAATAACTAAGAACGACAGCGATTTATATATCCAATCCTGATAGGTTGCCCACGCAAAAGCGCCTTGAACGGCACATATTACCGTGGGAACGATGCCGGCGACCAGCGCCGCCGCGATAACCACCACGGGCGTATAGTACTTGGCGAACTTGGAAATGAATCTTTCGGGCTGAGCCTTTTTAGCCGTGGAATTTTCCACGAGCTCGAGAATTTTCGCCACCGCCGATGACGAGTATTCGCGCAATACCCGCGCCTCAATCACCTTTGAAAGGTTGATTGCGCCCGAAAGAATCTCTTCGCCCTCTTCAACTTCGCGGGGAGCGGCTTCGCCGTTCAAAGACTTCATATCCAGCGAGGTTGCGCCCTTGGTTACGACGCAGTCTACGGGCACCTTTTCGCCCGCTTTAATCAAAATAACGTCCCCCACCTTTAAATCTTCGGGGGCGACTATCAACTGTTCACCGTCCTTAAGTAAGGTCGCGGTTTCGCTCTTGAGGTCCATCAGGTCGGAAATCGACTTCCTCGACGAGCCGACGGCAATCGCCTGCAAAAGCTCGCCTATCTGATACAGGAGCATTACCGCAACGCCCTCCATGAGCCCGTCGCCCGTGAATACTCCCAACGCTATGGCGCCGATAGCGGCAACCGACATTAAAAAGTTTTCGTCGAATACCTTGCCCTTTGCAAGATTCTTACAGGTATTCCACAGCACGGGGTAGCCCACGCAGACGAACGCAACGCCGTACAGAATATAGTCGGCAATCAGAAAGCCCCCGTCGTATCCCAGAGCGTCCAGCACTAAGGCAGGGATAAAGAACACGATTGACAACGCTATTCTGACAATCTCCGTAAGGTGACTCTTTATTAAACTCACCTTTTCGGGCTTGCCGTCTACGATTTTAACGTCTTCGAAGTGGGTTATCTGATAAATCGCCTTGTCGTACGCCTCGGTCGAAGAGGTTTTAAGCACTACGGTCATATTCATAAAGTCCACCGTCGCGCTCACGCCGTCAATTTTGTTGAGCTCCTCTTCAAGCTCCCTGCCGCAGTTGGCGCAGCAGAGATTTGCAATTTTTATCCTCTTTCCGTCAGCCGCGCCCGAAGTTTTTTCCGCCGAGGGCTCGTCCACCACCTGCACCTCTTCAAAGTGATTGCAGCAGTATATTACGCGGCCTGTCGCGTTTTCGTCACAGTCTACGATTACCTTCTGCCCGACGAAATCGACGGTTGCGGAAGTTACGCCTTCAAGCTTTTGAATCTCCTCTTCAAGTTCCCTTGCGCAGTTGGCGCAGTCCAGTCCCGTTATTTTAATTACCTTATTCATCGCAGTTAAGATGCTCCTTTGCCATCGCAAGCATTGCAGCGACGTGACCGTCGGAAATGGAATATATAACCTGCTTTCCGCGGCGCGTAGCCTTTACTATCTTGTTGTCCTTAAGCGTTTTAAGCTGATGGGAAACCGCGCTCTGATTGCCGCCCACCGCCTGGGTTATGTGCTCCACGCACAGCTCGCCGCAAGACAGCGCGAGCAGAATTTTGAGTCTTGACGGCTCGGAAATGGCTTTAAAATGTGCCGCCATTTCGCACACCTCGTCGTCGGAAGGCATTGCCGAGAGCGCGCACTTTACTCTTTCTTCGTGCAGGCACCTCTCGGTTTCGTTGTCTTTTACCATACTTATTCCCCTTCTTTTAATTTTAAGTTAAGTCCGACTTGAAAACGCCGTATAGCTTACTTGCCGCCGTTCAGCTTTCACACCGTCCTTGGGCTTTACGCTCCCCTTGCGGATTATCCGAATACTTAACTTATGAATGGTTATTCATATGATAATATATAAATTATAATTTGTCAACGGTCTGAGGAAAAATTGTCAGATAATTTTTTTATCATAAAAAAGGAAGGCTTCCGCCTTCCATAAAATTAAAGTAAGATTTTTAAGTTATTATACATTGAATTCAGCGTCTCTTCAAGATTTTCGCAACCGAGCAGGGCGTTGATATTCTTTTCGAAGTCGGCGGGAACTTTTGCGCACTTTGATTTTACTGTTTCGACCAACCTCTTCTCCCCGGGGTGATAGATTTTGTTCAGGGCGAAGATGACGTCGAAGTACGAAGCGAGATACGCCGCAATCCTGTGATTGACCGAAACTTTATCGCCCCTGCCGTACGCCTTTAAAATTTGCGCATCGTACGAAGCTATTACGCCGTGAAGCATTTCCGTATTCTTTTTTATGATATTTTGTCGCAATTCTTCGGGATAAACGCGAAGCTTCTCCGCCATATTCCTATATGCACCCTCCCTGTCGTACAGCGGCTTGGCGTGCAGAATATTGTCGAAAAAGCAGGTTGAATAGCCTAAACTTGCGTTACTACTCGTCAACGTATCGTCAACCAGCTTTTCAAAGTCGGCTAGGCTACGATAGATAAGCTCGATTACGACGCCGTTATTTAATATGCAGTCGTCCTCTTCCTCGAAATAGTTTACTCCTATTTCGGTGTGAGTGCAGTTTGGCGACAGAATTTCGCGCCTTTTTGATAAAGATATCCTGTCTTTATAGTAGACGTACACGTCGTAGTCGGATTTAAGGTCGCAAAGTCCGCTCGCTCTTGAGCCGCCCAGACAAATTGCCGACACTTCGGGAAGCTGTTTCAATCCCTCGATTATTCTTTCAAATTCCATATCCGTCCCCCCTGATTATAATACGGTTACTTTCGGATCTGCCGCTGAGGTTTTCAGCCTGCGCGACAAGCATGTGACCTGATATACACGCAACCTGATAGTGCGCTACTGCAAAATACTTAAAAACCCCGTTTGAAATTATCTTTCAAACGGGGCTTTTGGCGGAGAGAGAGGGATTCGAACCCCCGGATACTTTCGCATCAACGGTTTTCAAGACCGCCGCATTCGACCGCTCTGCCATCTCTCCGTACTAATATTAAGTTAAGCTGTTTATGAAGAAAACCGTTACACGGTTTGACGCGATTGCGCCTTCGGCGAACAATCGCTATTCCGTCGCTTTGCTCCTTACAAGCACCGCCACTATCCGACCGCTCTGCCATCTCTCCATTTCTTAATTATTCAATTTTACATTTCGAAGAAAACCGTTACACGGTTTGACGCGATTGCGCCTTCGGCGAACAATCGCTATTCCGTCGCTTTGCTCCTTACAAGCACCGCCACTATTCAACCGCTCTGCCATCACAAGCACCGCCGCATTCGACCGCTCTGCCATCTCTCCGTAACAAAACTAATTTACCTGATTATTTTATCAAACTGTAAATGCGTTGTCAACTCATTTGACGGATAAATAGTCCCGTATAGCGCAAATTCAAAGCGGCAGCAAACGGTATTATACAAAACGTCCGCCTTAAGTTGCCCCGGGAGCACTATATTGACAGTTAAAATTAATAATGTTATAATGTTTTCGGGAGGTGCCTTATGAAAGTTTTAAATTGGTTTTTTAACGTTAAATCAAGACACCGCGCAGACGTCAAGCGCTACGAAAACGGCAAGATCGGCGTCAGAATTTTTGTTTTAATTGAAATGCTTATCCTCGTCGGAGCGACTGTGGCTGTCGAATTATGGTGTCTGAACCTGTACGAAAACAATTTCCTGGCGGGATTAGCCTGCACCATACTTCTTATCGCCGTCGCATGGGCAGCGATCGAAACCTGCGGAGTATACTGCGTCGTAGGCTTTAAGATGGCGGCGGTAGGCGCGGTCTTTACTGCCGCTAACAGGATTGACGAAAGGAATTCCGACTCGCCCGACAGTAAAGACAGAATCAAGACCTATAAGGCGTTCGACGTGTTTATCGGCATACTCTCTCTGCTGCTTGCATTGGGTACTGTTGCCGCAATAATCGTCATTCTTTACCTGCATATGGGCTAAATATCAAGTAAAATTCAAAACGCCGCGGCTTTAAATTAAGCCGCGGCGTTCTTTACGTTACGAAATACACCGCAAGCGCCATTGCAAGGGTTGCCGAAACTATTAATATAAGCCCTACAAGCGCCCTGCGGCTGAGCTTTTCCTTTAAGACTATGCGCGAGAAAACTACGGTTATGAGAATGCTTAACTTATCAATGCAGTTTACCACCCCGACAAGTCCCTGTTGCATTGCGCTGTAAAAACACAGCCAAGACGCGCCCGTAGCCACGCCAGAAAGCAGTATGAAGGCAAGCTCTTTCACATTAATTCCGCGCAGCTTTTTCGCCTTGCCCCTGAACAGCACGATCGCCCAGGCAATTACAAGCACGACGCAGGTGCGGAGCGCGGTTGCAAGCGTGCTGTTTACCCCCTGCATGCCGATTTTAGCAAAGATTGAAGTCAGAGATGCCGCCACCGCAGAAATTATCGCAAGCACCAGCCAGAGATAGCCGCCCTTTGCGCTTTTACCGTCGACCGCCTTTCTTTCAATCATCAACAGCGTGCCCAGACCGATTAACGCCACGCATATGAGCTGTACCCACCACAGCGTGTATTCCTTGAGTACGGTTATGGAAAACAGCACGGTTAAAATAACGCTCGATTTGTCGATCGGCGCGACCTTGTTCACGTCGGCAAGCGACAGCGCCTTGAAATAGCATATCCACGAAACTCCCGTAGCCACGCCCGACGCGGCAAGCCAGAGTATCTGCGGCAGGGTAAGATTGAGTATCTGCTCCGCGCAACCCGTTATCCAGACCATTACCCACGCGAACGCCAGAACCACCGTGGTTCGTATAGCCGTAGCCACGTCCGAATCGGTGGTTTTTACGCCAAGTTTAACCAGAATTGAAGTTATGCCCGCGAACAGGGACGACAGAAAAGCGATTAATATCCACATACCGCTTATATTATAGTTAAGGCGTGCGCTTTTGGCAATAAAAGCGCACGCCTTATTTGTAAATTAACGGTAAATTACAATTATTCCTGTTCAGCCAACGTCTTATTCGAACGGCGGACCAGATACGCAATTACTCTTGCGGCTACGAAAACCGCATAGCCTGCCGCGGCGATGATCATATCCGTCATAGTATCGATAATGGGATTGATGCCGAGCTCCAGGCTCTCATGCACGCGCTGAGCGTCTCCGCCGAACAATAAGTCGGAGGTAAACTCGAACACTTCCCACAGCGCAGCAACGCCCATTACGCACACAAACGTGAATAAATATCTTGCGAGAGGGGTTTCCGCCTTTAACAACAGCCACATCGCCTGAGCGCACCAGAAGCCGAAATAGCCGTGCAGAATCAGATCCCAGCTGGGAATGATATAGTACATATTGAACACCGTGCCTACGTTGTTCGCAAGCGCGGCAGACAGCGCGATCTGCGCTATAAGATAGGTGGGAATTTTTATCGGCGTAAAGCGCGAAACTACCGTAACGGCGGCTATTGCGCACAGCGAGCCGGCTATCTGAAAGTATACCATGGGTACCACCGTCTCGGACACTACGGGATAGAGAATGACCGTTATTATATCAAAGAGCGCAAGCGCCGCGAGAGGGAACCAGAGATTGTATTTTTCCACAAATTTTTTCATATTATTGCCTCAGTTTATTGTAGTAATATAGTACAGATTAAAAGTTTTACATAAGCGGAGCGACAAAGCGCAGCAGCGCGATTGCGACCGTCTTTATAAACCCGTTTTTCTGGGGTTTTTCGTGATGCTCGCAGTCCTCGAACGTGCGCTCGAAGTCCTCCTTAAGATCGCACACAAGCTTTTTATCGTCGCTTATAACCGCGTTTTCGAACTGCTGATAAAACGAACGCATATCGAAGTTCACAGTGCCTACGACGGCGCAGTTTTCGTTCATTACCAGCTTACTGTGCACGAACGAATCTTCCATATAGTATATTTTAACGCCGTATTTTATAAGCTTTTCCGCGTTGTCGCGCGTCAACAGATACACGTAATACTTGTCGGGAACGGAGGGCAGAATTATGCGCACGTCCACGCCCGAAAGCGCCTTGTTTATAAGCGCCTGCATAACGCTTTCGTCGGGGGTGAAGTAGGGCGTCATGATGTACAGCCGCTCGTTCGCAGAGTTTATGACGTTTTCAAATACGGTCTTACAGATCGGCAGCTCGTACTCGGGTCCGCCAACGTACGGCATAACGGTAGAGGTGTTTTCCGTCCGTTCAAAATGATTGAGATAGGGAGCATAGTCGAACTTTTTCCTGGCGATAAATTCCCACTGCCTTAAGAAGAACACGGTCATATTGTCCACCGCTTCGCCGTCAAGGCGCAGTCCCGAATCCTTCCAGTATCCGTGCATATGCTTTTCGTTGATATATTCGTCGGCGATATTGCTGCCGCCAGTGTAGGCGGTCTTGCCGTCGATTATGAACATCTTTCTGTGGTCGCGGTAGTTCATCGCAAAGGTGAAGCGGGACAGAAGCCTGTTGAACACGCGCACCTGCGCGCCAGCGGCTTTCATCATCTTGCGCGTCTTTCGCGTGAAAACTCTGCTTCCCACGTCGTCGTAGATTATCCTTACCTCCACTCCCTCGACAAGCTTGCGCTCGAGCACGCTCCATATTCTGCTCCAGAGCACGCCGTCGGCTATGGCATAGTACTCGATGAACACGAATTTTTCCGCCTTTTCCAGCCTCTCCAGAACGTCGTCGAACAAGCTCGCGCCCGACGGGAAGTACTGCAGATCCGTACCCGTACACGCGGAGAATCCGCCCGAATTGTTCAGGTAGCGGCAGGTCTGCTTCAACCCGTTTTCGCAGTCGGGTTCGGTATACGGCTTGACGTACTTTTCACTGTCCTTAAAGATACTTTTATGCCGTCTGCGCGCACGGAAGTACATATATTTATCGTTGGACATGAAGTATATGATGAACCCGAAACAGAAGAACACCAGAATAAACAGCACCCAGACCGCCTTCGACTGAGTGCTTCTGTGCGAAGACAGCACCGAAAACGCCGTCAATAAGCTTATTACCGCAGGGATAATCAGGTACCAACCCATACCGAGCGCGGGAATACAGCATAGGGCGACGATAAAACTCAGCTGCAACAATACCAGAAACGCCGTAAGCAAGGTCTTTACAGTACTGAGCGTGTTATGCTCGGTTCTTACCTTTACTATTTTAGTGTCGGAGGAGCGCTTTACGCCCTGCCGCCCGTAGTTGAGAGAACGGAAAGTTTTTAACTGCTCAGCCATTTGCACCCTCCTTCGTCCGGGCATATATGCCGTCCAACGCCTCAAGATCGTCCGTCTCAGACCAGTCCTCGACGCACTCCGATTGAAGCGCCTCCTCTTCGGGGTCAGATTCGGCAAGCGCGGTTTCACCGCTCTCTTCGGACTGAGTTTCGGCAAGCGTCTGTGCTTCGGCAAAGGTTATTCCGCCGCTCTCTTCGGATTGAGTTTCGGCAAGCGCGGTTTCGCCGCCCTCTTCGGGGTCGGCGGACGGATGACCGTCCTTGTCCGCAGAGTCAACTCCCGCAAGCGAGCGCGCCTCGGTTATGAGTCTGTACAGCAGATTGAGCATATCGCTCACCTTTTTTGCCGCCGCTCGCTCCTCGGGCTTGCGCGCAACCAGAATTATAACCGTAGAGATTACAAAAAACACGCACGCCGCCGCGCAGGAGACGATTCCCGCCCAATCTGCGTATTCCACATTTACGCCCAGAATCAGCCAGAGCCCGACCGCGAGCAAGCACAGCGCAAGAATCTGCATTACAGCGAACGTAATACCGCTCCTCTGATGCTTTCTGGCATTGACGGATGATATGGTATTTACGCTCGTCTCCATTCTCACCTGCAACAGCTGAAGCCGGTCCTTGTTGGGAATTTTGTGCGGTCGGCGCAGGGTTATGTACTTCATATCGTAATATTCCCTGTCGTCTACGCACTTTACTTCGCTCCAGCCAAGCGAATAGTAACAATCCAATATGCGCTTGAGCTGTGCAGACTTGACCGAAATCGTCAAGTAATCGTAATTTTTAATGTCTTTTTCCATCTGTCGTCACCGTATCTATAAGGGCTCTTCTGCCCTTTATAACCATTCTAATTCCGATAACCATAATTATCACGCACACCGCGTTGCCCAAAACGGCGTTCAACGCCGTAGCTTTGACTCCGCCGCCCGCCGCAGAGAGAATCGCCGCCAACAAAGACAGCATTGCCACCAGCGCGTCGGCAAAGCTCACGTTTCTCAAAGCCTGAGTTATCGGGTCGCCGCCCTTCCGCGCCTTGAATAAGTTTTTGCCCGCCAGCACCATTCTTATCACCGTATATACGGCAGTCACGTAGATCAGGTGAAACGAGCCCGTCTCGTTCTGCTCGAACACGGTCAGCCGCACGATACCCAGAACGACGACCAGCGTGAACACTATCAGCAAAACCCCGCAGACCGTGTACTTTTTGTGAGCGCGCAACTCACGCTCCTCCTGCGTTAGTCCGAAGTTGCGCTTGTCCTTGCCCGTGCCTATAATCAGCCCGCCGCGCATAATGCTTAAAAACAGATAATACGCGCACAACGCCCAATACCACAGAGAAAAGTAATAGGCGGCAATCGCGCCGTTATATATGCAGTATAAGACGTTCAACACAAGCGAGCCGAATGCAAACACCATAGTGCGGAAGCCGTAATTTTTGATTAAGTTGTGCGTGAATTCGTGCTTTTCGGCAAATTCTAGGGTATGAGCCTTAACGCGGGGTATGCCGTACACGAAAATATATATTATGTAGGCAAGCGAAAGTGCCGCAAAGGCATAACAGACGAAGGCGCCTATACTTGACGCATTGCGCAGCGTAAGCACAACCGCGGCGGCAATGAACACCGAACCTATCCACAGCGCCGCTATTCCCTGAATGAGCGACGGGTTTAACAATTTTTTCCAGAATCTTTTTAAAAATTTCACTTCTCTCTCCCCGCAAATTCAGGCAAGGCGACTCATTTCTATATTTTATAAAACTTTAGTTAAAAAATAATAAAAATTATGTTAAATTTTTGTTAAAGTGCAATTTTTTTTACGATATATTACGATTATATCACTTGCAAAAAATTAACGCAACACGGAAGTCCATTATTTTTAACTAATTTTATCAGGTTGACTTAATCCGCCTTATATATTATAATCGGTGTATGAACAAAAATATAGCTTACGGGCGGTGGCTGAAAGGTATTGTCTGCGCAATTCTCGTCTGCGCGTTCCTTCTGACGTTCACCCTATCGGATTACTACATATTCAACCGGATCGGTCAGTTCAACATTCTGTTCGTGTTGTCGCAGTGGATTAAAAAGGCGGGATTTTTACTGTTGCCGCTTGCCGTATTTTACAAAAAGCGCTGCTGTGCGGATATTGCAAAGTACGTTCTTCCGCCCTTTGTAGTAATCAGCTGTTTTACGTTCGGCGAATTCTTCGACGTAACCAAAACAGCCCAGACGCCTGCGCAGGAAATATACAATTCAATAAATCTGTTTATGCCAAAATGGCTGAACATAACGCTGTTCTTTGCCCAGAGCGGACTCATTTTAGCGGCGTGCGCGCTGCTGTTTTTACAGGACGGGTTGAAGGCGAACCCCAAAAGCTTCTGCTGGCTGCTCCCTGCGGTTATCGCGGTTATGCCGCTGAATATCTTTGAAAACTTTTTCGATATTTCTTCCGTACCCGCAGACTCGTTTCTGCGCTTTCATAACTTTACGGTATGGCACTTTCTGGCTTTAGCCTCGCTTGTCGGCGTAACGATAGCGCTCTACTTCTTCTTGCGCCATAAGAGCGACCGCTCGCGCGACGAATTCCTCGCCGCCGTCGCGATAACCCTGCTCATTCAATACCACTCCAAGGACAGCATGGTTCTGGGGGACGGATACAACGTTTATCACACCATATTCGCGTGCATACCGCTGTTTATCTGCAACATTGGCGTATACGTAGCGTCGCTTTCGGTGCTTATTAAAAAGAAAACCCTGTACGAAATTTCCTTCTTCGTTCACGCCGTCGGCGCGCTGTCTGTGTTCGTCTACTTCGGCAGAGACGATATGAGCGATTACGGAATTTTCTGCAGCCGTTCGATTCTCTACTTCTGCCTGACGCACGTACTGCTCTTCGCGTTGTCGGTCCTGCCGTCCGCGCTCGGTCAGTATAAATTCAAAATGCGCGACTGCGTCGTGCCGCTCATATACTACTTCGTCGTGATAATTCTCGCGTCCGTATGCAGCGCGCTCGTGACCTCCGCCTCCATGGGTTGGCATACTCAGGACGGATATTACTTAAGCCCCGACGAACTGCTGTATCCCAACTACGCGTTCACGCAGATCAATCCCCTGCCCTTCACCGTGCCGCCGATAGTCACTCTCACTGTCTGGAGATACGAAATCAACGTGCTGTACGTTCTTGGCTTGTACGCGGTATACGTCGGGCTGTTCTTCTCGTTTACGGGGCTGTATTACGCCTTCCTCGCTCTGCGCAAAAAGTACTTTGCCCGCCGCATATATGCGGGCGAATTGAATCCGGACGTAAATTCCGCGTCCGTTTCCGACCAGGCTTTATCCGAAGACGGACAGACTGAAGCTAAGAAGGAAGCCGCCGCAACGGACGAAGAAAATTAGGTATGTAAAATGCTTGTCGGAAGAATTAACCGTATACGTTTTTCTTGGAAATATAGTTTGTATACATTTAATTTTGAAAACATTTTTAAGGCGTAGCCGATTAGTTTTAATCGGCTACGCCTTTTCTTATTATAATTTATCTGCGGTTTCTTCTGCCGAACAGGGTAAGAACGTACACGAAGAAGCGCAGGAAATAGATGAGCGAAGTGAGCAGCGACGCAACGTATGTCAAAGCCGCCGCAGAGAGCACTTTGCTTGCGCCGGGCAGTTCGTCCTGAGTAAGAATTCCCTCCGCAACCAGCATCTTCTTCGCGCGCTTGCTTGCGTTCAGCTCTACGGGCAGAGTAACCAGCGTGAACAGAAACGAAGCTCCGTAGAGTATTACGCCTACGAGGGCGATATAGAAGCCCACGCTTGCACTTGTAGCCGCAGTTGCCAGATCGATTATAAGTCCCACAAGAACCAGGGGGAACGCAAGGCGCGAACCGAAGTTGACCACGGGAACGAGCGCCGTACGGATTCTGTAAAACAGGTATCCGCGCTTGTTCTGCATAACGTGTCCCATTTCGTGAGCGGCAACCGCAACCGCCGCTACCGAGTTGTTGCCGTAGGTGGATTCGGACAGGTTGACGATATTGTGTCTGGGGTCGTAATGGTCCGAAAGCCGCCCCTTTACCCTTCCCACGGAGATGCCGTTTATGCCGTTCGAGCGCATAAGGCGAACCGCCGTATCGTAGCCGGTCATTCCGCTTGCATTATACACCTTACTGTATTTTGCGAACGTAGTGTTGACCTTTCTGTTTGCATACAGCGCGACAGCGGCGCACACCGCCATTGCACATAAGAACCATATATAATCCATTAAATACATATTAAACCTCCGTAACGGTAATCCGACCAAACAAAATTTATAAATACAGTTTAGTCCGACGCCGAGTCTGACCCGTTAATTTTTAACACATATAATTATTTTAACACCGTCGCAAGTCAAAACAGTCAAATTTCAATGAAAAATTTGTGAATTTTTCCTCGCTTACCCTCGCGCGACGGAGCAACAAAAGACGGACCTATCTTATTTGAAAGGTCCGACTCGATTTATATTCAGATCATTAATAGTATCATATATACTGCGCAGGCTACCACTTCGGAAAAGAGGAATCCGATAAATACACATACGGAAGTGACGGACGTAGACGCCAGCCCTAACGGATACAGTTTCTTGTCAAAACGATTTAAAACTCTGATATTGTTTTTGTTGCCTGTTCTTTTTATGAAGACGTCGAGCGCAATAGCCGCAACAACTCCGCCGCACAGCAAAATTATCAGAGGTGCGGGATAAAACGGGATACCTCCGCTCAATATTACGTTAACTATGAAAGCAATGACGCTGATTATAAAAGCGCAAAAATTAATCAGAAACAGCTTTGTTATCTGTTTGAAAAACCGTTTACTTCTGTGTATTTCATAAAGCTCCGTGCTCTCAAAGTCGCTTACGTTGCAATCCGATAATTCTTTTACTTTCCGGGGAAATCTTACAATCCAGAACGAAGTCAGGACAGCCGTCGGTATTGCGATTGCAATTCCAAAAATTTCACAAAATATAATCATATCAAATAAAAATTACTACTTAATCATTATACAATTCAACCAGGTTTGAGTTATCCTTGACTGTTGTTGATTAATAATTAAAATTTTAAATTGTCTGTCAGATATCAAATTGCGAAATAGACGCAAGAAAAACATTCAAGCCAATCGACATCGCCATAGCCCTCGCATATTTCACACGTCAGCACGTTGCCGAAAATATCCGTTCTGTATTCAAGCCCCACCGTTTTGCCCAGCTTCTGCCTTCTGGCATAGATGATAACTTCATCCTCGCAGGTTTCGGTGACGGACACCTTCACCGTCCAGACTCTGCCCGAAAGCTGAGTGAACGCGTAATCTTTCTTTTCGATATGAAGCACGGTATCCCCGTTGGCAACCGTACCGTAAATTTCTGCAACAAACTCATCGTTACTGCAAGTTTCAGGCAGCAGATATACGGTCAAGTTATCCGCCGAAACCGAATATTGCGCACATGAATAAGCCGTTAATTCACAGTCCGTTAATTCATAGCCCGTTTCCTCTTTAATAGTACAACCCGCTGATAGCACGGGAACAAATAATAAACAGCAAAACAAGCAAACCAATAAAGACTTAAAATCAGTTCTTTTCATAATATACTCTCTCTTTAAACCGTCGTCGCCTTTAATCAGCCGATCTTAAAGGCTATTCGTTTAGCGGATACGCCACGGTCGGCTAAAGTGAACGATAAATTATTGACTCAACTCTATTATATAGCATTAATCAGCATTTTCAAGCGAAATAATAATAAAAGTGTATAAGTGAAATAAGAAATAAATCCGGCACTGAAGCAGAGATTTAAAACCACATATTTTCACGATATGTTTTTGCATGTTCCGTTTCAAAAATTATTAACATGCTGCGGGCGCGGCTCATTGCCACATACATTAAATCAGGCTTGTTGTAAGTCTGAATATCCGTAAGAATGATAACCGTATTTTCTAACCCCTTGAAACCTTGAATAGTCGAATACGTTATCGTGCCATTGTCTTCCATTACCGATCCGATTTTATACTTCTTCAATTTTTGCACAACGGAGTTTTCTCGCTTAAACGGCGACAAAATTGTAATCTCATCTTCAGAAATTCCAGCCTTTATTAAACCTTCCAGTTCTCTTTCCAACAGTCGCGCTTCCTCATCTTCATCCTTATACGTAACATACTTAACTTCGGGAAGATTCTTATCCTTTTTCAATGTGGTAGAGTTCAGCTCAAAAAGCTTATTCATTTCATTTTGTATATGAACCGAATTCCTGCAATTGACAGTCAGGTTGAAAACCGAGAAATTAGCTTCGTCTTCCAAGAGCTCAATAATTTTATCGTTAGAAATTCCTCTGTTGTAAATAGTCTGATAGTCAAAATCCCCAAAAAAGAACCATTCACCCTTTTTTAGTCCCTTATTCAGCAGAGCATCTATCACCATCAAATAGCCGTCAGTCATTAAGTCCTGCGCCTCATCAATGACAATTTTATCGAACTTAATCCCCTCAATTCCTATCGCATCCAACGCAAGAACAGGTAATGTTTCTTTATAAAACTCCGATAAATTCTCTATCTTGGAAAAATCGTATAACCTGTGTTTGCGCACCAACGACTCTGCATACTCGGTAAGCGAACCGATATAGTCGGGTTTTAAACTGTCGTCATTTTCAAAGTGCCTTTTCAGTTCACGCGCAAGCAGTTTATTAAAACAGAAAAAGCCGACTTTCTTCCCTTTCACAACGCTGTCTTTTACATGTTTAATGGCAAGTATGGTTTTACCCGTACCCGCTGAGCCGTTAATTAAACACCGTTTATTTAAAGCTAATCCGTCAATACACCGATATTGTTCGTCAGTCAATGAAATTAAATTCTTCTCCGAATATTCAAGTTTTGTAGATAACGGAAGCGCCTTATCAAAATCCCTTCTTAATACGTTTACTATTTCGTTTATATCTTGTTCGGAAGGATACACGACAAACACACGCTTGTCCCTGAATTTATTTTTAGTATAATCTGCAAGGCGTTTTATGTACCTGCCGACAAACTGCCCGTCACGCCTGTCGAATATCTCCTGTTGCGCCACGTCGATATCGCTGTTGACGTATTCTATATCCGGAAACATTACACCGTAACCGCAAAGTGCGTTTTTTACGTCCTGGCTTGTAGTGCGCTTTTGCAATTCCTGCTTAACGCTGTACATTCCCTCGGACGCTTGCTCGAACGGCCCCCGAACCTTTTCGTGTTCGATACCGTATTTGTCGGTATACACCCAAACGCCGTCCTTGCGGCTTATGCGACCGCCTTTGACTTCAAGCGCAAACACCCCCAGATTTGACGCACACACCAAAAAATCGATTTCGCCAAACACGACCGTCTGATGGTTTTCAATGCCGAGAGAGTGAAACACAACCCAATCTTTTGTCACGGGGTCATTTTTAAACCATTCGTATATTTTTCTCTCCGCAGAGCTTTTCACGTTTGGTGAAATTGCGGATGGTATCATTTTTGCCATAAAACTGTCCTTTAATAGTTAACGTGTTTTATCGAATAGTAAATATCTTGTAACGTTTTATTATTCGTTGCGAATTTAGAATATCCTATTATACAACATAAATCCTTTGCCCGTGAAAGCGCAACGTTTAACCTTCTCGGATTTGAAAAAAATCTTAAGGAACCCGTACTTCTGGTTATACAAAAAATTACGATATCGGCGTCTTTACCTTGAAACGAATCTATTGTGTCAATATCTATGTCTAAATTCTTATATTGAGATACGTCGATTGCATTTCTTAATTCTCTGTTTTGCCCTTTATATGGTGAAATGACGGCTACCTGAAATTTTTTTGCTTTGGCGTCCTGTTCCGATAAAATTTTTTTAACTATCTCAATCTCGTCAAAATTAAACGGAGAACCTTCTCCGGATCCCCATTGCTTGCTAGGCATATAGTCACACCAAATTATGCTGTCTTTAATGGAAATTTTTCTGCCGTTTTTAAGCATAGAGTCATAGAAATATTTGCTTATAATGTTTCCTATTTCATTGGTCATACGATATTGATTTTCCAAAAATTTCTTTTTATCGTCGCCTAATCTGGCAAAAAGATTATCAATATACATGTACTCGTCAAGACGGCAGTTGTCTATACAGTCCATAATGCGCTTATCTTCCTGCAAAAACACAGGCGGAAGCTGTTTGGGGTCACCCACCAAAATTGCTCTTTTACTTAAAGATAAGGGGATTAGTATTTCGGGAAGCGTAGCCTTGCAGACTTCGTCGAATATAACGTAATCGAAACTTTCGTCTGCACTGAAGTTGATTTTTGCCAAAGAATTACAAGTAACGCCTACGATATCCGCACTTAGCATAAGCTCTTTGTTTACGGCTTTTTCGTTGTTCATAAAGAGCCGCATTAATTCTTCGGCAATATTGTCGCCTACACAAGACGAATGTAAACTTTTAATATACTCGTCTATATGATAATCGACGCTTGCCCTTCTTCTATACTCGCTATCCGCTTTGTCTTTTGAATATACCCTTATGCAATTCAGGTTTTGCACTTTTCCTTCTTGTTCTAATTTATAAAATTTTTCAATCAGATTATCAACTGCAACGTGCGTTTCCGAACAAACAAGTATTCTCATTAACGGATTAATTTTTAATAATTGCAGACAAATCTCAGTAATAACCGTTGTTTTTCCTGTGCCGGGCGGCCCCTGAATAAAACAAAGCGTATCCGTCTGAATGGAACGGGCGACAGCCTCTTTTTGCGCCTTGTCCAAATTTTTTTGAATCCAGTCCACATCTTTTACGTTCACTGTTTTTCTGCGCACACTGCCTTCCGGATAAATAAAATCCTGTAAAAGTCTGGGATTACAAACCGCGCCGTTCAAGACGTTTGTAATGATATTTAGCTGTCTGTCTTTCTTTGTGAATTCACCGACATTGTCATCATCTAAATCGGATATCAGGTTTGTGGCTTCTTCCAAAAACAGTTCCCACTGCTTTAAATGATCTCTGAAATTTTTATATGCTTCGTCTTTATTATTCATATCACACCAATCTTAAATCAACGCACCGCAAATGTTAAATACTCTTGGGGAATTTGCGGGTAGGTAGGTTTTAACTGCCTACCCGTTTTTGTTCCCTGTGCTTTTTATGATACGTCGTACTGCGGGAGACGAATTGCGCCTACAAACTTGTAGATGATTTTCACTTCCTGCATTTTTCTGCCCACATACCATTCCGTTTCGGATATAACGATTTTCTCCACGAAACTGTTGAGGATTTCTGGCGTCAGTTCCCGTATCTCGGAATAGGTCTTTACCATTTTAAGGAACTTTGACAGTTTTTCTTCGTCCTGCTCGGAATCGGTCAGGCTCCGCTTTAAATCCTGCA
>JBJEUX010000042.1:0-69447 GCA_051884055.1 Candidatus Coproplasma sp.
GAACCCGGGATTGAGCCTTGAGAGGGCTCCGTCTTAACCGCTTGACCACAAGGCCGTATTCATTTGACTTTGTGATTATATCACACATGTTTTTTCTTTGCAAGTAAATTTGTGCTCACTTTTAAGTTTTTTTACTTTTTATTTTTTTTAAATCTTCCATTGCCGTATTGCCAAGCGCTAAAATTTTTGCGTTTATACCTATTTGCATCGGAGATTTTATAATAACTGATAAACGACGCACTCGTAAGAGCGCGCCGTTTAAGAGAGAATATGAAAAAAGTTAAGTGTGGGTATGTTGAAGCAATCGTTTGATCGAACTGTCCGTCCGCTTCAAACTTGATTCAATTATACCCCGCATTTGTGTTGATTGTATGAAAAGAAAATGATAATTTGAATTTTAAAAAATTATTTTTTTATCCCAAAAAAACCAAAGATCCTCTCTCCACTACGAAATACCCGATTCCGCCCTCCTGCACAAACGAATAGTCGCTTGCACCTATCGGCTTCAGAGAGTAAGCAAGAC
The DNA here is from genome assembly GCA_051884055.1 of Candidatus Coproplasma sp. Lineage (GTDB taxonomy): Bacteria > Bacillota > Clostridia > Christensenellales > Borkfalkiaceae > Coproplasma. The sequence continues at coordinate 524 of JBJEUX010000042.1, forward strand.
CCGTCTTGGTCTGACTGCCGATAAGCGACGAAAGGAAGGTTTCGCCTATCTCTTCATTCAGGCTCTCGGCAGAACCGATCTGCAAAACCAGATCAAGCGTGTGGAACAAATCTTCGGTATCGGCTGCGGAGAGATTATTTACCGTAAGCGAGCGGTGTTCGACGCTGTATGAAAAGGCACTGGCTCCCTTTTTAACGTATACCGTTGAAGATACGTAAAAATTATCCGGCACCATACCCTTAAGTAAATTAAACGGGAATCCGCTCATTTCGTCTTTGACAGACGACAAATCGACCTTTACGACTGCGTTGAACAGCGCGTTGCCGTCGGAAATTCCGGAAAACTCAACCTGTTTTAATTCTACCCCGAGCTGTTTTCCGCTCACCTCGATTTTACCGTGCATTTCCTGAGTGACGACCGTCTGCGCAAGAGCGCCTACCTGCTTATCGGTGAGCTTTATTATATATTTCATCTCGTCGGGAAGATTGTCGAAATTGACCGAATATCCGTGTTCTTCGCTGTACGTGATTAAATCTTCAACCGATTTGTTTACTTCGGTCTGCACGTCAACCATATCGGTGTTGGAAAAGGCGTTGGGACAGAGCGAAGCTTCGTCCACCTCTTCGCCGAGCGTTCTGAGCTGACCTACGGTATTGAAAAGATCTATACCGAAAGCCGAACGCACGTAGAAATATCCTGCGCACCCTGCCGCAGCCACTACAATCACGATTACCAACAACGTAATTATTAATCTTTTTATTGCTTTCATTATTTCTCCCCTGATTGGATTTATAATTCTTCAAACCTTGAAAACAGCCTTTCCGCAACCTTTAATCCGTCCGCGGCAGACGAGGTTATGCCGCCTGAATAGCCGCTTCCCTCTCCGCAGGGATAGAGATTTTTTAAGCTGACGCTCTGCAAATCCTCCCCCCTTTCAATCCTGACGGGTGACGAAAAACGCGTTTCGACGCCCGTTAAAAGCGCGTCGGGACTGGCAAAACCCTTCAGCCTCCTGTCCATATCGGGAATAGCCGCCTTTAACGCGTCGCAGACGGTTGAGGGCAGAACCTCGCTTAAAGGCGCAAAGCTTACGCCCGCGGCGTAGGTCGGTTTAACCTCGCCGAATTTATCAGAAAGTCTGTCTTTGGCAAAGTCGCCGTAGGTCTGAACGGGAGCTTTATAGCACCTGCCTCCGCTGACAAAAGCGCGCTCTTCGATTTCGCGCTGGAAGCGCATACCAGCAAACAGATCGTCCGAACCGAAATCTTCACGGCGCATCTGAACCATAAGCGCGGAGTTCGAATTCTGCCCGTCGCGCGCGTACAGGCTCATTCCGTTTACTACCACGCCTCCCTCCTCGCTTGCCGCAGGTATAACTACGCCGCCCGGGCACATGCAGAAGGTGAACACTGTGCGCTCGTGCGCGTGAGAAACCAGCTTATAGTCGGCTGCAGGCAAAAGCTTATAATTCTTGCCGTACTGCGCAAAGCCGATATTTTTGGCGAGATGCTCTATTCTTACGCCCACGGCAAAGTCGCGCGGTTGCATAATTATTCCGCTGTCGTCCAGCATTTTAAAGGTATCGCGGGCGGAATGTCCCACCGCTAAGACAGCGGCGTCGCATAAAATCTCTTGCGTACGACCTGTTTTTACGTCTTCTACCCTGACGCCTCTTAGTTTGCCGTCGTGCGAAACAAGGCCGATAACCTTGGTTCCGAACAGGTATTCGCCGCCGTTGTCCGTTATAAATTTTCTTATGTTCTGCAAAACCGTATACAACACGTCGCTTCCGACGTGGGGTTTGTTGAGATACAGAATTTCTTCGGGCGCGCCGAAACGGGCAAAGTATTGCAGGACGTCCCTGTTGAGTCCGTCCTTGGTCTGAGTGTTCAGCTTGCCGTCGGAAAATGCGCCCGCGCCGCCCTCGCCGAACTGCACGTTGGAGTCCGGGTTGAGTACCTTTTGGTCAAAGAACTTTTCGCACGTGGCTTTTCTCTGTTCCACGCACTCTCCGCGTTCGATGATTATCGGTCTGAAGCCGTGTTCAGTAAGGCGCAACGCGCACATCAGTCCCGCGGGGCCGCTGCCTATGACGACCACCTTAGGATTGCCCTTAACCTTTAAAAATTCAGGGCGGGGCTCCCTCTCTTCGTCCTTGGAATACGCTATGGAATACACCCAGAACAGGTTGTTTTTATCCCTTGCGTCAAGCGATTTTTTCAGGATTTTAAAGTACTTTACAGGCGCGTGCAAATTGCGCTCGGCAACCTTTAATAAATCCGATTGGGGCCGCAGTATATTGAGTTTAACGTTATCCGAGCGTTCAATCATAGTAGGAAGAAATTATGTTTTCGGCGACGTACATTCCGCTTGTAAGAGCCCAGTTCAGGTTGTAACCGCCGCAGTCGCCGTCCACGTCGATATACTCGCCCGCAAAGTACAGATTGGGGCAGAGTTTACTCTGCAAATCGTTGCCTATCCCGTCGGCTTTCACGCCGCCCTTAGTGACCTGAGCGTAATCGAACCCGAGCGTGCCGGTGACCTTTAATTTAAAGTCCTTGACCGTTTGGGCAATCGCCGCAGGGTCGGCTCCGCTTCGCCTTATTATCGCCCTGCCGAGCTGGTTGTGAAGGGTGCCGCTTAAAAGCTCGCTTTCGGGATAGCCCGCCTTAACCTTAGTCTTTACGTCCCTTTCGATCTCTTCACGGGGAATATCGGGAAGGAAACAGAGCGACAACGTCACGTTCTGTCTATCCGCAACGTATGCGGAAATTTTGAATATCGCGTTGCCTGAAACTCCGTAATCGGTAAAAATTACGTCCCCGCAGGAGGTAGCAAGAAGGTCACCCGAAGAGTATGCGCTGACGCGGCAGTTTGCGCGGATTCCTTTAAGAGTTTTTATATACTGCGTATCCGTCTTTAACTGCACGAGCGAGGGATAAAGTCCGGTGATATTATGCCCGAAAGACTTAGCGAGAGCAAAGCTTGTTCCGTCGGTGCCAAACTGTTTTTGCGCCGCGCCTCCGCAGGCAAGAACCACGTATTTAGCACTTATCCGGTCTGAATCAGAGAGTGTAAGCGTAAATCCCTTTGTTATTTTCGTCACCTTTACGGGCTTTAAAACCTCAACGCCGCGGGCAGTGATCTCGCGGACGAGGCTGTCGGTAAGCGCCGAAGCCTGCCTGCCCGAGGGATATACCCTGCCTTCCCCGTCCTCTTCAAAAAGACAATTGAAAAGCGAGAGCGGCTTTTTATAGTCCGAACAGCATATTTTTTGGGCAAGGCGGACTCCTCCGCCGTGATAATTATTCACAGAGAGATCGGCGTTTGAAACGTTGCCCTGTCCGTTGCCCGTCGCCGCAAGTTTTTTACCCAGACGCTCGCACGCGTCGATTAAGATTACCGAAATATCGGGGTTATTCCGTTTTAAGACAACGGCGCAGGCAAGTCCCGCCGCGCCTCCGCCAACTATGGCTACGTCGCATTTTTTCATAGCTATATTTTAATATAACCGTTAAAAAATGTCAATATTAAGCAAGACATATTAAAAGCGCGGACGGCTGAATAAGCCGTCCGCGCGCAAAATCGGGATAAAATCAGCAGATGTCCTGCAAAATTTCACGCAGAATTGAAAGATGAAGTTTTTCATCTTCGAGAATACGCGCGATTATCGCGCTTACTTTTTCGTTTTTGAGCTTGCAGAGCATACGTTCGTAGGCGTATATGGCGTGTTTTTCGCCCATAATGTCGTCCTCTATCATATTGCGCAGATTGCACGAATAGTTTACGAATTTAGCTGAGTAAAAATTGAACGCCGAGGGCGGTTGGGCGGTAAATATCGGCTGCGCGCCGAGGGCGCATATCGTCTCGCCGAGCAGGTCGAGGTGGTGCATTTCCGCAATGGCTATACTCATCAGGGTTTCAGCCTGACTGCCCCTCCCCTTTGCGGAAAAAATGAAACTGTGATATACGTATTGCAGTATTGCGTTGAGCTCGCCCGTGGAAGTCGCGTACGCGGGTGAAATTATTTTTAAGGCGCATACGTCTGGGCAGATACCTTCTGTAGTAGGATACGGCGCTTGAACTATTAAAGGTTTCGGCATTAAAAAACTCCTTGATATTTTATAATATCAAGGTATTCCTTTTGCGCGGATTTTTGTGATTGAAAAACCTTTTAATCGTTCAGCGGCGGGGGCAGTTTATAAACAAATTTACCGCAACGTCTGCGCACATAGCGCAAAACAAGGCAACCGATAAAAAGATTGCAACACCGTCCGGCAGACGGAAAATCAGGTTTTTCAGCGGCTTGAACGCGAAGCGCATAAACAGCGTTATCGCAACCGTCCAGACAAGCGCGACGGGCAGACAGATATAGCCGCCTAAATTTAAGGGCAGAGCCGAATAATCCCACAGCGTCACGCCGAGAACCTTATCGAAGAAAAGACCTATTATCAGCTCGGTTAAGGTGGGAATCAGAAACGCGAAGAGCGCGTACAGAGCATAGCGGACAAAAGAATTTTTAACGTTTTTAAGTATACCCCTGCCCTCGTCTGGAGTACCGAGCAGAAAGTACGCGATAAACAGAGCCGTGCCGTAGATGGGACAGAAAGGCAGCCACATAAAGCCGCGGTCGACAAACCGACCGATTTCAAAGCGGACGTAGAACACTTCCCACAGCCAGCCGAGGAATGCAAACAGCATATACAGAAGATAATATTTGCTTACCGTAGCTATTAAATTTTCCGATTGCGTACCGTTTGCTTTTTCTGCGCTGTCTTTCATACTTTCAGTCTGTGAAAAAAGCAAGAAAATATTATTCCGGGCGCTTTACATAGAACGCCGCCTTTACGGAACGCTTTTTTACGTAACGTTGCTTTTACGGGACGCTTTTTACAAAACGTTTATTTTACGGAACGCCGCCTTTACGGAACGCCGCCTTTACGGAACGCAGCAGTGCGGCAACCGAAGTCGCCGCACTGCCTAGAAGTATGAGTATAACGTGTGAGCTTGAATTACCGCTCCTTGCCTTGCTGAGAAGGCTATAACAATTTTTTCGCGGCGCGCGCAAGGCGCGAACGCACGTCGCATTAAAAATACAGATTTTAGTTAAATTTACCGACCAAAAAATAAGGGCGACCGTTAAGGTCGCCCGCATAATGTACCCTAACGTCGCCAAACAATTCCCTGATTTCTTTGTAAACGGCATAACGCCTGATAAATCTTTGAAAAATAGGATACAAAAATGCCTATTATTAAGATTAATCAAGCACGAAAAAATATACCGTTTACAGTAATGAAATTGTTTGGCAAAAATCATTTTATCATAACCTTAGCGCATTTTCAACCCTTTTATAAAAAATATATACGACAAAATTCTCAAGCCGTCTGCCTGCATAATTAAGCCTGCGCGCAAGCAATCTGTAGCTTGCGCGCAGGCGAGAATCGGAACACGTATTCAGGTTTAAATGAGAACAATTTAAATTCAGTCGGCTTTATTCAATATCTTTTTAAGAAACTGACCCGTGTAGCTGCGTTCGCACCCAGCCACCTCTTCGGGCGAACCGCAGGCGACCAACGTTCCGCCCTTGTCGCCCCCTTCGGGACCGAGGTCGATTACGTAGTCGGCGGTCTTGATGACGTCGAGGTTGTGTTCGATTACCAGCACGGTGTTTCCGCCCTCGCGCAGGCGGGACATAATCTTTACCAGCTTGTCCACGTCGTAACTGTGCAGTCCCGTGGTGGGTTCGTCAAGAATATAGAAGGTCTTGCCCGTGGAACGCTTTGAAAGTTCGGTTGCAAGCTTTACCCTCTGCGCTTCGCCGCCCGAAAGGGTGGTCGCGCTCTGACCGAGCTTTATATAGCCCAGACCTACGTCGCAGAGCGTTTTGAGCTTGGTGTAAATCGACGAGACGGGAGCGAAGAATTCGCAGGCCTCCTCGCAGGTCATTTCAAGCACGTCGGCGATGGATTTGCCCTTATATTTAACCTCCAGCGTTTCGCGGTTATAGCGTTTGCCGCCGCATACTTCGCAGGGAACGAATATATCGGGCAGGAAATGCATCGCTATCTGAAGTATGCCGTCGCCCTGACAATGTTCGCATCTGCCGCCCGCAACGTTGAACGAGAATCTGCCCGATTTATACCCCCTCTCCTTTGCGTCGGGAGTGGCGGCGAACAGGTCACGGATCTGCGTGAACACGCCAGTGTAGGTTGCAGGATTGGAGCGGGGCGTTCTGCCTATGGGCTGCTGGTCGATTGCGATTACCTTATCGAAATACTCCAGACCCTCGAACCTATCCGCTTTCCCCAGCTGACGGCGCGCGCCGTTGAGATTGTTGGCGAGATAGGGATAGACTATCTCGTTTACAAAGCTGGACTTGCCGCTTCCAGATACGCCCGTTACAGCCGTTATCAAGCCTACGGGAATGGCAAGGTCGATATTTTTTAAGTTGTTCTGCTTACAGCCGCAAGCTTTAAACCACCTGCCGTCGGGTTTTACGCGGAAGGCGGGGACCTCTATCCTTCTTCTGCCGGCTAAAAAATCGCCCGTTATCGAGCGCGGCTCGTTCATAATATCTTCCTGAGTGCCGCACGCAACCACTTCGCCGCCGTGGACGCCCGCCTTGGGACCTATATCCACGATATAGTCCGCCGCGCGCATGGTGTCCTCGTCGTGTTCAACCACTATCAGAGTGTTGCCCAGATCGCGCAAGCCCTGCAGGGATTTTAATAGCTTTTCGTTGTCGCGCTGATGAAGTCCTATGGACGGTTCGTCAAGTATATACAATACGCCCGTAAGCGCGCTGCCTATCTGCGTGGCGAGGCGGATACGCTGACTTTCGCCGCCCGAAAGGGTCGCCGCACTGCGCGAAAGAGTGAGATAGCCCAGACCTACGTTTTCCAGAAAGCTTATGCGGCTGTCTATCTCCTTTATAATACTGTCTGCAATCAGATGCTCGGTCTTGTTGAAGAACGAGAAGTCGGAGAACGCCTTTAAATCGTCTATCGACATGTCGCAGACTTCGGCAATGTTTTTGCCGCCTACGGTGACTGCCAGCGCCTCCTTTTTGAGCCTCTTGCCGTGACAGCAGGGGCAGTCCGAAGTGCGCATATACCGCTCTATGTCCCACTTTACGCTGTCAGACTGGGTCTGCGAATAGCGACGCTGAAGGTTGGCGGCAAAGCCCTCCCACGCGGTCTTATAACTACCCGAAAAACGGTATGCGTTGTACGTAAGCTCGATTTTTTCACCGCCGTTGCCCCACATAAGCATGTTGTATACGTCCTCGGGAAGGTCCTTTACGGGCACGTCCAGCGAGAAGCCGTACACCTTGGACAGCGAATTGATATACATCTGGGTCATCGAGGAGGAATCAAGGTTCCAACCGCTTATTTTAATGGCGCCCTCGCGCAGGGTCTTGGTCTTGTCGGGACAGATAAGGTCGGGGTCGATGGTCTGTTTGAAGCCCAGACCCGAACACTCGGGACAGGCGCCCCAAGGGGTATTGAACGAGAACAGACGGGGCTCTATCTCTTCGATGGACACGCCGCAGTCGGGGCAGGCGTAGTTGGAAGAGTACAGTTCCTCGTTGCCATCACAATCTATTATGACCAGTCCGTTTGCAAGGTTTAACGCGTTCTCCAAGCTGTCGGTAAGGCGCTTTAAAATGCCGTCTTTGACGATCAACCTGTCGATAATTACCGAAATATTGTGGCGGATATTCTTTTCAAGACGAATTTCTTCCTGCAAATCGTACACGATTCCGTCTATCTTGACCCTGCCGTAGCCGCTCTTTTTATACGAAGCAAGCTCCTTTACGAACTCGCCCTTTTTGCCGCGGACGACGGGGGCTTCTATCATAATCTTACTGCCCGCAGGCATAAGCATCACGCGGTCGGCGATTTCGTCCACCGACTGCTTGCGTATTTCCCTGCCGCATACGGGGCAATGAGGAACGCCCACGCGCGCGAACAACAGACGGAAATAGTCGTAAATTTCCGTTACCGTACCCACGGTTGAACGGGGATTGTGCGAAGTGGTCTTCTGATCTATGGATATTGCAGGGGAAAGACCGTCGATAAGCTCTACGTCGGGCTTCTCCATCTGACCTAAGAACTGGCGCGCGTAGGACGAAAGGCTTTCGATATACCGCCTCTGACCTTCGGCAAATATGGTATCGAATGCAAGCGTGGACTTACCCGAACCCGAAAGACCCGTAAACACGGTCAATGTGTTGCGGGGGATATGCACGTCGATATTCTTTAAATTGTTTTCCTTAGCGCCCTTGACGAATATTTCTTCTTTCATTGCTTTTTAGCCTGCATTAATTTTTTTCTGAGTTGAGAGATTGTATCGCGTATCTCTATAGCCTTTTCAAAGTCGAGCTGCGCCGAAGCTACCTTCATAAGCGCCTTTAACTTTTCGATTTCGGCGGGAATGTCGCTTACCTTTATATCCTCTCCCGCGCTCTTTTTGGAGGTTATTCCGAGATTTATCTTAGCTTCCTTTATTATGGTTTTGGGAATAATTCCGTGTTCTTTATTGTATGCGTCCTGTATGGCGCGACGGCGGTTGGTTTCGTCGATGGCGCGCTTCATACTGCCCGTCATCTGGTCCGCGTACATTATAACCCTGCCTTCGGCGTTTCGGGCGGCGCGGCCTATGGTCTGCACGAGCGAGGTTTCACTGCGCAAAAAGCCCTCCTTGTCCGCATCCAGTATGGCGACAAGCTTTACTTCGGGCAGGTCGAGCCCCTCCCTTAAAAGGTTGATTCCGCAGAGAATATCGAACTCGCCCGATCTTAAGCCGTTCAAGATATCCACGCGCTCCAGAGCGTCTATGTCGGAGTGCATATACCTGACCTTCAGCCCGTGCTCCTTTAAATAGTCGGTAAGGCTTTCAGCCATCTTTTTGGTCATAGTGGTTACAAGCACTCTGCCGCCCTGAGCTACTACCCCCTTTATTTCACCCAACAAGTCGTCTATCTGACCCTTGGTGGGGCGTATTGTAACTTCGGGGTCCAGCAGTCCCGTAGGACGGATGAGCTGTTCCACAATCTGACCTGCCTGCTCCATTTCGTACGGGGCGGGAGTCGCCGAAACGCAGATGAGCTGAGGCACGCGCGCGTCGAACTCTTCGAAGGTCAAGGGGCGGTTGTCGTAGGCGGATTTAAGGCGGAAGCCGTAGTTTACCAGATTGTCCTTGCGCGAACGGTCGCCGTGATACATTGCGCGTATCTGCGGAATAGTCATATGGCTCTCGTCGATAAAGACAAGAAATTTGCCTGCGGGGAAGTAATCCAAGAGGGTGAACGACGGCTCGCCCGGGCTTCTGCCGTCGAAATATCTGGAGTAATTTTCCACGCCCGAGCAGTAGCCTATCTCACGCATCATCTCCAGATCGTAGGTAGTGCGCTGTTCAAGGCGCTGAGCTTCTAAAAGCTTGCCCTCGTCGCGGAACGCCTTTACCTCGTCGCGCATGTCGCACTCTATCATAGTGAGCGCCGCCTGCATCTTGTCGCTTCCGACGGCGTACTGGCTTGCGGGGAAGATTAAAACGTGCTTGAGTTCGGACAGGATATTGCCCGTTAAGGCGTCCTCTTCACATATCCTGTCAATTTCGTCGCCGAAAAATTCAACGCGGACGGCGATTTCGGAATTAGACGCAGGGAAAATCTCCACCGTGTCGCCGCGGACGCGGAAGGACGAACGCTGAAAATCTATGTCTCTGCGCTGATACTGAATTTCTACCAGCCTGCGCATGAGCGCGTCGCGCTCCATCTCCATTCCCGGACGGAGCGATATTGCAAGGCGGAAATATTCCTCGGGAGCGCCCAAGCCGTATATGCACGAAACCGAAGCCACTACGATTACGTCCTCCCTCTCGCCTAAAGAACTCGTGGCGGAGTTGCGGAGCTTGTCTATCTCGTCGTTTAAGCTCATATCCTTTTCGATATAGGTGTCCGTCGAGGGGATATAGCTTTCGGGCTGATAATAGTCGTAGTACGAAACAAAGTACTCCACCCTGTTTTCGGGGAAAAATTCCTTGAATTCGTTGCAGAGCTGGGCGGCGAGCGTCTTGTTGTGTGCAATTACCAGCGTGGGACGGTTGACGTTTTTTATGACGTTTGCCATAGTGAAGGTCTTGCCCGAACCCGTAACGCCCACCAGAACCTGCGTGCGGATACCGTCCAGCACGCCCTCGGTGAGCTGTTCTATCGCCTGAGGCTGGTCGCCCGTCGGATTGAATTTTGAACGTAATTTAAATTCCATAATTATAAACAAACAAAAGTTTTATTTATTATACGCCGAATAAATTTCTTTGTCAATAAAATTATCTGCAAAAATACCCGGAAAAATAAGAGCGACCGCCCGCAGGGTCGCTGAATTATAAAAGTCTGAACAAACGTCGGAAGGGATTATGTCCGTCATTAGCCGCTCCGAGCGAAAAAGTCAGCCATATCATTACAAGCCGTCGGATTATAGCATGAAAATTTTACTTTATGCCGACTAAATCCTTTACTACCTCTCCCGCTATTATAAGTCCTGCAACCGACGGCACGAACGCACAGCTTGCAGGCGCGGGTCTGCCGCCGGGCTTGGTTTCCGCGGCGGATATATCGGGGGTTATCGGCTGTTCGCGCGAGTAGACCACCTTAAGGCTCTTTACGCCGAGTTTTTTGAGATTCGTGCGCATTACGCGCGCCAACGGGCAGACCGAGGTAGAATAGATATCGGCTACCTCGAACAGTTCTGGGTGGAGCTTGTTGCCTGCGCCCATAGAGGAAATTATGGGCACGCCCGCAGCCTTCGCCTGCACTACCAGCGAAATTTTGCCCGATACCGTGTCGATTGCGTCTATTACGTAGTCGTACGCGGAGAAGTCGAACAGGTTAGCGGTTTCCGGGGAATAGAACCTGTTTATTGCGTTGACCCTGATCTGCGGGTTAATGTCCCTTGCGCGCTCCGCCATTACCTCCGCCTTCAATCTGCCTACGGTGGAATGAAGGGCTATTATCTGGCGGTTGATATTGCTTTCGGCGACTACGTCGTTATCGATGAGATCGAGCGAGCCCACGCCGCTGCGGGCAAGAGCTTCTGCGGCATATCCGCCTACGCCGCCCACGCCGAACACCGCCACGTGTGAGTTTTTAAGTTTTTCAAGCGCGCTGTCTCCCAAAAGAAGGGCTGTGCGCGAAAATTGGTTGATCATATTTACATTATACCACCGCATTGAAAATCAGGCAAGAAAAAAATAGCCGTCCGCGTTGCAAGCTTGCAACGCGGACGGCGGTCTGTTATTTATTTTCGGTTATTCGTTTTAGCTCAATCGTTCGGTTCGGGATAATTTTCAATCGGTTCGGACGGTACCGAGGGGAAATCCACGAAGAACGTGGAGCCTTCGCCCGGCGTGGAGTGTACGCCGAAGTCGAATGCGTGAGCCTGCAGAATTATCTTGACTATATTAAGTCCCAGACCCGTACCCTTTACGGGGCGCGCGTGGGCGTCCTTTGAACGGTAGTATCTGTCCCAGATATGCTGCATTTCCTCGTCGTTAATTCCCTTGCCCGTATCGCGGACGGAGAACTTAATTCGGCTCTCTTCGGGGCAGTCCTTCAAACTGACGTAGACCGTCTTATCCTCGCCAGTATAGTTTACGGAGTTGGAGAGCAGATTGTAAATTACCTGACCTATCTTTTCCTCGTCTGCAAGCGTATAGAGGTTGGGGTCTATGTCCACGTAAATTTTATAGCCCTGAGTCTCCTGCAGATAGTCGAACCTGTTGAGTATGCCGTATAAAAATTCGGTGAGATTGAACACCTTTTTATTTAACTCGTTCAGACCTGCGCTCACCTTGGAAACGTTTAAAATATCGTTTACAAGACCGGTAAGTCGGTCGGACTCGTCTATTATTACCTGAAGATGCTTATTGCGCTTTTCGGGGTCGTCGCCCGAAATTTCCATAATCATCGAGGCGTAAGCCTTGATCATCGTGAGCGGCGTTCTCAAATCGTGCGAAACGTTCGCCATAAGCTCCTTCTGGAAATCGTCGCTCTTCTTTATTTCCGTGCGGACGTAGTTCAAAGTATCCGAAAGCTGAGCTATCTCCTGATACTCCGCCGAGGCGAACTGAACGCTGTAATCGCCGCTTGCCATCCGCTTTGCCGTGGTGGAAATGTTCTTTATAGGGCGCGAAAGCTTTTGCGCGACTATATAAGAAAGGAAAAATACAATCACTATAGCGCCTGCGGCTATACCTATAATGAACGCCTGCATGTTGTGCACGGTCTGCAAAATTATTGAGAGCGGATAGCGCACCAACAGGACGTGCGGCAGGTTGTTGAAAGTTACGCACGCCGCGTAATTGAGAGATTTATCCAACGAATATACTACTGCCTTGCCCCTCTCCCAACCGCTCATTCGCGAGGACATATCTTCAACTAACGTCTCCCAATCTTCGGGAACGGTGGCGTTGGTCGGCAAGACCGTTTCACCCGTGGGACTGACGAGGAACACGTCGACGCCGTCGGAAAGCGCGTAATGGCGCATACGCTCTTCAACGTATGCAGGGCTTGTCGGACGCTCGTCTATTATGCGCGACAAATCCACGCCTATCGACTCTATCCTGGTCTTAGCCTGAGAAGTATACGCGCTGCCCAAAACGCCGTAGCAGACTATTGCTACTACGGCTATTATCAGTACGGTGAACACGGTGAAATACTGCCAGAGCAGTATGTTCATGCTCTTAATTCTCTTTATGCGCGGCTTAGAGTTTGCGGTTTTAGCGCGCGAATCAGACTTCAAACTTGTAACCCAGACCTCTTAGAGTGACTATAAATTTTCTGTATTGCTTTAAATTGGCGCGGAGCATTTTAATGTGCGTATCCACGGTGCGGTCGTCGCCGTAGAAATCGAAGCCCCAGACGTCGTATAACAGCTTTTCACGAGTGAGCGCGATGCCCTTATTCTTTATGAAATAGAATAAAATCTCGTATTCCTTGGGCGTAAGTTCAGCCTTTTCGCCGTCGACGTACACGTTGCGACCAACCATATCGACGGTAAGTCCTTCAAACGTAACCACGTCGGCGTTTTCGCTCTGACCGCCGCGGCGCTTGGTTACAGCGTTGATACGCGCCATAACTTCCTTGGGCGAGAAGGGCTTGGTGACGTAGTCGTCCACCCCTATTTCGAAGCCGAAAAGCTTGTCGTATTCCTCACCTCTTGCTGAGAGCATAATGACGGGAATATCCTTGAATTTTTTAATTTCCTTAACAGCCGAAAACCCGTCGAGCTTGGGCATCATAACGTCCATTAAAATAACGTCGAAGTCCTCGTCGCGGCACATTCTGACCGCCTGCATGCCGTCGGCGGCTTCGAACGCCTGATTGCCTTCGAACTCAACGTACTCCTTAAGGACGTTTCTTATCATATCTTCATCATCAACTATCAGAACTTTCATAGGTTTTACTCCGTGGTGTGATTATACATTAATTATAAACTAAAATGTGTAAAGGTAAATAGGTTTATTATGAAATATTTGTGAAAGTTTAAAAAATTTATTGCCTTTATCCCCGTCGATTTGACAAAAAAGCTCAAAAATTTTTAAAAAACTTTTAAAAATGCCTTGACAAGACCTTAAAGCAGAGCTATAATAGCAATATAAACGATTGTTTATTTACGGCAAAATCGGGTTAATCGTCGTAAATGCGGTCATTGCGAGGTACTGTTATGTTGGACGCGGAAAGACTTGAAATTCTTACCGAAAGTGCAAAATATGACGTATCCTGCTCTTCGTCCGGTTCTCATCGGGGGAACAGGAACGGAGGACTCGGAAATGCTTCCGTCGGGGGAATATGCCACTCCTTTACCCCTGACGGAAGATGTATTTCCCTGTTGAAAATCCTGATGAGCAACGAGTGTCTTTACAACTGCGAATACTGCCCCAACAGGGCTGACGCGGACGTGAGAAGGGCGAGGGTTACGCCCGACGAGATCTGCGAGCTCACTATTAACTTTTATAAACGAAACTATATAGAGGGTCTGTTCCTCTCCTCTGCCGTATTCGACAGCCCCAACAAAACCATGGAGCTGCTCACCGATACGGTTATAAAACTGAGAAAGGTATATAACTTTAACGGATATATTCACCTCAAGGGCATACCGCACGCAGACGAAAGTCTGATTATGCGCGCGGCTAAATACGTGGACAGAATGAGCTATAACATAGAGCTTCCGTCCGAAAAGTCTTTAAAGCTGCTTGCGCCGCAAAAGACGCGGGACAGTCTTATTCTGCCGATGAAGAAGCTGCATACGGCTATGCTCTACGACAAGGAAAACAAGGTAAACAAAAGCAACCGCGTAATTCCCGCAGGGCAGACCACGCAGATGATTATAGGCGCCTCGCCCGAAAACGACGGGCAGATTCTGCGTCTTACCGAGGCGCTATACAGAAACGTAGGCTTAAAGCGCGTCTACTACTCCTCCTACGTGCCCGTAGTGAAGAGCACGAAACTGCCCGACAAGGCTGCGGGACTCTTGCGCGAACACAGGCTGTATCAGGCGGACTGGCTGATAAGGTTTTACGGATTCGACGTGCACGAGCTGTGCGACGATGACGAAAATCTTTCGCCCGACTTCGACCCTAAGTGCGCCTGGGCGCTGAGGAACATGCAACTTTTCCCCGTGGAAGTGAACACCGCGCCGCTTGAAATGCTTTTAAGAGTGCCCGGCATTGGCGCAAGGGGCGCTTACCGCATCACTCAGGCGAGAAGGCACGCAAAACTGGACTTTGATAATCTTAAAAAAATGCGCATAATACTGAAGAGGGCAAAGCACTTTATTACCTGCAACGGCAAATTTTACGGTGCGGAAAGCCAGAACGCCGTCAGGGCTTCGCTTATGCTGTGCGACAGGCGCGACGGCTGCGAACAGTTGAGCCTGTTCTCCTCTCCCGAAAATTCGCTTGCCGCTCTCACGGGTGAATTATGAAATTTTTTTTGGTTGACTCAAGCGAAAGCTGCTTTTACACCGCGGTTTTCGACGCTTACAGGGAGCGCGAATGTATTATTACAAGCGAAAAGAATTTACAGCTCGGGTTTGGCGACAAGCTTATTGAAGTAAGCACCGACGCAAACAAAGCCGAGCGCGTGAAGAACAGGCTGAACGAATACGACCCCCTCGCCGCAGACGATATTTCGCTGATTCTGAGAAGCTGTGAATGTGTGAAAGAGCAGACGGCGTTTGAATACGTAAAACTGATTGTAAAACTTAAACAGCCCGTGCGGACGATGAGCCACATTCCCGCAGTTTTGGAGGCTCTGGATTTAAGGAGCAAGGTCACCGGAGAAATCCACCGAATGAAGGGGTTCCTGAGATTTATGGAGAACGACAGAGGCGTGCTTTACGCCCCCTACTCCCCAGACAACGATATTACCGACCTGCTGGCTCCGCACTTTGCCGAAAGATTTAAAAATCAGCAGTTTGTCATTCACGATATAAAGCGCAAGATTGCGGCAATGTACGACGGAATTAACCTCGTTATGTTCAACGCCGACGGCGCGGACGTGTATCTTTCGGAATACGAAAAGACCTTTGAAAATCTTTGGAAGCTGTACTACAAATCGGTGAACATTGCCGAACGCCCGCACGAAAAACAGATGAAGGGCTATATGCCCGTAAGATATTGGAAATTTCTGCCTGAAAAACACGAATGATTTTATATGAAAATCAACCGCTTGACAAATTGTCAAACTTTTTCCAATCAGCCGCGCGAGTTGATTAGTTTGTAAATATGTATACAAATTATTTTATAAATAATGTAGACAAGTCGGTTTATATAAATCAAAAGGTAAATAAATTAAAAAAATATGCCGCAGACCAAACTTTTGGTCTGCGGCATCGTGCGCTTAATTTATTATTTTAATACGGCTTTATCCGCTGAATTAAATTATTAAATACAGCTTCGTGCGCTGAATTAATTATTTTATCCGCGTTTATTTATTTGGAATTGAGCTTAGCGTCGATTTTATCGAAGAAGTCTGCAAGATAGTTGTTTTTGAGCTCTTCGATCTTGCCCTGGTCAGCGGCAACCGTCAAGGCTGCATCTACGGGAACTTTTGCAACGTTGTCGATGCCGTGTTCAAACGCGATTGCGTCCACCTTGCTTTCGCCGAATACCGAAATTTTTCTGCCGCAGTCGGGACAGGAAATATAGCTCATATTTTCTACGATGCCCAGAATAGGTACGTTCATCATAGCCGCCATATTCACAGCCTTTTTAACTATCATTCCCACCAGATCCTGAGGCGTCGTGACGATTATAATACCGTCGAGGGGAACACTCTGGAAGATGGTCAAGGGAACGTCGCCCGTTCCGGGGGGCATATCGATAAACATATAGTCTACGCCCTGCCAGATTACGTCCGTCCAGAATTGAAGAACGGTTCCAGAAATGAGCGAGCCGCGCCATACAACGGGTTCGTCCTCGTTTTCTAAAAGCACGTTCATAGACATCATCTGAACTCCGCCTTCGGACACTACGGGAAGAATACCCGCCTCGCTGCCCATTGCTCTCGAATGAACGCCGAACATCTTGGGAATGGAAGGTCCGGTTATATCTGCGTCCATAACCGCAGTGACGTAGCCCTTATCCTGAGACGCCGCCGCAAGCATTGCAGAAGTCATCGACTTACCTACGCCGCCCTTGCCCGATACAACTGCGATTACTCTTTTGATATCGCTCATTGCGTGGGGCTTTTTTATCAGACTTTCCTTACTGCGCGAAGAACAGCTTTCGCCGCAGGAGGAACAGTCGTGCGTACAATTTTCCGCCATAAATTTCTCCTTGTTTTCGGGCTGAACCAGCCCTTGTTTGCTAGACATTTTAAATTATGGACGGACAAAAGTCAAGTTATTTGCAATGTGCGCAAAATTTACTTGCAATTTAAATTTCGATTTGATATAATATTTGCGTCGCGCTGGACGGAGAGTTAGCGGTGCTCTGAACCTGCAATCCGCTATAGCAGGGTCGACCGCCCCTCCCGACTCCGTAAGTGGAAGGCCGCGCCGTACAAGGAGTGTTGATAACAAGGTCTTATGCAACCGACCGCTGCGAACCGTGTCAGGATAGGGATATAGCAGCACTAAACAGCTTAGTCGGTGTGCCATAGGGTTGCTTTGTAGTAGCCACCTATACGGTTTACGCTTCGGCTCACGTTGGCAAAAGGGGTTGCGCGATATTTTTTCATCAAAAACGTCCGAAATTACGGGCGTTTACAGAGTGGCGAACAACGCAAGGTTGTCCGCCGCTTTTACTTTGTTTTATCTGCTGAAATGCTTGTTCTTTGACCCATACTGCCAGCCCTTCCGCTGCTGAATTTACCGTTCGTTGAGCCATATTGCCCGCCCTACCGCTCCACTACAGAAATTTATGTTCGTTGAGACATATTGCCTATCCAACCGCAAATTATGCACAAAGTAAAGGGGCGCAACTTTACCGTTGCGCCCCTTTACTTTAATTTATAAATCTATTTCAGGGAGTTGCGAAAGTGATTTTGCCAATTCTTCGTCGGTGGGGATATAATCGCTCATCTCGCCGTCGTGGAATTTTTCGTATGCGACCATATCGAAATAGCCGGTACCGGTGAGACCGAAGAGAATGGTCTTTTCCTCGCCCGTCTCCTTACACTTGAGCGCCTCGTCTATCGCGACGCGTATTGCGTGAGAGGATTCGGGAGCGGGTAAAATGCCTTCCACTCTTGCGAACTGTTCTGCCGCACGGAAAACCGAAGTCTGTTCGACCGAGGTCGCCTCCATTAAGCCCTGCTCGTACAGTTCGGAGAGCGTGGGCGTCATGCCGTGGTAGCGCAAGCCGCCTGCGTGGTTTGCCGACGGTATGAAGCCCGAGCCGAGCGTGTACATCTTGGCAAGCGGACAAACCTTGCCGGTGTCGCAGAAGTCGTAGGCATACTTGCCGCGCGTAAGCGAGGGACAGGACGCAGGCTCTACGGCGATGAATCTGTAGTCGGCTTTGCCCTGCAGCTTCTCTGCCATAAACGGCGCTACAAGTCCGCCGAGGTTGGAACCGCCGCCTGCGCAGCCTATAATTATATCAGGCTTGACGCCGTATTTATCCAACGCGGCTTTGGACTCAAGTCCGATTACCGACTGATGCAGGAGAACCTGGTTTAATACGCTGCCCAGAACGTAGCGGTAACCGGGTGTGGAGACAGCCGCTTCGACCGCTTCTGATATGGCGCAGCCGAGCGAACCCGTGGTGTCGGGGAATTCTTCAAGAATTTTTCTGCCGACGTTGGTGGTGTTCGAGGGCGAAGGAGTTACGCTTGCGCCGTAGGTGCGCATAACCTCTCTGCGGAAGGGCTTCTGCTGATAGGAGACCTTGACCATATAAACCTTGCAATCAAGCCCGAAGTACGAGCAAGCCATGGAGAGCGCCGTACCCCACTGCCCTGCGCCCGTTTCGGTAGTGACGCCCTTGAGCCCCTGCTTCTTTGCGTAGTATGCTTGCGCTATCGCAGAGTTGAGTTTGTGCGAACCCGAGGTGTTGTTGCCCTCGAATTTATAGTAAATTTTAGCGGGCGTACCCAGCGCCTTTTCAAGGCAGTAAGCTCTTACCAACGGCGAGGGACGGTACATTTTGTAAAAGCTGACAATCTCTTCGGGAATGTCTATGTAAGGCGTGGTATCGTCAAGCTCCTGCGCGACAAGCTCATCACAGAAAACTGCAGAAAGCTCCTGCGCGGTCATAGGCTTTAAGGTCTGGGGATTTATAAGGGGAGCAGGCTTTTTATCCATAAAAGCTCGCAGATTGAGCCACTGCTTAGGAAGTTCGCTCTCTTCAAGATAGATTTTGTAGGGAATTTTGTCTTTCATTTTTTTCTAATCTCCTTATATTATATTTCACTGTCCGACTGTTAAGCGACGGATTATTTTTTAATTAGTTCTGAGTATAAAAAAACCCGAAGAACGTAATATACGTTCTTCGGGACGATAAACTGTACCGCGGTGCCACCCAAATTGACTTTGTGATAAGTCCTCTTTTATTTTACGTACTAACATACGCTACGCATTTTTACGGGTGCGAAACCCGTCGATTGCTACTCACGCAAAAAGCGCTTTCGTTCGCCCTCGGAAGTCCATTCAGCTAAACGTTTGTCTGCCGCAATCGCACCGTCTGCAGCTCTCTGTGAGATAACCTCTTTAACCTACTTACTCTTCTTCAACGGTTTAATTTTTAATTTGCAGCTATTATAATATACAAATATTAATTTGTCAATACCTTTTTATAAAATTTTTTGAATAATTTTTGCATAATTATAAAATGCATTGAAATTTACATACCCTATTATATAATATAAAATATTTTAAAGTTGCAAAAAAACAAGGCGCGGAACAATCCGCGCCTTTAAACGTCGTTAATTAATTTGAGTTATGCAAAATTAATTTATTAAAGTTAAGCAAACATTCCCAGGCATTGAAGGACTATGCAAGCGATTGCAAGCAGAACCAGATACAGGCTGAACCACTTGTAGTTTGCCTTTTTGATTGCCGCAAGCATAACCTTGATTGCAAAAAGTCCGGCGATTGCAGAGACGATAAGTCCGATTGCCATGCACCAGCCGACGTTGGATCCTGCCGCCTGGAAGGACTGGCTGAGACTGCCGTCCCTTATGCCCTTGAAGAGAGACACGACGAAACTGCCTAAAATTACGGGTATGCTCATGAGGAACGAGAAGTGAGCCACGTCCTCGCGCGAGCCGCCCGCAAAAGTACCTGCGCAGATTGTAGAACCGCTGCGCGAGATGCCGGGAAGGAGCGCCACCACCTGAGCAAAGCCCATGGACAAAGAGGTCTTTATGTTGATTGAAGTCATCTCTGCGCGCTTGGAAAATTCTTCAGCCGCGACGGGATTTTCAGCCAACTCGCTCTCCTGCTTTTTGCTTATTTTCTTTGCATATATTTCTGTTACGAAAAGTACGGTTGCCGTAATCGTGAACAGAATGGCAAGAATTACGCCTATGAGCGAGCTTCCCATAATCTTTTCGTCGATAATATCGTCGAGGAACAGCCCTGCAACACCGGCAGGAATTGTTGCAATTACGAGATATAACAGAGTTTTAAAGGGTTTTTTGAAGAGATTTACTATATCCTTCCAGAATACCACGCACACGGCTATCAGCGTGCCGACGTGCAGAAGAATATTGAAAAACATCTCCGCATCGCCGATATTTACGTTGAGTATTCTCTGTAAAAATACGAGGTGTCCGCTTGAGGATACGGGCAAAAATTCGGTTAAGCCCTGCGTAAGCCCAAGCACTATCGCCTGCCAGATTTCCATAAATGCTCCTTATAATCGGGTAATTTAACTTTAAACGGCTAACCTGAAATTATTCGTCGAGATCGAGCAAATCCTGATAGGTCTTTTCGTAGAGAGTAACCATTGTGTCGCCGCCGAAACGTTCGATTATGAACGAGCGCTTGTCGGAAGTTACGTTGGCGAGCACGGAATCCTTGAGCCAGGTGTAGAAGAGATTTTCAAACGTGCCGTCCTGTTCAACGTACTCGGCAGTCCATACCGCGTTTGCGTAAACTTCGCCGCCTGCGGTCGAGAAGGTGTCGGTAACGTAGATAAGGTGCCAGCCGTAGTCGCCTGCGCAGACTGTAAAGCTGCCTACGCCCTCTTTTACAGCCTCTTTAGCTGCGTATTCGAATTCCTTTATATAATTGGTGCTGTATGCGGAAACCGAATAGCCGATATACTGCGAGAGAACGCCCGTATCGGTCGTGTATGCGTACTGAAGCTCGTTTACGGCTGCCATTGCCTTGTACTGTCTGGTCTGCTTATTGAGCGCGTCGAGCTTGGACGAGTTTACTCTGTCGGTTTCGGAAACGAGATTTTCAACCTTACCTGTAGCGTATACGAAACGCGAATAGTCGATTTCCTTCTTGGATTCGTCCTTGTAATAGTCGTCTGCGGACTCTACGTTGTAGCTTGCATTGTAGCTCCAGCTTGCGGAAGTATCGCCGAGAACGAAGTTGACGTACGCAACGAATTCGTCGAGCATACCGTCGATATCGAGCTTGTTGGGAACGAGGCTGTAGCTTCCGTCCTTGTTTTCGGAAACAGTTCCGTTATAGGAATACATACCTATATATTTATCAAGCTCTTCGTATCTTGTATTGGCGGTAATGTTATTTTCAAAGAAGAGATAATCTCTTCCGCTGTCTTTGCCGTAATAGTTAATCGAGGTCTCGCTTGCGTTGAAAGAATAGTCGGTCGAGCCGTTGAACCATGCCGAACGCTGATCGGTTGTGGTTATTTCGGACAGGATACCCTTTCTCTTGAAATAGTATTCGGCAGTAGTCGTGCCGCTTGAAATTTCAACGCTCTGAGCCGCGTTGAAGGGCAACAGAATGTTGTAAACGTATCCGTACGTGCCGCCCTCGGTTCCGTCGGTTGCGGGAGCGTAAAGCACGAAGGACGTATCGGAAGCGCTGCCCATTGCCGATTCGAACGAGGAAACGGTGGAATTGGATATCTGCTGGTTATCGCGCATATCTTCGTACTTGTTCTTGAGGAAGGTATACACGCCGTTTTCGTCCTGCTGCTTGATCATCTCTTCCTGCTGAGCGGAGAATACGTCGTAATATTCGTTGATTACCTCCTGCTGTAAGCGCGAAAGATATTCGTCCTGCATATAGGAGATGCTCAATACGTCGGTCGTATCGTCTTCGCTTGAAATGAGATAGTTGTTTTTAAGAGTGGAAATAAACTTCGAATACGCCTTGCGTCTGGTGCTCTTGGTGGTACCTTCGAGAGCGTCGTCCTTATATGCGCCCGTGTTGTCGAGAAGGTAGTCGCCGTAACCCGTATACACGCCGTAATCAAGCTTTCCGTCCTCGGTCAGGGGCAGGTAGTCCTCCACTTCGGTATCGACGCCTGTGGGGGTTGAACGGGACTCGGAACCGGTGGTCTTATCCTCGCCTTCGATAATGCCTTCCTCGATAGAGTCGAGAGAGGAGTTGATTCCCGAAAGGAATCCGTACTGAGCGAGAAGTACCGAGTTGCTGCCCGTGTTCTGGTCAACGAGGGTGAGCAGCGCTTCGTACTTTTCGACTTCGGTCTTGCTTTCGTCGTTGAACACGCTGAGAGCAGAGCTGTATTCAGGCAAGCTCAGAAGATAGAGCGTTGCATACTGGGTAACGATAGCGTTGCTGGTGAGCGAGCTGACTAAGGAAGTAAACACGTCGGAATACGACGAGCCGTTCTGAACGTAAGAATAGCCTACGTTGAGATATGCGGCGATCAGATCTCTCTTGTTTATTTCTGTTGTGCCTACGGCGCTTGCAACTGACGCAAGACCTTCAGATTCGAGATTTTCACTCTTGGAAATATTGACCGTGGCGATAACCTGCTTCATATCCTCTTCGTTGAGTGTGGAGATGAGCGTGCAACCGGATAAGGTTGCGGAAAGCGCGATTGTAGCCGCTACCGCCGCGCAGATAAGTTTTTTGCTTTTCATTTAAAGTTTTCTCCGATTCTTGCCTTTATCGGCAATTTTAAGACTATCGTTAACAATTATATAATATTTAAAATATTATAGCAAACAATTTTCATTGATTTTGCGTGAAACTTGCTGCAAATTTTAAAAATCTGGTCATTTCGAGCATCGTCTTGGCGGGCGTCGAGCAGGGTGCAAACACGACGGACGGAGCTTTCGCCATCGAAAGTTTGGTCCTTCCCCTGTACTTATCGAGCGCCGCGCACAGTCTTTCGTCGCGCAGGGAATTTACAGAGGGAAGCTCCAGACAGCCCTCCTGCCCGTCCACGGATATCTTTTTTACGTTGAATTTTGCGGCGTAGGTCTTTAACACCGCGATAATGAGAAGGTTTAAAACCTCGTCGGGCATGGTTCCGAAGTTTTCTTCTATGGACGTACACACGCGCTTGTAGTCGGAGACCGAACGTATTTCGGCAATCTGCTTGTACGCGTCAAGCCTTCCTGCGCTGCTTTCGATGTACGCTTCGGGAATGTACGCGGTTGCCTTTACGTCAAGCTCTGCCGAGAACTGATTCTCGCCCGTGAGCTCTTCCTTCAACAGCTTGGAGTACAGCTCGTAGCCGACCTTATCCATATGCCCGTGCTGTTCCGCGCCGAGCACGTTGCCCGCTCCGCGGATCTCCAGATCGCGCATGGCTATTTTATAGCCCGAACCGAGCTCGGTAAACTGCATTATGGCTTTCAGTCTCTCGGTGGCGTCGCTGGTCATAACCTTTTCGGGCTTGAAGGTGAAGTATGCCTGGGCAAGTCGGCTGCCTCTGCCCACTCTGCCCCGCAACTGATACAGCTGCGAGATGCCGAGCCTGTCGGAATCTATGACAATTATCGTGTTCGCGTTGGGTAGGTCTATGCCGTTTTCGATGATCGTAGTGGTGACAAGAACGTTCTTTTCGCCCCTGTAAAAGGCAAAGACGTTGCCTTCGAGCGTGTTTTTATCCATTCTGCCGTGGGCGTAGGTGATGTTGGCTTCGGGCACAATTTCGCAGATTTTTCCTGCGAACGCGGAAATGGTCTCCACCCTGTTGTAGAGTATAAACACCTGACCGCCGCGGGAAATTTCCCTTATAACCGCGTCTCTGATGAGAGTTTCCGTCTCCTCCACCACGTAGGTCTGAACGGGCAGTCGCTTCTGCGGCGGCGTGTTGATAGTGGAAATATCCCTTATCCCCGCAAGCGACATATGCAGGGTACGAGGAATGGGCGTTGCGGTCATGGTAAGGCAGTCCACGTCGTTTTTGACGTGCTTGATTTTTTCCTTGTGCTCAACGCCGAAGCGCTGTTCTTCGTCGAGAACGAGCAGCCCTAAGTCGTAAAATTTTACGTCGTCAGAAAGTAAGCGGTGAGTGCCGATTACCAGGTCGATATCGCCTGCGGCAAGCGCCTTTAATACCTTTTCCTGTTCGGCGGGAGTCTTAAAGCGGTTGAGCTTTTCTATGCGCAGACCGAATTCTTCAAACCTTTCGCAAGCCGTGCGGTAGTGCTGTTCGGAGAGAATCGTGCTGGGGCACATAAACGCCGCCTGCTTTCCGCCCAGCACGCACAGATAGATTGCGCGCAGCGCGACTTCGGTCTTGCCGTAGCCGACGTCGCCGCACAAAAGTCTGTCCATGACCTTTTCCGAACACATGTCCCGCTTTATTTCCTCTATGCTGGCAAGCTGATCGGGCGTCTCCTGATAGGTAAACGCGTCCTCGAACTCCTCCATCATAGCGGCGTTTTCGGGGAAACAGTATCCGCGCTTTTGCGAGCGCTCGGCATAGAGCTCCTTCAAGTCGAACGCAAGCTTCTTTATCGAAGCGCGCACGCGCTCTTTAACCCTTTCGAACTCGGCTCCGCCGATCTTCGATAATGCAGGGTCGCCGCCGCCCATATATTTGGACAACACGTCCATCTGCTCGACGGGAACGTACAGAACGTCTCCGCCCTTATACTCTATGGCGATATATTCCTTGGTGCTGTCGGTGGTCTGTATCTTTTTGGTTCCTGTGATTCTGCCGATGCCGTGCTTTTCGTGAACGGCGTAGTCGCCTATTTCGGGGGCGGTGAACATATCGCCGCGCCTGCGACGGACGCGCTTCTGCACGGTTTTAACGTAGATATCTCCGCTGCCGACGACGGCAAGCTTCGCCTCGTGGAATACCGCGCCCTTAACAAGCTCTTCGGAGACAAGGCACACCCCGTGCATTGCCGAAAGACTGTCGGGAAGGGGATTGACCCCTATATATGCGTCGTCGAACGCCTCGGCAAGCTTTAAGCAGCGGGTGGCGTTGCCCGTAAATATAAGCACTCTGTAGCCGTTCGCCAGCCAGTTCTTTACGTCGGTTATGAGGTTGGGAATACTGCTTAAATACGAAGGCGTCGGCGTGGAATGGAGAGTGTAAGTTTTGAGCGGTTTGAAAAATTGAGTGGACGAAGTGAAGGTCTGGAGGGCGATATTTCTGAATTTCCCCACTTTGTCTATAAACGTTTCGGCAGTTATAAACTGACCGAGACTGAATTGAAATACTTCTCCGCCCTCTTTCAAGCCACCAAAGCGCTCCTTGTGCTCCTTCAAGAGCGCGGTTAATCTGTCGTTTATCGGTTTACATTCGTCCAGAACGACGAGCGTTTCGGGAGAAACAATATCGAAAACCGTGCGTGCGGAGGACAGAACGGGCATGAGAAACGCCGCGCCTGCAAAGGGTGCGCCGCTTGAAATTTTTACCTCAATCTCCTCCGCGATTGCGCGCGAACGGTCGTATGCCTTTTTATCCTTGCAGTTTTTAAGGCTGTCGCGCATTATCTTTACTGCGTTCTTCCCGTCCTCTTCGGTTAAAATACAGTCGGTTGCGGCTATTAAGGTTACGCAGTTCACCTCTTCGAGCCGCTCGCCGCTGACGGCGTCGTACGGGCGGATTCTTTCGACCGAATCGCCGAAAAAATCTATACGGACGGGATTTTCCTCGCCCACGGGATAGATATCCAGAATATCTCCGCGCACGGCGAACGTACCTGCGTTCTCCGCGGCATATTCGCGCACATATCCCATTTTTACAAGCTCTTGAGGGAGAGCTGTAAAGTCGTACTCTTCACCGCATTTCAAGGTTATAAAGGGGAGTTTTTCGGGGACCAGCTGAAGCGCCGCCTCCACGTCGCATATAATATAATCCGCTCCGCTTTCAATTTCGTAAATAGCCTTTAACCGCTTGAACAGCGCGTCTTTGGAGACGGCGTCCTTGTACAACAGGACCTCGTCCTTGGAGGTAAGGTACGCGCACCTCTTGCCCGAAAGAACGGAGATTGCGGAGTACGCCTTAGAAGCGGCAATCGGGTCGGCGGCAATATACAGCATTTTGCCCTGCGTGAGCGAAGCGGTTAAATATTTCTGAGTATCGGAAACGCCGAAAACCGCCGTGGGAGTTCCGCGGCGGACGTCTTGCGATATTGCGGAGTAATCTCCGCCTAAGTTTTTACAGGAAAAAAAGTTTTTGTTCAAATTTTCCCCCTTGTTTCAGCTCAGAATTATATTTTGCTCAGAATAATCAGCGACGAAAGTCAATTCGTCTGTACGGGGGCGATACGGTTATTATCGCCTAGCCGTTATATTTTGTCATTACGTTTTCAACGCTTTCGCCCCTGCAGATTGCCAGAGACGCCTCCGCCGCTCTGCCGCAGGCGGAGATGAACAGGTCGTAATCTTCGGGCTTTACGTTTGCAAGAACGTAGTTGATGATGGGAATTTTAACCTCTTCGTCGCGTATGCCTATGCGGATACGGGTAAATTCCGCCGAGTTGATTTCAGAAATGACCGAGCGCATACCGTTGTGCGTGCCTGCGCTGCCCGAAGGACGGATGCGCACTTTGCCCTTGGGGATATCGTAATCGTCGTAGATCACCACCAGGTCTTCGGGCGTTGCCTTATACTTTGCCAGAAGCTGTTTTACCGCCCTGCCGGAGTTGTTCATATAGGTTACGGGACGGGCTAAAATCACCTTTTCGCCGTTTACGTTGGCTTCGGCAGTCAACGCCTCGCACTCCTTCTTTTTGAACTTTACGCCGAGTATTTCCGCAAGGTCGCCTACGGCAAGATAACCCATATTGTGAAAGGTTTTAAAGTATTTTTCCTCGGGATTGCCGAGTCCTACTATTATTTTCATTTATTTTAACCTACAAAAGTAAAGCCACAGACGCGCTGTGGCTTTAGTACTGAAGACGTCGATTAGTCGTAAATTTTAGACATAGGTCTGTCCATATATACGTTTTCGATTGCCGCTGCGAAGATGCTTGCGGTAGAAATCATCTTGAAGATGGGCAGCATTTTTGCCTGAGGGATATTAATCGTGTCGAGCATTGCAAGTTCGGTGATGGGCGAAGATGCAAGACGCTCGATTGCAGGTCCTGAAAGAACGCCGTGCGAGCAGCAAGCGTAAATCTCTTTAGCGCCCGCTTCCTTCAATGCCTTGGCGCCCTGAACTATGGTGCCTGCGGTATCGATCATGTCGTCGACCATAAGGCAGTTCTTGCCCTCTACGTCGCCGATGATATTCATAACTTCCATAACGTTAGCCTTGGGACGGCGCTTATCTATAATTGCCATTTTTGCGTCCATTCTCGCAGCTACTTTTCTTGCGCGCGCTACCGAACCGATGTCGGGAGAAACGACTACGAAATTTTCGTCTACCTTGGGTTTGAAATAATTGTAGAGCGTGGGACCGCCGACAAGATTATCCAAGGGGATATCGAAGAAGCCCTGAATCTGAAGGCAGTGCAAATCCATAGTGAGAACTCTGTCTGCACCTGCGCTGGTTAAAAGGTTTGCAACCAATTTAGCGGTGATAGGCTCGCGCGAGCGCGCCTTTCTGTCCTGTCTTGCATAGCCGAAATAGGGGATGACCGCAGTGATTCTTCCTGCAGAAGCTCTCTTTGCCGCATCAATCATAATGAGAAGTTCCATAAGATTGGTGTTTACGGGATCCGAGGTGGACTGAATGAGGAATACGTCCTTACCGCGGATGGATTCGTCGTAACGAACGTAAATTTCGCCGTCGGAAAAGTGAGTTACTTCTATCTCGCCAAGCGTGGTGTTCAGCTTTGCCGCAATAGCTTCAGCCAAAGGTTTGTTGGAACTGCCCGAAAAGATTTTAATTTCGCTGCCGTGGTTAATCATTAGGTTTTTTTGCCTCCGATTTGAACTTTTGTAATTGGTCGCGCTGCCGCAGATTGCGATAGAGCGAATATTTTATCCGTAGCTTATCCGCCGCGGTAAAATTCGTTTATTTGGCACAATTTAGTTGTAACCTTATTGTATAATTTACGCCCGATAAAGTCAACGCTAATTTGCACAAAACAAATTTAACATTAAAATGTTACTTATTTTCCTTTTTTTGCTTTTCACGCACGCGCATCTGAGTGAAAAAATCTGTTAAAATCGCCCGGCACTCCTCTTCCATGACGCCGCCTTCCACCTCTATCCTGTGATTTAAAAGATTCGCTTCGGCAATTTCGCGAGTGAGCGAACGCCCCTTGTCCTCGGGCGCGCCGTAGTAAATCTTTCTTATGCGTGCGTTGAGCGCCGCCCCCATGCACATGGGGCAGGGTTCGAGCGTTACGTATAAATCACATTCGGGTATGCGCCAGCTCTTAAGTTTTTTGCACGCCTTTTCGATCGCTTCAACCTCCGCGTGAGCGGTCGCAATCTGTCTGCCCGTCCTGCGGTTGTGTCCGCGCGCAATCACCTTTCCGTCCAGAACCACTACCGCGCCGATGGGCACTTCGCCCTCTTCAAACGCCTTTTTTGCGCACTTTAAGGCGCTCACCATAAATTTGTTTTTCATAATTTTCCGTAAAGTATTTAAGCGCTCCTTTGCACTCGCGTATATCTTTTAATCTGGTTATCGGGTGCGTTAAGTCGTCGCTTCCGCACTCGACCGTGTAGGACGGAATTCCCAGCTTTTGTATGCACCAGTCCTTGTAGCCGCCGCAGCTGCCGACTATCCTCTTATATTGATAGCCCGTAGCTTCGGAAAGAATTTTTGCGCCCAGCTCGTCCCCTGCACCCTCGTACTCCCAATAGATCTCTCCGCCCTTGGTGTGAAAGCTGAGCGTGACGAAGGGTCTTACTTTCACGGTGAAGCGGGCGAGAGCCAGACTTTCACATTCGGAAAATGGCGCGTCGCCTATGCAGTTCTCGCTGCCGCGGGCGCGCGTATTCAGTCTGCCCGAGCCCCAGTCGGCGTCGAAGTTTACGTTTAAATCCACTCCGCGCGCGTTGGCTTTCCATAAGGGATTACACGTCTGCGAAATAATCGCCCCGTCGGGATTGACAAGCGGGACTATCCAGCCGCCGACCTTAGTCGAAATTTTAATATGCTTTAAGGCAAGCCTTGCGCAGATCCACTCCCTGCCGTGTATGGCGTAAGTGGATATATACTGCCTGCCGAGGTCGTCGCCGACGTGGAAGGCAAAGATTTTTCTGCCCTGAAAGGAGTAGCCTATCACGCATTTTCTGCGCCTGTACGAGCTGTAAAATTTTTCAACTTCTTCGTATATCACGCAGATATTATATTTGTTAATTCCTTGGTTTATGTTAAGGCAAAAATTTATTCAAAAATGCGATTGGATAGGGAATATGCCTTAACGAACGCACTTTTGTCGCATATAACAAGGTGAAATAAGCGCGAAAATTTTACGCGTTATTTGTGGTATTCTGAGCCCGAATTGATCATAAACGCGCGGTATATCTGCTCGGATAAAATGACTCGCATAAGCTGATGCGGGAAGGTCATATCCGAAAAGGACAACCTGAGCTTTGCCGCCGACTTGACCTCGTTTGAAAGTCCGCACGATGAGCCGATGACAAAGGTGATCTCTTCGCCCCTGTCGCACTGGGTTTTAATCTCCTTTGCAAGCCCCACGCTGTCGAGCTTTTTGCCCTCGACGCACAGAGCTATTACGTAGCCCTTGCACGCCTTTAATATCGCCGCTCCCTCTTCCTCTAAGTTTTTTCCCTCTGCAAGCTCGCGCACTTCGAACTTGCAGAAGCGGGAGAGCCGTTTGGCGTATTCCGCCACGGCGGCGCGGTAAAATTCTTCCTTTATCTTTCCTACGCAGACGATATTGACCTTAATCACAAGCCGAACAACCCCGTTATCCAGATTATCGCCATAATTAAAATGCCTAAGCTTGCCCAGATTAAGAACGTGACGACGCCGCCCTGTTTTTTGGGTTTTAACGCCTTTTTGTCAAGGACGAGCCACACTACCGCCGCAACCAGCGACACCGCCGAAGCCGCCGTGAGCGCGATATTCGCCGCCTGAGACATTATGAGATTGCCCGCCTCGTCCA
The DNA here is from genome assembly GCA_051884055.1 of Candidatus Coproplasma sp. Classification (GTDB taxonomy): domain Bacteria; phylum Bacillota; class Clostridia; order Christensenellales; family Borkfalkiaceae; genus Coproplasma. The sequence goes on from JBJEUX010000042.1 coordinate 30,427, forward strand.
GCGCTCCGCACGCAGAGCAGACGATGATGAGCGCGTTGTTGATAAAGTGAATGAGTACGTTGGGAAGAATACTGCCCGAGCGCACGGCAAGAAAGGCGAACAGACAGCCGCAGATAAACTGATAAATCGTCTGCTCCACCGAGCCGTGATAGAGCGAAAAGGTGAGTCCGCAAAGCAAAATCGCGGCGACCGAGCCAGCGCCCTCCTCGCAATTTTTCAAAAGAACGCCGCGGAAGAGCGCTTCCTCGAATACGGCTGGAAGAACGGCGACGACTATGAGCGCACCCACCACCCCGAAGCCTTCAAGCGAAGGGAGCGTAGACTGACGGGGCGTGTAGCCGAGGAGCTTTAAAAGCTCGATAAAATAGCCGTTTACCGTGCCGAGAGAAAAGATAAGCCCGAATATGAGCAGAATTGCGATTAAATAATATTTGGGACTGCACTTAAAACTAAAGACCTGCGAAGGTTTGAGTTCGCCTGCCTTCAAGGTTATCGCAACCGCCGCCGCTATGGCTATCGGCGAGCAGAGATATAAAAGATACTTCTGCACGTCGCCCGTAATGCCGCATGCGGTGACGATTACGGATATTATAAGATTGATTACAATATACAGACCCACGGTAAGGCTGTAGCTTAAGCCGCCCTTTGCCGGGGTTAAATTTTTGCCGAGAGGTAAATTCATACCGCTATTATACATTATTTTGAAATTTAAGTAAATTAAATGTTTTACTTTTGAAAAAAAATGTACTAAAATTTTAGTTATGAGAACTGTTGATACCAAGGAAATTGAAAACCTTATATATTCTATGGCAATGAAAGCCGGAACGACGCTCACCGACGCGTGCAAGGTTGCGCTTAATGACGCGTGTGCGGCAGAAAACGACGGAGCGGCTAAATTCGCGCTGGAGACCATTTTAGAAAACTGCGCCGTAGCCGAGAGCGAAAAGATGCCCGTATGTCAGGACACGGGTATGGCTGTCGTCATTCTGGAGATCGGTCAGGAAGTTTACCTTTCGGGAAAGGGTCTTACGGAGGCTGTCAACGACGGCGTACGCAGAGCTTATGCGGACGGGTATTTCAGAAAATCTATCTGCGACCCCCTAACGCGCGTTAACACGGCGGACAACACCCCCGCCGCCATACATACCGAAATCGTGAGCGGAGATAAAATTAAAATTACCTTTTTACCCAAGGGTTTCGGAAGCGAAAATATGTCCAAAAGCTATATGCTCAAGCCTGCGCAGGGCGTTGAGGGAATTATAGACGCAATAGTCAACACGGTTAAGGTTGCAGGTTCGCGCCCCTGTCCTCCCGTTTTCGTGGGAGTGGGCATAGGCGGAAGCTTCGATACCTGCGCTTTCCTTGCCAAAAAGGCGCTCACAAGGGACGTCGGAACGCATAACGGGCGCGAAGATATCGCTCAGATCGAAAGAGAGGCGTTGAAGAGAATTAACGGGCTGGATATAGGCTGTCAGGGCTTCCACGGCAAGACTACCGCTCTGGGCGTCAACTGCGAATGGGCGTATACGCACATTGCAGGTCTGCCCGTGGCGGTAAACATTCAGTGCCACTGCGTGCGCTGCGTCAAGGAGGTACTGTGATGATTAAGCTCAATCTTCCCCTTTCAAAAGAGGACGTAAAGGGTCTGCACGCGGGCGACAGCGTGCTTTTATCGGGCGTTATTTTAACCGCACGCGACTGCGCGCACAAGAGAATTACCGCACTTATAAACAGCGGAGAACCTCTCCCCTTCGATTTGAAGGACGCTATAATTTACTACGCAGGCCCCTGCCCCGCCAAACCCGGCATGGCAAGCGGAAGCTGCGGCCCCACCACCTCTGCAAGAATGGACTCCTTTGCCCCCTCCCTTTTGGATTTAGGTCTGGGCGGTATGATAGGCAAGGGCGAAATGTGCAATGAGGTGAGAGACGCGCTTGTGCGCAACACGGCGGTATACTTTTCGGCAATAGGCGGCGCGGGCGCGCTGTACGGCAAGAGCATTTTAAAGAGCGATTGCATAGCCTTCCCCGACCTTCTGTCCGAAGCGGTGTACAGGCTGGAGGTCAAGGATTTCCCCGTCGTGGTTGCGACCGACTGCTACGGACAATCCATCTACGATTGATGCGTTTAAAGCAAAATATCGGACCGTTTGAGCAGATTGAAAGGCAAAATCGTTTGACTTTGAAAATTTATATAAGTATAATTAACAAGTAAGCAAGTTGTTGCTTTGCTTAAAATTCCAACGGCAGAGACCGGGACAGACGCACCGAAAATATTTATGACAGAGAGGGTAACCCGAAAACGGCTGAAAGGTTCCCGATAAATACGGAGCGGTATTCACCCGCGAGTCGGATAAGCGAAACCGTAAGAGAGTAGTTTATTCCGTAACGCCTGCGTAAACGGCGCAATTAAGGCGGCTTATGCCGTGAAATCGGGTGGTACCGAGAAAGTAAAATTCTCCCCGTGTCCTTTTGGGCACGGGTTTTTTTATTGAAAATTATTAAAAGAGGTAAATATATGATACAGGAAGAAATCGACAGGCTGAAAGCCAAAATCGACGAGGCTGTTTCCGACATAAGAAACAGCAAGTCGCTTGCCGAGCTCAAGCTTAAATTCTTGGGCAAGCAGGGCGAAATTTCCGAACTGATGAAGGGCATGCGCGACGTTCCCAAGGAACAGCGCCCCGAAGTCGGCAAGATCGTAAACGCATTGCGCGACTGGGCAAACGATAAGTTTGACGCTATCGAACAGGCGGTTAAAGCCGAAGAGCTTAAAAAACAGTACGTTGCCGAAGCTATCGACGTAACCATTCCCGGCAAAAAGGCAGAGGTCGGAGCTTACCACCCCAACACTCTCATCCGCGACGAATTGGTTTCGGTGTTCGCAGGTATGGGATTCGAAATTTTCGAAGGTCCCGAAATCGAGAACGACTTTTACAACTTCACCGCGCTCAACACTCCTGCCGACCACCCTGCAAGAGATATGCAGGACACCTTCTACGTCACCGACGAGCTGCTTTTAAGAACGCAGACCTCCGCAGGACAGATAAGAGTTATGGAGAACAAAAAGCCCCCCATTAAAATTCTTTCGCCCGGCAAGGTGTACAGAAGCGACGACGACGCGACCCATTCGCCCATGTTCTCGCAGATGGAAGGTCTGGTTGTCGACAAGGGCATAACCCTTTGCGACCTTAAGGGTATGCTTGACGAATTTGCAAGAAAGGTGTTCGGCGAGGGCGTAAAGACCAGACTCCGCCCCTCCTATTTCCCCTTCACCGAACCTTCGGTTGAGGTTGACGTAAGCTGTTTCGAATGCGGCGGCAAGGGCTGCAGACTGTGCAAGGGCACGGGCTGGATTGAAGTGCTTGGCGCAGGTATGGTCAACAGACACGTTCTGGAAGGCTGCGGCGTTGACCCCGACGAATACTCGGGCTTTGCATTCGGTATGGGCATTGAGAGAATCGCAATGCTCAAGTACGGCATTAACAATATGAAACTGCTGTTCGAAGGCGACGTGAGATTCTTAAAGCAGTTCAAGGGTTAAGGAGGACAGATTAATGAAAGCACCTTTAAGTTGGCTTAAAGATTACGTAGATATAGACGTTTCCGCACAGGAACTGCAGAAAAAATTATTCGACTGCGGCTTCGAAGTGGAAGAACTGATTGATATCGGCAAGGATATTTCCGGCGTTGTCGTAGGCGAAGTTATAGAATGCGAACCCGTGGAGGGCACGCATCTGCACGTCTGCAAGGTTGACTGCGGCGATCTCGGCGTAAAGCAGATCTGCTGCGGCGCAGACAACGTTGAAAAGGGCATCAAGGCGCCCGTCGCCCTGCCCGGCGCAACCGTATACGCAACCGCAAAGGACCACGTTACCGTAGAGGGCGTCATGACCATTAAAAAGGGCAAGCTCCGCGGAATAGAGTCCGAGGGTATGCTCTGCTCGGGCGTGGAAATCGGCGTGAACGGCGATATGTTCGACGGCGGCGACTACTGCGGACTTCTCCTTTTGCCCAAGGAATTTTCTAACGGCGCAGACGTTAAGCCCCTGCTGGGACTTGACGATTACATCTTCGACATAGGCGTTACGGCTAACCGCCCCGACTGCCAGAGCATTTTAGGCATCGCGCGCGAGGTTGCGGCTGTCTTAGGCAAGCCTTTAAAAGAGCCCGACTACTCCTATACCTGCGTTCATTCGGACGAAAAAATTCAGGTTACCGACCTCGCTCCCGAGCTCTGCCCCAGATACATTGCGCACTACGTTAAAAATATTAAAATCGCGCCCTCTCCCATCTGGATGAGAAAGAGGCTTGCGCTGTGCGGACTGCGTTCGATAAACAACGTGGTTGATATTACCAACTTCATTCTTCTTGAAATGGGACAGCCCATGCACGCCTTCGACCTTGCCACGCTTGAAGGCAGAGAGATCGTCGTGCGCAGAGCAAAGGACGGCGAAAAGATAATAACCCTTGACGAAAAGGAGTTCGGATTAAACCACGAAAACCTCGTCATCTGCGACGGCAACAAGCCCGCCGCGCTTGCAGGTATTATGGGCGGACTCAATTCCGAAATAGAGAACGACACGACCGAGCTTTTGTTCGAAGCGGCTAAGTTCGTACGCGACAGCATAAGAAAGACCTCGCGTGCGCTCGGTCAGCACTCCGATTCCTCTTCCTTGTTCGAAAAGGGCGTAAACGAATACACCACCGAGCGCGCAATGGAGCGCGCGCTCAACCTTATCCAGAAGCTCGGATGCGGCGAAATTACCGACGTTCACGTCGACGTTAAGACCGAATATTCGCACGACGGCGCAAAGGAGATGGTTGTAAGCGTTGAAAAAATCAACAAGCTTTTAGGCATCACCGTTCCCGCGGAGGATATGAAGGACATTTTATCAAGGCTCAACTTCGGCGTTGAACTCGACGGCGACAAGATGACCTTGCAGGTTCCCCCTTACCGCGAGGATATCGACCTCTATCCCGACATCGCGGAAGAGGTTATAAGAATGTACGGCTACGACCACGTCGTAGGCACGTTTATGCCCACGGCAACCGTGACCAACGGCGGATACAACGACGCACAGAAGGCGCTCAACGCCCTGAAAGGCGCTCTGGTTCAGCAGGGACTTTACGAAATTTCCACCTATTCCTTCTATTCTGAAAAGGATCTGGATATGCTTCACATCCCCGCAGACGCGCCCGAGCGTTCGTTCATAAAAATTAAAAACCCCATCGGCGAGGACCTTTCGGTTATGCGCACGACGCTTGCGCCCTCTATGCTCAACACCATAGTACGCAACCTCCGCCGCGGCAATATGGAGGGCAAGCTGTTCGAAATCGCTAAGATTTACACGCCGAAAAGTCTGCCCCTCGCCGACTTCCCCGTTGAGAGCGACAGGCTCTGTATAGGTGTGTTCGGCAGCTACGATTTCTACGATTTCAAGGGCATTATCGAGGCGGTAGCCGAAAAGCTCAACACCAAATTCATCTACGCACCCTCCACCCGCTCCTTCCTTCACCCCGGAATCTGCGCCGAGATAAGCTGCGACGGAGAGGTTATCGGCTATGCCGGAAGGATAGACCCCGCAATAGCGGAAGAGCTTGCCATGGAGCGCAAGGCGTTTATCGCAGAAATCGATTACGAAAAGCTTTTAAGCCACGCCAAGCCGTTCAGATACAGCCCCCTGCCCAGGTTCCCCGAAGCCACGCGCGACCTTGCGCTGGTTGCGGATATGAGCATTACCTGCGGACAGATCGAAGCTGAAATTTACAACGCGTGCAAGTACGTTACGAGCGTCAAGCTCTTCGATATTTACGCGGGCGCACAGCTCGGCGAGGGCAAAAAGAGTATGGCTTACACCGTAACATTCACCCCCAAGGACGAAGCTATTACGCCTGAAAACTGCGACAGCTACGTCAAAAAGATTTTGAATAATCTTAAATATAAGCTCAACGTAACCCTCAGATAATTATGGATAAGCTTGAAGTTAAAGGCAGATATTTATATAAAAACGGTCAGCCCTTCTTTATGCTTGCCGACACGGCGTGGCTGCTCTTCGACAAGCTTGACGACGACGAAATCGAGCTTTATTATAAAAACCGCGCGGGACTCGGCTTCAACACGGTTCTGGCTGTAGCGGTGTATTCCGACCCGCGCTTTCAGACGCAGGACGGAATGCCGCACGGCAAAAAGAGTTCGGGCGATTTAGCCTACTGGCAGTTTATCTCGAAAAATATCGACCTTGCAGAAAAGTACGGATTATACGTAGGGCTTCTCCCTGCGTGGGGTTCGTTCGTAAAGAACGGATATTTGAACTGCGACAACGCGCAGAGGTTCGCCGACTTTCTGGGAAACTTTTTTAAGGATAAGACCAACATCTTCTGGGTTCTGGGCGGCGACGTGCGCGGAGACGAAAACTTTGAAGTTTTTTCGACCCTCGGCAAAACGCTTAAAAGGTACAATCCCGAACGCCTGATAACCTACCACCCCTTCGGCAGAACGGCGTCCTATCAGTGGTTTAACGACTGCGAATGGCTGGACTTTAACACCTTTCAGTCGGGACACAGAAGATACGACCAGGTAAGGCTGGGCGCATGGGACGACAAGGCGCGCGGAGAGGACGTGTTCGGCGAGGACAACTGGCGTTACGTTAAAAAGAATTTCTCGTTTGAAAACGTCAAGCCGTGTATGGACGCAGAGCCCTCTTACGAGGGAATCGTGCAGGGCTTGCACGACTTTACTCAGCCCTACTGGGAGGCGCGCGACGTGCGCCGCTACGCATACTGGAGCGTTTTTGAGGGCGCGTTCGGCTTCACCTACGGCAACAATGCGATAATTCAATTCTACCGCGAGGGCGAAAGGCCCGCCTACGGCGTGCGCGAAACCTGGAAGGAAGGGCTCCATTCCTGCGGCGGCGCGGAGACGGTATACCTTAAAAACCTTATGGAGAGCGTGGACTTCGTAGACGGCTGCGCTCATCCCGAATACGTTCTGAATCAGGGAGAAAAATACCACCGCACGAGCGTGTTTGCAGGCAAGGACTTTATACTCTGCTACAATTTCTGCGGAGATATGATAACCCTCGACCTCGGCGCGTATCGCGGCAGAGTTTGTCAAGCGTTCTGGGTCAATCCCGAAAACGGAAGCGCAAGTTATATAGGCTCGGTTGTCTGCGGAGACGAGGCGTTGAATTTTAAGCCCACAGCCCGCCGCGAGCTTTCAAACGACTGGGTTTTAAAGCTGATTTTTAATTGATTCAGCTTATAAACGTCAATATGTTAAATGATTAATAACCGCCGACGGGCAGTCACCTGCCCGTCGGCGGTCAATTTTTTTCAGTTTTGAAAATCGCGATTAATTAATCCGGTCAATTTACGCGGGTTTGCTCATCGACGGTAAATTTACGCGGGTTTGTCTGTCGGAACAGTAACATTAATTTATCAGCCGCCCGACGGGACGAGCGCGGAGCCGAGTATTCCGCCCTGCATATACGCGTCTGGAATTTTGCCGTTGATTACGCTTTCGCAAATTAGCACTTCTATAGTAGACGCCAGATTGGTTGTCTTTGCAGGCAGAATTATGGAAATGTCGGAGACCAGCTCAAGGTATAGCGAATGCTTGGTCTGATTTATCCCCGCCTCCTCGAACTTAGAGACAAAGCGACACTCTACGTTGGAGATAGTTATGATTTTAACGTTTATTTTTTCGCCGAAGCCCGCCAGAGCCTCTATGCCAGTGAGCGCGCCGACGGGGACCATTATGCCCTCCGCGCTCATTCGGGTAAGGTTTTCCTGACTTAAGTAAGCCGTATCGCGCGCGATGCGGTTTATCTTTAACGAATCGGTAGTTATGGTAGAAACGTTGCCGTCCGGATCGTAAGTTATATGTATCAGATCTTCATAGCGCATATTGTCGTTGAGCGTATAGTAAATCGCGTCGTTTACGGCTACGGTAGTTATCGAACGGATTGTAGCCTCGCTTATGGAAATAAGCACTCTTGTAACGTTGCGCATTAAAACTACCGCGCCGACAAGAATCAGCAGACAGACGATTATCAATATTACCTTGAATTTAGTGAGTTTCTTGCGCTTTTTCATATGATATTTTATGACGGCAAAGTTTATATTAAGCCGCGCGGACAAATTTTTGTCCGCGCGGCTCAGTTTTTATTGAATTTTATTCCGTCGTTAATTGGGTTTTGTGTGGGCGTTGAAAATAAGCGCCATTAAAAACGAAAACACTACCGCGGCGGAAACTCCTGCGCTGGCGGCGGAGAGCGAACCCGTTACGGCATAGAAAAATCCGCGTTCGGCGCCCTTTATGGCTCCGTTTGCCAGAAGATACCCGAATCCGCAGATTGGCACGGTAGCGCCTGCGCCCGCAAAGTCGACGAGCGGCTGATACACTCCTATCGCCGTGAGTACCACCCCTGCAAGCATGAAGTATACGAGAATTTTACCTGCGGTGATATCGGTAAAATTTATTATTATCTGCGCGATAAGACATATCGTTCCGCCCACGAAAAACGCCTTTATGAACATAAACACGATTTCAAGCACTTGCTCGCCCATATTATACCTCCAGCTGCACGGCGTGACTTATGCACGGTATGGATTCGCCCTGTCCAGAGGAAACCGTTGACAAAAGCGCGCCCGTAGCCGCGAACAGCACCCGTTTATAAAGCTTTGCGCGCATCTTCTGATAGACGTACGAATTGAACACTACCGCGCTGCAGCCTGCGCCGCTTCCGCCCTGAAACTCGTCCTCGATAACCTTGTAGATAATCTCGCCGCAGTCGACGTGGTTTGCCGAAATATCGTATCCCTTCTCCCACGTCAGATCCTTTAAAATTCTGCTGCCGAGCGCGCCGAGGTCGCCCGATAAAATCAGATCGTAGTCCTCGGGCTGAGTGTTCGTATCGCGGAAGTGCTGAATGAGCGTCTCTGCGCAGGCAGGAGCCATCGCCGCGCCCATATTGTTCACGTCGGTGACGCCGTAGTCGACTACCTTGCCCATGGTGGCGTTTACCACCTTTACTCCCTGCCCTGCGGAGGAGATCACGCAGCCGCCTGCGCCCGTAACCGTCCATTGGGATTGGGGAGGGCGCGTCGTTCCCTGTTCGAGCGGATAGCGGTACTGCCTTTCAGCCGAGGCAAAATGACTGCCCGTTGCCGCAACCGCGTTGTTTACGTAGCCCGCGTTGACCATAGAGGCTGCAAGCATGATGCTTTCGCTCATGGTCGAACACGCACTGTATACGCCCAGAAAGGGAATATCGAAGTCGCGCGCGGCGAAGCTTGCGGAAATTATCTGGTTGAGAAGGTCGCCCGAAAACAGAACGTCTATCTGCTCGCGCCTGAGCTTGGCGTTGGCGATTGCCGTATTTATCGCAAACGACAGCATTTTACACTCCGCCTTTTCAAACGTGCTTTCGCCGAACATATCGTCGGCAAGCGCCCTGTCCACCACCGTTCCGACTACTCCCGAACATTCTTTGGGTCCGGCGATAGTGCCCGTGGCGATAATTGTAGGGGAATTATTAAAATATATTGTATGACCGCGCAGGGTTTGTTGTGTATGCATATATGTATTTAAGGCGTGCGCAGATGCGCATATCTGCCTGAAATCAGGTATTGCCGCAAAGAGTCGGAATTTTTACGTCAATAGTCAATCGGGCGTTTATTCAGAGCCAAACGACCAAAACTTTACCGCATAAAAAATTCCGCCTGTTAAAAGTATCTTTCAACAGACGGAAAATTATTCCTTAAATTACGTTAAGTACAGCAAAAATTATTGCACTTTAAGCCCCCAGCAGCGATGGCGTTTAACCAATTCCCTGTCGAAGTTCTTCCAGAGGTTCTGAACGTTGTGGTTGGTTTCAAGCTCGGGTCCGGTTTCAAGATACTTGACTCCCCTTGCAATGAGCCCCTTGGAAATGTGGTCCAATATGAGCGCAACCGTGCCCTGATTGGCGCTTTCGTGTCTTACGCCTATGCTCATCATATCGGCGACTTCGATATTGTTCATAGCATCGATATATGCAAAAATACCCCTGGGAATAATGCTTCCCTTTGCCTTTTGCAGTACCTTGAGCATGGAAGGCATTACGAATCCGTAAGCCACCACCTTGCCGTCCTTTAAGACGACGGCGCCGAATTCGGGAACGAGCACCTGATATATGGTGTTCATCTCCCTGCGCTTCTGCTTGTCGTTTAAGGGGCTTGTACCGTAGAGGTGAGCGAAGCTTTCGTCAAGCACGTCCAGACATTCCATAACGTACTTATCAAGCGTCTTTTTGTCGTGCTTTAAAAGATAGCCGATATCTAAAAGCTCGTATCCGCCGCGCTCCTTGATTTTCTGGGCAAGACGGGAGTATCTTTCGTCAATCTTTTCAGGCACGGTCAGGCGGTAACAGTTCCAGTCGACAACCTTATAAGCTCCCAGCTTTTCCATATGCTCGACGTAGTAGGGATGATTGTAAATTTCTATGTAAGTGCTGTCCCTGTCGAAGCCCTCAATGAGCATGCCCTCTTCGTTGAGGTCGGAAAAGGAGATGGGTCCTATAACCTCGTCCATTCCGAGCTGTTTTGCCCAGTTAAAAACTTCGGCAAAGAGCGCCTTGGTCACTTCGAAATCGTCTATCACGTCGAAGCGGGTAAAGCGGAGCTGTTTTAAGCCCGTCTTCTGGTTTGCTCCCCTGTGCCAGATAGCCGCGATTCTGCCGACGATTTTATTGTCTTTGTAGGCTAAAAACATCTTGCAGTCGGCAAAGCGGAACGCGTCGTTTACGTTGGGGTCGAATTCCGAAAACTCGTCGTCGTACAGATTGGGAGCGGCGTGGGGATTGTCCTTGTAGAGGTCAATCAGAAACTTGAAGAACTTTTTCTTGTCCTTTTTAGATGAAATGCATTTAACTGTTATCATACTCTCTCCGCGACATCTACACGTCGTAATTTTTGCGCCTTAAGCGCTTTTTTCAATTATAAAACAAAATATACGCTTTGTCAATTTTTGTATTAAAAATAGATGATGCGCAAAATCACACCAAGACTGCGGATTTTTTCACCTTTTTTGAATAATTAAGCGGCGCAAACTGCTTTTTTGCAGTTTGCGCCGCGATAATTTACGTTATACTCATCACTCCCTACAGACGTTTGGGCTTATCCGTGCGTCCGAACGCCCGCATTTTATCTGCGGTTTATTCAGTCTTTCTTCTTATCCGAACGGAAGACGAATTCGCCGTCCTTTACGGCGACCGTAACCACTTCGCCGGGAAGCACTCTGCCTGCAAGAATTTCGTCGGAAAGTCTGTCCTCGATGCGCTTTTGTATGGTTCGCTTCAAGGGGCGCGCGCCGTATACGTCGCTGTAGCCCTCTTCTAAAATCTTATCCATAGCCTCGTCGGTTACTGCAAGATCGATATTCCTGACCTTCATTCTCTCGCGCAGGGAGTCGATTATCTTATAGCAGATTTTGCCCGCCTCCTGCCTGGTGAGCTTGCGGAAGATTATCACGTCGTCCAGCCTGTTTAAAAATTCGGGCTTGAAGGACTCGCGCAGAGCTTCCTGAATCGTATCCTTCATATTGTCGTAGCCGTCGTCCTCGGACGAGCCGAAGCCGAAAGTGGTCATCTTTTTAATCTGACTTGCGCCCACGTTGGAAGTTAAAATAATTATTGTGTTTTTAAAGTTTATCACCCTGCCCTTACTGTCGGTAAGTCTGCCGTCGTCCAGAATCTGCAACAGCATATTGAACACGTCGGGGTGAGCTTTTTCCACTTCGTCGAAAAGAATTACCGAGTAGGGCTTTCTCCTTACCCTTTCGGTAAGCTGACCGCCGTTGTTATCGTCGTAGCCCACGTATCCCGGAGGCGCGCCGATGAGCTTGGATACCGAATGTTTTTCCATATATTCGGACATATCCAGCCTTATCATAAGCTTTTCGTCGCCGAACATAGCTTCGGCAAGAGCCTTTGCAAGGTCGGTTTTACCCACGCCGGTAGGTCCTACGAATATGAACGAACCGATGGGCTTGTTTGCTTCGGCAAGTCCTGCCCTCGCCCTGCGAATTGCACGCGAGACCGCGGAGACCGCCTCGTCCTGACCGATAATGCGCTTGTGAAGGTTTTCCTCCAGATGCAAAAGCTTTTCGCTCTCCTGCTCGGTGAGCTTGATTACGGGTACGCCCGTCCAGCCGCTGACTATCTTTGCTATTTCGTCCGAACCGATCTCGGGCGAGGTCGAATGAACGCCCGCCTTCCACTCAGCGGTCAGAGTCTTGATTTTTTCCTGAAGCTGGTTCATCTCTTCAACAAGCTTCTGAGCCTGAGAATAGTTCTCGCCGCGGGCAGCCTTTGTCTTTTCCATATTCAGACGCTTGAGCTTTTCTTCAAGCTCCTTCAGCTCCTCGGGAGCGTTGTAGCTGTCCAGCCTTGCGCGCGAAGCCGCTTCGTCGATTAAGTCAATTGCCTTATCGGGCAGAAAACGGTCGGTTATATATCTGTCGGAGAGGGTCGCCGCCGCAATAATCGCCTCGTCGGAGATCACTACCTTGTGGTGCGCTTCGTACTTGTCGCGCAGACCCCTTAAAATTTCTATCGTGTCCTCAACAGACGGTTCGTCCACCTGAACGGGCGTAAAACGGCGCTCAAGCGCGGCGTCCTTTTCGATATATTTGCGGTACTCTTCAAGCGTGGTTGCGCCTATCGTCTGCATTTCGCCGCGGGCAAGCATGGGTTTTAAGATGTTCGCAGCGTCCATATTTCCTTCGGAGGTTGCGCCCGCGCCGACGAGGTTATGTATCTCGTCGATAAAGAGAATAACGTTGCCGTTGCTCTTAATGGAATTAATCGCGCCCTTTAACCTCTCTTCAAAGTCGCCCCTGTACTTGGCGCCCGCCACCATACTTGCAAGGTCGAGCGAAAATACGATTTTATCCTTTAAAAGGTCGGGGACCTGATTTGCAACTATCGCCTGCGCAAGCCCTTCAACGACGGCAGACTTACCCACGCCCGGTTCGCCGATTAAAACGGGATTGTTCTTGGTGCGGCGCGAGAGAACCTGAATAATTTTGTCTATCTCCTTCTTTCTGCCGATTACGGGGTCTATCTTGCCCTCGCGCGCCTTTTGCGTTAAATCGGTGCCGTACTGCAACACGTCGGAATCGAGTTTGGAATCGCTTCTTGCGCCTCTCTCCGAGCGGCTTTCGCTCTGTTGGCGGGGCTTTGTGTATCTTAAAATTGCGGTGAACGGACTTATAAAGTCGTCATCGTCCTCCTCGTCCTTATCGTCTGCGCAGCCGTCGGTTATGGCAACTTCGAGCTTTGCCGCAAGCTGAGCAATATTCACGCCGAGAGCGCGCAGAATACGCATTGCAAGACAGTCGGGCGATTCCATAACCGCGTGAAGGAGATGCTCGGTGCCGGCAAGAGCGTTCTCGTCGCCGTACTCTATCGCAAGGTCTACCGCCCTTTCGAACATATGCTTGGTTCTGGGCGTGAAGCCCTTCATATTAGAACTTATGTCCGCGGCGTTTACAAGATAGCGCCTGTAGCCCTCCTGCGGAACGTTGCACGAGGTGAGTATTTTGAACGCCGTACATTCGGGCGTGATCAGCATAGCGTAAACTATATGCTCGCTTCCTATATAGCTTGTGTTAAGCCCCGTGGCAATATCCTCCGAACGGGAAATAACGTACTGCAGATTTTGAGAAAATCTTTTATTTTCCATAGAACTCCTTTGTTCTCCTTACTAGTAAGGAAAGTAAGACTAAATTGAAAGGCTCAAGGGTATATCTGACGAAAACTGCCTTAAATATATCTTTTCGGCAGATCCGTGAAATTGCCGTATTTAAATTTTTGTCAATTCTTTAATGCGTTTGCCTGCGCAAGTCGCCCTGTAAGCGTCGCGCTCGGCAGGAGTCAGCTCGCGCCCTGCCAATAAATTCAGGTTGGACGGTTTCATTTTAATTATCAGTTCGTCCACGTCGGTTACGTCGGGTATGGAATAGTACCCGAGGCACGCGCCCAGCTTTAAGTTGGCGCAGAGCTTTTCAAACTCGTCGCTGGGCATAAGCGCGCAGTTGGTAAGCACGCCGTAGGAACGCAGACAGGTATCCTTGATTCCGACAGACTTTGCGCCGCGCATAAGCTTTGCCCTTTCGGTCTGTTCCATTTCGGCTATGCGCTGCACAACCTCTTCAACCTGAGTTAAAATGTAGTCCTCGGTGACGCCTAAGGTTACCTCGTTGGAGACCTGATACATATAGCCTTCGGCAAGGCTGCCTTCGCCGTATATGCCGCGCACGGTAAGTCCTAAGCGGGTGGCGCTCTGCACGACTCCCTGCATTGCTCCCGCAATGGTCAGCGCCGGCAAAAAGAGCATAACCGAAGCTCTTAAACCCGTGCCGAGATTTGTGGGGCAGGCGGTTAAAAAGCCCAGCCGCTCGTCGTAGGCGAACTGAACGGATCGCGCCATCAGCGCGTCCTTTTCCGACATTGTGGCGTACGCCTTGCGCAGTGAAAAGCCCTTTTCTATGCACTGTTCGCGGAGATGGTCCTCCTCGTTAATCATTATCGAAAGATTGCTCTTGGAGTTGAGCATAACCGCCGAATGGTGCGGACGCTTTAACAAAAGGGGCGAAACCAAGTGGTTTTCGACAAGGTTGAGCGCCTCCTCCTCGGTAATTCCGTCCATATATTTCAGTTCGAATTCGTCGACCCTGTTTATTGCGGAAAAGACCGAGCGTATAATCTGCTTTGCCTGTTTTTCGTCCTTCAATCGGGAGGGGAACGGGTATCCGTTCAGGTTTCGGGCAAGCCTTATCCTCGAAGAGGCGACTATGTTTTTAAGTTCAGACATTTCCGCCTCCGTTCAAGCGCCTTTTAATCGAGGTCATCTGACCGTTTAATCTGCCCGCCTCGCGGAAGTCTCCGCGCTTTATGGCGCTTTCAAGCTGCTCCTGAAGCTGACCGAGTTTTCTGCGCAGGTCGTGTTCGGATGAATAATCTCCCCCCTCGCGCCCGACGTGCGTGACCTTGCCCTGTATTCTGGCAATAGACGGCAACAGCTCCTCGTGAAAGACGTCGTAACAGCTGGGACAGCCTAAAAGCCCCGTGCGCTCGTAATCGGCAAAGCTCAATCCGCAAACCTTGCACGTCTTGCGACGTTCAGGCGCGCTTTCGCCGAACAGTCCGTTGATAAGTGCGTTTGCGGCAACCGCTTCGAATTCGCCGTATTTATACCTATAGCAGAATTCGCACAGATGAAGTTCCACCGTTTCGGTTCCGATGGTCTCTATAAAATTAAAGGTTGCTTCCCTTTTTTTGCAGTTCTGACAGACGGGCATCTGAGCTCCTTATCTCGTTTTACAATATTATACAGATATATTATAAAACAAAATTCAGATTAGTAAACACTTTTTTTGAAGTTTAAGCGCAACAATCTCCGCGGCAAAAAGCTTCTTTACAAAAAATTTCGGCAGGGATTTGCGCGCCTGAATTTTTTTTGCTCTTTCACAGCATTTTTTCAATTTTTTTATTGATAAAAATTTAAGGATATGTTATAATCTGTTAGATAAATATTGCGCCCGTAAAAACTATCCCTGGGCGCGGCTAAAAATTTTGGAGGAATCGTAATGCAATATTCAAAAGACGTTGAAAACATGATTTGCGTTGCCAAGGGTGTGTCCGGAAGATTCGAACACGGTCCCGCTCCCATTCCCGAAGAAGGACAGTGGATTCAGGCAAAGGAAATCAAGGACATCAAGGGTTTCACTCACGGCATCGGCTGGTGCGCACCTCAGCAGGGCGCTTGTAAGCTTACGCTTAACGTAAAAGACGGCATAATTCAGGAAGCTTTGGTTGAAACCATCGGCTGTTCCGGTATGACCCACTCCGCAGCTATGGCGGCTGAAATTCTCCCCCATAAGACCATTCTGGAAGCGCTCAATACCGACCTCGTTTGCGACGCTATCAATACCGCTATGCGCGAACTTTTCTTACAGATCGTTTACGGCAGAACCCAGTCTGCTTTCTCTGACGACGGTCTTACCATCGGCTCCGGTCTTGAAGACCTCGGCAAGGGTCTCCGTTCGCAGGTCGGCACCATGTACGGTACCGCTGCTAAGGGCGTAAGATACCTTGAAATGGCTGAAGGCTACGTTCTCGCTATCGCGCTGGACAAGAACAACGAAGTATGCGGCTATAAGTTCGTATCTCTCGGCAAAATGACCGACTTCATCAAGAAGGGTCTCACCCCCAACGAAGCATACGAAAAGTCAATCGGCACATACGGCAGATATACCAAGGAACAGGGTGCGGTTAAGCATATCGACCCCAGAACTGACAAGGAGGTTGACTAATTATGGCACTTTTTGAAAACTATGAAAGAAGAGAAGCCAAAATTTTAGGCGTACTCAAAGAATACGGCATCAACTCTATTGAAGAATGCAGAGATATAGCTCTTTCCAAGGGCGTTAACTGCGACAAGATCGTGCGCGGCACTCAGCCTATCTGCTTTGAAAACGCAGTCTGGGCTTACACCGTAGGCGCGGCTATCGCTATTAAGAAGGGCTGCACTAAGGCTGCAGACGCTGCTGCCGCTATCGGTATCGGCTTACAGAGCTTCTGTATCACCGGTTCGGTTGCTGAAAACAGAAAGGTAGGTTTGGGCCACGGCAA
Organism: Candidatus Coproplasma sp.; assembly: GCA_051884055.1. GTDB lineage: Bacteria > Bacillota > Clostridia > Christensenellales > Borkfalkiaceae > Coproplasma. The sequence goes on from JBJEUX010000042.1 coordinate 47,105, forward strand.
CCTCGGCTCCATGCTCCTTTCCGAAGAGACCGACTGCTTCTGCTTCCTTGCAGGTCACGAAAGCTTCGCAGCGGCTGAAGGCGCAATCAAGATTGCCGAAAACGCTAACAAGGTAAGAACCAAACCCCTCCGCGTTATCCTTAACGGCTTGGGCAAGGACGCTGCTTATATCATTTCCAGAATCAACGGATTCACATATTGCAGAACCGAGTTCGACCCTTACACCGAAACCGTAAAGGTTGTCGACAGCGTTGCTTTCTCCGACGGTCCCCGTGCAAAGGTTAAGTGCTACGGCGCAGACAACGTTCCCGAAGGCGTTGCAATTATGAAGATGGAAAACGTATCCGTATCCATTACGGGTAACTCCACCAACCCCACCCGTTTCCAGCATCCCGTTGCAGGTACCTACAAGAAGTGGTGCGTTGAAAACGGCGTTAAGTACTTCTCTGTTGCTTCCGGCGGCGGCACGGGCAGAACCCTCCACCCCGACAACATGGCTGCAGGCCCTTCCAGCTACGGCATGACCGATACGATGGGCAGAATGCATTCCGACGCGCAGTTCGCAGGTTCGTCCTCCGTTCCCGCACACGTTGAAATGATGGGTCTCATCGGTATGGGCAACAACCCCATGGTTGGCGCAACCGTTGCTGTTGCAGTTGCAGTCCAGGAAGGTATGAGCAAGTAATTGCAAAATATTTAGTATAAAATCAAGGGCTTCTGCTTTTTGTGCAGAAGCCCTTTTATCGTATTTATACAACCATAGGGTTAAACTACCCTCCGTGTCACGTTGAGGCCCCGTACCTTTGCAGGCCTCTTTAATCACAATCGCTCAATTTGCTATCTATCTTTACCGCAAAATTCAAGTCTTATATAATGATTTACGCTCTGACCCGCCTTTATTACGGGCTTTTCAAAGCCCTGTAAGTTTACCGAATTGGGGCAATACTGCGGTTCTAAGCAGAATCCCGACCAAGGCTTGTAATTTATAGTCTTGCCCACGCTGGGCGCGATTGCTCCGCCCGTGTATAACTGCATACAGGGCATGTCCGTGTAGACGTCCATTGAAATGCCCGTCTTTGCGCTCTCGACGTGAGCGGCGTGCTCGCCGTTTAAAACAAAATTATGGTCGTAGCCGTTGGTTGCCTTTAAGCTTACGTCGTTGAAATCCCTGATTATGGGCTTTGCCGTTCTGAAATCGAACGCAGTCTTGCTTACAGCCGCAACTTCGCCAGTGGGGATAAGTCCACCGTCCACAAGCGTTATTTTATCAGCATTGATCTGCAGAATATTCTCTCTGCAATCTCCGCTGCCTTCGCCGTCCAGATTGAAATACGCGTGGTTGGTGGGGTTCCACAGCGTGTCCTTATCGCTGACCGCCGTAAATTCAATTAACAGGGAGTTATTATTCAGCGTGAATTTAACCGACAGTTTGAGCTCGCCGGGGTAGTTTTCCTCGCCGTCGGCACTTACGTATTCAAAAGTAATACTGTCTTTGCTCTGTTCAGCTACCGTAAACACCTTTTTGTCAAACCCCACGTTGCCGCCGTGAAGATGGTTTTCGCCGTCGTTGCAATTGAGCTGATACTCCTTGCCGTTAAGCGTGAATTTGCCCTTTGCTATGCGGTTGCCGAAACGGCCGATCGTCGCGCCGCAGTACGTTCCGCTCTTTATATACTCCTCGTCCGAATTATAGCCCAACACTATATCCGTGCCGTTTACCCTAAGCGCGTGAATTCTTGCGCCGAAGTCGTTAATATCAAGCTGAAGATTTCCGTTTTCTATGCTGTAAATCATTTTTTCAACCCTTCCTCTGTCCGTAATATGCGTTTTTGCCGTGTTTGCGGTTGTAGTGTTTGTCCGCAACGTGTTGGGGCAGTTTTTCCTTGCCGCCGAGCGTTTCGGTTATATAAGCCATTTTTGCAACTTCTTCAACCACCGTTGCGTGGTAAACCGCCTCGGCTGCGTCCTTGCCCCATGCGAATACTCCATGATGAGCTACAAGACATGCAGGAATTGCAATTACGTCTTTATCTGCAAAGGTTTCGTTTATCACAACACCCGTGTCCTTTTCGTATTCTCCCATCTCGCTTTCTTTTAAGTTACGCGCGCAAGGCACGTCGCCGTAAAAGTAATCGGCGTGGGTCGTGCCGTAGGCAGGAATACTCCTCTCCGACTGCGCAAAAGCCGTGGCGTAGGTTGAATGGGTATGTACGACTCCCCCTATTTCGGGATGAGCTTTATATATTTCCAAGTGGGTGGGCGTGTCCGAAGAGGGGCGGTATTTGCCCTCTACCACTTTCCCGTCCAGATCAACCACTACCATATCTTCGGCTGTCATGCCGTCGTACTCAACGCCGCTGGGCTTGATTACTACCAGCCCCGTCTGCCGATCTATCGCAGACACGTTGCCCCAGGTGAACAGGACAAGCCCGTTTTTAACCAGATCGAGGTTGGCTTTTAACACTTTTTCTTTGAGTTCTTCAAGCATTAAATTAAACCTCCGAGGCAAGTCTTTCTACGGGTAAATTGCGTTTATATCTTTCAAGGAACGCCCTGCACTTCTCCCTTTCTTTGTCGTCCGCCGTAACCGTCGTCTTCTTGGTCTGGGCGAAGATATTATCGAGATATTCGGGGAGGGAAACGCCGTTGGTTAAGGCATATCCTGCCAGCAACGCTATTCCCCAGGCTCCGCCCTCGCCTGCGTTTTCCATTACGGTTACGGGCGCGCCAAGCACTGCGCTGGTCGCGTTCTGACCTATAAATTCGGTCTTGTAGAATCCGCCGTGCGCGGTTACACTTTCTATCTTTACGTCCTCTTTTTCGAGTATATCCATACCGAGCGCAAGGGGCGCAACCGCCGAATAGATCTGCGACTGCATAAAGTTTGCGAGGTTGAATTCGCCGCTCGGCTCACGCACAACAAGCGGTGCGCCGTTTATCGTGCCCGCCTGCACTTCGCCTGCGGCATAGTTGTATGCGGAAATTTTTCCCACTTCTCCGTCGCTCTCCTGCGACTTTTTGAACAGCTTTGTAAACAGTTCGCCCTTGCCTATCGTAGAGCCGCAGAGTGTTGCAACTTCCGCAAATAAGCCTACCCATTCGTTGATTTCGGTCGTGCCGTTGTTGGAATGGACGAGCGCGGCGGGATAGCCGTCGGGCGTTGACACGATATCTATATTGCTGTAATAATTCTGTAAAGGCTTTTCTAAAATTACGGTTAAGTTTACGCTCGTACCCGACGACACGTTGCCCGTTCTGGGTGCAACCGCGTTGGTACAGATCATTCCCGTACCCATATCCCCTTCGGGCGGGCAGGCCATTGCGCCAGCCTGCAATTTGCCCGTGGGGTCTAAAAGTAAAGCTCCCTCTTTTGTAAGCGTTCCCGCTTTTTCTCCTGCGAGCAGAACCTTGGGCAAAAGCTCTTTAAAGTCCTTGCCGATAAGGGCATTGAACTTTTCAAGCATTTCTTTGTCGTAGTCGTTGCCGCTTAAGGGGAACATTCCGCTCGCGTCGTCTGCGCCCAACACCTTTTCGCCCGTTAACAGATAGTGTATATAACCTGCAAGCGTGGTTAAAAATACTACGTCTTTGACGTGGTCCAAGCCGTCTAAAAGCGACTGATAGTATTGCGAAACGCTCCAACGCATAGGCACGTTGAAGTTGAATAATTCGGAAAGCTTTTCCGCCGCCTCGCCCGTGTTGGTGTTGCGCCAGGTGCGGAAGGGTGCAAGCAGCTTATCCTCTCTATCCAGAGCGATATAGCCGTGCATCATTCCCGAAATGCCGATTGCGTCGAGAGAGGTAATCTCCTTGCCGTAGTTTTTAACAAGCTCGGCATAGCTTACCTGCATGCCCTTTACGGCTTCGTCTAAAGAATACGACCAAAGCCCGTCTACGAGGCTGTTTTCCCAATCGTAACCGCCGCTTGCCAGAACTTTGGCGTGCTCGTCGGTTAAGACGCTTTTTATTCTCGTTGAGCCGAACTCGATGCCTAAAATTAATTTACTCATAACATACCTTTACAATAATTTACGGTGCAAGCAAAACCACGTAGCCAAGGTTACATGAACTTTTTAAAAGGGATTTTCCGTAGCGTATTTTTCAGTCTGGTTGTAGCCTATCTTCTCCGCGCCGAGATACTTGAATACCTCGAAGATTGCCTTGCCGTAGTGTCCGAACGCTACCGCACCGTGATGAGGGAAGCCGTTTTCAATCAATACGTGACGATAGAATCTGCCCATTTCTTTAATGGCAAACACGCCGATAGAGCCGAAGCTGTGCGTCTGTACGGGCAATACCTCGCCCTCTGCAACGTAGGAATACAGATGATTGTCTGCGGTTGACTGTAAGCGGTAGAAAGTAATATCGCCTGCCGCAATGTCGCCTTCAAGCGTGCCGTTGGTTACTTCTACGGGCAGACTTCTTGCCATAATCTTCTGGTACTTCATCTCGGGATGGCAAAGTCTTGTCGAACAGGTGTTTCCGCAATGGAAGCCCATAAACGTATCGGTGAATTTATAGTCGTACTTGCCCTTTATATCCTTTTCGTACATCTCTTCAGGCACGGTGTTGTTGATATCGAGTAAGGTTACGCTCTCGCCCGAAACGCAGGTGCCGATAAATTCGGACAGACAGCCGTAGATGTCCACTTCGCAGGAGACGGGAATTCCTCTGCCCGTTAATCGGCTGTTTACGTAGCAGGGCACGAAACCGAACTGAGTCTGGAATGCAGGCCAGCACTTGCCTGCGATTGCCACGTACTTTTTACTGCCCTTATGATTTTCTACCCAATCCAAAAGGGTGAGTTCGTACTGTGCAAGCTTTGCTAAAATTTCAGGCTTTTTATTGCCCACGCCTAATTCCTTTTCCATATCCGCAACCACTTCGGGTATGCGCTTGTCGCCTGCGTGCTTATTGAAACTCTCGAAGAGGTCAAGCTCGGAATTTTCCTCGATTTCAACGCCCATATTGTAGAGTTGTTGTATAGGTGCGTTGCACGCGAAGAAGTTCTGCGGGCGGGGTCCGAAGGAGATGATTTTAAGGTTTTTAATTCCCACCAAAGCGCGGGCAATGGGCACGAAACCGTGTATAAGATCCGCGCAATATTCCGCATTGCCTACGGGATATTCGGGTATGTACGCCTTAACGCCGCGCAGCTTTAAGTTATAAGAAGCGTTTAGCATACCGCAGTACGCGTCGCCACGGTCGGAGGATAAAACGCCGATATTTTCTTCTGCCGCAGCACAGAACATTACGGGGTTATTCGTCTCCTTGACCCACCTCTGCGCGAGCATGGTTTCAGATATTTCAGGTCCGAAGTTGCCAAGATATACTACGAGCGCGTTGCAGCCTGCCGCTTTAACGTCGGCAAGCGCCTGTTCCATATGCAATTCGCTCTCGACGATGCACACGGGGCATTCGTAAATTTCCGCATTGCCGTATTTTTTCTCATATGCGGCAACCAACGCCTTACGACGGTTTACTGACAGACTTTCAGGGAAGCAGTCCCTCGATACCGCAACAATTCCTACCTTAATTTCGGGTATGTTTTTCATTTTCTCACTCCTTATTTTTATTGTAAATATCAACGGCAATATCGGCTACGTTTACAGGGGTAAAGCCGTAATGCTCGTAAAGTTTTTCCATCGGTGCGGACTTTCCGAACGAGTCCATTTTAATGACTTCGCCGTACTTGTACCAGATATTATCGCTTGACGCTTCGACGCAGACCGTCGTGCGCTTTTCCGATAAAATTTTATTCTTGCTCTTTCCGAACTGCTCTTCGCAGGGCATGGATACGACTTTTACGTTCAGACCCTTATCGGAAAGAATTTTTTTCGCCTGCTTGCAGATCTCCACTTCCGAACCCGTCGCAACCAGCGTTATATCCGCGGCTCCCTCGCCGCCGCCAATAACGTATGCGCCGTTTTCCGCAAGCTCGCCCATGTTATTCTGAACGAGATTCTGCCTTGACAGAACTATTACGGTGGGCTTGTTATTGTTGACCGCCGCCTTGAACGCCGCAACCGTCTCCGCCCTGTCGCAGGGACGCCATACGTCGATATTCGGCGTTGCGCGAAGCATTGCAAGCTGTTCTACGGGCTGATGAGTGGGTCCGTCCTCACCAACGCCTATGCCGTCGTGAGTCAAGACGTAAATTACGGGAAGCCCCGCTATTGCGCCTATTCGCATCGCGCCCTTCATATAGTCCGCAAAGACGAAGAAGGTTGAACAGATTATCTTAAGTCCGCCGTGGAACGCAACTCCGTTGCATATCGCCGCCATTGCGTGTTCGCGTATGCCGAAGTGAATATTTCTGCCCGTTCTGTTTTCTGGACTGAACCAGCCTTCGCCGACCAAATTGGTCTTGGTTGAAGGCGTCAAGTCGGCTGAACCCGACAAGAGGTTGGGCATGCGCCTTGCTATCTCGTTTATGACCACCCCGCCAGAGACGCGTGTTGCCTCTGCCTTTTCGGTCTTTAAGGTTTCGTACAGGTCGCTTAATTCGTAGTCACCACTATTAAACCACTTTTTATACTCTTTTGCAAGCCCCGGATAATTTTTTTCGTAATCCTTAAACAGTTTTTTCCATTCTTTTTCACATTCGACTCCCGATAACGCTGCATTTTTGCAGTGTACCCTGACCGCGGCAGGCACTTCGAACGGCTGTTCAGTCCATGCATAGAAGTCCTTCGTTCTTGCAAGCTGCTCTTCATTCAGGGGCGTGCCGTGCGCCGTCGCTGTTCCTGCAACGGGCGTACCGCGACCTATAACCGAATGACAGATAATTACGGTAGGCTTATCCGATCTTTTCGCACTTTCAACTGCTTTTAAAATGCCGTCAAGGTCGTTTACGTCTTTGACCTCCTCCACGTTCCAGCCCATAGCGTGGAACCTTGCGGGTATGTCGTCCGTGAAGGCGTCGTCCGTGTTGCCCTCGATGCTGATTTTATTGCAGTCGTAGAAGAGAATGAGTTTATTCAGTTTCTGCGTACCCGCAAAGGAGCATGCCTCGTAGCCTATCCCCTCTTCCAGGCAGCCCTCGCCGCAGAGCGCGTACGTATAGTGGTCAACCACTTTATACCCGTCCCTGTTGAACTTAGCCGCAAGGAAAGCTTCTGCCAAGGCAAAGCCGACCGCGCTTGCAACGCCCTGACCGAGCGCGCCCGTACTGCAATCGACTCCGTCCGTCACCGTCGCTTCGGGGTGACCGGGGGTTTTGCTTCCGAACTGGCGGAAGCTCATCAGATCTTCCTTGGTTACGTTGAACCCGAAGAGGTGCAGCGTTGAATACAGCATTGCCGAGCCGTGTCCCGCAGAAAGAATGAATCTGTCCCTGTTCTCCCACTTGGGATTTTCGGGGCTGTACTTCATTATTTCAGAGTACAGCTCGTACATGATGGGTGCGGAGCCCATACAAATGCCGGGGTGTCCGCTCTTTGCCCTCGTTATCTGCTCCGCAGAGAGTATGCGGATTGCGTTAATAGTCTTTTCCTGAATGCTTTCTTCAAATGCCGACATAATGCTTCCTCACTTACGTAATTTAAATAAAAACTGCGGCAAAAACCGTCGTTCTGCCGCAGTTTTAGGGAGAAAAAAATGAAACAAATCGCAACGGATACCTGATATTTACGTTTCGATATTTTCTGTTTTAATTTTATGTTAAATGTGCCGAACGGTATATAAAAATGTTTACTTTATTTACATAATATTACTTTTTTGTATTTATGTTTTTCAGTAGTTCGTACACAAAAGCTCTTGTCCGGTCAGAGTTCATAATCGTGTTTATAACGGGCATATCCATAGCCGTTAAAAAGTCCGCTTTGTTGCCCGAAGCTTCGGCGCGGTTTTTCAAGGTTTCGAAAATCTCTTTGCCGCCTGCCGAATACTGCAAATCTTTAATCGGCGAAAACAGAGTAATATTCGTTTTGTCCCTCGTCTTCGGCTGTTCAACCTTTGCAAGGGCGAGAAAGTGCTCTTCGGGAACGTAGGGATGGTCTTCAAGCGTGAAATACGCGGGATACAGAGATTTTGCCTGCGGATTTTCTTCAAGCACGACTCCGTCTATAAAAACGGTTGTCTCCAGCCTTATATCTTCCGCAGAAGCTCCGATTAAAATCTGATATTCGCCCTTTTCAACCTGCCATTCCCCTGCTTCGTCGTTATAAAAAGCAAAGGCGTCCCTGCCAAGTTCAAAATCCACCCTCTTTGATTGACCTTTTTTAAGGGTGATTTTTGCAAACTCTTTCAGTTCCTTTTTTGCCTTGAAAAAAGTTGGATTTTTATGCGAAACGTAGAGTTGAACAATCTCTTTTCCGTCGCGGTCGCCCACGTTGGCAAGGCTGAAAGATACGTTAACCTTATCGCCGCACACCTCCGCACTGATTTCCGAATACGAAAACCGCGTGTACGACAACCCGAAGCCGAACGGAAAAAGCGTTCTTCTTTTTGCGGTATCGTAAAATCTGTAGCCCGTAAAAACGCTCTCTCTGTATTCTTCGAAATCCTCGTCCTTGCCGTAATATGACGCAGACGGGCAATCGCCGTACGATACGGGGAAGGTCTGGGTCAGCTTTCCGCAAGGATTTGCTTTACCGAACAAAAGATTGTACGTCACTTTCCCCGACATACAGCCGCCAAGATGCATATGTAATATGCCCTTGACCGCATTTACCCACGGCATAACCACGGGACTTCCGCCGAAAAGCACGACGACCGTATTTTTATTCACCCTGCTTACCGCCTCGATCAAGGCATTGTGCGACGCGGGCATATCCAGCGTTTTTCTGTCGTAACCCTCGCTCTCGCTCAGATCGGTGAGCCCTGCAAAAACTACGGCGTACTTATGCCGTTTTGCCGCTTCCACCGCGTTTTGTATCAGTTTCGCGTCGGTTTCGTCGCTCGATAAACCGTACCCTCGCGAAAACTCGGCTTCCGTACCGACGTATTCCAGAAAACTGTCCAGCCTGCGCGGATTTGTCTTGCTGCTTCCTCCGCCCTGATATCTGGGCTTTTCCGCAAAGCCTCCGATGACGCAATAATCGTCGCCCTCTTTCATCGGCAGAATTCCGTCGTTTTTTAAAAGCACGGCGCACTCTTCGGCAAACCTCTGAGCCTTGATTAAGTTATCTTCTGGCTTAAAGCCGACGTCCGCCGCCTTATTTTTGCTGTTTAAAAGTAAATTTATTACTCTTTCGGCGTGTTCGTTTAAGACCTCTTCGTCGAGCTGACCGCAAGCGACCGCTCTTTCTATATCCTCATCGCTCCCGCAAGTGCCGGGCATTTCCAGATCGAGCCCCGCCTTGTAGGATTCGATTTGCTCTCGCATTGCGCCCCAATCGGTGAGAAAAATACCCTTGTAGCCCCATTCTCCCCTTGCAATATCGGTCATCAACTTCTTATTCTGCGCACAGTGCACGCCGTTTACCTTGTTATACGCCGTCATTATCGTGAAAGGCTGGGATTCCTTTACGATTATTTCAAACGGCTTTAAATAGATTTCGCGCAGGGCTCTTTCGTCTATTACGCTGTCGCAGAACATTCTGCCGTCCTCGCGCGAGTTGGCGGCAAAATGCTTGACCGAAGCGCCCACGCCCTTGGACTGCAATCCGTTGACGTAAGCCGCGCCGAGCTTACCCGCAAGATAGGGGTCCTCCGAAAGATATTCGAAATTCCGTCCGCACAGCGGGTCGCGCATGATGTTGACGGCGGGACCTAAGACCACCGAGACGTTTTCCGCGGCGGCTTCGTTGCCGATAGCACAGCCGAGTTCGTATAAAAGTTCTCTGTCCCAGCTGCAGGCGATAGCCGAACCCGTGGGAAAAGCCGTTGCGGGAACGCTGTCGTTAATGCCTATCATATCGGCTTTGCCGTTCTGTTTCCTGAGCCCGCTCGGTCCGTCGGTGAGCATAATATCGGGAAGAGCTTCAGACGACGAGCTGCCGTGCAGATACCAGAATTTTTTGCCGTACAAAAGGTTCGCCTTTTGCTTTACTGTCAGCTTTGAGAGAATTTCTTTTACGTTGCTATCCATATCAGCCACCGTATACAATTTTTAACTTTGCCGCAAGATCCTCTATAATAAATCTTTCGTGTACGTCGTCGTAAACCCTTATAAGCTTGCCGTTTTTGTTAGGAATATAACTGTAATCCTCGCCGAATTGCGGAGCGTTTATCAAGTGATAATCGTTTCCGAATGCCTCCACCGCAAGAACCGAAACCGTGGGATTGTCGCCCAATATCCACGCGTCGCGGTGTTTTGCGTGCTCGTTGCTGCCGAGCGCGATTTCAGAGTGAAACCTTAAAAGATTGTCGACAAGATATCTGCCCAAATCGCCGCAGGGTCTGAATTTTGCAATAAGTTCGGTGAACGAAACGACGACCTGAGAATAAGCGCTTGAAGGTATCTGCCAGACTTCGGCTTCGGAAGAGAACACGCAGTTTGCGGCATATACGTCCTGCATTAAGTTGAATTCGGCGCTTCCGTCGGGATATTTTCCGCCGCCTATCCAAATAACGACTACGTTATCGGCGATGTCGGGAGCTTTGATAAGCGCCGCCGCCATATCGGTTATTGCGCCCTGAAAGCAGACGTATAATTTGCCCTTATCCCTCTTTCTCGCTTCGGAAATTATAAAGTCCACGCCGTCGTTCTGGGGAATCGCACCGCCCTCTTCCAGCGCGTCGCAGAGCCCCTTATATACGGGGACGTCGTCAAGCCCCATTAAGGACTTTATCTTTAAGACCTCGTCGTAGCTCAAGTCGACGCTGTGATGAAGCGGCGCATACTGAAATTTTTCTATATGTCCCTTGAGCTTCTCTTCATTCCATCCGCGCTTTTTTGCCTCCGAATACAGCAGCGTCGTCATATATTCGTAGTGAGATGCGACTATTCCCAAGACCTCCTCGGTGGGGGTCAGAAGATGGTGAACTATCGCAAACTGGTCGTCGGCTTCGTTGTGAGCGTCCGTACAGACTATCACTCTCTTTCTGTAGCTTTCGGGGAAATAATAACCGAGCTTTTTCAATAAATCATTCCTCTTCACTTACAACCTCCGTTTGCGCATAGAACGCGCGCGACTTCCCTTCGATAAACCTGCTCTGTTTAAGTTCAACCGTACCCGTAAGACGGTTATCTTCAGAAGAAGCTCCGACAAAAATTTTATATTCGCCCGCTTCAACCTTCCATTTATAATTCTCGTCTAAAAACGCAAGCTGCGACGAATTTAGCGTGAATTTAACCCACTTGCTTTCATCGGGCATGAGTTTTACCCTTGCAAAGCCTGCAAGCTCTTTGTTCGGTCTTACCACGCTGGACAGAACGTCCTCAAAGTACAGCTGAACAATTTCCTCGCCGAAGCAGTCGCCAACGTTTTTAATTTTGCACTTTATACAAATACTTTCGTCGCACGTTTCATTCAGTGATATAGAAAGGTCGGAATAAACGAATTTTGTGTAAGACAGACCGTAACCGAACACGTATCTCGGGGTATACAGACAGTCGGCATAGCCCTCTACGCCGAAAGGATTTTCGCGGGAGTAGTCCGAGCCGTGTTCCCTGTTGTAAACTATGGGGGTCTGTCCTGCGTTGCGCGCCACGGTGACGGGCAATTTTCCGCTCGGATTCAGCCCGCCCTTTAACGCCTTGCAGACGGCTTTTGCACCGTATTCGGAAGGACTCCACGCCTCGATTATCGCGTTCAGATACCTGTCAGCGTTGTCGCTGGATATCGGTCTGCCGTCGAAGTGCACTCCTACGATTTTAGTGTTTACCGCTGCAACCTTTTTGATAAATTCTTCCTGACAGGGCGGCAGATTGATGCTTGTAGCGTCCACGTTTTCGCCCATCGACGACGCCTTGCCCGTGCCGTGCTTGCCGCCGAGCGTGAGTATTACCAGATCGCACGACCTTGCAAGCGCCAGCGCCTTCCTGAAATATTTTGTTTCGGTTCCGCAGAAATCGTAGCCGTAGGAATACAGCACTTCGCTCTCGGGAAAGGCGTTTTTTATGCTCTCGTACAGCGTCGGAGTCCCGGGATAGAACGTCTTTGCAAGCTTTTCGAATTCGTCGAAGAAGGGAGCTTCGTCGGTTATGTTCGTATCGGGATAGTTGGGATAATTCTTGCGTTCGACCTTGCCGTTATCGGCTATGCCCGCCATGGTTGCAAGGTCGGCTTTGAGACCCTCAGCCATAGATAAATGCGTATATCCGCCGAACATCGAACGTATCGTATTTGCGTGATAGCCGATAACTGCTATGCGCTTGGGACTGCTTTTAATCGGCAAAATTCCGTCGTTTTTTAACAGCACGAGCGATTCGTCCGCCGATTTTTCCGATGCGTTTCCGGAATTGCCGCCGTAGTATAATTTATCAAAGTCGGCGCCCTGCAACGCAAAGGGATTTTCAAACAGACCCATTCTGAATTTGGTCTGAAGAATTCTGAGAACCGCTCTGTCGAGAACGGCTATATCCGCCTCGCCGTTCGCAAATTTATTTTTAAGCTCCTCGCCGTAGCAGGCAACGTAGTGAAGCTCGAAGTCCATTCCCGCCTGCATTGCCTTATAACCCGCTTCTTCACGGGTTGCGCAGGTTTTGTATTCCAGATACAGCTTTTCTATCGCGCCGTAGTCGGACAGGGTCACGCCACCGAACCCCATTTCGTCCCGTAAAAGGTCGGTCAAAAAATACGAACTGCTTGAAACGGGAACGCCGTCCTGCGAGTTGTAGCAGGGCATAATTCCCATAAGTCCGCCCTCGGAGATAGCCGCCTGAAAGGGTTTTGCATATACTTCCCTGAGCTTGCGTTGAGATATGTAGGAGGTTGTCGTATGAATGCCGGCAACGTTTTCGTGCGAACCTAAAAAGTGCTTTGCAACGCCTTCGGTTTTGAGCTGTTTGTCCTCCTCGGAGTTCAGTCCGTTGACGTAAGCTACGCCCATAGCCGAAACCAGACTTGCGTCCTCGCCGTAGGTTTCGCCGTATCTTCCGAAGCGGGGATTAAACGAGACGTCCAAAACGGGCGCAAGAATATGTGAAATACCCATCGCCGACGCCTGTCTGCCGACAATCTTGCCTATCTCTTCCTCCAACCTGGTATCGAACGACGCCGCTCTGCCCAGCCCGCAGGGGAAGCTTACCGCGTCCTTCAATAAAAGTCCGCAAAGCCCTTCCATATGGAATATTGCAGGGATTTTATGCGGACTGTTTTTCAAAACCAGCCGCTGCATATTTATCTGTAAAGCAATCGCTTCGTCTATAGTCTCAGCTGTGCGCATTTCAAGGCAGGAAACTTCTCCCACCCCGAAAGGGTAATCCCTTTCCAGTCTGTAGAGCTCGTCGGGACGGTAAAAATAGCACTGTACCTGCGCCATTTTTTCGTCAAGCGACATTACCGAAAGCAAATCTTCGGCACGCTCCTTTGCGGAAAAACGTTTATCCTTATACTTCTCCATACTTCTCCTCAAATTCGTAATTACCGCTCAAAAGTTTAATTTTTTCACCGCTTACGGGCAGAGTGAGCTCCGCTTCTGCGCCGACGGGAACGGAAACGCTGATTTTTATTGCGCCGTCCGATTTTTCCCAACGGCAGGAAATTTTGCCGTAAAGGGTTGTATGCGCCGCCTGCGCCCAGTCGATACCGTTGACGGGCTTAGGCTCTAAACTAATCTTTCTATAGCCGGGCGCGGCAGGTTTGATTCCGCAGAGCTGTCTGTAGAACCACTCGCCCACGCTGCCGTATGCGTAATGGTTGAACGAGGTCATTCCCGTATCGGAAATCGTGCGGTCGGGGTTCATAGAATTCCACCTCTCCCACACCGTAGTCGCGCCCAGGTTTACGGCGTACAGCCACGACGGGAAGTCCTCCTGCCTGACTATCTTTCCTGCGAGCTCGTGCTCTCCGTTTTCGGACAGAACGTGCAGGATATACGGAGTTCCGACAAAGCCCGTTACAATATGATCGTTGTGGCGGTGAATGTTCTCCACCAATCCGCTTAAAATTCTCTGCTTGTGCCGTTCTTCGCAGAGGTTGAAATGCAGCGCGAGCACCGCCGCCGTCTGCGTGTCCGAAACAAGCCTGCCCGTTTCGGTTATATATTCCCTTCTGAAAGAGCGCAAGGTCTTTTCATACCTCTCTTTCAGCTCTTTTGCGTCGTCGTCAAAGCCGAGTATTTCAGCCGCGCGCATTGTCAGACAGGTTGAATGAGCATAGAACGCCGAACAGATGAAATACACGTCGGTTGCGCCAATATTCGGGTTGCCGTTGTCGCCGCCGTCGAGGGCGAGCCAGTCGCCGTGCTGAAAACCGCAGTTTATCCAGAGTCCGTTTTCGTCCGTCTCCTTAAAGATGCGGTCAACCCAGAATTTCATCGTAGGATACTGCTCCTTCAAAAGCTCCTCATCGCCGTAGGCAACGTACATATTAAAGGGAATTATCGTACACACGTCGCCCCAGCCGGCAGTACCCTTTTCGCCTATTACGTCGGGAATGCTCGTGGGCAGACCCAGCTCTTCGTTCTGCTCGCTTTTAACGTCCCTCATCCATTTGGTGAAGAAGCGTTTTACGTCCATATTGAACGCCGCAGTGTTGAAGAACACCTGCGCGTCGCCCGTCCAGCCCAGCCTTTCGTCCCTTTGCGGACAATCGGTGGGGATATCAAAGAAATTTCCCTTTTGCCCCCATACTATGTTGCGTTGAAGCTGTGTCAGCCCCTTATGAGAGCAGGAAAATTCGCCCGTAATTTCTACGTCGCTGTGGCAGACCACCGCGGTAAAATCGGATAAATTAATATCCTTTCCCAGACCCTCGATCTTTATATAGCGGAAGCCGTGGAAGGTAAACGACGGTTGGAAAATATCCTCGCCGCCGCTTAAAACAATTTCGTCGGCGGCGGTTGCTCCGCGCAGATTCACGGTGTAAAAATTGCCGTTTTCGTCAAGTACTTCCGCGTGAGAAATAACAACGTGTTTTCCGCGCTCGCCTTTAAGTTTTGCGCGTACAAAACCCGTCAGATTCTGACCGAAGTCTATTACGGTTTCGCCGAGCGGCGTAATAATTAATTGTTTTGCGGAAATTTCCTCGCACTCTCTTGCGGGCGGACACTCCTGCGAAATTAAATTTTGCCTGGGTTTATCTGAAATTCTGACGGGTTTTAAGGGACTTCTTTCAGCGGTGAAATCCACGGTTTCGCCGTAGTATATCTCGCTGTAACGCACTTTCCCCGTCGTCCATTGCCAGCTTTCGTCCGTTAATATGACCTTTTCGGAGCCGTCCTCGAAGGTTAAGTACAGCTCGGCAATGACGCCTGCCGTATCGCCGTAGACGTTCGAGCGGTGGAAATAGCCTATCGTGCCGCGGTACCAGCCGTTGCCCACGGTTATTTCGAGCTCGTTGCTCTCACCGATAAAATCCGTTACGTCGTAGGACTGATATTCGATACGTTTTTTATAGTTCGTCCAGCCGGGCGCCATATGAATTTTATCTATTCTCTTTCCGTTCAGCGTCGCCTTATACACGCCGCAGGCGGAGGCGTACAGCCGCGCCTTTATAACCTTTCCGCCCGTGAATTTTTTTACGAAAACGGGGCAGCCGTCCTGATACTTTATTCTGTCGGAAAGCTCCTTCTGCATAGGGTACTTATTATCTACGCTCGCTCTTCCGTCGGTTATCCATTCCGCCGTGAATTTTTCTATTCCCGTTTCAAAATACGCCGTGCCCGTAGCGGTTCTGCCCAGGTTGTCTTTTACCGTAAGCGAAACCCCGTAACGGCTGCGCCTTTCAAGCGGTTGCCCCGCATATATGCGCTGATCACCGCAGTTTTTTGCTATCTTATACTCTTTGCCGCAGCCCGTTATCGTAAGCTCGAATCCGGTCTGAAATACCCCGTTTTCGCCCGAAAAAAGCGTCCAGCTGATTTCGGGTGCGCCGTCTATTCCTATAGGGTTTGTAAAACCGTTTATTTTAATTTGCCCGATGGTAAGCATATCAACCTCATTTAACAACGACTCTTACTCTGTCCAGATTTTTTACCTGCGTAAATATATTTTTTTCGCCGTCGCGTTGAACGCTTACTCTGCACACGGCAAAATGCGTTCCGCTCTCGTTATAAGTATATCTGCACTGCGCGAATCCGCCCCTGTCGGTGCGGGTGAATCCGCCCTTTACGGGATAGTCCTGCTCGCCGTTGAAGCTCCATTCCACTGCGGTCAGTTTGCCTGCGCCCTGCGGAATTTCTATATCGGCTTCGAAGACCACTTCTTCACCTGCGCAAACCTCGGCGCGCTTTTTGCCGTTTGCCGTAACAGTTATAACGGGCTGTATTCCGCATCTCTCCTCCGCGTGAGGGGCGAGAACTATCTGGCTATCCACTATCGAATAGACCGACGATTTTGCGGGCTCTATCCCCTTTTCCACCCACGCGCTGAGATCCAAAAGCGCCTGATGCAGACCGCCCAGATAGCTTATAAGGTGAAGCTCGTCCACAGTTTTTGAGCTGTCGTCGTGGAAGGCGTTGTCGAAGAAATATACCCTGTAATGCTCGTCAATCTTATCGCCGAAATGCTTTTTTACCTTGTTGCGGTACCAGTCTATCTGCCAGGGGAAGGCGCTTTCGTCCATAGTCGCCGCAACGACGATCATCTTGCCGTTGAACACGCCCTCCTGCAAGCTTCCGCAGCTGCCACGGGCAATCAACGGTCCCACGGAAAAAGGTCTCTGCGGGTACTTCCAGCCGTCCCCGTCCCTGAACTGATCCCAGCCTATATAGCCGTCCTCGGGCGGGGTCTGGTGTCTGTAAAAGGTCTGCGCGGCGATATAGTCGGAGTTGTCTATTCTTGCCCTGTCGCCGGCCTTGACTTTTTCAAGCCTTTCAAATACGCCCGTCGCGCCGAACTGGGGCGCTAAAATTACGGCGTCGCCTACTATTTTATCTATTACCAGAGTGAGCCCCTCCGCCAGACCGTCCGAAAATGCGAGATTTGCGCCGTACGCGTAAATATCACCCTGCGGCACTCCCTCGGCAATCAGAACTATCTTACCGTTCGCGCCGTAGTCGTCCATATTGCGCTTCCACGCATTGTCCGCGCCCGTGAGCTTGCTCTTCTCCTCGGCAACCTCGCTTTCGGATTTTCTTTCGGGAAGAATAACCTCTTTTACGGTGACGTCGCACATTATTCTGTCCCTGTGAACGGAACTGTTTTTATCCGCGCCGAGATAGCCCTCTTTCGTCCAGAAATCAGTGTAGTACGAAGGGTCTATGCCAATAGTGGATTTTGCCACTACGGGGAAAGCTCCGTCGTCCATCTCCTTATAGTAGAACCAGCTCTTTAAGGGGAAGCCCATATTGGTGACTTCCTTTAAAACTTCCCTCTCCTCTTCATTCAGGCAGGCGTAGACGTCGCCGCTGCCGCCCGGCTCGAACGCGTCGACTATATCGGGGAATTTATGCCTTAAAACGCGCTTGGCGTAGGCGCGAGCGCAGAACACGTTGGGGATTGCCATGGGCGAGCCGTGAATGTAGGGAACGGCTCCGTCCCAGGCGTCGGCGTTTTCAAAACAGCTTGTGGTTTTGAATGCTCCGCCGCTTCCGCCGTAAATATATCCGTAGGGGCGGTGTTCGTATCCGTAGATCCTTTGCGCGACTTGCCTGGAATAATCTGCGGCAGCCGCGCTGGCCTTGAAAATTATCCTGGAATCGGGCTTGCTCGACGCGTCGAGCGAACCCATATTCGATTCGACGAAATACGCGCCGTGCGTCAACGCGAAAGTAATTTTATCCTCTTCGCCGACGCGACCTATCGAAGCGTTTTCGCTGCCCTCCGCGGGTGCCATAAACTGAAAGAACCTGCCTTCGTATTTTTCCTTTTCAGGAAAGAAAAACGAAAATTTAAGATACGTGTCTTTAAAACCGCCGTGAACGTACAGACTGCCGTCCTCTCTCAATTCCTCTATATCCGTGTAAGGTTGCGAAAAAGCCGCGTCGTCTGCCGAATGATAATATATTTTTTCCATAATCAACCTTTATTCTATGTTAAAAGCGGGCAACGTACGTCAACCCGCTTTATACCTGCGGTTTTTACCGCTTAACTGTTCGCCGCAAAAATACGGTTAAATATTGAATTTACTTCTTCGCAACCGCGCGAAACCAGCTGGCTTGTGAAGTTGCTCCAGGTGCTCAGGCTTCGGGTTCCCTTTATGAATTTAGGAATTTCAACCTGCATATATTCAAGTAAAATCGAATTTCTGGTCTGCGAATACTGCTTGTTTTCAGCCGAAGTCATCTGACCGCGATAGAATCCGTCGATAAAGCCCGTATTCTCCCACTGGTTCCATTCCTTGCGGCTGTGAATGAGCGTTTCGCCGTAATTGTGAGTGACGATGGATAACCTCTGATTGCCGACTTCGATTCTGTACGGCTGACATGCTATCCACATATCGCTGTCCTCGTCGCACTTGGGATTGAGTTTGTATACCGTGTTTCCGTTTTCGTCCTGAGTTACGGTATACGCGCCGTCCTCGATGCCGTATTTTTTATACCAGTCTCTTACGGACTGAGGCGTGTCGGGTTCGTCGAGCTGAGCTTTTGTAAGACCCATAGTGTTGGTAAGGCTGCCCTCCTCCGAATAGAAATAATCGAAGAAAGTGAACAGCGCGGCAAGATTCTTATCTTTTGCCTTTGCGGCGATACATACGCCCGTACCGTTCCAGCCCGTACCTGCGAAGAACGCGTCGGGAGCTTTCATCTTCTGAGCGTCGCCGCCGTAGACGTCGTTGACGGGATTGCGCGCGCCGTAGACTATCGCACCCTTTGTGAGCGGCAGATCTGCCTGTTCGATTCTGTTGCCGAGCGCGGAAGCCTGACCCATCCAGAAGCCTACCTTGCCCTGTCTTACGGTCGCTTCGTCTATCTGATAGAACATATCGCTGGTGCGGGCGGAGAAGCCTTTATCCAGCCAGCCCTTCTTCCACCAGCTGTTCATACATTCGACGTAAGCCTTGAAATTGTCCGAGGTCGCGCCGAACGAACAGGTTCCCTCGTCGTTTCTGTACCAGGCGGGGTTGCCGCCGCCGAAAGAGGATACAAGGTCGCCGTTTTCGTTATATCCGGGATAGTACATGGAAAGCACGTATCCGCCTTCGATATTCTGTTCGGTCCTCGCTTTTTCGAAAATTCCGAACATCCACTCCCAGTCCGAGATGAACATAGGGTCGGAGCCGTCCCATTCCGCGTCGAGTTCGAGTCCCTTTGCCTTTTTGGTTGTGTCGTACCAGCTGGGGAACTTGATGTTGTCAGTCCACGTATCGTAATCGCCTTCCACGACGCAGTGTCCTTCAAACTTGGTTATTCCGCTGCCTTCGACGGGCGTACCGTATTTAAGAATC
This sequence comes from Candidatus Coproplasma sp., assembly GCA_051884055.1. GTDB lineage: Bacteria > Bacillota > Clostridia > Christensenellales > Borkfalkiaceae > Coproplasma. The sequence goes on from JBJEUX010000042.1 coordinate 66,484, forward strand.
CAGTCCCTTCTGTACGACCAGCCGCAGAACAGCGAAGTATAGTCGACGTCGCTCGCCTTGCCTATTCCCAGGAACCTTCTTCCCTCTTTTCCGGGAAGCTCGTACGTCGCCTTGTTATATATACCCTTTTCGTTGAGCATCGCTATGTAGTTGGGCATATATTCAAGAACGTAATCCGTAACGTCCATAATAATTCCCTGCTCATAGAGGGACATAATGCCGTCCGTCGAATAGGTGATAGTCATAATATCCGTCTCGCTCTGGGTGGAAATCATTCTCTGGAAGGTTTCGGTGCCCGCTCCTGCAGGAGGACTGTTGAAGTCGATGGAAAGCTTGGATCCGTTCCACTCCTTATTTAAAAGATACTGCATTGCAGGGCTGTCGGAATATTCGAGATAGCCGAACGAAGTGTCGTCGGTGTCGCTGATAAACCAAGTAAAATCGTCTGAACCGCTTGATTTGCCGCAGGCTGTCATGGGAAGAACCGACCCGCACGCCAACGCCGCGGTCATAGCCACAACCGCTATTTTTTTAAATTTTTTCATAAGACTTACTCCTTGAAATTATTCTTTTACTCCGCCTGTAACCGTACCCGCTTCAAGTTTTTTCTGGAAGAACGGGAAAGCAACTAGTATGGGCAGAACGGAAACTACGATTACTGCGTATTGAATCAGATATTGATAGTAATTGGGATTCGACGACTGCAAGAAGTTTTTATTATCTGCAACAATCTGCTGAATCCAGAGCTGTAAAGGCCATTTGTCATGCTGGAAGGGAACGTAGATCTGCGCCGACAGCCAGCTGTTCCAGCTTGCAACGAACGTATACAGAATGGTTATTACGAATAAGCTTAAACACTGCGGCAGCATTACCTGGAACATTACTTTAAAGTGTCCCGCGCCGTCTATCGTTGAGAATCTGCGCGTGACACTCTTTAAGACTTTCTTTATCTAAAACGTTGGCTTTATAGCCCTTTGCAATTCCGCCGTCGGCTACGATTTCTTCGGCGTAGCGTTTTGCCGCCTCTTCGTTCAAGTCAAGGAGCGCAACCTTTGCGCCCGCCTGTGCAAGTGACTTTGCGAGCATAGAACAGATAACTCCGCCTGCGCCCGTCACCACCGCTACCTTGCCGCTTAAATCCGTATTGATAGGGTTTTTCATTTTTATTTGCTCTCCTTTTCTATGGCTTCGAACAGTCCGTTAAGGTAAGCCGCACCGAGCGCACGGTCGTACAGACCGTAACCGGGCTTGCCGTCCTCGCCCCAGATATTCCTGCCGTGGTCGGGACGGACGTAGCCGTCAAAACCGCCTTTAACTAGCGCTTTAACTATGCCGTATATATCAAGGTTGCCTGCGCTCGTAAGGTGTCCTGCTTCGCAGAAATCTTTTTCGCCGCAGTACTTTAACTGCCTGATATGTGCAAAGAAAATTCTGTCTGCATAAACTTTCGCCATAGCCTTCAAATCGTTGTCGCGCCCTGCGCCTAAGCTACCCGTGCAGAACGTAAAACCGTTGTGCTTATTGGGTACGGCTTGTATCATTTTGTCGTAGCTGTTCGCTCCTGTGATAATTCTGGGCAGTCCAAACATATCCCAAGGCGGGTCGTCGGGGTGAATTGCCATATTTATTCCCGTTTCGTCGCACGCAGGCATTATGCCGTTTAAAAAATACACAAGGTTTTCAAACAGTTTTTCGTGCGTAACTGAGCTATATTCCGCCAGCAACGAGTTAAGCTCATCCGTCGTATAGCTCTCGTCCCAGCCGGGGAGGTGAAGGTTTTTAGGATCAAGACGCATCAATTCTTCGTGGTTGTACGAAAGAGAGTTGCTTCCGTCGCTTGCCACGGTTTTAAGATTGGTTCTCAGCCAGTCGAAAACGGGCATAAAGTTATAGCAGATGCACTTAACGCCCACCTTGCCCAAATTGCGGATAGTTGCGGCATAGTTGGCTATCAATCCGTCCCTTGTACTCTTTCCCAGCTTTATATCTTCGTGGACGGGAACGGACTCTATTACCTCCATTTCAAGCCCGACGTTATCGCAGAGCTCTTTAAGTCTTTTGATTTTATCAAGCTCCCATACCTCGCCGACGGGGGTGTCGTATACTGCCGTTACTACTCCCGACATGTTCGGAATTTGTTTTATATAACTTAAAGGTATGCTGTCTTTTTCTCCGTACCAGCGGAAAGTCATCTTCATAATTTTTTCTCCTTGATTAAATTATAAAAGAGCCACCTGTTGCTTTATTGCATTATTTTAGTATTTTTATAAATATATTAACCGACGGCAAGATAAAAACAACGTCGGGTATTATCCCGATTCGTCCGGGGCGTGACCGTCTATCTCTGCCGTTGCCGTTAAGGAAAAACATAATCAAGAAAACGCAATTTTACGTTTATTACTCAAAAAGAGGCGACAACCCTGTCGGGGTTGTCGCCTCTTGAAAATTAAAATACCGCCAAGGTTTTGTTGCCCCTAACGGTATTAACGGCAAATTAAATATAAAATCAGTTTGTCTGTAATTCTTTTTTTGACGCGTTTTTATTTACGAAATAACTGATTAAAAGATATACCGCACAGCTGACGGCAATCATCAAGGTAAAGCCTATAGCGTCGATTCCCACGTCGTAAAGGGTTGCGGCTCTGCCGTTTACGAAATTCTGGTGCAATTCGTCAAAGCAGGCGTATACAAAGCTGAGTAAAAGCGCGCAGAGCGTAATTAACAGGGGCTTAAGCTTAATACTTTTTGTTATCACCCCGAAATGTTAAATACTCTTGGGGAATTTGCGGGTAGGTAGGTTAACTGCCTACCCGTTTTAGTTCCCTTTGATTTTTATGACACGTCGTACTGCGGGAGACGGATTGCCCCTATAAACTTGTAGATGATTTTCACTTCTTGCATTTTTCTGTCCGCGTACCATTCCGTTTCGGATATAATGATTTTCTCCACGAAACTGTTGAGAAT
>JBJEUX010000043.1:0-20026 GCA_051884055.1 Candidatus Coproplasma sp.
CGCGGAGGGATTTAGCAATGATTTCGATAGCCTTTAAGTGGAACATATCGGTCATCTCCCAAGCGCCCTTGGTGATATAGCCTTCGATAGCGTGGGTGAGTGCGTCCATACCCGTTGCGGCGGTCAAGCCCTTGGGCATAGTGCTCATCATATCGCTGTCCACGATTGCTACTACGGGAATGTCGTGAACGTCTACGCAGACGAATTTTCTCTTCTTTTCAATGTCGGTGATGACGTAATTTATGGTAACTTCCGCAGCCGTGCCTGCCGTAGTGGGAACGGCAATGATGGGAACGCAGGGCTTCTTTGTGGGAGCAACGCCCTCCAGAGAGCGGACGTCGGCAAACTCGGGGTTGTTTATGATAATGCCGATAGCCTTGGCGGTATCCATGGACGAGCCGCCGCCGATTGCGATTATGTAATCCGCACCGCTTGCCTTGTAAGCCTCGACGCCCGTCTGCACGTTTTCAATCGTGGGATTGGGCTTGATGTTGCTGTACAGCTCGTACGCGAGGTTTGCGCCCTTTAACACGTCCAGAACCTTGTCCGTAACCTTGAACTTTACAAGATCGGGGTCGGAGCAGACGAAAGCCTTTGTAAGACCTCTTCTTTCAACTTCGCCTACAATCTCTTTGATTGCGCCTGCGCCGTGGTAACTTGTTTCGTTTAAAACTATTCTGTTTGCCATTTTATTTTACCTCTCATTTAATATTCAAAAAATCTTTACGGTATTTAACGCCGAAGAGCTTTACAAGCTGTAACATCTCCTCGTCCTTAATCGTATTAACTCTGGGCAGGTGTGCGGTGAGCATATAGATCTGAGCCGCCTTTTCAACCGTCTCGATGAGACCGAAGGTCTCGTCCATGGTCTTGCCTGCGCCGTAGATGCCGTGCATCGACCAGACTACCAGTCTGAACTCCTCCATCTTCTTTGCGGTGGCTCTGCCTATCTCGTCAGTGCCGCACAGCATCCAGGGGAGTATGCCCACGCCGTCGGGGAATACGACTATACATTCGGTACACATTTCCCAGAGGGTGTGAGTAAACTTCTTTTCGTCCAGCTCGTGAACGAAGTTCATTGCAAGCGTGTTCGTGGGGTGAGAGTGCATAACCACTCTGTTTTCGGGGTCAACCTTCAACCTTGCCATATGGCTCATCAGGTGTGCGGGGAATTCGCTGGTAGGTCTGCCGCCGTCGGCAAAGCCCCATAAGAGCTCCACACCCTTACCGTCTTGCGCTATTCTCACTATGCCGAGGTTGTTTTCGGGGTCGCCTTCAACGTTTTTGAAGTACTTGCCCGTGCCCGTTACGATAAAGATTTTGCCGATTAACGGCGTTACGTCAAAGTCAGCCGCATTTACGCCCATCAAAGGAATAGTGCGGATAACGCTGTTTAAGTCGAGGTATTCCGCTACCTCTTTTTCGTCTAAAAGATAGCTTATATTTCCGCCGTTTCTCTCGTCCCAGCCGAGGCGGTACATATTAGCCGTGGTTTTGCACATCTCCTGCACGAAGGGTGCGGTCAATATATCTTTCATCTTCTTGATAACTCCTCTTTTTCATATCTCTTGATTTCGGTAAGATAATCTTCCGAAAGATTTTCACGTTTTAAATATTCCTTCCAGACCGCGCCGAAGGGCAGATCCTTTACCTCTTCCTGCAGGACCATAAGCTCGGTAAATTCCGCGCTGTCCTGAAGCGCACGCATTTTTCCGTTGGGTAAAAGCAGAGCGTATAAAAGCGCCTTCTGCATAGCCCTCTGACCCGTAACCCAGGCGGAGAGGCGGTTGATCGACGCGTCGAAATAGTCGAGGCCTATCATAACCTTGTCGGTTGCGTCGTTGCGCACAATCTCCTTTGCAATCTCTTTGAGTTCGTCCTCGAAGAGTACGACGTGGTCTGAATCCCACCTTACGCCGCGCGTTACGTGCAGGGCGATTTTATCGTAGAACGCCAAAAGCGCGGGAATTTTATCGCTTACCACCTCGGTGGGGTGATAGTGACCGTTATCTAAAAGACAGCAGATATCGTTCTTCGCCGCATAGTTCTGGTAGAACTCATTTGAACCCACGGTGTAGCTTTCGACGCCTATTCCGAACACCTTGCTTTCGACCGCAACTATGACCTTGTTTTTATCGTAGCCGCAGGAAAGAATTTCGTCCAAAGATTTCTTAAGGCGGAGTCTGGGGGTCAGTCTGTCCGCAGGCACGTCCTTGAAGCCGTCGGGAATCCATATATTCATAAGGCAGGGCTTGCCGAACTCGTCCGCGAGGTATTCCGAAATTTTAAGGCAGGATATGCAGTGGTCAACCCAGAATTTTCTTATATTCTCGTCGGGTGACGAAAGCGTTAAACCGTCCTTGACGTTCTTATGGGAGAACATAGTGGGGTTGAAATCTATTCCGTCCAGCCCTGTCTCCTTTGCAAACTCCACCCAGGGAGCGAAATGCTTGGGTTCGTACTTATCCCTGTCTACCGTTGCGCCGACTGCGTAGCTTGCGTGAAGGTTGAGCCTCTTTTTGCCGGGCATAAGCGAGAACGCCTTTTTGATATCGGCTTTGAGTTCTTCGAAATTTCTCGCTCTGCCGGGGTAGTTGCCCGTAGTCTGTATGCCGCCAGAAGCCGCGCCGCCTCCGTCGAGACCTACGACGTCGTCGCCCTGCCAACAGTGGATTGACACGGGAATATGCGCCAACGAATTGATAGCCGCCTCGGCGTCCACGCCGTACTTTGCGTATTCCTCTCTTGCTGAATCGTATGCGTTCATGCTTATACCTCGCTTATTTCGAATGAATTTTTTATAATTTTACGGGCTTCAGGCAAGCTGATAATCTCCCCCGCCCCTATCATCTGAATTATCATATTTCCTATTGCCGTAGCCTCTACGGGTCCGGTTATAATCTTCTTGCCCGTAGCCTTTGCGGTGAGCTCGTTCAAGAACGCGTCCCTACTGCCGCCGCCAATGATATTCAAGGTTGAATAGGTCCTGCCCGTGTTTGCTTCAAGCTCGTCTATCGCCTTTTTATAGCTCCGGGCAAGGCTTTCGTAGATTACCCTTACGGCGCTCGCCGCGCCCAGGTTCCTGCCGACGGCTTCGTTAATTTCCTTTAGCATACTCTTGGGTGCAAGAAAACGGTTGTCGTTTACGTCCACCCTCTCTCTGCACTCGCTTGCACGGGCAAGTTTTGCAAGTTCGGGGAAGGAAATGTCCCTCAGTTCCTTGCGCGCATTCTGCAGCATCCAGAGCCCCATAATGTTCTTCTGGTAGCGGAAACCGCCGTTTATACTGCCCTCGTTGGAGTAGTTGGCTCTCCGACTGCCCTCGTCCGTATGGGCAAAGTCCTGCTCCACGCCCAGAAGCGACCACGTGCCGCTTGAGATGTACGGTGTCTGTCCGTCCAGAGGTGCGGCGAGGACCGCCGAAGCCGTGTCGTGTGTGGCGCAGAAAACCACGGTTATCTGACCGCCCACCTCTTCGGCTATCTCGCTCTTAAGCCCGCCCACGACCGTGCCGGGCGCGTAGAGCTTAGAAAACAGCCTTTCGGGCAAGCCGAGAGTGCGGCAGATTTCCATATCGTATTCGTGAGTGACCGAATTTACAAGTCCCGTCGTGGTTGCGTTGGTGTATTCGTGCTTTTTGACGCCTGTGAGCATGTAACACAAATACTCGGGCATCATCAAAAAGTCGGTAGCTTCGTCCAGTCTGCCCTGACGCTTATCTTCGCAGAGCTGGTATACGGTATTGAACGGCTCGAACTGTATGCCCGTTCTTGCATAGAGCTCTTCAAACGGTACTGTTGCGTGAACCTTGGCGGTCACAAAATCCGTACGGTTGTCCCTGTAGGCATAGCAGGGTTCAATTCTCTTATCGCCGTTCATCAGAACGTAGTCCACGCCCCACGTGTCTATTGCGACCGTCTCTACGTCCGAGTACCTCTTCAACGCCTCGGCTATGCCTGCCTTGACGTTTTCAGACAGGCTGTCCACGTCCCACACGAGGTGATTGTTTTCGGTCTTTACGCCGTTGGGGAAGCGGTAGACCTCTTCGGTCCTGATCTTTCCGCCCTCGAGCCAGCCGACGATATGTCTGCCGCTCGAAGCCCCGATATCTATAGCTAAAAATCTTTTCATAGCCCTTAATCCTCTCTGATTATATTTTATCACAGCATTTTTTATTTGTCCATATTTGATTGAATAGTTGACGAATTATCTTTTATTTTATATAATTTAATTACAAATAATCAAAAACGAGCAGAATAGTTATGTTAACCAACGAAAGACAGGAACAAATTTTAGGTATTTTAAAGAAAAAGCACTCCGCGACGGTCAAAAATCTTGCCGCCGCACTCTTTGTGAGCGACGCCACGATAAGGCGCGATCTGAGTGAAATGCAAAAGCTCGGACTCATCGAACGCAGTCACGGCGGCGCGGTCATTTTAGAAGAGGCGGACGAAGTTTCGATATTCGTGAGAATAAACGAAAACGCCAAGGAAAAGGAGCGCGCAGCGTTTCAGGCGCTGAACGTCATACCCAAGGATTTTAAGAGCGTATTTTTAGACAGCTCGTCCACCGTGCTTGCGCTTGCGCAGAGGCTGGACCTTTCGCACAAGACGGTCATGACCAACAATTTACAGACGGCTATCGCCCTTTCCAGAATGGACGGTATTAACCTGCTTATTCCCGGCGGAAACATATTTTCCGCAGGAAATTCGGTTGTGGGAAGCTGGACTACCTCTCTTTTGAAGGATTTTTCGTTTGACTTAATGCTGTGTTCGTGCGCGGCAATAAAGGATAAATGCGCATACGAAAATTCTATCGAACAGCGCGAAGTCAAGCGGTCGGTCTTCGAGCGTTCGGAGCGCAGAATTCTCATCTGCGATCACAGCAAACTGACAAAAAAGGCGACGTATATGTCTGAGCCGCTGTCCGCTTTCGACAACGTAGTTTTCGACTACCTCACCGACGAGGACAGAAAATTACTGGAGGGCGTACGCCTCTATCCTTAAGAAAAACAGTAAAAACGGCGGATTGATGCAATTTCCAAAGGGATTTTAACTTAGTAATTTATTAAATTCGACATTCCGCAGGTTGGGTTTATTTTGTCTGCATTAAACCGCTTGAAAATTAACGGTATTTTGCTATAATATGTTTGATAGAAATTTAATTTATCGGAGATAAAATTTGAGTCATCAGGTTTCTTTAAATAATTATCTTAATTCGATTCTCGGTAAACGGTTAGAGTCGCTTAATCTTGCGTGTGAAATGATGATGTTTAATTTCGGGGATTATGCACTTCATTCATTATGTCTTACGCGCATCATTCATGAGCAAGATATTCTTGTAACAACCTTGGATTATCAAAGCTGGGACGGGGAAGTGGATACAAACAATGACGAACATTATTTTGTGGAAAAATTTAAAGATAAAATAGTAGGCGGCATTGTAACGTCCGTGAAAGTTTCGCCTTTATATGATGTGGAAATTATAATGGATAACGGTATAAGAATTGAATTATTTATTCAAAACGGATACCATCATTTTGAAGATGAAGAAGAACAATGGGTATTCTTTAAAGCGGGTGACCATTCTTATCCATATATTACCGTTTGCAACAAAACTGTAGATATTGCAGAAAAACGGTAGATTGTTCCTGAGTAAAAAAAGGATAGCGAAAATTCGCTATCCTTTTACGTTGTCTGAATTAATCCCGGCAGGAATCGGGCTTTGCTCCGCCGTTATTTTTATCTTCAGACCTGATATTATAATTTTTTGTGGCTTAAAACACGTAATCTCCTGCGCCGACGGTTTGCGCCCTTCCGTCGGGCAAGATTATTTCCGCCGTGCAGTTGCAGGGTATTCTGACGGTAAACACCGTCTTTCCGTCTTTTCTTTGCCAACCGCTTTCGACTTTTCCGTAAATACTTTTATAGCTTGCCCTTGCGTGAGTTATCGTGCCGCCGACTACGGGTTTAATTGTAAACTTGTTTTCGTCTGCAACTTTTATTCCGCACATACAACCTATCAGCCACTCGCACAATGCACCTTTGGAATAATGGTTGAGCGATGCAATTCCCCTATCGCTCGTTAAATTTCCTTCCCAGCTCTCCCAAATGGTCGTAGCACCGTTTTTCGGCATAAACAGCCAGCCGGGACACTCCTCGTTTTCAAGAAGTCTGTAGGCGTATTCCACGTCCAGCCCTGCAAGCACTTCAAGTATGAACGGCGTGGACAAAAAGCCCGTGCCCAGCCTCCAGCCGTAGTTCTCCATTGCCTTTACAAGACGGTTCTTTGCAAACTCATCCTGCTCTTTTGTGAGAAGTCCCATATACAGCGGACGGACGAGCTTTGCCTGTCTGTCGGTGTCGAGGGTGAATTTCTCTTTTGTCACCAGCTCCTGATAAGCCCGTTTTGCGCCCTCGCTATACTCCTTGATTTTTGCAAGCTCCCCATCCTGAGGCTTGCCGAGAATTTCAGCCACTTTCAGGACGTGCTTTAAGGTAAAGTAAGTATACGCCGTGCTCTCCTCGGGGTGAGGTGCGGCAAAGTCGTACCACTTAAAAGCGCACACGTCCTCGGGTTCCGCCCATTCGCCGTAGGACTGTCCACAGTTGACCGCATACTTTCTGTTCCTGTGCGAAAGATGCATGGGCCTGGCATACGGTCCGCCCCACTTACCTGCGCGGTTTATCATAAAACGCGCGTATTTTAACATGCCCTCGTAGTTGTCTTCCAAAATGCGCTTATCGCCGTATTTTTTATAGAAATTATAGGGAATATACACGCCTGCGCACGCCCAGCCGACCGAGCCGTTCATGACCCACATAAACCAGTCCTCGTTGGCGAAGGGGGCAATCTGAGGGAGTCTGCCGCTCTTTCTCTGCCTGTCGTAGATATCTTTGACGTGTTTTCTGGCAAACGCCGAATAATCCGCAAGATAGGACGCCGTGTTGAAGAACAGCTGACTGTCGCCCGTCCAGCCCATTCTCTCGCGGGTAGGGCAGTCGGAGGGCAAATCGGTGGAATTGCTCTTGAGCGACCAGAGCGTGTTTTTATAGAACTGATTTATCAGGGGATGAGAACACTCGAAAGCGGAGGTTTCTTCAAACGCACTGTAGACGGCAATGGCGCAGAAATCGGCTTCGTTGAAGGATATATCCGTATCAATCTGCGCATACTGGAAGCCGCCGTAGAAAAATTTAGGCTTGTATTCGTTCACGCCGTCCTTGCAGATATAGTCAAATTCCTGCAGGGGCGTGCGCTTGCCCTTATGAATACACTGTACGTTTTCAAGCGTGAGTTCGCCCTTCCCGTCCAGCATTTCGCCAAGCGTTATGTGCACCCTTTCGCCCTTTTTTGCGGTGATTTTAAAGGATATATAGCCCGAAAGATTCTGCGGGAATTTTAATACTTTTTTGCCCGACGGAGTAATTATCAGCTCCTCGGGGGTAAAGACTTCCCTCTCCTTTACCTGTATATTGTTGGAGGCTGTGAGATTGGCTTTAAACCTGACCGCCCTTGCCTTGCCGCCGTACGAGGGAGTCTTGTTTGCGTCCACCCTTTCTCCGTCCTTTAAGTCGGCAAACCTGATTGCGCCGTCGTTGCTCCACGACCACGTTCCGTCCGTGCATATGGCGGTGGTTTTTCCGTTTTTATCGGTAAGTTCGAGCTGAGCTAAAAGTTTAGTCTGCTTGCCGTAGGTGTTGGTTCTGCCCTTGGCTCCGCTTGAGCCGCGGTACCAGCCGTCGGCAAGCTCTACAGTCAGATTATTGTCGCCGCTTGCGATTAAGTCGGTTACGTCGTAAACCTGATACTGTATGCGCTTATTGTAGTCGGTTGAGCCGGGCGCAAGGATAAATTCGCCCACCCTCTTTCCGTTCAGCCTCGCCTCGTAAAGTCCGCAGGCGGATATATACAGTCTCGCGCTCTTTACGCCCACGGCATTAAAGGTCTTTTTGAAGCAGTCTACGGGATAGCGGCGGCTTTTTTTGGGGGAATAGTCGCCCGTAATCCATTCGGCTTTCCAATCGTTTAAATCGAGCAAGCCGACTTCAAAATACGCAGTCTGGCTCTCGCCCTGCTCGTCGTTTTCGTCCCAGAGGGTTACGCTCCACTCCACGCGCCGGCGGGATTCAAGCTTTTCAGGGTAGTCTGCGTGCATGCAATCCGATTTAACCTTGCCGCTGTCCCATACGGTTTTTCCGTCCGCCCGCGCAACTATTCTATAGGCAGTCTGTCTTGCGCCGCCGTCGCAATTCCACATAAGTCTGGGATTTTTTATATCTATCCCCACGGGATTTACAAGGTATTCCGTCTTTAAATTTATTGCTTTCATAACTTTTTTTCACCATTAACTCTCAGTTTGTCAGACCCTTTAAGTTGCGTTCGGCAATAATTTCCGCTATCTCGGGTCTGATATAGTTATTGCACCACAACAGCTGTCCGTCGTGGTTGAGGTGGATTCCGTCGGAGATAAACAATTCGCCCTTATACGCCGTTCCGTCGAACGTCAGCTCTTCGCTGCCGACAAAATACATATAATCCACGCTTTCGCACAGCGACTTAAGTTCCTGATTGATTCTCTTGGTCAGTTCGGTGTACTTACTTCTTCCGGGGAGCAACAGTCCACCCATTACGACGAAATATGCGTTCGGCAATTTTTCGTGGAAGGTAGCAAACATCTGCTTTTTGTACGCGATACATTTTTGAATTTTCTCTTCGTCCGTTCCATTGAGCATAACGTAGTCGTTCGAGCCCGTCTGAAAGAAAACTATCTGCGGCTTGTAGGGATAGAGCAATCTTTCCGCTCTCTCCACAAGTCCTTTATCCGTGCTGCCGCCGAAAGCGTGATTCTGCACTTTGTATTCGGACAAATCGTTCTCCATCTCCGTCCACAAGCGGAAGTTGGAAGCGCCGTAGAATACAATCTCGCCCTGCCGCGTCTGCGCGTCGTATTTTTCGAGAATCGCCTTCTCCTGCCTGTCAAACTGTATACAGGTGAAAGGTCCCCAGCCGATATAAATTCCCGTAAAGACCAGCCCAATAAGAATTAATAAGGCAAATCCTATCACCGCCGATAGTATTATAACGACTTCCATATTCCCGTCTTATAACCTCCCGTTATTAACATTTTTTGGCAAGCTCGGCTTGAATTTTTGCATAATAAGCTTCGCCCTTTATAAGCTCTTCCGCCCACAGCGCGTCCTCGCGCGCGCTGCGCTTTCTTGCCTTTTCTTCACGCGCCGCAAGCTGTTCGGGAGTGAGAGATGCGAGCCGAGCCGCTTTCTTTTCTTCGGCTTGCTTTGCCTTAGCCGCCGATTTTTCTTCGGCTATACGCTTCTTTTCGGCTTGCTTTGCACGCTGTTCTTCAACCTGCTTTACGTGCTTTTCAAGCTCTTCTTCATAGTTCAAGCCCTTCTTTTCGCACTTAACCTTCAATTCTTCCGCAAAGATTCTTTCGCTCTCCTCCATAAAATTCTTTTCGTCGGCTTCAGCCTGAATTTCGGGAGCTATCCATTCTTCGCCCCTTGCCTCGCAAGCCGCCTTCTGGCGCTCGCGGATCATCGCCTGCTTTCTTGAAATGGTCTTTTCAACCGTAAGGAACAGCAATAGCGCCGCAAGTATTACGCCCGTAATAGTTTCAAGTCCGACAAACGCAAAGGTTATTACGTCTTTGACCGTCTGGCTCTGCGCCGCCGCAACCGTTACGCCGTCAATTACGGACGGTGCAACGTAGCCCGCGCCCGACAACATGGCGTTGAATATACCCGTCGAAACGCCGCCCACACAACAGGCGATTATGCCGTAGACGGACATCGCCGTGCCGTCGCAACGTATGCCGCTCTTCCATTCCAGATGGTCCAAATCGTCTGCAAACAGCGCCATAAATACGTATGCGCAGGGCAGACCGCCGACGTTTTTAATAAACTGTCCCACCAGCACTATGTAGAGATTGGTAGGGGCTATCCAACATATCGCACTGCCCAGAGAGTAGAGCAAAAATCCCGCAAGGGTGACGTTGCGCTTGCCGAATTTCTTTGCAAGCGGCCATACCGCAAATATACCTATGCCCATCGGTATACCGCCCAGAACGGACACAAGAGTCTGGGTTATTCCGTCGTTATACGTGCCCAGAACGTAGTTGCAGTAGTAGACCAGCCCTAAGTTTTTGAGCGAACCTGCAAAGGTGTAGATGAGGAAATATACCAAAATTATCAGCGTATATTTATCGCATAAAACCACTTTAAGCTGAGTAAGGTAGGGAATCTTTTGGGTTTCTTCTCCTGCGCTCTCCTCGGTGACGCGCTCCTTGGTGAAATAGTATTCAAGCAAGGTGAGCGGCAACGCGATTCCCGAAAGTATGCACATTACTATTATCCACAGCGACTTGTTCGCGCCTATCATGGGCATAATCGCCATAGGGAATACGAGCGCAACCAATATGCCGCTCATCATTATGGTTGAAATCTGATTGAATACCGAAAGTCCGCCGCGCTGCAAGGTGTTGCGGGTGGAAAGAGGAACCATAAGATTGTGGCTCATATTGTAGATGGTGTACGCGAACGAATAGAACAGATTATACGAGAGCATAACCCAGATAATCTGCAGGGTCTGATTGCCGCTCGGCACGATGAATAAAAGAATTCCCGTAACGGTAAGCAAGGGCGCGGACAGCAACAGCCAGGGGCGAGCTTTGCCCTGTTTAGTTCTGGTTCGGTCGATAATATATCCCATCAGGACGTTGGTCGCCGCGTCGATTATCTTCGACACTATGGGGAAGATTACGAGAAACGTTCCGCCCCAGACCGCCGTAAGGTTCAATACGTCGGTGTAGTAGACGTTCAGATAGGTTGCAAGCACGGCGTTTAATAAAAGCGCTCCGCAGGGACCGAGCAAATAGCCCAGCCACTTTTCCCCGTTGGTTACGTTCTTTGAGTGAATCCGACTGTTAAAGATTCGCCCTGACAGCATTTTCCCCTGTTCCATTATTTATCCTCCTCGTCTTTGGGTAATTTAGGCGCTTTGATTTTTGTGCAGAAGCACTTAATTCCCTTGATTATATGCCCGTTTGCAAAGTTCATGAAGCCCAGCGCGAAATTGTACGGACAGCTTTGCGCCGCCGACATCGACATTGTAATTAACGAATTGCTTTCGAGTATGCGCTTCATAAACATCGCGCCCTTGATTTTATTGTCGCGCTCGGCGCCTTCGGGAAGTTTTTCAGCCTTTTTCATATCCCTCTTAGCCACGCCAAGCACGGCGCTGTAGAGTATTTTACCCATAAGCGAAGCGCAGCGCATATCCGAAAAACGGCTTTCAAGCCGTATGGGCTTTTTCGGAGGAACCGCATGTATTTTACAGCCCGACGCCTGCTCGAAGAGCGAATCGCTCATTTTATCGAAAGCCCCCTCTCTATACAGAGCGTTCACCCCGTCCGAATAGGGATTTTCAACGCCGTCGCCGACAATCGTGACCGTCTGACTCAATTTTACCGTCTGACAGTCCGAACAGAGCTGCAATTGGTATTCGCCGCCCTCCAAAACCCAATTGTTTTGCTGGACGTTGAAGTAGCGCAAATCGGATTTTCTGACCGCAATTTCTACGCGCTTGCTTTCGCCCGACTTGAGATAAACCTTTGCAAAACCTTTTAGTTCCTTTATCGGCTTGAACACGCCCTGCGGAGCTTTGACGTAGAGTTGCACGATCTCCGCGCCGTCGCGTTCGCCCGTATTTTCAATTTCGCAGGAAACTTTATATTCGGTTTCCGTCTCCTTAACCTGCATATCCCGATAACCGAATTTCGTATAGGACAGACCGTAGCCGAAGGGATAGCGCACCTCTTTTTGCGCCGTAAGGTAGTACCTGTAGCCTACGAACACGCTCTCCTTGTACGCCTCGTTTTCGGTCTTTGAATAGTCGCTTCCGAACGGCACGTCGGAGTACTCTTTAACCCACGTTTCCGCAAGCTTTCCGCACGGCGATTTAATGCCGAACAGCAGATTGTAAGTTGCCGTGCCGCCGTTCTGCCCGGGCAGATACATATTGAGTATTGCGCTCACGTTATCCGCAAACGGAAGCTCCATGGGCGCGCCGCCGTAGAGAACGACGGCTATCTTTTTGCCCGTCTTTATCATTGCGTCGATCAACGCAAGCTGATTTTCGGGCAGGCGCATGTTTTCTCTGTCGCAGCCCTCGCTCTCGACGTAGTCGGTGAGTCCTGCAAAAATCAGAACCGTGTCTAAATCTTTCGCGGAGGAGACCGCCTCTGAAATAAGCTTTTCGTCGGGTTCGAGCCTGTTCTCCGCATAGCCGCGGCAGAACTTATAGTTTACCTTCCGACTATCGAACGCCGTTTTAGGGGTTGTGAGGCGGGTCGGGTTAATCATCGAACTGCCTGCGCCCTGATAGCGCATTTTTTCAAAAAGGTCGCCAACTATAAGCAGTTTTTCGCCGCTGTTGAGCGGCAGAGCGCCGTCGTTTTTCAAAAGCACGGCGCAGTCCTCGGCTATCTCTGCGGCAAGCGCGTCGTGCGCCTGCCAGTCGACTTCTGTACCCTCGGGATTGTTTTCGTATCTTTGTGCAAGGCGCAGAACGTTTCTTACCGCCTTGTTCAACTCCTGCTCTTTGAGCGTTCCGTCCTTCACCGCGTCCACTATCCACTTGCGGCAGATTGCGGTATCGCCGGGCATCTCCAAATCCAGCCCCGATTTTACGCCCTTGACCCTGTCGTGCGTTGCGCCCCAGTCGGACATAACCGCGCCGTCGAATCCCCATTCGTCACGGAGAACGTCGCTAAGAAGCCATTTGTTTTCGCAGCAGTACTCGCCGTTGATTTTATTGTAGGCGCACATCATTGTGTGCGGCTTGCCCTCTTTTACGATTATTTCAAAGACCTTTAAATAAATTTCCCTTACGGCGCGCATATCGCAGATTGAATCGCCCATAAAGCGGAAATTTTCGGCGTTGTTCATGGCAAAATGCTTTACCGAAACGCCCACACCCTTGCTCTGCACGCCGTTGACTTCAGCCGCGCCCAGCTTCCCAGCAAGATAGGGGTCCTCCGAAAAATACTCGAAGTTGCGCCCGCACAGCGGATTGCGCTTTATGCACGCACCGGGACCCAGAAGGACGTCTATGCCGTAGTGCAACGCCTCCTCGCCTATCGCCTGACCCATCTTATACGTATTTTCGGGATTCCAGCCCGAAGCGGTACTCACCGCCGTAGGGAAACAGGTTGCGGGTTCGCTGCCGTTCACGCCGTTGTCGCCGCCCTTCTTCTGCACTCTCAGTCCGTGCGGGCCGTCGGACATTCTCACAGACGCTATCCCCAGCCTCGGCACGGGGTTGGTGTACATAAAGTCGGTCCCCGAAAGCAACGCCGCTTTCTCTTCAACCGTCAGATCCTTTATAAGCTTTTCTATATCCATAGGTTCTCCTCCCCGGAATCTTACATTATGATTATATCATTAAACGTATAGTATTTCTTGCATATTTGTTTTAAAATAAGAATATCTGTTTTATATTTCGAGTTGTTTTTAAAATCTTTGTTAACATTTCACAATTTGTAGCCAATTTACCGCGATTTTAATTTGTACTTTTTGTTTTAAAAATGATATAATTGTTTTATGGAAAAACTGGACGTAAAATATATCTGCATGGTAATCGGCAATCTTTCAGGCATTCCCATACGCCTTTACAGGGACGGCGAACAGGTCTTTTATCACTCGATCGTCAACCTGCCCAAAGACCCGATGACGCTGTTTGAAGAGGAAATTTTCAGCGTGAACACACATTTGGGCTACTACGTGACGCCCTCTTTCGACTATTACGGAATAGTGAATTTTGACGGCAATAAGTTGATTATCGGTCCGACAAGGCAGATTCCTGCAAGCGAAAAAGATCTGAGAGAGCTTGCCTTCAAGCTGGATTTATTGCAGGAAAACGCCGACAACTTCGTGAGGGCAATGCAGAGCATAATCACCATGCCTTTAGACAGCATTATGCAGATGCTGTGCGTGGTTAATCACGTCTTTAACGGAGAAAAACTCGGGCTTGAAGACATTAAAATTTACGACTTTGACCAGCTTGCGCTCAGGCAGACAATCGAGGACGAACGGACGGAAAAAAACTTTGACGCATTAGACGAAATACGGCAGCAACAGACCACCCACAACACCCTCTCCGTCGAGCAGACCTTGATGAATATGGTACAAAAGGGAGACACTGCGGCGCTCAGGGAATGGCTGAATACCGCCCCCGCCGTCAGGGGAGGTATACTTGCAATCAACGAATTAAGGCAGCTGAGAAATATTTTTATAGTATCCGCAACGCTAGCCTCGCGCTCGGCTATCCGTGGCGGTATGAACGTTGACGAGGCTCTGTCCCTCTCCGATTCGTATATCCAGAAGTGCGAGCTTTTGAGCAGCATGTCGGGCATAACCAATCTTCAGTACCGTATGATAATGGATTTTACCGAGAGGGTTGAAAGGATCAGGCTGGGCAAGCACCCATCCAGACTTGCGATAGAGGTGTCGAATTATATTCAGCAGCACCTTTCGGAATCAATCACGACCGAAAAAATCGCCTCCGCCCTGTTTATGAGCCGTTCGCATTTATCCACAAAATTCAAAGCCGAAACGGGCATAAATTTAAACGAATACGTCATGCTGGAAAAGACAGAAGAGGCAAAGAGGCTCCTCCGCTACTCGGACAAATCCGTGCTTGCAATCAGCTCGTACTTAGGGTTCTGTTCGCAAAGCCACTTTTCCAGAATATTCAAAAAGAATACCGGCAAAACCCCGAACGAATACAGAGAATCGCACAACAAATAGCGTGAAAAACTTTAAAAATCCGTATTTTCACCGTTAACGCAGTCTTGCGCAGAAATAAATCTGCGCAAGACTGTATATCGAAGGTTAAGCAGATAATCAGTGTAACGTTCTGCTTATTACCGCAGAATATCAATACAGTCCGATTAAATCAGCTTGCAAACTGACTGTTGTAGAGCTCGGCGTAAAAGCCGTTTTGCTTTATAAGCGTATCGTGGTTGCCCTGCTCTATTACGTCGCCGTCCTTCAATACTAAAATAAGGTCGGCGTTTTTAATCGTCGAAAGCCTGTGCGCGATTACGAAACTGGTCTTGTTCTTCGTGAGATTATCCATAGCGCGCTGAATCGCCGCCTCGGTAGCCGTATCCACGTTGGAAGTCGCCTCGTCCAAAATCATCATCGGCGAATCCTTGAGCATGGCGCGGGCTATTGTAAGAAGCTGTTTCTGACCCCCCGAAAGTCCGTCGTCCGAAACGGGCGAATCCTCGCCGTCGGGCAGAGTCTGGATATATTTGCGTATCTGCGCCTGTTTTTCAGCCTCCTTAAGCCTCTCCTCGGTGACGTTCTCCTCCGAAAAGATTATGTTTTCCTTTACGGTTCCGTCGAACAGCCATGTATCCTGTAAAACCATGGAGAACAGCTCTCTCACGTTCTCTCGCTTCAACGACGAGAGCGGAACGCCGTCGACAAGGATTTCGCCGCTGTCCGATTCGTAGAACCGCATCAACAGATTTACAAGCGTGGTCTTTCCCGCGCCCGTCGGACCAACGATCGCCACCTTCTGCCCCGCCTTTATCTCTGCATTAAAGCCGTGAATAATCGTCTTTTCGGGAGAATAACCGAATTTAACGTTTCTGAACTCCACGTCCCCCTTGACGCTTTCGGGCGCAAGATATGCCCTCTTTTCCTGCTCGCTCTCCTGCTCTTTAGCGTCGAGATACTCAAAAACCCTGTCCGAAGCCGCCGACGCCTGCTGGAAGCTAGAAACCGTCTGACCGAGCGAGCTTATGGGCGATTGGAACAGATTGATATATAACAGGAATGCGGCGAGCGCGCCCAGATCGGTTCTGCCCTGCGCCATTAAAATTCCGCCGACCACGCATATCGCAACGTAGCCGAGCTTGGAGACGAAGGTGGTAAGAGGATGCGTGATGCCCGACAAGATATTCGCCTTGCGCATCGCCCTCTTAAGCTTTTCGTTCTGTGCGCCGAATTTTTCGGTAACTCTGCTCTGCGCGTTGAAGGCGCGTATAACCTCCATTCCCGAATAACACTCCTCCGCGTTGCCGTTGAGCACGCCGAGTTCGGTCTGCTGGCGCTTGAAATACCTTTGAGAAACCTTGACGACGAGCAGCATCAAAAGCAAAGAGAGCGGCACGGTCGCAAGCGCGGTGAGCGACATCTGCCAGTTGGTTACGAACATTACGGTTACGACGAGGACAATCTGCACCACCGACGAAACCGTCGTGCTGACCGCCGTCTGCAGTGACTGCGCCACCGTGTCTATATCGTTGGTGACGCGCGAAAGCGTATCGCCCGTCTTGTGACTGTCGAAGTATGAGATGGGCAGACGGTTGGTCTTATCCGCCAGATCGCTCCGTAAATTCTTGGAGACGCCCTGCGTAACGCTGGTCATTAAAAAGGACTGCAAAAAGTTGCAAAGCGCCGCACCCACGTACATAGCGATGAGCGTTCCGCAGAGTCGGGCAATCACGGACAGCTCTAAAACTTCGCCTATGCTCGCCGCGCCCGAAGTCGCCGCGTCGTTTATGTAGTTGGTTAAATCCCGCATATGCGTCGTGCCGAATACGGTCAGGCAGACGGAGATTATGCAGAGCATCATCACCAGAACGAGCAGAACCGAATACCTCTTTCCGTATCTCAAAAGTCTTGAAAACGTTCCTCTTCTCTTCATACGGCAAGCTCCTCCTCTGAAAGCTGAGTCAATGCAATCTGGCGGTAGGTTTCGCAGGTTTTCATAAGCTCTCTATGCGTTCCCAGCCCCGCAGGTCTGCCCTTGTCCAGCACTAAAATACAGTCCGCGTCCCTTATAGTGCCTATCCTCTGAGCTACTATAATCTTGGTTGAGTCAGGCGCGTATTCCCTGATATTCGTGCGAACCTTGGCGTCCGTCGCAAAGTCAAGCGCCGAAAAACAGTCGTCAAAGAGATATATCTGCGGCTTGACCGCCACGGCGCGGGCAATGCACAGCCTCTGCCGCTGTCCGCCAGAAAAGTTCTTGCCGCCCTGCGCAACTTCCGCATTGTAGCCGTTGTCTTTTTCCGAAATAAATCCGTCCGCGCAGGCTATCTCCGCCGCCCTTTTCATATCCTCGTCGGAAAGATCGGAGTTGCCGAATCTGATATTTTCCTCCACCGTGCCGCTGAACAGCAGACTTTTCTGGGGTACGTAGCCGATTACCGAGCGCAGTTTTTCCTGCGGAATATCTTTAACGTTCACGCCGTCGACAAGCACTCTGCCGTCCGCCGCGTCGAAAAAGCGCAACATAAGCTTTAACAGCGTGCTCTTGCCCGAACCCGTCGCGCCGATCACCGCGAAGGTCTGACCTTTTTCTATTCTGAAATTAAGGTTTTCCAGCACCTTTTCTTCGGCGTTTTCATAGCCGAACGACACGTTCTCAAATGCAACCGTTCCCTCCTCCGTAAACCCGTTTTCGCCGTTGCCGTCTGCTACGGAAGGCTCGGTATTCAGTAATTCGTTGATGCGCTTTGCCGAAACCTGCGCGCGGGGTATCATCATAAGCAGCATCAGCAATACCATAAACGCAACCACCACCTGACCCGCAAGCTGGGTGAAAGCGAACATTTCAGGGAAGAGCGCAGGGTTATTGTCGCGCACGATAAGGTAGCAACCCAGCCAGTAAATACCGAGCATCAGACCGTAATTTACAATCATAATCAGCGGATTCAGCGCCGCCATCATTCTGCCCGTAAACACGTTGTTTTTGCGGAAATCTTCGTTGACCTTTTCAAACTTATTGCCCTGAAACTGCTCGGCGTTGTATGCCCTTATAACACGAACTCCCGACAGATTTTCGCGCATGGTTCCGTTGAGCTTATCGGTCAATCGCTGAATTATTTTGAACTTGGGCGAGACAAAGACCAGTATACCCAGTATTCCCGCCATCAATATGAACACGCCGACGGCGGTCATTACCGTAAATTCGTACCCTGACTGAGAAATTTTGAATATCGCCATAACCGCCATAAGCGGTGCGCCTATGCCCAGCCTGAGACCTAAAACGAGCGCGGAGACCACCTGCTGCACGTCGTTGCTCGTTCGCGTCAGGAGCGACGACGGAGTAAAATTTTTGTACTCCCTTTCGGAAAGATTTACCGCGTGAGAGAACACTTCGCCGCGGATTCTCTTGCCGAGAGAGGTCGAAACGAACGCAGAGAGCGCCGAGCAGATGAGCGTTGATACAACGCTTACGCCCGCATAGCCGAGCATGACGTAGCCCGTGGATAAAATAGACTGCGCCTCCGCCCCCGCCTGCATTTTCGCCACTATTTCGGAAGTATACGCAGGCAGCGTAACGTCGCAGTAGAGCTGTAAAACCAAAAACGCCAGAAGCGCAATCATCAATATCCATTCTTTTAAGTGCAGATATTTTAGAAGTTTGAGCATATAACCCTCCTGTTTGGTAAAATTATAGTATAATAGCGCTTTCATTTCTTGCAATATTATTATTGTTGTTATATAATTCTTATATGGAAACCTTTGCAAATCATAATATAGTTCATTTTGACAATACCGAATTTACGCTCGATATAGACAACGAAACCGCTGCGAAACTGAAAAAAAACTTCAATAACGAGATAACCGTTATGCACATAATTCAAAGCGGCGACGTAAAGAAGCTGGAAGAATTTATGATAAACGGCGATTCGGACATTATTCTCGGCTATTCGACCTCACGTTTCGGCAACGAGAGGGCATTCGTGCAGCGAGTGCTTACGCTCGCCTCGATTGCGGCGATAAACGGCGGCGTGGACTGCACGGTGGTCTACGCGCTGATATTCAGGTACCAGAAGCAGATAGACTCGCTCTCCGATCCCGATCAGCTTATCTCCCTCTCCTACTATATATTGCAGAAGTTCTGCCAGACGGTGGCTTTCCATAGCTATAAAAAGTGCAAAAGCCCCATACTTTTGCCCGTTCTACGCTATATTCACAGCAATATGAATACGAAAATAACCGTTAAAGAAGTGGCAAAAAAGATGAAGATGAACGAGAACTATCTGACGCAGCTGTTCAAAAACGAAATGGGCGTAAATTTTACCGATTACGTAAATAAGACGAAGATTGCGTTCGCCAAACAGCTGATGGGGACAACGGACAAGACTATTTCGGAAATTTCAGAATACCTTGCCTTTTCTTCCCCCAGCCACTTTTCAAACGTATTCAAAAAAGTAACAGGCACTACCCCCAAGCAGTACCTGTTAAAAGTAAAAAGAATTTAGCTTTATTAGTCTTCTCTCAGGGAAGCAATCCCTCGATACGGCAACTATTCCCACCTTGATTCCGGGTATATTCTTCTTTTCCTCACTCCTTATTTTCCATAACACAGTTTCAACTTCGAGAAGAAATCTTCAAGCGTCAATCGGACGTCTATATCAGTGTATACCCGCATCTCTTTTCCGTTCAAATTATCTGAATATGTCATATCGTCATTCAAAACAGGTGCATTAATAACCTTAAAATAATCGCCTGTACCCTCTGTAAGTAATAGGTAAAATTAAATTTTGTAATACTATCTTAGATATCCATACCCATTCTCCACCCTGTTATTATGCGAACGTGTAAAAAAATACGCTGAGTTTATTTGTAACGGAATTATTTCGGTTTTAAGTTCCCCATAAGTTACTGCGCCTGTGGCTCCGGTGGCGCCGGTTGCGCCCGTAGCACCCGTTGCGCCCGTAGCACCCGTTGCGCCCGTAACACCTGTAGCTCCCGTGGCGCCCGTGGCGCCGTCCGCTCCGTCCGCTCCGTCGGCTCCTCTGGGAATGACAAAATCGAAAACGTGGTCAGGCGAGCCGCCGCTGTCGGTTACGCTTGCCTCGGTCCCCGCGTCGCCCGTGGTGGTCGTGCCTACGGCGATTGTTTCGGCAGTACCTGCGGCACCCGTGGCACCCGTGGCTCCTGTAGAGCGCGTAAAATATGGGACTGATTCTCCCACC
>JBJEUX010000043.1:20126-21590 GCA_051884055.1 Candidatus Coproplasma sp.
CGCGCCGATATAAGATTCGCCAGCGCGCCGCACAAAACTCGTCCACGCGACACCGTAAAACTTACCCACCGCGCCGCACAAAACTCACCGCGCCGCACAAAACTCGCCCACGCGCCGCCATAGGGCGGCAGACTATTGACATTTTTTGCGTTTTGCTGTATAATAATTCGGTAAATACGTTTTTGAGAAAATCCATATGACCACAGTTAAAATAGCGGAATTGATAATCGATATAGATTTGAAATTTTCCGTAAACGAAATACTATTTGAAGATTATTTATGCTCAGGCAAAGCGGCGTTTAAGGCGGAATATACGCCCGAAGATTTGGCAAACGAACTCGCCGTTTCTGACCTTAAAGTTCCCGAATACTGCGAAATTGCCTGCATTTGCAGGGACGCCGCCGAAAAGTTTATTGATTTTAACCGCTTTTTGTTCCACTCCGCCGTTGTGGAGGTTGACGGTAAGGCGGTTGCGTTTGCGGCTAAGAGCGGCGTGGGCAAAAGCACGCACGCAAGGCTCTGGCAAAAGAATTTTGCCGATTGCAGGATTCTTAACGGCGATAAGCCCATTCTGCATTTCGACGGGAATGAGTTTTACGCTTTCGGCTCGCCCTGGCAGGGTAAAGAGGGCGCAGGCGTAAACGGCAAAGCTAAGCTTTGCGCAATCTGCTTTTTAAAGCGGGGCGAAGAGAATTCGATAAGAAAAATTTCGCCCGACGAAGCTTTCAGCAGAAGTCTTTTGCAGATTTCGTTCCCCAAAGAGGCTGAACACAGAATTAAGATTTGCGAGCTTTTAAACGAGCTGACTAAAAACGTAGAATGTTTTGAACTGACCTGCAATATGCAGGATGAAGCCGCATTTACGGCAAGGAGAGCTTTGAAATTATGAAAATTAAAAAAGGTTTTATTTTGAAAGAACTTGACGGACAGGTTGTAGCCATTCCCGTTGCAAGCGAATTTTCGGGCGTGGTTAAGATGAACGAGATTGCGGCGTTTTTATGGAAAAAGCTTGAAAAGGGCGCGACGAAAGACGAGCTTGTTGCGGCGGTTTTGAGCGAGTACGAAGCAACGCCCGAACAGGCGCGCGAAGCCGTTGAAAGCACGCTTGCTACGCTTAAAAAGAACGGGTTTATAGAGGACTGATATGTTTGAGGCGCAGGCGCTCAGCCCCAAGGAAGATTTAAAGATAAACGGATTCCATATTACGCGCGTTACGGGCGTGAGTATGTTGCCGTTTTTAAGGCAGGGCAAGGACACCGTGCAGATTGTTAAAGGAATGCCGAAAAAGGGCGAGATTGCGCTTTACGACGGCGACGGAAAGACCTGCGTTTTGCACAGAGTGATTGCAATTTGCGGCGAAACCTTTATCTTCCGCGGAGACAACTGCGTTGCAAAGGAGTACGTGCCGAAGGATAAAATTTTAGGAGTGCTTGAAAGGGTCTGGCGGAACGGAAAGGAGATTGA
>JBJEUX010000044.1:0-4442 GCA_051884055.1 Candidatus Coproplasma sp.
AGATTTGTTTGATTCTTTTTTATCCAAGTGTTGCACTTAGTTTGACAATTCACCTGGGAGAGCGTTACGGGGTTCGAGGGGAGGCAAGCAAAACCCGAAAAGTCATCGGAATAAACCGCCGTGTACCATAGGGATTTTTTTGAACATTTTAAAGGGTAGCAAAACATTGCTACCCTTTTCCTTTTTCGCCCACAAAAACACTAAACTAAACCTAGTTAAGTTGAGTGTGCCACACTTTCGGAAGAATTTTCCACAAACCAAAACAGACCGACAAATCGGATTTTAGTGAGCTGGCTTTGAAATAAAGAATTTATCAATAAATCCTTTTGCACGATAGCCCAGCAGAAATACGGCGCTATCTGTTCTCAACTCGACGACTAAACGGTTTCCGTCCTTTTGTTTTAACAGAGTGATATCTTCCCGTTTAAACGCATAACACCCCAGATCTCTTTCGCCGTGAAGAAATCCGTTGATTAAATCTGTTGTGATCCGCAACTCGTCTCCGACGACAAATATACACACGTCGTGATTTTGAAATTTCTTGTCCGTTGCGTCAAAGCACTTTGTTATGATATAGGGTTCCTGCAAACGGTAATAATCCCTTAAATGCTTGCATGCCTTTGAAAAAATCTCTTTCTTCATTGAAGGAATGTGAAACGATTCAGCCTTTTTCCACAAAGGCGTTGTCAATACAACTGTTAAAACTCCACCGGCAATAAACATAATTAACCAAACAATGACTTTACCGGCAATTACGAGAGCTTCAAAGAATTTGTCATCAGGCACGGGAATTAATTTAAGAAGAAAGATTTCGGCAACCGTGCAGGAGATAAATACAGTGAGTGCGACTATCGTACTGAATCTTCTCCAACGTTTTTCTTTGCGGAACGTGCGCTTTTCGTCTTCTGTCAACGTTTTATATTGCTCTTTCAGCGCATTATTAACGTTTTTATCAGTATTCTTGTATCTGAAATAACGCACACCCGTTTCCTCCTCTTGTATTGTTTGATATTAGTTGAAGAATACTTATTTATCAGCGGGTTTATTATATCAAATAAACAAAATTAATACAACCACTTCTGCGCAGATAAAAAAATACGTCTTATCATAAATAAAAATTATAAGCCGTTCAATAATAATTTGCCGTCGGGCGGTAGCCCGACGGCAGTTTTAATATTTTTACTTTTAAAACTTTAAATCAGTCCTCGCATTCGGGTTGGGTATAGTGCTTGATTGCAAGATTCACGACAAGCGCGGTTATACAGCCGATTCCGTTAAGACGCACTTTCACCTCGTCGCCTGCGGTAGCCTTGTAATAATAACTGAACGCCACGCCGACCTGATTTACGCAGAGCATACGCATTGCCGCGTTGACGGGTACGCCGTTGATTTCAAGCTGAACCGACGCATTTTCCGCCTTTTGATTGGTATATTCGGCGTCGACGGAAATTTCGTACAAGTCGTCCTTTTTGAGGATAACGCTGTCCTTTTCAACCGTTATCGAATCGCAGTCTGCAGGGTAAATAGTCGCAGTGCGGATAGGCGCGTACATTTCGCAGGGGCTGACCGTGCCGTTTGCTACAAGCAAGCCGCCCAAGCCGAAACTGCAACAGCATCTTCCCGTCGCGCCAGTTGCGCCTGTTGCTCCCGTATCACCTTTTGCGCCTGTCGCGCCTGTCGCACCCGTATCACCTTTTGCACCCGTTGCGCCTGTCGGCGCAGTAACTTATGGGGAAAATTTTTTTATTTTAATAGAGCTTAATCTCCTGCCACAGCTTTGTATATTTGATAAAAAACCACTGAAACTCATATTAACGATTATGTAATTAAGAATTTATTTCTGACCTGAACCAAGGCTTGCGCCGCTGGCAAATCTGTAATAAACGTTCAGTTCACGCCGTTCAGAACCGTCTTTCCTCTCTCCCACCGTTATAAAATCTACTAGCTGCAGTACGGTTTCGCGGGTAAGCTCTTCATAACTGCAATATTGTCTTAATCTCCGTATATACTCCTCCGCCTCGTCCGCGTTCTCACATTTTTTTGCAAGTCTTTTCTCCGTTTCTTCAATGCAACGCTCGGTTTCGCTTATCTCCGCCTGATAATTTGCACACAGCTTCGAACATACGCTTTCGGGAAGATTGCCTTTGACCCGTTCTTCAAACGCAGACTGCAAAAACCTATCCAACTCGGCAAGCCTGTTTTTTAACGCCTTAAGTTTCCTCTCGTCCGAATACCTGTTCCGTTCATTGCTCCTTTCTTTATTCCGTATAAATCTTTCCCTTGCCTTAGCCTCGTCAATTTTTATACCGCTCAGCATAGACCTGATATCCTGCAAGACGATACTTTCAATCTTCTGCTCGGATACGTAGTGCGAAGTACAATATTTTTTGCCGAGGTCGGTATACGTGCGGCAGACAAAATAATACGACCTTTCCCCCTTGCATTTTGTATATTTTATCTTCATTTTAGCCCCGCAATCCGCGCAGACAAGCAGCCCTGACATTATATGAACGTTATCGGATTTATCCGCTTTTCCCCTCGAAACCGAA
This sequence comes from Candidatus Coproplasma sp., assembly GCA_051884055.1. Classification (GTDB taxonomy): domain Bacteria; phylum Bacillota; class Clostridia; order Christensenellales; family Borkfalkiaceae; genus Coproplasma. Next base: position 2,550 of record JBJEUX010000044.1, read on the forward strand.
TTGTTGACCGTCTGCACCTTATCCCATAATTTGCGACTGATTATTGGTTGGTGCGCATTCTCTTTGACGATCCATTCGCTTTCAGGCACGGCAACCACCTTACGGTTTTTATACGATATTCTCGTAGTCTTGTGCTGTACGGTTTTTCCCGTATAGACGGGATTGGTAAGTATCCACATTACCGTTCGCGTACTCCAGTTATCCGAACAGTTCCTGTTCCACTTCTGTCCGTCGAGGCGGGTATAGTATGCCGAAGGATTGGGTATACCCTCGTCAGTAAGAGTGCGCACTATCCTTCTCGCCGAAGCTCCCTGCGCGCGCATTTCGTATATGCGCCTGACGGTTTTTGCAGCTTGCTCGTCTATTACCGCCGTCCGACAATCATCCGTCCCCGCCTTATAGCCGAAGGGATACTCCCAGTTGGTATATTTACCCGCACGCTGATTTGCCGCCTGAACCGCGCGGATCTTTTTGGAGGTGTTCGCCGCGTGCCACTCGTTAAAGACGTTCATTATCGGCATCATATCCATAGCCGTACTGCTGCGGTCGGCTGTGTCCACGTTGTCGCTGAGGGCAATGAACCTTATTCCGTAGGCAGGGAAGATATAGTCTACGTACTGCCCGACCTGTATATAGTTTCGCCCGAACCTGGATAAATCCTTGACTATAATAGTGTCTATCTTCCCCGTCTTAGCGTCTTCCAGCAGCCGCATAACGTCGGGACGGTTAAAGTCCGTTCCCGACCAGCCGTCGTCGATATATTCGTCGACTATGTTTCCGCCGCGTTCCGCTACGAACTTATATAAGATGACGCGCTGATTTTCGATAGAGACCGATTCGCCCGACTTTTCGTCGTCGCGGGACAGGCGCATGTATAATCCGATCTTTTCAAATTGTCTTTGTCCGTTCATCAACTCTCCCCCGACACTTATCCTGAACGCCTTGCATCATACTGTAATTACAAGCCCGCTTCCCTGTCTGCCCTGTCGAAAGCAAGCTCTGTAATTATTTTGTTTATATCTTTTTCGCCTGTAAAGCGCCTTGTCAGAGTGAATTTCTCCCCACTAATCAAATATTCCTTTTGCGATACGGGACAAGAAGCATACTTTTGTATAAGCTGCCCAACATTTTTCCGCGTTTTATTTTCCCCCGAAATTAAAATTAATTATTACGTAAACTCTCCTGCTATATTATATGACTTGACTTATCGACGTTGTGACGGCTGTGAATTTACGCATAACAGCCTTTTGTATTGCATAATTTATCCCGTTTACGCTGCCAGAAATTATCCTTTATCTAATATCTGCCCAACAAAAATAGCCGACGCAATATTTTGCGTCGGCTATACAATAAGGAGGTGAATAATGAAACAAAAATTTATAACAGGGATTTATATAATGCGATTATATCTTCCTTGGTGGGGTCCTTGGGATTGCCGGGACGGCATGCGTCGTCCATTGCGGACTGTGCGAGGAAGTCGATGTCCTCTTCCTTTACGATACCCTTCAGATCCTGAGGAATACCTACGTCCTTTGAAAGCTGTGCAACTGCGTCGCAGGCAGCTTCTCTTGCCTGTTCAAGCGTCATATTGTCAACGCCCTCAACGCCCATTGCCTTGGCGATATCGCGGTACTTTTCGCCCGTAGCCTCTGCGTTATAGCGCATAACGGTAGGAAGTAAAATTGCGTTGCCTACGCCGTGGGGAGTATCGTAAACCGCGCCGAGCGCGTGAGCCATAGAGTGAACTATGCCCAAGCCTACGTTTGAAAAGCCCATGCCTGCGATATACTGACCGAGAGCCATTCCTTCCCTTCCTTCCTTTTCGTTGGCAACTGCGCCGCGGAGGGATTTAGCAATGATTTCGATAGCCTTTAAGTGGAACATATCGGTCAT
>JBJEUX010000045.1:0-20899 GCA_051884055.1 Candidatus Coproplasma sp.
TCTTATTTGATTGTCCAACTTTTGGGGTACTATTCAGATCAAACGTCACGTTTGCGGGTGTGACCAAGCCAGGTGGTATAGGACTTGGTCTTTACTACGTTCGCGTACCTTTCCGCCTCTTTTACAGCCCCCTTCGGCAGCCACGGGTTAAAATGATTAAAAATCACCGTCACTTGCTTGCTCTTTAACGCCTCGGCGTTGTCTTGCATAAACTGCCTCATCGGCGCGCACATCCTGAACACCCATATCGGCGTAACAATCACAATCTTTTCGTACCCGCTCACGTCCGCTCCGACGGGTAAAAGCTCCATTCCCCATCTGTGCATGGCAAATCTTCCGCACCACCAGAACCCGAGGTCTCCCTCCGTCCTCTCCTTGGTCTTAAGCCCGCAGATATCCGCCTTCAGCCCGTTCGCCGCCTCGTACGCGATCTTCTTCGTGTAATTCTTCCTCGAAAAATATACGACGAGCGTATCCGTATCTCCGCCTATATCCTTATAATTTTCAGGATTGAACTCAAAATGTTCCTGATTGTACGACACCAGCGCAACGTAGCCGCATATCAGCTGCAACGCGCCTACTATAAAATAGACCAGGTCAATCATAAAGAACGGGAAAATTACAAATTGTATGGTTATCCAGAGCATGAGCGTCACTCCGAACACCGTACCCAGCACGTAACCCGCCCTCCTGTTCTTCAATACCAGAACGGTCGCGACGACGTTGGTTACGCCGTTTATAAGTATCAGCATTATCCCCGAAAACACGTAGTCCTGAAAGAGTATCTCCGCAAACGGCAACACCTGAAAATAGGTCAGCATTTCACTCATATGCAGTATGCTTCCGTCGGGCTTAATCAGCATACAAACTCCCCCGACCAGCGCGCCCGCTCCGACAAATACGGTTAAAACCAACAATAAGACCTTAAAAACCTTTAAACGCATAACGCCCTCACATTAAAGTATCTATCAGATCCTCGATATATCTCTTTCTTTCCGCGCCGACGTTGAAGTCGTAACCCAAAAATCGGCTCTCCGTGCGCGACTTCAAAAACGCCGCCTGCATCGAATTGACCAGATAAAAGGCGATTTTCTGCTTTTTGTCCTCGCTCTCCACCGCGTCGCCTATTATGTTTGAAAAACCTTCTATCGACGCCCAGGAATTTGAACCGTTCGTGTAATTTTCGTAATCGCTCATAATCGAGAGCTTTGAAACCGACGGATTGGTAAACAGAAAATAAAACACCTGACACGCGGCGTGCTTAAGCCTCGCCTTGCCCGCCTCGTAGGCGTTCAGCCCCTCTCCCACGGTCATATCGGGTTTAAACGCGGTTATCACCTGAGAGATAATTTTCTGTGTGCAGACCGTAATCAGGTTGTTCTTATTTCCGAAATGATAGTTGATAAGCCCCACGCTCACGCCGCTTGCGCCCGTAATTTCCCTTACGGTCACCTTTTCAACGTCGCCGTCGTGCCTGTTTATCAAATCTATCGTTACGTCGATAAGCTTTTCCCTGCAATTCGAAAGATTCATACTTCTTCTCCTGACTTTAAAATCTGCAAATTCTTTACTGAACACTGTTCAGTACACATTATACTAAACAATGTTCAGTTTTGCAAGACTTTGACTTAAAATTTTTTATTGTTTGCGCATTTTTTAAGTGTAATTAATTTTTTATTGCGCGTATTTTAAGTGTTATCAGTGATTGAAAGCAGGAAGGATTAAAGCAGGTCTATTCTTTTTATATATAATAACGGCAAAAAGCAGATTAATCTGTTAAAAATGCTGATATAAATGCCCGTAGTCGTCTGTCGGCAACAACAGTCTACGGCGCTGAATAAAAGTAAGCCCGCTAACTTCGTAACCGAAGTTAGCGGGCTTTTGTCTATTCACAAACATTAATTTTTATGACAGTCCGATTATTTACGTCTGATCAGTCTGCTACTTCGACCTCGTCGAAAACGGGGTCTGCAAGGAATTCTGCCATGGTCATATCCAGCGCTCTGCAGATTCTGTAAAGCGTCGTCATACTGATTGAAGGAGTGGACTTGGATCTGAAAATATTGCAGATGCTCTGTCCCTTAACGCCGGGGAGTTCTCTGAATTCTTTCTTTAACATTCCTCTGTCCTTCAAAATTCCGGAAAGTCTTTTTGCTACTGCTTCTGTTATACTCATATTATACTCCGTTGTTTTTATTAGCTACTATTAGCTTAATAAGAGTATACATTAAATTTAACCAATTTTCAACTGTTTTTGCGTGGTTTTTAGATGAAAAATTGGTTAAAATTGTAAAAAAATTAAATTTTTTCGGCGTTTTTATTATTTTTCAAAGTATCGGAATTCAGCGGCTGCATAACGCGCACGCCTTTGTTAATTATGCCTTTTATGGCAATGTATAAAGGTATGCCGATTGCGTAAATCCAAAGACTTTCGGTTCCTGCCATTATGCCGAATTCAAGCCAGTACGCGATATCGGGAACGCCTGCTAAAATGAGCACGGCGGGGATGATAAATGCGTTGCAGAGTACGGGGAACAGTCCGCCGACTGCGACTTTTAAGATATCGTTTTTAATGAGCTTGCCCGTGCCGTAGGTTAAAATTGCGGCAAGGAGGGTTGCCAGGCTTCCGATAAAAATGTCGTACAAGCCGTAGCCTGACATCAGGTTTGCGAGCATGCAGCCGATATACAGACCGGGGATAGCTTCGATATAGAACAGGGGAAGCAGAGTCAGAGCTTCGGACGGGCGGACCTGAATGGGACCGAACGCAAGCGGACCGAAAGCCCAGGTGACTACGGCGTAGAGAGCGGCTATGATGCCGGCTCTGCAGAGTAAGAGGGTGGTGTTTTTTCTTTTCATTGTGTGTTTTTTTGTAGTGCGTTTCGGCAAAACAGAATGCGCGCGTCCGGCAAACCGAACGCGCGCAGAATTTTAACGCACTTTTCTCCTATCGGTTTTTTTATTTTACGGTAGTGTTGGCCGAAAACCTACCAAGCGTGACGCTTGACCCAAGTATCTTAATTACTTAATCACTTGATTGGCGTCTCACTAATCAATCTTTAATTTATTTTCGCAAAAATGTGTGGCTGGAGGTCGCCACAGCATTTTTTCGAGTTTTTGGAGGCTCTGCCTCCATTGCCGCGACCTCTAAGCGCCCTCATATTATATTGTCGCGGCAATTCCCACCGCTGAGGCGAAAGTTTTCGCAAATTGTGTTGCGCTGCGGAAAAATGTGATTTTCCTTGCGCCTTTTATTATTTAAAAACGCTTGCAAGGCAATGCCTTGACCCAAGTTTCTTAATTGCATCCGCCAAGGCAATGCCTTGACTAATTATCTTTATTACGTTATTACTTGATTAACCTTTATCCAATCAATCAAGCGTGACGCTTGACAAGGCAATGCCTTGACTATGTATCTTAATTGCTTAATCACTTGATTGACGTCTCACTAATCAATCAATAATATCTCGCGCAAAACCGTGGATTTTGCGCGAAAAAAGCTCGCCCGTAAGTCCCTTTTAAGGACTATACGAACGCCTTTTTTCAAAACTGATTAAATTATTCTTCCGTCTTGTTCTCGTTAGACGCGCCGCTGTTGCCAAGATAGGTGCCGAAGTGTATCTCCTTCTTGCCTCTCTTTGCAGGTCTGGGCGATGAAGAACGCTCGCTGCGTTCGCTGCGCTCGCCACGCTCCCTGTTGTTTCTCGGCTTTCTGTCGCCCTTGAATTCACGACGCTCGCCGCGGTCCCTGTTGTTATTTCTGGGCTTTTTGTCGTAAGGCTTAGCGTTGTTGGGGATAATTACTACGTATCTGTTGGGCTCTCTGCCGTCAGATACGGTCTTAACTTCGGTATTCTCTGCAAGCGCGGAATGTATAATTCTGCGTTCGTAGGGATTCATGGGCTCCAAAGTAACCTTTCTGCCCTTTTCTACTGCCTTCTTTGCAAGCTTGTTTGCAAGCTCGGTCAGGGTCTTTTCTCTGCTTGCACGATAATTTTCGCAGTCAACCACAACCTTCTTGTATTCGTCGTTGCCGATATTGGCTACCGCGCCTGCGATAGTCTGGATAGCGTCGAGAATTTCGCCGTGATGACCGATAACGCTCTGCGACTTGACAGTCTGAACGTTGATTTCAATCTTTTCATCGTCGCATACAAGCTCGGATACGGCGTTGATCTTCAAAATTTCGAACAGTCCGTCGATGAAGTTTGCCGCACGTTTGCCGTCGCTTGCCTTTTTAACAATCTTAACCTTTGCCTTGACGCTGCCGAACAGCTTCTTTTTGCCCTCTTCGAGTACGGTTATTTCCGCTTCCTCTCTCTTTAATCCGAGCGCCGCAAGTCCCGCCTGGATTGCCTCTTCCGACGTCTTTCCGAAGTAGACGTTCTCTTCCATATTTTCCATTAATTGCTCCTTATTTTCCGCGCCTGTCTGCGCGGCTTATGCGCTTTCTTTGCGCTTAATTTCTCTTGCCAGATAACTTTTCGTGCTCTGCACGCTCTTCCTTTTTAGCAAACCAGACGTCCATTACCTTGTTTATTATGAGCGTTGTTATTATCGAGTAAACCGTGTTGGTAATCATGTACAGCGAGAAGGACGCCGAGTACAGGAACGCGAACACACCGTAGATAATGGGCATCATAATCATCATCATCTTGTTCGTCCGCGCGCCCGAACCGTCTACCGTGCTTAAATCGTTTACAGACTTGTTTGCACGCATGGAGATCCACTGCTGTAAAAGCATAAAGCCTATCGACAGTACTATGAGTACGAAATATCCGTTGTAAGTATTCTTTTCTTCTACGAGGTTTGCCGTAACTTTATTGTAAGAATCTTCGTAGCTCGAGTCAATCGACGCCTGAGTTACGGTAGATTTAAATTTCGAGAAGTCGGGAACTTCCTTGTTGAGCATCGAGTCGGGATACCACAGGTTTCCTACCCAGAGGAAGGAATTGTTGTGCTCCGCATAGTAGTCCGCCGCAGCCTGAGCCGCAGGACCTTCGATATAGAAGGATACTAAGGTCAGCCTTACCGCTTCTCCTACTGAATCCTGCGAATTTTCTATGCCCGCGGTTACGTTTGTTTCGGGATACGCCTCTTTATACTCCGCCATGAGCGCGGTGTATACTCCGTCTTCGGTCAAAGACGTGCCCTTTTCGTTGTTGTAGTGGTTTGCAAACGCGGTAAATTCCACCCTGTAGTCGGTCTCTTCATTGCCGTTTTTATCGGTAACCGTCACGGGAATTAAGAATCCGTCGCTTGCGGGGTCGGTTTCGTCCAGGATATAAGTGGTAACGACGCCGTTATACGCATTTACCATGTCGTTATAGCTTTCAAGATTTGCGTACTGAGAGTAAGTCGAGAACGCATTGAACACGAATATGAATATTATGAGCGAAACCAGCATGGGAAGGCAGGCACCCAGCATCGAGTAGCCGTTCTTCTTCTGCAGTTCCATAACCTTCTGGCTGTACATATTCTTGTCGTTAGCGTACTGTTTTTGCAGTTTTTCCATCTGCGGACGCATCTTGTCCATGACGAGAGCCTGCTTCTTGGTCTTAATTCTCGAATAGATGTCGAGAGGAAGAACGATAGTCTTTAATATAAGCGTAAACACGATAATGCCCACGCCTATAATGCCTATACCTTCTATAAGCCATTTAATAATCTGTCCTATCCAGTTGAGGTCAATCGAGGCTATCGACTTTACGCCGTAGCCGAGAACGCGCGAAGATTGTGCTAATAAATTCATTTTTTGTCAATCGCGGGTTATAAAACCCATCTTACCTTAAAATAATTTTCCGGCGCGGGGTCGTATCCGCCGCGGGAGAAGGGATTGCAACGCAAAATTCTCCATAGGCCGAGTAAAACTCCGATAATTACGCCGTGATTGTTTAAACACCTGAGCGTATACTCCGAACAGGTGGGTTCGTACAGGCAGGTATGGCGCGAAAGCGTGCGCTGGTAAAGGATTATCAGCCGCATAAGCAGCATTCTTATATACGGTCTGAATACCCTTTTTCTTAAAAACTTTAATACTCTCTTCAATTCCTGCATTGAGAGTTTAACCTCTTGAAACAGATTATAAGAGATCTTTCTATTTCAGCAAAGGAATAATCTTCCTGAACTTTAGGCATAACCACGACGGAATAGTTTTCGTTGAGCATATTAACGTTTTTGTCGTAAGCGGCGCGGATAAGTCTCTTTATCCTGTTTCGCTTTACCGCCTTTCCGTGCTTTTTAGAGAGGGCTATACCCATTATCTGCCTGTCTGCGGGTGCGTACAGTAGCGTTATACAAGGGGAAAAAACGCGTTTTCCCCTTTTGAACAATTTCTGAAAATCCGTATTCTTTTTCAGTCTTACGTAACGCATACTAAGCCTTTAGAAATGAAAAAGCAACGCGCTGTCCTGCGTGCGCCTTTAAAGTCGGTTAAGAGCTATTTTTTATGCGCTTAACTTTTTGCGACCCTTGTTTCTTCTTCTCTTAAGCACCTTTCTTCCTGCAGTAGTTGCCATTCTCTTTCTGAAACCGTGAACCTTGCTTCTCTGTCTCTTTTTGGGTTGATAAGTTCTTTTCATTGTCTTCTCCTGATGCCTTGTCCAGACTGACTTCCGTAAGTTATATTTTTATTAAACTTACTTCCTTCGTCGCGGATCCGGCTGATTTTTATATAATTTTTTAATATTGGCAAAATTTTAGTCAAAGAAAAACTTTCTTTAACGCATTAAAGTATCTTAAAATTCAGGAACGCGCAGTCCTACTATTTTAAGATACCTAACAATTATAAAGTAAATTCAAAAAAATTGTCAAGCGTTATTTGCCGTTCGTACGGGTAAAATTAAGTACAATACGTTTTTATTTTGTTCGTTTTGACAAATAAAGGGCTGTACCTGGTTGTTGAACGACATAATTACGCTATCTTCATCGAGCGCGTTTATAGCTTCTATTATGAATTTGGAGTTCATCGCAATCTTCAAATCCTTGCCTTCGACTTCCGCTTTAACGGGCTCCTGCACGTTTCCTATCTCGGAATTGGAAGAAATCTCTATCTTTCCCGCGGAAATGTCCATAATAATCAGGCTGTTCTTGTCGTTTCTTACGAGTATAGCCGCACGCTCGATAGAAGCCTTCAGGCTGTTTTTGTCAACTTTGACGTTGGTTATGAAGGTCTTGGGAATGATATTGTCCTTCTTTATGAAATCTCCGTTGTAGAGGCGGGAGGTAAGAACGGTATTTTCCACGCATACGAGAATGAGACCCCTCTGCACCTTGAGCTGGGTTTCGCCGTCGCCTGCGGGGAGCATCTTTTCGATTTCGTTCAAAGTTCTTGCAGGGCAGACTATCTCCATATCTCCGCTTGCGGAAATGAGAGTACCGTTCGCCGTGGCGAGTCTGAATCCGTCGAGCGCGGTCACGCAAATGTCGTTACCCTTGATAATCATCTGGCATCCCTTTAAAATGGGGCGCGAATCGTCGGAGGCGCAACAGAAGGAGGTTGCGGAAATGAGTCTTTTAAGCTCGTCCGTCTTTAAGGTGAAATAGTTTTCGTCGATGTCCACGTCAACCTTGGGGAAGTCCTCCGCAGCGAGAATCTGCATAGAGGTCTGGCTGTCGGCGTAGATGATCTCCATCTTGCCGTCCTCTGCGGAGAGGGTTATCTGCACGCCTTCGAGTTTCTTGATAAAGTCGGCGAAGTATCTGCCGGGAACGCAGAGCTCGCCCTCCTCGTAAATTTCGCTCTTTATCTTTTTCTGTATGGAGATTTCTCCGTCGGTAGCGGTCAGCGTCAGGCTGTCGTTATGGGCGGAGAGTTTTATACATTCCATTACGGGTACCGTAGTTTTTGTGGCGCAAGCCTTAACTACCTTAAGCACGGCGTCCGATAAATCTATTCCTTCGCAAACAAGTTTCATACTTTTCCTCTTTGATGATTGATTATTTTATATTAAAAAGATTAAATGGTAGTATTATTAGTAGACAACGTTCAAATGTTGATAACTTTTGCCTTTGACGGCATTTATATATAATACATTAATATAATAACAAAAATCTTAAAAAAAAGCAACAAAATAAGGGTGGATATTGCTGTTGATAAGAGGGCTTTTTTACGGTGCAAAACTCTGTCGACAGATTGTGGAAAAGTCAATAATTTTTCGTTCAATTTTTAAAAGTTAAAAATTTTTTTGTAGGAATTTGTTAAAAATTAAGGTTATCAACTAAAAATTGTTGATTGTTGATAACTTTATGCACTTTTCAGATATTGATTTTATAAATTTTACGTGTTATAATTGATGAGGTTATGAATATAAGTTTTTATCTTGAACAAATCAACGGGAAGTATTCAGTGCAGTTTGAAAAAATGTACGAAATGCTCTCCGAACGCAATAAAATCTGCAATTTAACGGCAATTTGCGAGAAAAAAGACGTCTTTATAAAGCATTTTCTGGACAGCGCCGTGGGGGAAAAATATTTTCCTTTAAATTCAAAGGTGATAGAGATCGGCTCGGGAGGGGGATTTCCGTCCATGCCGTTAAAGATTATAAGGGGCGATCTTTCGTTCAATCTTGTTGAAAGCACGGGGAAAAAGTGCAAATATCTTCAAGACGTTGTTGATAACTTCGGTTTTGAAGATATAAACGTACTTAATATCCGCGCAGAGGACGGCGCGAGGGACGCAAAACTCAGGGAAAAATTCGACGTATCCACTGCCAGAGCCGTGGCGAGGCTGAACACCTTGTGCGAGTACTGTATGCCTTACGTAAAGGTAGGGGGAAGGTTCGTTGCATACAAGGGCGAGGCTGAAGAGGAATTAAAAGAGGCGCAGAACGCTATAAAGATTCTGGGCGGAGAGGTAGAGTGCGTGGAAAAGTACGAGTTGCCCGGCGGCGACAAGCGCACTCTGATAGTTATTAAAAAGGTGAAATCCACCCCTGCAAAGTACCCCAGGGGCAACGGTCAGGAGAGGAAGAGACCGATATAAAAGATTTCGCGGAAAAAGCTCGCCTTGGGGCGGCTTCGTTTTTCCGCGATTTCTGGAGGCTCTTTCTCGGCAACGGTAAGGAAAAGCCGTTGCCTCGGTCACCGCTCGCGCGGCGGCTATGCGCTCACTCGTCTCACCTTGCCAAAACAGCGCGTGAGTGCTGTTTTGAAAACTGCAAGGTTCGTCTCCCTGCTCGCAATTTTTCAGTGCCCTCGTATAATATAATTGCGAGCATTCCTACCGCTGAGGCGAAAGTATTCGCAAATTGAGACGAGCAAGGATTTCTCAAAACAGCACTCACGCGCTGTTTTGCCTTGCGAGATGAGCGAGTGCATACGTCCGCACGAGCGGTGACCGAGGCGGCTGTTTTACCTTACAGCCGACGAGAAGGCTGCGCAAAAGCGTGGTTTTGCTTGCGCCGTTTATTATTTAAAAACCTGCGGAAAAATGTGATTTTCCTTGCACCGTTTATTATTTTAGAAATCGTAAAAAAAAGCTGCCTTGTGCCGCAAGCGTGACGCTTGACCTAAGTATCTTAATTACGTTAATGCTTGATTGAATCTTCACTCATCAAACTTTAAATAAATAATTTCTTTAAATATACTCTTGCAAAAGCGCGGTTTTTAATGCACCGTGAAGTGTCTGGTCTTATTTCGACCTTTTAAATTATTAATTTTATAACTTGTTTATGGGTATTTGTTGCGCGCTTACGGGGCATAGAAATCTTAACGGCGATCTGGATTTTAACCTCCTTGAAAGAGCTTTGAAAAATTTAATAGAGACCAGAGGCGTCACTACCTTTTATAACGGTATGGCAAAGGGCTTCGACCTTGAGTCGGCGAAGATAATAATTAAACTTAAGGAAGAGTACGACCTTAAGCTCATCGCCTGCGTGCCGTGCAGAGGTCAGGAGAGAGCCTTTTCCGACAGTGAAAAACTTGACTATTACTACGTTCTTTCAAAGTGCGACGACGTTAAAATTTTGTCCGACTACTACTACACCGGCTGCATGCAGGCTCGCGACAGGTATATGGTAGACCACGCATCTGTCGTGCTTGCGTTTTTAAGAGAGTGTAGCGGCGGAACCTATTACACGGTCAGCTATGCCGAAAAAAAGGGAAAGGAACTGTTTATTTTATAACTTTCAAAAAGTGTTACAGACCTTATTTATCCCGTTTATATTAAAAAAAGAGATTTTTTTTGATTAACCCCGCAATATGCCGCAACTAACGGCGTTTTGCGGTTATTTTTTATGTTAAAAAAAATATAAAAATATGATAATTCCCCCCATAATATGCCTTAAATATCGCGCATTTTTCCTAAAATATACAGTTTAGTGCCGTAATATGCCCGTTTTATCTAAGTTAGTGGCACAATATACCCGTTTTAAAGCCTGATTTTAATAATTACCCCCACAATATACCTGTTTTAACGCTAAAATCTTATAATTACCCCCGCAGTATATACGTTTAATCGCATAATTTTAATAATTACCCCCGTAATATCCTGTTTTAAAGCTGAATTTTATAATTGACCCGACAATATATCCTTTTTATCTTTGTTAGTGCCGCAATATTGTGGATTTAAACGATAGTATCAAAATTTAGCGTAGACCGTATAGTACTGATTTAATCGTGTAATCTTAAGTATAATTCAAGCTCTTAATTGATAATAAAAAACTCCGCAATATAAAAGTGCGGAGTTTTTAATTAATACGGTTTTTATCATTAAAAAAACAGTCTGTATCAGAATCAGAGAAAATTGTTTTTAGCGGAATAAATTACTTACTTTGCGGCTTTAAAGCTCTGCACGCGCTGCTCCTCTATCGCTCCTCTGGTATTTAAAAAGTCGGTCAGATATGCCGTGATTCCGTCGGAAATTATCTGAGCCATTCTGAAAACCATATTCAACCTTGTCGCGGAGAACAGCGAATAGTTGAACATGGACTTTTCGGCAACTATTCCCATTATCGAGACGTCCCCGACCCTGGTCAGATTTTTATTTGCACCGCTCCCCGGTTTGAGTCCGCGCTTGACTATTTTGATGAGCCCGATATCTCCCGCAGTGCCGACGGCGGCGTCCACCGCGATAATCGGGCTGTCGGGATGAGTGCAGCTTATAAATTCGTTCATATACTTGACCTCGTGCGCGGTGATGGGCTTTGCCAGAGTTCCGTAAACGTACAGGTTGAGAGATTTAAGTTTATTTTTAAGCATCGTTCCGACGAGCGGACCGAGCGAATCGCCGACAGACAGATCGCTGCCTACGCATAAAATTACAGGAGTGGAGGACGTGGCAGGCATAACTCTCTTAAGAGCTATAACTTCGCCGTCCGCCGCCATTGTGTTGTAGAGGTTAAAAGAAAATTCCATAATAATAACGTAATTTTTATTGACTGACAAAAGGCTGATTATACCTGTAAATTTCCGTTAATCTGCCGTCGATGTAACTTTTTTTAATTTTTTCCGTATATCATTAATTCTCTTTTCCGTGCTATCCAGCGCATCAGCCTTTTTTTGAGCAAGATTAAAATTGTATTAAAACGTGTGTAAAAAATTTTATTGTATTCAGTCGCGCGTGATCGAGCGCCTTGTATTTAAGTTTTGACTTGAACTCCGTTTTTTCGTCCGCCGTTTATCCAAGTTATGGCAGCGCCGCGAAGGGCTGCGCCTGTTCTAATTTATAATAATTTGGCTATACTAATAATCAGGCGTAAAAACCAATCATTGCGGCAATTTGCCTTGATAAATTTTGTTTATGCGGTAATTTACCTAGGAAATTTTTGTTTGGGAGACAAATTTCCTCGCAAATTATTCTTTAGTGTATCTTACCTTGTTATATTTTGTTAGGGTGATATTTACCTTGCAAAATTTTTCGTAGGCAAAAATTAGCCTTGCTGATTTTACTCTGGGCGATAATTTACCTTATGAATTAATTTAATTTTTTGACAAAACGAACGTAATTACGTTCGTGCTATCATAATTTTAAAATATTGATTATCTTAGTATTACCGTTCGTGTGTGTAGAATTGTTGATAACTTTTCTTAAAATTTATTAACAAAATTTTGTATGCGCCCATAATTTTTATCGGCGCAAGCAGAAAAAGCGCAAAATATTTTTAATTATCAGGCAGATTATTAACCGTAAATTGTCAATAAATTTAAAGTTATCAACAATAAGCAGGAAGCTTCCATAGTATAGTTATCAACAATTAATCAACATATAAACACTGTGTTTGTCAACAATTTACTCAAAATTGTGGATATCTTTGCTTGATTTTTACGGTTTTATCGGTAAAATGCCGCCTATTTTACAAATCATCCTGAATTTGTTAATAAGTTATGAACAATTAATCAGTAAATTTAATATCTTATGAACAAATAATTTTCCCCCTTCCGAAGGGTTTTTTCCAAAATTTTTTAAATATTAAATTTTTTCTGCGTTAACGTTTCACGTGAAACATTTAAAACGTGAAAAAATTTGGCTGAATGTTTCCCGTGAAACAAAATTTTAAATTAATTTACTTTGCGCTAAACTCAAAATAGTCAAAATTAATGCAAAAAAAGTACTGAACAAGTCAGGGTCGGGAAGGTTTATTACAGGTGAAAATTATGTAAAATTTCGGTGACGCGCCAAGAAAGGACAAAAAAACACTTGAAAACGCATTTATAGTATGGTAAAATAATGCTATCTTATTATTAAACGGCTACGTCGCAACTTACGGTTGTTTTTTGACGGAAAATACGGCAAGATTTGCCTGTTTTGCTCGGTTTCAAACCGCGGTCGGTACTTAAACAGTATCGTTTCTCACCAAGAGCGGTACCCTGCACAGCATTGTTATTCGCTGCGGGCGGTACTTAAACGGTATCAGTTCTCACCAAGGACGGTACTCAACACGGTATCGGTTCTCACCAAGGGCGGTACCCTGCACAGCATCGTTATTCACCGCGGTCGGTACTCAACACTGTATCGGTTCTCATCGCGGACGGTACTTAAACGGTATCGGTTTTCACCGCAGCGGTGCTTTCTTTTGTAAAGCGCTAACCGTTCTTTGGTTAATTTCCGTCGATTTGAAAAATTTTATTTGCCTAATCAGACAAACCGAATCAACAAACCGTTTTGCGATTAAGTCTTACAAAAAAACAACGGCAGGCGCATGCCTGCAAAAGAGGTAACTAACTTGAACAAAAAAAGCAAAATTGTTATGTGGGTGGTTATTGCGCTGTTGTCGGTCGCGGCAATAGCGGTAATAGTCATCTCCACTCTGAACGGTGGTGCTAAGCAGATTTCCTACAGCGAAATCCGCGATTATGCAAACAACGCTCAGTATTATGCTGAAGACGGTGTGGTCTATACGGGAACGGGCGAGAATAAGCAGGTTGCCGAAGGCTATTCTGTCGACGCTGAAGGATACATTACTTATAACGGAGAACGGATTGTCGTTCTTACGAAAATTCAGTTCGACCAGTACAAACTTAACGCCTACGTTCAGAGAAACGGCAAGGACGTTATGGCTTACTACTGCTACTCCGGTTCGTTCTACAGCGACGTCAACAATCCCGAATCTCAGGTGAACGTCTGGGCGGATTACGGAATCGCTATCGAATACACCAACCCCAACTCGGGCAGCGTCTGGTCAACCGTAATTTCTTACGCAGGTCTGATTATAATGTGCGTAGTGTTCTGGCTGATTATCCGCTCCACTGCGGGCGGCGCCGGCAAGGCGATGAGCTTCGCCAAGACCAAAGCGCGCGTAACTACTAATATAAAGGTGCGTTTCTCCGACGTTGCAGGCGCAGAGGAAGAGAAGGTCGAGCTTGCCGAAGTGGTTGAATTCTTAAAGCAGCCCAAAAAGTTTTCTGACCTCGGCGCAAGAATTCCCAAGGGCGTGCTTTTAGTGGGCCCTCCGGGAACGGGTAAAACTTTATTTGCAAAGGCTGTTGCCGGTGAAGCGGGCGTTCCCTTCTTCTCGGTTTCGGGTTCGGACTTCGTTGAAATGTACGTCGGTGTAGGCGCTTCGCGTGTGCGCGACTTATTTGAGATGGCTAAGAAGAACCAGCCCTGCATCATCTTCATCGACGAAATCGACGCAGTCGGCAGACACAGAGGCGCAGGCCTTGGCGGCGGCAACGACGAACGCGAACAGACCCTCAACCAGATCCTCGTCCAGATGGACGGCTTCGAGAGTAACGAGGGCGTAATAGTTATAGCTGCGACCAACCGTGCGGACATTCTCGACCCCGCGCTTATGCGTCCCGGTCGTTTCGACAGACAGGTCTACGTCAATCTTCCCGACGTCAAGGGCAGAGAGCAGATATTAAAGGTACACGCGCGCAATAAACCCATGGCTCAGGACGTCAACTTCAAGACGGTTGCAAGGCTTACGGTAGGCTTCTCGGGCGCGGACCTTGCGAACCTGTTGAATGAAGCGGCGATTCTCGCCGCAAGAGCGGATAAAAAATTCATAACCAACGCCGAACTCTTCGAGAGTATCGACAAAATAACTATGGGTCCTGCAAAGAAGAGCAAGGTTGTAACCGAGTCCGACAAGAGGCTGACCGCCTTCCACGAATCCGGTCACTGTATCTTAGCTAAGCTCTGTCCCAACTGCGACCCTGTTCACGAAGTTACCATAATCCCCCGCGGCAACGCAGGCGGCTTCACCATGACCCGTCCCGAGTCCGACAGAGCGTACTATTCGAGAAATTATCTCCTGGACGACATCTGTATGGGCCTTGGCGGACGAGTTGCAGAAGAGCTTGTAATTCACGATATTTCCTCCGGCGCTATGGGCGACATCAAGCAGGCGACCAAGTTTGCAAGAGCTATGGTATGCGAATTCGGTATGAGCGAAAAGCTCGGACTGGTCTGCTACAACGACGATTCGCAGCCTGTATTCATCGGCAAGGATATGGCTACGCAGAACCCCTATTCCGAGGAAACTGCAAAGCTCATCGACGACGAAGTGCGCGAGATAATCGCGACCCAGCACGAGCGTGCAAGAAAGCTGCTCAGCGAGAACAGGAGCGTTCTGGACAACATGGCGCGCGTTCTTATCGAGCGCGAGACCATCTACACCGAAGAGGTGGATATGCTGTTGGAGGGCAAGTCCTACGCGGAAGTTATTGCGTACATGGATGAGCACGACAACGAATCGCACGGCAACCCCTTCAAGCGTTTCGAGCAGTAAATAAGGCTCTGTGAGGGCACTCAAAAGCTCATCCGCTCTGACGATTTCGGTCTATATAAGGTTTTGTAATAACGGCTTCTGCCGCGTCGGTAATTTCGGCTTCAAAGTCTTTGCGTAACGGCTTTGAAACCGCCCTGCAAAAAACGGTTCTTTTTAAATTGTTTTTCATTAAGGGCTTTTCAAACAGCTTTTACCGCGCGGCGGAATTAACAGCAAAATCACTTAAATATAACCGCAATAAACGTGCGATAAACGCGCGATAAAACTTTTGCGCTACTGCAAAACAGCGCGAATATTAATTGCGCTGCATTTATTGCACTACGTATATTTTCAGCGACAGATTTATTGCGTTGCGCAATTTATCAGCATCATAAAACGGTATTTGCGGCGATAGCGCGGTGCCGTCGGCTTACTATTGTTTCACGTTAAACATTATTTTAAATCAGCCAATAAATCCGCAAATTTACGCAAAAAATATTGCGTAAATTTGCGATAAAATCTAATCTTCCGCATGAGTGTACTCGTGCGGCAACGTAAGAGATATTATGGGAAAAGTAGTTTCTTTCACAAACAAAAAAGGCGGAGTAGGAAAAACGACTACGGTAGTCAATATGGCGGCGTACTGCGCCGACCTTGGCAAGCGTGTTCTTCTGATTGATCTGGACAGTCAGGGCAATGCCACGACGGGTCTGGGCTTTTCCAAGAGCGCGTTGAAAAAATCCGTATATAACGTTCTCATCGAGGACGAAAAGATTTCCAACAACATTCTGCCCACAGAGGTTCCGCTGTTGGACATTCTTCCTGCAAACGTGGATCTGACCGGTGCGGAGGTAGACATTGTTTACAAACGCAGCCGCGAGCAGATTTTAAAGAACGCGCTTAAGGAAGTTAAGAACAATTACGACTACATATTTATCGACTGTCCGCCCTCGCTCGGACTTCTGACCATTAACGCGTGGGTTGCGTCCGATTCGGTCATGATACCCATGCAGGGCGAATATTACGCCCTTGAGGGCGTAAGCCAGCTTATGAATACCATTGCGCTCGTCAAGCAGCATCTCAATCCCAATCTTGTGATAGAGGGGGTTGTAATTACCATGTACGACGGCAGGGCGACCATTTCCAAGCAGATTGCGGCGGAGATTAAAAAGTTCTTCAAAAACAAGCTGTACGAAATTATCATACCGCGCAACGTGCGTCTTTCCGAGGCGCCCAGCCACGGCAAGCCCATAATGCTGTACGACCCCAAGTGCGTGGGAGCGCGCGCATACAAGGCTTTGACGGAAGAGTTTTTATCCAAGCAGAAATAATAGGTCAAAGGCTTAGCCGCATTAAAAAGTAAAAGTTTTGTCTGCGGTACTCTCAGTAAAAGCGTCAATTAAAGACTGCTACGAAAAGAGGATTTAAATCCGGATAGTTTATCCGCATAGCGCTCGGCAAAAGCGTTGAGCAAGTTAAACGGCAAAACGCTACAATAAAATATTTTTCAGGGTTGTGGTTATGTCTGAAAACTATATTACGGTCAAAGACCTTGACCGTCTGCTTAACAAACTTAACGCAACCGTTTCGCTCAACTCGGACCGAGGCTGCGTTAAAGTTGAGGAGCAGTTGAATTTAATTATTTCCGAAGATTTTTCCGAGAGAAAATGGGAGCTCGTCGGCTTTGAAACGACGCTCGAGTCGGCTTCGGGCGAAGAGAAAAAAACTTTTGAAAAATTCGACGCGCTGGTCGGGTACTTAAAAAGTATCGGCTGTTGCGACGGCGAAAATTTTAAACTCAACAGAATAAACGGTGCCTATCCAACGCTTGAAAGCTTTGATAAAAAGCTTGAATTCGACTCCATCGATATGGCGGGGCTACTGAATAAGTACGTTCCCGTTGCCGACAGCTTTTCGCTGACATGCCGCTTTAACGACGGCTACGACGCAGATCATCCCTTCGGATTATACCGTATGGACAGAGCCGACGGCGAGCGCGCGCTTGAAGTGTTAAATAAGTGTCTGCGCGACGACGCGTATTCGCAGTACGCGCTGTTAAGCGACGAGGAAAAGGGCAAGCTTGAGCCGTTCGACGTGATCTACGGTAAAATCTGCGCAAAGTGCAGGTCGTTCGTGGCGGGAAGGGCGGAAGAGAACAGGCGCTCCTTCTGCGACACCGTATCCGAAAACAGCGAGTGGGGCGACGCTCCGTGGGTCTGGCACGCATTCAACAATGCGAGCTTTTACGAGCGCAGTAAATATATTATCGAAAAGTCGTATAATCTCCCGCTCACGCGGGACGTATGCGCGCCGCTCGACGACGAGAAGTTTGCTGTTCTCAAACGCAATCTTATCAGATACGAAATAACTTTCAGCTGGCACTGCACTCTTTCAGGAATGCCGCACACCGTGTTCTACTTTGCGCTGAACGATCAGACGATAGCGTATCTTGCGCAGTTTGAGCACGATTATCAATTTGAAAAATTGGAAGATCTTGTGTTTTACAAGGGGGACAAGCTGTTGTTTTCCTCCTGCACGCACGAAGGATTCCATACCGATTGTTCGGACAAATAAATTATTTTGTCCGGCAGATAAATTAAAAGTTACCGCGGCTTGGTCCGCTTGTTTCGGGCAAATAACCGTTTTGTTCGGGCAGACAAATTTGAAGATACTGCGGCTCAGTCCGCTTGTTTTGGACAAATAACCGTTTTGTTCGGGCAAATAAATTTGAAGATACCGCGGCTTGGTCCGCGTTGCGGCTTGACGCGCCGCTATAATATGAGGTGAATTTATGTCAAAAGGCTTAGGAAAAGGACTTGAAGAACTTTTCGAAGATACCGACTCTGCGTTCAACAGGGTTTACGAGGGGCGCTCGGCGTTTACTTCGTATACCGAAGAGGAGAGGAAGAACGCTCAGGAAATGGATTTAAGCAAAATTTTTGCCAATCCCAACCAGCCCAGAAAGAACTTTGACGAGCAGCCGCTCCGCGAGCTTGCCGATTCAATTAAAAAACACGGCGTGATTATGCCCATAGTCGTCAACGACTGCGGCGACGGCAAGTATATGATTATCGCCGGCGAAAGGCGCTTCCGTGCGTCTAAGATCGCCGGACTCGAGACCATTCCCGTAATCATCCGCAACTACAACGAGCGCGAGATTAAGGAAATTTCGCTCATTGAAAATCTCCAGCGCGAGGACTTAAACCCCATAGAAGCGGCAAGCGCGATGAAGCAGCTTATGGTCGACTACAAGCTCACTCAGGACGAGCTTGCGGAGCGCATAGGTAAATCCCGCCCCGCGATCGCCAACACTCTGCGCCTTTTGACCCTGACGCCAGAAGTTACGTCCATGGTTGCCGAAGGTAAGCTTTCGGCAGGGCATGCAAGAACGCTGGTTCCCCTTGCGCCCGAGGATCAGATAAGCTTCGCCTCGGACGCCGTAAAGAGCGGTATGTCGGTAAGAGAGCTTGAAAAGAAGGTTCGTTCCTACAACGTTCCGCCCGAGGTTTTGGAGGAGCGCAAAAAGAAGAAGCGCGCGCTTGCGTCTATCGAGCTCAAAGATCTGGTTGAGAGAATGAGATTCGCGTTCAGAACCAAGGTGAGCCTTATCGGCACGGACAAGAAGGGCAGAATTTATATCGACTACTATTCGCGCGACGACTTAGACAGAATTTCCGAAATTTTAGACATTATCGGAAAGCAGTAAAAAAGATAAAGTCTGTCGCAACATACGGTTGATTTTTACTAAAAAAATATCCCCACACGGCTGCGTGTGGGGATAATGTATATAAATTAATACCGTATTTCGGGAACGTTGCCGGCGATGCGGTAAAAGCCTGCAACGCGCAGTTTTGCAATAATTCGGTGCGCAAAAAGGCGATATAACGCTGTATCGTAATGGGACTTGCGCGCCAAACAGCCCGTAAGCGTAGTATCGTGGAAAGGCGACGCGGCAAACAGTCCGCAACGCGCCGCATTGCAAGAATACGGTGCGCACACACCTGATAAAAACTCATTTTGAGAGAGAATTTGAAAAAAATCAGCCCCGAGCTGATATTTTAAAAGAAAAACACACCCCCAACGCCCGTTGGACGCAGTAAAAAGTAAGGAAAGTAAGGAATTCCTACCGATAAATTATACAAAATACAGATAAAAGTTCATATTTTTTGAGCTTTTACACGAAATTTATCGAATTTTCAGAATATGGAAAAAATTATATTTAAAAGCTTAACTTTAAACGACCTGCTTGCCTACCGTGAATATTTTGAAAAATGCGACTACCGCATCTGCGATTATTCCGTCGCTTTCAAATTAATGTGGCAGCGATTCGATAATATTTCCTTTGCCTTGGTGGAAAACTGCCTGGTTTTTAAGTACGTTCTCTCGGGCAAAACTTTGTTCTACTATCCCATGACCCTGGGTGACAGCGGCGACGAAGAGCGTGCGCTTAATGCCATCGAAAGGTATTGCGTTTCAAATAAAATCCCCCTAAGCTTTGCGTATGTTTCACGTGAAAAAATGCAGCTTATGACTGAAAGGTACGGCTCGGATATGCGCGTCTCGTACAACAGGCGGTGGAGCGACTATCTGTATAACGCAACCGACTTTGTCACCTACGGCGGTAAGAGGTTTTCGGGGCAGCGAAACCACGTGAACAAATTTAAAAAGAACTATCCCGATTTTTCGTTCGTGACGCTCGGCAGTGCCGACAGCGGGGAAATTTACGCCTTTTTGAAAAAGTTTGAAGAGCGGCAGCTTGCAAAGAACGACCTGTTCGCAAGTGAAGAGCTTTACGGCGTTTACGAGCTGTTGCCGCATATCGACGAGCTCAATCTGCTTGCTGGTGCGATAAAGCTCGACGGTGAAATTATCGCTATCTCTATCGGCGAAAGGTGCGCGGACACGCTGGTTATCAGCGTTGAAAAGGCGCTTGTGGAGTACGACGGAATTTATCAGGTGATGGCTCAGGAGTTCGCAAAGAGGTTCGCCGTCTGCGGAGTGAAATATATAAACCGCGAGGACGACGCGGGCGACGCAGGGCTGAGAAAGAGCAAGCTTCAGTACAATCCCGAAAGGCTGGTGTGCAAGTACGAGGTGTTCCCCACCAGGCTCATAGACGGTGTGGAAAATCTGCCGACGATAAAGTCGGGCAGGGTTACGCTTAAGAAGATTGGCGAAGAGGATATGCAGGAGCTTTACAGGCTTGAGTACGACTGCGATCGGAATAAGTACTGGGGGTATGACTGGCGCGAACATTTCAAGGGCGAGCCTACGCCTGAATATTTTCTGAAGGGCGTGCGTGAGGATTTTGAAGAGAGGCAGGAGATGCCGCTTGGGATTTATCTTTGGGACAGGCTTATCGGCGAGGTGGTGCTGCATAATTTCGGATACGGTCAGGAGTGCGAGGTGGGCATAAGAGTGCTTGCCGAGTACGAAGGGCAGGGGTATGCAGGCGAGGCGGTGCGCGCGGTTACGAACTACGCGATTATGGAGCTGGGCGCGGAGGTGGTCAACGCCAAGTGCATGAGGGAGAACGTGCGGAGCGCGGCGTTGTTTAAGGCTGTCGGGTTCCGACCGAACGGAGAGGACGATACGTACTTTTATTTCAAAAAGACCGCGGCAATGTAACAAGGCAATGCCTTGACTGGGTATCTTAATTGCGTTATGACTTGATTGACCTGTTACCAATCAAGCAAACGTGACGTTTGATCTGAATAGTACCCCAAAAGTTGGACAATCAAATAAGA
>JBJEUX010000046.1:0-139052 GCA_051884055.1 Candidatus Coproplasma sp.
TTTTATATTATTTCAAAATGCTTTAATGCTTGTTTGATTGCCTCGACCATTTTAGAGGTTGGATGAGGGCGGGGACGCTTTAATTCTTCAACGGCGTTGGGAGCGTCGTACATTGGTAGTCCCTCGTTTCTCTTCACTTCTGCAATGTAAGCGGTGTGAACCTTAAAACCATAGTTTTTCTCCACCCAATCCTGTATATCCTTGTAAATCGGCTTATCTTTTGGCTTTCTTTTCTCCGCACGTTTGGCAATGGCACTTTTATCAAGAGACGTGTTGTCAAATTCAATTTTCACTTCGATATGCGAATCGGGCGTTTTGTGGGATAATACGACCAACGTCTCGACGTGCCTGGTCTGGGGGAACATATCGTAAGGAGTGACGTATTCTATTTTGTATGCCCCGTCAAAGTCGCCGCCTTCAGCGGGCGTCGCCTTGATAAGCTGCCCTTCCGATTCGATTAGCGAACCGCATAAAAGTCCCAGATCGCGCGCGAGCGTCGAGGGATTGCAGGATACAAGCACAACCTTTTCCGCTCCGCTGGCTATAATCTCCCTTACGACCGAACGCTCCATTCCCTTTCTGGGAGGGTCGCACACGATGACCCTCTGCGCGCCCTCGGTCTCCGCAAGAACGCCGCTCAGCTTTTCTTCAACCGTGCCGCAGATATTGAACATCTTTTGCGAAAGTCCGTTCAGTTCCTTCAGTTCGTCGGCACATACTACCGCCTCTTTGATTATCTCTATGCCGTACGCCTGCTTGCAGCCCTTGGCCAGCATTGCCGTAAGCATACCGCCGCCGCTGTATAAATCTATTGCAACCGCCTTTTTATCGCAGACCTCCTGCGTGACCGCCTCGTACAGCGCGCTGCGCACTCCGTCGTTGACCTGCAGGAAGGTGTTTGCTCCCGCCTTGAACTTTATGCCGCAATCTTCGCCCTCGAAAAAGCCTTCGCCGCGGCATATGTGCCACTCTTTTGAAAATAAAGCGTTGCCCTTGGACTTGTTTACGTTTAAAAGCAGCGTGTACTTTTTAAACTGTCCGTCCAGAATTTCGGCGAGAGGAGATAAATCGGTATACTCCGTCGCAACCACGGTGAATATGAACTTGCCCTTGATTTCCCTGGCTACTATGTGGCGGATAACGCCCTTAAAGGTCGCTTCGTCGTAGCCGGGGACTTTGTTTTCGCGCATATACTTCAAAAGCGCGGCAATGAGCGGTTTTGCCCATTCCTGCTGAAGCGCGCAGTCGGTGATGGGTATTATTCTGTGCGAACGGGGCGCGTAAAAGCCGACCACGGGCGAGCCGTCCTCGGTAGCGCCCACTGGCAGAGCGAGTTTGTTGCGGTACGAATACTGCTTTTCGCTTGCGACGACAGGATTTACCTTGACGTCCAGTCCGCCGATCTTTTTAAGATTGTTTTCAACAAGCGTGCGCTTGAAATTTAACTGCGCGGCATAGCTTGCGTGCTGAAGCTGACAGCCGCCGCACTTTTCGTAAACGGGACAGACGGGCAGCGCCCTCTCGCGCGAGAGGGTGTGTACCTCGGTAAGTTTGCCGTATGCCACGCCGCCCTTGACCCTGAGCGCCTTGAAAGACACCTCTTCTTCGGGCAGGCAATAAGGCACGAACGCCGTGCCTTCAGTTGTCTGAACTATTCCTTCGCACTCGCTGCCGAGCGCGATAACTTTTCCTTTGTATTCTTTATTTTTTTGCATATTTTAATGATATTTTAAACTGATAAACGCGCACTGCGCGCGGCGTTGCCCACGCTGATTGCGGGGTCCTTCCGACCTGTACGCAGATTGCCTATTATTTTATTTTGTGCACAAAGTGATTCACAATCCTCTGGCACCTGAACATAACGTAGTCGTACGCGATGAAAAGTACGGTTCCTCCGACGAAAATAAACGCAAGAATGTAGTCGTTTACTATCTGGTAATACTGCGTGTCGGGATTGCCGATTGACGAACCGAAGATGAGAACGTACGCAACCCAGACGGTGAGATCGAACCAGACCGCCTTTACGATAAGCGCGATAAAGCGGTTGATTTTGAAGCGGACCTGCAGAGAATTTACCAGCGGATGAAGTCCGAAAAACATAATGAAAGGCACGAGCAACCACACCTGCCCGATAGCGCCGAGCAGTATTGTGAGAATGCAGGTGCCGAGATACGCCAGCGCGTCGCCGACGTAGAACCCTTTCGAGAGGGGCAGCATGAGGCAGATTTCAGCCATAAGATAGCCCGAAGCCAGCATATAGCGATTGAAAGTGCCTAAGTACAGAAATATTACCGCCAGCGCGCACGATACCGCCGACAGCGTAATTTCGAAAGATTTGTTATTTTTCCTGTTTGACATATTAATTGCAGCACATATTGCACAGGCAATTTACGCACATGTTTATATAGCAACAGGTAAGGCAATCCGAACAGAAGTTACCGCCCATCTGGTCGTCCTGGGTGGTGTTCATATTCTGTCCCTGATAGGGGCTCTGATTTGCGCCCTCGTGAGCGTGGTTTCTGGCATCGTAGTCCATCTTATCGTTGAGCTTTTTGTATGCGTCCTTGTACTTCTGATTTTCGGTATCGAGGTGCATTGCGATTTCAATCTGCTTCTTGCTCTCGTTCATCCAGTTCTTTTTATAGAACACGACGCTCTGCAGATAGTGCCAGTGCGCGTTTCTTTCATTGAACGCGTCCAGAGCCCTCTGCGCGTCGTCGAGATTGTTCGCCTTAATTAGCTCTTCAACCTTTTCGTAGGCAGAGCCGCCTTCAGCATTGTCGGTCGCAACGGCTTCGGCAAGTTCGGCTAAAAGCTCGTTATGCGCAACCTCTATTTTAGTGAGCATACTTGCGGCGTTGTTGCCTACTTCGCCGTCTAAAAATCTCTCTTCAAGATATTTAGCGCGCAAAGCCTCGTAAGCCTGGTCGATCTGTTCCTTTGTTGCACCGTCTTCAAGACCGAGAAGTTCAAGATTTCGTCTGTTCATATTTTTCTTCCTTTTTTCCCTGTCCGCACTTGCCGTAGACCAGCGAGCGCGTCTTGGCGGGAATACCCAATAAAATTATATTGTCAGTTAAATCGTGATTGAAATGGAATTTAATTGACGCGAGCCGTTCGCGCATGTCCGCGAACAGCGAATTGAAAATAAAGTTGATTTCCTGCGAGCCCGACTTTACCGCCTCTTCCTTGCAGTCCGCCTTAAAGGCGTTGTACAAGACGTTGAATCTGCCCTTTTTTACGTCCTTATCGTAGTCGTCCAGCGCGTCGGCGAGGTATATCCACTTGCCGACGTCGTAGCACAGCCCCGCCGTGTTCTCGTCGGCATATTCGCCCAGAACGTAGTCGGACAAGTCCCTCATCATCACCGCCGAGGGGTCGCACGCCTCGTCTATTACCGAGGTGTTCCTCTCCTCTATCTCGCGCT
Organism: Candidatus Coproplasma sp.; assembly: GCA_051884055.1. Classification (GTDB taxonomy): domain Bacteria; phylum Bacillota; class Clostridia; order Christensenellales; family Borkfalkiaceae; genus Coproplasma. The sequence continues at coordinate 3,428 of JBJEUX010000046.1, forward strand.
GACGTTCGGTCTGGCTTGCGATTATTTCGGCGACGCGGGGGTGATTTTTCAACGCCTTTTTATAGCCCTTTTTATAGAGAAAGGCAAAGACGCCCTTTTTGTCGCCGTCCAGCTTGTCGTCCAACAGTTTATAATATGCAAGAACGGTGTTGATACAACCCAACAGAATCGAAGTATCGTCGGGAAGCGCCATATATCTGCGCTTGAAGGGATGAAGGGCGCAACGCCTCTTTTCAACCTTTACGTCCTGATTGTTTATGTTGTGCAGCAGAGCCGACATAAACGCCATATCGTAGGTGAGCGCCGTGCGCGCAAACGAACCGCTGGATTTGTTTATGCTTTTACACATGCCGCAGTAGAGAGCCTTGTACAGCATCTCGTCCTTGACGAACATGTGCGGTCTTTCGGGGTGAATATATCCGAACATCAGAGTTGGTAGAATCCTATCTTTTTATAAACTTTCGTGAGCGTCTTACGCGCGATTTTGTACGCCGCTTCCGCGCCGTTTGCCAGAATTCCGTCGAGATACGCCTTGTCGGAGAGCAGTCTTGCCTGTTCCGCCTGAACGGGCGCGAGCTTATCCGCAACCGCTTCGCCTACGGCGAGCTTGAAATCTCCGTAGCCCTTGCCCTCGAATTCCCTTTCGGCTTCGGCAATGGTCTTGTCGGCGAATACCGAATATATGGACAGCAGGTTGCTTACGCCCGGCTTGTTTTCGGGGTCGTATTTAACCTGTGCGTCGCTGTCGGTCACGGCGCGCCTGAACTTGCGCATGACCGTGTCCTTATCGTCGGATAAGAATACCGTGCCGTTTGCGTTTTCGGAGGACTTACTCATCTTCTTGGTAGGGTCGAGCAGGTCGCATATCTTTGCGCCGACCTTCATATATACGCCCTCGGGCACGGTGAACGTGGGCGAGAATGCGTTGTTGAAGCGCACGGCTATGTCGCGCGTGATTTCAAGGTGCTGTCTCTGGTCGATACCGACGGGGACGTAGTCCGCCTGATAGAGAAGAATGTCCGCCGCCATGAGCACGGGGTAGTCCATAAGCCCCATATTTATATTGTCTGCGTGTTTTGCCGATTTATCCTTGAACTGAGTCATGCGCTCCATTTCGCCGACGTAGGTGAAGGTGTTTAAAACCCACGCCAATTCGGCATGGCAGGGAACGTGCGACTGAACGTACAGTATGCATTTTTCGGGGTCTATTCCGCAGGCAAGGTACAGCGCCAGAAGATTCAAGGTCTTTTGCCTAAGCTCGGCGGGGTTCTGCCTTACGGTTATGGCGTGCATATTAGCGATTGCGTAGATGCAGTTATACTCGTTCTGAAGGTTCGCCCAGTTGCGGATTGCACCGACGTAGTTGCCGATTGTTAAGTTGTTCGTAGGCTGCGCCGCAGAATAAAGCGTCTTTTTAGTAGCGTCCATTTTCTCATATCCTCTTGCCGATATAATCAGCTTATTATAATTTTAACACAACCAAAAGTAAATTGCAAAGATTTTAGCATTATAAAGGGGTATAATCACAAAATTAAACTATTATCGACACACGGCTTACACATAAAAACCTGCGGCGCGCAGAGCCAGAGCTCTGCGCGCCGCTAAAACTTAGCCGTATTTCAGCCGTTATACCGATTAAAATTATTCGCCTACGAACTTTAACACTTCGTCGAACATCTTGTCGGCGGAGACCACCGTATTGAAGCGCACAGCCTTGTCCTTGAGCTTTGCAAGGCTCTTGGGAACAGCCATAGCCGTTGCCGCGTGCAGGCGCTTGATGCCCTTGAAGCTGTCGCGCACGTCGTTGCCCGTCACTGCGTACAATACGTCCTGGGGGAACTTGTAGGGGCTTGCCGTGGAGACTACTACCATGTTGGTCTCGTCCTTCTTGTTCTTTTCGAACCAGTCTACGGCAACCTTCATTGCGCAGCCCGTGTGGGTGTCCATTGTGTAGCCTACGTCGCAGAACACGTCGTATATGGTCTCGACCACCTCGTCCTCGTTGGCAAATCCGCCGTCGAAGGTCTCGGCAATCGCCGCACGCTCTTCGGGGGTGATCTTATACACCTTGTCCTGCTTGAGCGCGTTCATTCTGTCTGCGGTGAGCTGAGCGTTCCTGCCCGAAATTTCAAACAGAAGTCTTTCAAGGTTGGAGGAAATCAAAATATCCATCGAAGGCGAAGTCGTCTTGTAGAATTCGCGGTGCATATCGTACTCGCCCTTGGCAAGGAAGTCGGTCAGGATATTGTTCATATTCGACGCGCAGTGCAGTCTGCGGATGGGAAGCCCCATGCGCTTTGCATAGTACGCCGCGAGAATGTTGCCGAAGTTGCCCGTGGGTACGCAGAAGTCTATCTTATCGCCCATAGCTATCTGCCCTGCGGATACCATATCGAGGTAAGCCGAGAAGTAGTATGCAATCTGGGGAGCAAGTCTGCCGAAGTTGATGGAGTTTGCGGAGGAGAGCAGCGTATTGCGCTTTTTCAACTCCTTTGCGTAGTCTGCCGAGTTGAAGATGACCTTGACAGCCGACTGACAGTCGTCGAAGTTGCCCTTGACGGCAACCACGTTTACGTTGTCGCCCTCCTGAGTAGCCATCTGCAATTTCTGCATCTTGGAGACGCCGTCGTTGGGGTAAAATACCATAATCTTTACGCCGTCCGCGTCCTTGAAGCCTTCGAGCGCAGCCTTGCCGGTATCGCCGGAGGTCGCAACCAGAATTAAAATCTGTTCCTTGATGCCGCAGATGTCGCAGCCCTTTCTCAACAGATAGGGAAGAAGGGTGAGCGCCATATCCTTGAACGCACAGGTGGGACCGTGGAAGAGTTCGAGGACGAACACGCCGTCGTCTATCTTAACCAAGGGTGCGGGGTCGCCGTCGAATTTGGAATATGCCGCCTCGCAAGCCTTTAAAAGTCCGTCTGCATCGTACTCGTCAAGATACTTCAAAAGTACCTTTGCCGCGCGTTCGGGGTAGTTCATAGAGAGCATTTCCTCAAGTTCCTTTGCTGAAACCTGAGGGAAGGTTTCGGGAACGAACAGACCGCCGTTTGCCGAAAGACCCTGCACAATCGCCCTTGCGCCCGTTACGGTTTCGCCGCCGCGCGTGCTTATAAAATTCATAATATCACTCCTGAAAGACAAATTAATAGCGGCGCTCTTCTCTGATAAGAACAGCGCCGCTTTTATTGCCTAAAAAATTAATTAACAATATTTAGCGACAAATTCGGGAAGTTCCGTCTTATCGCAACTGCATGTGATTGTTATAATCAATCCGCTGTCGTTTGAAATTTTGTCAAGCATATAGAACGTTGCTGCAAGCTCCGCCAGGGGTTTGCCCGTAATTCTTGCTATGCCGTCTATGTAAACGTATTCGGTATCGTGATTGCCTGCCACTACGCCCTTTACAAATCCGCAGAACGCCTCTTCTCCTGCAACCATATAGTCGTTCACGTCAAGGAATCTTACGTCGCGAACGATATCGTACATATAGCGCTTCGTATCGGTAATGAATACGCTGAGTCCCTTAGCCACGGAAAGGTTGCCGTTAGCCGCCTGAATAATCTGCTTGGTCTTGCCCGTGCCTTTAGGTCCGCAAATAATTTTAATCATGGTATTGTCCTCCTGAATCATAGCATTTTTACTATGTTTATAATATTTTATCAGCTATCTCGGATAAATTCAATACCTTTTTAAAAATTTCTATGCAAATTTAAAATTTAAATAATTTTTTCAGTTTGTGCGTCGCCGCAAAAACCGTTTTATACTAATTTTTTGACGAAATCCGCTATGCGGTTGATACCTTCGGTGATATCCTCCATCGAAAGCGCATACGAAAGGCGTATGCAGCTGTCGTCGCCGAAGCATATGCCGGGGGTTGCGGCTACCTTTTCGTAGGTTAAAAGCATATCCGCAAAGTCCATACTGCCGCCGATCTTCTTGCCGTCGAGGCTCTTGCCGTATACCTTGTCGCACACGAGCATGATATAGAACGCGCCGTCGGGCTTGACGTAGTCCAGTCCGAGGGGTTTGAGCGAATCCAGCAGCCTGAGCGCGTTTTCACGTCTCTGCGCGAACGCCTCCACCATCTCGCGCATGGGCGTCTCGTCGCCGTCGAGAGCGGCGATTGACGCGTACTGCGTTATGGTGTTTACGTTGGAGGTTGCGTGGCTCTGGAAGGACGCGATTGCCTTTGCAACGGGTTCGGACGCCGCAAGATAGCCCAATCTCCAGCCGGTCATAGCGTACGACTTGGATACGCCGTTTACTACTATGGTGTTCTCCTTCATTTCGGGGGAGACCTGAGCTATAGAAAAGTGTGTCTTTCCGTCGTACACGAGTTTTTCGTACATCTCGTCCGAAAGAACGCAGAGGTTGTGCTTTAAGCATACCTTTGCAAGCGCCCTGATCTCCTCTTCGGAGTATACCGCGCCCGTGGGGTTGGAGGGGCTGTTTAAAATGAGCATCGCCGTTTTATCGGTGACGGCTTCCTCAAGCTGTTCGGGGGTGATTTTAAATCCGCTCTCGCGAGTGGTTTCGACGTACTTGGGCACGCCGCCGAAGAAGCGGACCACCTCGGGATAGGTCAGCCAGTAGGGCGAGGGAATTATGACCTCGTCGCCCTCTTCCACGACTGCCGCAACCGCGTTTAAGATTGCGTGCTTGCCGCCGTTGGATATGACTATCTGCGAGGGAGTATAGTCAAGCGAGTTGTCGCGCTTTAACTTTGCGCAAACGCTCTTTTTGAGCGCGGGCAGACCGCCTGCCGCAACGTACTTGGTATAACCCTTATCCAATGCGTTCTTTGCCGCGTTTACGATATGCTCGGGAGTGGCGAAGTCGGGTTCGCCTACGCCGAACGAAATTACCTTTTCGCCGTTGGCTTTCATTTCGTTAGCTTTAGCGGAAATCGCCAGAGTCATTGAAGGGGCAATAGAACTTATTCTGCGGGTCAATTTAATCATTTTATTCTCCGTGTAACAGCACGCCTTATCCGGGCGGATTTTGTCTGATTATTTATAATTATACATATAAGCGCGTCGTTTGGCAAATGATTGACGAATATTTTTATACAGCGCCCGCTATTGTGAATAGATATAAAAATTTTTGAAATTTTTATTAAAATCGAACAACAATGCGCCCAGGTAATTCCGCCCGATTAAAATTGCTACGACCTTCCTTACTTTTTATTCCCAAAAAAGACGCGATACAACCTGCGCCACCCTTTCCCCTGCTAAAAAGAAAACGCAAGTCAACCTGTTTCACACTCTTTCTTTCAACCTGTTTCACACTCTTTCTTTCAACCTGTTTCACACTCTTTCTTTCAACCTGCTCCTCTCCTCTTTCTTGCTGAAAATAAGAATGCGCCCGAAGGCGGAAGCCTTCGGGCGCGTTCTTGTATGTGGAGTGTTAATTTTGTCACTATATGCAATATTAATTGTGGAGTGTTAATTTTGAGCACTGTAAGCAATTTTAATTTCCGACTGAATATTTTCAGTCTTTATGCTCGGTTTTGTCCTTGCCTGAGCAGGAGTGCGGGCAGTTTGCACAGCCGCATCCGCAGTCGGTGGGTATGCCCTTGACTTTTTTATAAATCACCGCGCCCACGACCGCAGCCACCGCCACGCAACAGACGACGATTATTACAATTTCAACCGCGCCCATAATTACGCCTTCTTTTTACCGAGCTTAGGCAGTTTGATTTTGCCGAGATTGTTCAGAACTATTAACGTAACAGCCGCCGCAATGACTGCCAGCCAGATAAATACCGTCCACCACCAGGTGCCAACCGTATAGAAGATACAGCCGACGATATAGCTTGTGCCCAGCCAGAATACGAGCGTCCAGTTGAAGGTCGACTTTGAAGGAAGCTCCGCCTTGGCAGTTGCCACCGCCGCAAAGCAGGGGATCGTGGTCATATTGAACATTATGAACGCCAGCAGAGCGGGAATGTTTATACCCGTAGCCTCTATCATGGTTACGGCTTCGAGCACGCCCTCTTCGGTGCCTTCAAACCCTGAAACCAGCATAGCCGCAAGTACGGAGAAGGTTGCAATTACGTTTTCCTTTGCGATGAGACCCGTAACGGCTGCAACCGCAAATACCCAACCGAACTCGCCGAGCTGCGAACCGAAGCCGAGCGGCGTGAACAGAGGCTGAATGAACTTGCCGAGGGACGCGAGAATCGAATCGCCCATACCGTCGGCGCCTACGTACTGCCAGTTCCAGCCGAAGGACTGAAGGAACCAGATAATAATGGTAGAAGCAAGGATAATCGTGAACGCCTTCTTAACGAAGTGCTTTGCCTTATCCCAGAGGTGAAGCATCAGGTTCTTAAAGCCGGGCATATGGTACGTGGGAAGCTCCATTATGAAGGGAGCAACCTCGCCGCGCAGAGTGGTTGCACGCATTAAAAGCACTGCAATTATCGCCACAGCCACGCCCGAAACGTACATAAAGAAGGTTATTAAGTCTACGTTGGAAACGCCGAAGTACTGAACTATACCGCCTGCAATCGCCGTGAGAATGGGCAGCTTAGCTCCGCACGAGAAGAAGGGAATTACGCGGACCGTAGCCGTTCTCTCTCTTTCGTCGGCGAGCGTACGGGTGTTTATCATTGCGGGGATAGAGCAGCCGAAGCCCATAATCATGGGCATGAACGCTCTGCCCGTCAGACCGAAACGGCGGAAAATTCTGTCCAGAATGAACGCAACGCGCGCCATATAGCCGGTATCTTCAAGAATGGAGAAGAACAGGAACAGCACGAGTATCTGGGGCAGGAAGCTTAAAACGGCAAACACGCCGCCCAGCACGCCGTCGCAGACCAGACCGGTCGCCCATTCGGCAACTCCGCCGTTTTCCATCGAAACGGCTATAAGCTCGCTCAACGAAGAGGTCGCCGTATCCAGCGCGTTAAACAGTATTACGCCCGGCGAGAACACCGCGCCGTCGTAGAACACGGCGAGCGTCTGAGCCGCCGCGCCTTCAAGCCCGAGTTCGTCTACCGTGGGCAGGGGCGCTCCGCAAGCGTTGCAGATCGCGCCTATGTAGAATAAATCTTCAGAGAATGTCAAGTGGAATATGGCGAACAGTATGACCGCGAAGATGGGCAAGCCCCATATTCTGTGGGTGAGAATCTTATCCGCCTTGTCGGACTTGGTTAAAAGCTCCTTTTCTCTCTTTGCCTTTGCCGTTGAGAAGTGTGCGGATATGTACTTATATCTCTCGTCCGCAACGGTTGCTTCCAGATCCTCGCCTGCGGCGATCTCTAAAAGAAGCTCCTGCGCGCCTGCGTGCTTTAACTCAATTTCGTCGCCTTCAAGCATCTTTACCGCGTGGAACAGGGGAGAAGAGACGCTCGTCTGCTCGAAGAACTGCTCTGCTCTGCGGATTTTGGGTGCGAGAGCGCCGCTCAGGACGGTCGTACCCTTGCGCTCGGGCTTCATTGCCAACGCCTTATCCATAAGCTCCTTGATGCCCTTCTTGCGGAGAGCGGAGATGGAGACTACGGGTACGCCTATTGCCTTTTCAAGCGCCTTTACGTCTATGGTATCGCCGACCTTTTCCACTTCGTCCATCATGTTCAGGGCGATTATTACGGGAACGTCCATTTCAAGAATCTGAGTGGTCAGGTACAGGTTGCGCTCAAGGTTGGTTGCGTCGACTATGTTGATGATGCCGTCGGGCTTTTCATCCAGTATGAAATTACGCGAAATGACCTCTTCAGGGGTGTAGGGCGAAAGCGAATATATACCGGGCAGGTCGACGATTGCCGCCTTTTCCTCCGCGCCCTTGTAAATGCCCTCGCGCTTGTCTACGGTTACGCCCGGCCAGTTGCCCACGTGCGCGGTAGAACCAGTGAGCGCGTTGAACAGCGTGGTCTTGCCGCAGTTGGGGTTGCCTGCTAATGCGAAAGTTTTCATTTGAGTTCAACCTCCACACAAGCCGCTTCGATTTTTCTGAGCGTAAGTTCGTAGCCCCTTATGGTAACTTCCAAAGGGTCGCCCAGCGGCGCTTTTTTGCGCAGGGTGACTTCAGCCATAGGCGTAACGCCCATGTCGAACAGCCTGCGGCGTATCGCGCCTTCGCCGTTGACTTTAACTATCTTGCCGCTTTCTCCCACGACAAAATCGCTAAGTAGTTTTATCATATTTATCTCCTTTAAATAATTAATCGAACTGAAAAGGTCTGAACCGCGGTTGAGCCGCCCATATGCGGCGCTTATGCGGTTGCCGTCATACGTTGAGCCGCTGATATGCGGCATCTTATGCGGTTGCCGTCATACGTTGAGCCACTGATATGCGGCGCTTATGCGGTTGCCGCTTTTAATCGAGCCCTGATTACACCGCTTATGCGGTTGCCGCCGTTTTTATGCCACGAGTATGCGGCGTGCAAGCACTCCGTCGAGGCAAAGTCTGCCTTCCTTAACTATTATAATCACTCCGTTGGGGCTCTTGGAAACCAGCGTAACTTCGCCGCCTTCGCAAATTCCCAGTTCCTGCAGATGACGGCGGGTCTTGTCGTCTGCGGTAATCTTCGCCACTTTCATAGCTACGTTTTCGGGTGCAAGGCTTATAGGCATATTCTTCTCTCCAATAACTTAACCTAAGTTAAGTTTTTAATGTTTAAAAATTACTTAACTTTCGTTAAGCAAGTTAAATTATATTCTCACTAAGCCCGTTTGTCAATAAAAATTAACCTAAGTTAAGAAATTTTTTTATAATTATTTTATAGTTTTTGCCTTAACAGATAAAATAGCACTGTAATAATGTCGCAAAACCTAAATTTAATCGCTTAATTTATTAGCAAAAACCATTTACATAATTTACTCATTATTTACTTGATTATTTACTTAAAAATTTTTTAAACTTTTTTGTGTAAATCACTTGACACGGCTTTTACTCTGTGTTATTATGTATTTACTCAAAATACAAGGAGCTGTTTACCATGAGTAAAATTATCACAGTACAATTAGACGATGACTTAATTATTAATGCTGAAAACATTTTAGACGATTTAGGGTTAGATCACCAAACGTTTATAAGAATGTGCTTTAAAAGGTTAAACAAAGAACAATCTATTTCTTTTTTAACTATCGGCAGCACACAAGCAAGCAGACAAGAAACCAACCAAACCGCAAAACCCGAAAGCCAAGAAGTGTCTGCTTTGGAGTCAGCGTCTTTACAGCAAACCACCTTCACCACCTTTTCAGAACAGCATAATGACACATTTGAGCTGCCATCATTTAAAACCAAAGGCACAATAACAGCTGAAATGAGAGATTACGTATGGGAGCTGTTTAAATCTCAATATAATGCACAAAAGAGAATTAATTGTTCTACTTTAGCAAAGATTGCAGAAAACAAAATAGGAATTACACACGGCAGCGCTTATATTTATTTTTTATTTCTTAATAATTTGGTTATCGGAATACCCAACACAAGAACTATGAAATATGAAGACTTGGTTGTTTATATGGAATATATAAGACAACAGCTTCCAAAATCGTGCCTGGAAAACGCTTTGAGGTCATTAACAAATTCAATTCCCTACTGGGAAGAAAAACTCTCCGGATACTTTGCGCAAAAGGTTTCCGCTCTAATTTTACAGATTAAAAATCAAAATAAAATATAAAGTGAGGATAACACATGATTATTACAGAACCCATGTTAGGTAGGAAATTAAATGAAATGTATAGTAACGCTCCCAAAAACGAAAAAGTAATTATGATTCATCTTTTTGGTTTAAAATTCGCAGATATAATACGCGGAAACGGATACAGCGTAAGAGAAATTGTTAAATACGCCAAAATTAATGATTCGTATGTTGTAGAAGTAAATAAAGGAATAAATATGGCAAAGTATGCCCGAATAAAAGATAATATAGATACATTTGATATTGTTGATACGCAAGTTATTTAAGTTATTTTCAATGTATCAGGCAACAAAAAAACCGACCGCCGCCGCGAAAGAATTTCGCGGCGGCGGTTTTAATTATTATTCTTCTTGTAATTTAATTATTATTCTTATTATAATTTAATTATTATTCTTATTGTAAGCAGCACTGAACAACCGTCCTGTTGTGCGCCGTTTTGCAGTCGGTTTACGCTGAAATCCGGTTTTTTACTTCTTTTCGCCGTGCTCGGAGACGTAGTTCTCCATCATTGCGAAGGTCGCCGAGGATATGGCGTGCTCCATCTCGCACGCGTCGTTGTCCGCGTCCGCAGGATTCACCCCGTGCAGAGTTAAAAACTCACGGATTATGCAGTGCCTGTGATAGATCTCGCCTGCGTAACTCAAGCCCTGTTCGGTGAGATATATGTGCAGTCCGTCCGTGCGGATATACTGCTTGTCCTTCAAAATTTTAAATGCCTTCTGCACGGCGGGCTGAGATACGCCCATTTTGCGCGCTACGTCTATCTGATGCACGTATTCAAGCTGTTCGGAGAGCAAGAGTATAGCCTCTAAGTAGTCCTCTCCAGATTGATTTCTATTCATCTTTTTCCCTTATCTTTCTCATTCGCCGGGGCATATCCCCCAATGAATTGTATTTTTTAATCTTCCGAGCCCGCCAGAAGCGCTTCACGCTCGGCAACTGCCAGAGCTTCCACCATACCGTCTATATCGCCCATAATAAAGCTGTCCAGCGAGTACAGCGAAAGACCTATTCTGTGGTCGGTGACTCTGCCCTGCGGGAAGTTGTAGGTGCGGATGCGCTCCGACCTGTCGCCCCTGCCGACAAGGCTCTTTCTGTGCGCGTCCTGTTCGGACTGATTGCGCGAATTGTAGTAGTCGTACAGCCTCGAACGCAGAACCTTGAACGCCTTGTCCTTGTTCTTAAGCTGGCTCCTCTCGTCCTGACAGGTCACTACTATGCCCGTGGGGAAATGAGTAAGCCTTATTGCGGTTTCGGTCTTGTTAACCTTCTGTCCGCCCGCGCCCGAGGAGCGGTATACGTCCACTCTCACGTCCTCGTCCTTAATCTCCACTTCCACGTCCTCGGCTTCGGGAAGAACGGCAACCGTCGCGGTTGAAGTGTGCACGCGCCCCTGCGATTCGGTTTCGGGTACGCGCTGAACGCGGTGAACGCCGCTTTCAAACTTTAACTGTTTGTACGCGTCCTTGCCCGAAATATTTAAAACTACTTCCTTGATTCCGCCCAGCTCGGTCTGGTTTTTGTCCACTTCCTCAATCTTAAGGCGGTGACGTTCGCAGTAGTTTATATACATTCTGTACAGCTCGTAGGCGAACAGCGCCGCCTCCTCTCCGCCTGCGCCGCCGCGAATCTCCATAATACAGTTTCTGTCGTCGTTTTTGTCCTTGGGCAGAAGAAGAATTTTAAGCTCCTCGCGCAGGGCTGAAAGCTTATCCTTGCACTCGTAAATTTCGTCGTTCAAAAGCTCGCGCATTTCGGGATCGGATTCGGTCTTTACCGCCTCCGCAGCGTCGTTCATCTGCCTTTCGACTGCAAGGTATTCCTCGTATTTTTGCGACGGCTCGGAAATTTCCGAATGTTCCTTGGCGATTTTCGTCCATTCGGTGGAATCGGAAATGACCTCCGGGTCGCTCATCTTTTGCGACAGCGCCAGATACCTTTTGTGAATATCGGCGAGTTTGACAAGCATTTTATCCATAATTATCTCAGAATGCGATTTTTAAGAAGCGGTCTACGCCCGAATAGTCCTTGACGACCATGGCGTAATCGCGCTTTTCGAATATTTTAAGTATATCGTCCGCCTGACCTTCGCCGCACTCGAGCATAAGCATGCCGCCCTTGGCAAGATAGCGCGTGACGTCCTTGGCAAGCCTTCTGTAGAAGTCCAGCCCGTCGTCGCCGCCGTCCAGAGCTATTCTGGGTTCGTAGTTTTTCACCTCGCTCTGAAGGGTTGCGATTTCGCCGCTCTTTATATAGGGAGGATTGCAGACGATTATATTGAATCTGCCGTGTATCTTGGAGAAGAGGTCGCTCTTGACAAAGTTTATATCGACGGAGTTCAGGTTTGCGTTTTCCTTGGCAAGCATAAGCGCCGCTTCGGATACGTCTGCAGCGGTAACCTGCAACTTTTTATCTTTACAGTTCTTGGCGATAGCCACGGCTATGCAGCCGCTTCCCGTACATAAATCGAGAATTTTATCGCCCTCTTCGGCAAGCTTGATTGCCTGTTCAGCCAGAATTTCGGTTTCGGGACGGGGTATAAGCACCCTTTCGTCCACCTTTATCGTGCAACCGTAGAATTCGGTATCGCCCATGACGTACCAGAGCGGTCTGCCCGTAAGGCGCTTCTGTACGATCTCTTCGATCTCCTTTGCCTGTCTGGACTTGATTATTATTCCGTCGTTTAAAAGCTCGCTGCGCTTTACGCCTAAAACCAACGAATATATCCACTCCGCGTCGCTCTCGTCTATGCCGTTTTCCGCAAACCTCTTCTTGGTCTGATTGAGCGCGGCGGAGAGCAATCCGCCCATAATAAACGAGGCCTCGGGCTCGTCGGGGTTGGCGTCCATTTCCATGGCGGCGTTGAACGCGGCGATCGCCACTTCTATCATCTCGTCGTCGGGTTCGCGCGTGGTGAACACCTTCTGAATGAGATATCCGGGCGATTTGATTGCCTTGGAGATTGGTCCGTGGAACTTTGCAAGCAGCTTCAACACCTCGTAGCCGACGCCTGCGATTACGGGCAGAAGCACTATTTCCACGCCGAACTTTGCAAGCATCTGCAGCGCTTTATTGCCGATGAGGTGAATTCCTAACGCCCAGTTGACGAGCGCAATTATGACGATATTTATAATTAAGACTATGAACAAAAACGAGGTTCCGCATCTGTCGTGTATGCGCGAGCAGGAAGCGACGTTTTCGACCGTCAGGGGCAAGCCCTTTTCGTAGCAGTTGATGGTCTTATGCTCCGCGCCGTGGTAGCGGTAAAGGCGCTGAATGTCCTTCATAAAGAGGATCAGTCCCAGATACGCAAGGAAGATAGCCAGCTTTAAAACGCCTAAAATCACGAACTCCCAGGCGGTACCGTCAAGCACGGGGAACCAGCCCTTTAAAAGCCCGACCAGAAAGTTGGGAAGGAGCATAAACAGGGCGACGGCAAGCGCCACGCCGATTAAAACCGAAACCAGCGAAAGCACTTCCATAAAATTTTTATGGAACTTTTCGGCAAACCATTTTTCCACTCTTCCGGGTTCTTCGTCGTCCTCTCCGCACACCTGAGCGCTGCGCATAAGCGTCTGCGAGCCGCGCACGAGCGAAGAAAACATATTGACTACCCCCCTTACAAAGGGTATTTTTGCCGCCTTGAGGGCGGAGGGAGAGCGGTTTAGCCTCTTTTTTTCCACCTGAATCTGCCCGTCGACGTCGCGCACGGCACAGCAATAGGAGGTTGCACCCTGCATCATAACGCCTTCGATGACCGCCTGGCCGCCGACCGACGAGCACTTAAGTTTTTCCTTTTTAACTTTTTCCGACATAATCACCGTAATATTATATGACGTGCACGCGGCATAGGGCACGCACGACAGAGTTGCCGAATCGGCTTTTGTAATTTTCCGCGCCGTAAAATCTGCCTGTATTACGCAATTTTCCGCGTTGCGCGGTTCGCCGCGTTGCACGGTTCGCCGCGTTACACGGTTTGCCCGTTGCATGGTTTGCCCGTTGCACGGTTCGCCGCGTTGCAAGTTTTAGCGCGCTTACAAAAAATGGCTCCAATATAAAATTGAAGCCGGACTTTTTGTTAAATATTGTATCTTTTCTTGAACTTGTCTACGCGACCGCCGGTATCGACCAGCTTCTGCTTGCCGGTAAAGAAAGGATGACACTTGTTGCAGATATCAACCTTTAAGGTGTCTACCTTCTTGGTAGTGCCGGTCTTAAAAGTCGCGCCACAAGCGCATACAACCGTTACTTCGTGATAATCGGGATGTATTTCGGGCTTCATTTATCTCACCTCGCTGTTATTTTCTGTAATGCTTAACTATTATATATAAAAAAAGGCGATAAGTCAATTATTTTTTTATCCGCGGATAAAATTTTTTGGCTTTAATCATAATTTATGCTAACTTGGCGATTTTTGGGCGCAAAGGGTTGATTTAATCTTCATCTTGGCGTATAATATGTGCGTATGGATAAATGGATACTTACGGGTCCCAAGACCCTGACAAAAGAGCCGCAGACCGAAATGAGCGTAAACGACGACGAGGTCAAAGTTAAAGTTACGCATCTTCTGGTTTCAAACTACGACGCACTCACCTACTCTGGCGAACTGCCCGTCCGCTACCCCAAAATCCCCGGAAGATTTGCCGTTGGCGTTGTCACCGACGCCGGAAGTAAGGTCTACGGTATGGAAAAGGGTTCGAGAGTGTACCTTAAAGCCGCAAGACCGTGCAGAAAGTGTCTGCAATGCAGAAGCGGTAACACCGCCGACTGCGAAAACGCACTCATTGCAGGAAGGGATTTCGACGGGTTTATGCGCGACTTCGTCGTGTGCGACTACAAGGACGTCGACCCCCTGCCCGATTCGGTGGACAATATGCACGCGCTCTGCATAGAAAGCGTTGCTCTTGCAGAAAATATTTACGATAAACTTGAATTGTCTGCGGGCAGTAAGGTGGCAATAATAGGTTCCAACTTTGCGGCGTGTATTATGGCGCAGGTGGCAATCTACCATAAGTACGTGCCTATAATTATCGACAACAATCAGCAGAATCTGGACAAACTGCGCAGATACGGCGTTTATTTCGCGTTTATGCAGGATGAAAATCTTGAAACCAACGTCGCCGACGCAACGGGCGGAAATATGTGCGACGCGGCGATTTTCACGCCCTGCTCGCGCCTGAACCCCAACCTTGCCGCAAAAGTGCTTGCGCACAACAAGACGTTGGTTCTGGGAACCTTCTCCCCCATCGACTTCAAACTGGACGCAATGCCCATTTTAGAGCGCAACCTGCACATTTTAGGTATTTCCAACGGCTACGGCTACACCGAAACCGCCATCAATATGATTACTCACGGCGCGTTGGATCTGAGCATGTTCGAAAGCCAGACGTTTACCGACTGCGACCCCGCTCAGCTCTATGCAAAACAGCTCGAGGACGTGCCGCACTGCAACAAGATGTCGGTTATAAAGCTGATTTTATAAGCCTCGGTTTTCAGAAAAATACTCAAAGTCGCGACCTTTGGAAGCTGCTGAAAGCCCTGACCTTGGAAAAACGCCAAAGGCGATTGCCTCGGGGATATGCCGAAAGTACGGTTCCGGGAATAGCGGAATCGCTCGCCTTGGTAAATACCCGGTAATTTGAATTTTTACGCCGCGCAGACGGGAATACGTTATGCGCGGCTTTTTTAATTGCCTGTTTTCACGGCTGACCATCTCTTTGACTCTTATTGCGGCGTACCTGTCCGCAATAATTTTTTTATGCTTTTATATCCCCTCGCTTTTGTCGATCGGCGCGGCGATAGTCGGCGTATATGCGCTGTCGGCGGCGGTTTCGCTGTCCGCAATCAACCGTGACGCACCGCCCGAATACAAGTGCGCGTGGCTGTGCTTTATTGCCGCCGTACCCGTAGTGGGCGCGGTTATGTATATAATTTTTCAGTACCGCCGCCAGCCTTGCGGGCGGACCTTGACCTTTGTCGGCGAAAGCGTTCCCCCGCCCATATCCTACGACCAATGCGAATATTTCAGCGACGGCGCGGGGTATTTCGAGCGGCTGTTCGGGCTTATCGACGGTGCGAAAAAGCGAGTGTACCTTGAATACTATATAATCGCCGACGGCGAGATCTATTCGCGCCTGCACGACTGCCTTAAGCGCGCCCTTGAGCGAGGTGTTAAGGTGCGGCTGATTGCCGACGGACTGGGCAGCGCGCTAAGACTGCCCGTAAAGCGGCTCAAAGAGCTTGAAGGGCTGGGCGCGGAGCTGATTATTTTTAACCGACTTTCGCCCCTGCCCGTATCGCGCATTAACTTCCGCGACCACAGAAAGATTGCCGCGATAGACGGCGAATACGCCCTGTCGGGCGGAATAAATATTGCCGACGAGTACGCAGGGATAACCTCTCCGCACGGATACTGGAAGGACACGGGATTCTGCGTGAGCGGAAACGCCGCAACGTTTTTTGAAGAGCTGTTCCTGTCCGTATGGCTGGGCGACAGAGAGATTTTTCCGCCCGAAATTCAGCCCGAATACGCCAAAGACGGCAATATATGCCCAAAAGGCGCAAAACTTTCAAGCGGAAGAGAGATTTCGCCGTCCGAAAAACAATCACAGCACGCCAAAGACGGCAATATATGCCCCGACCAAACAAATTCGGATTCGCCGAAAATGCTGCCCGTCTACGACTCGCCGCCCGTACAGAGCGGACTATGCGAGGACGTAATCTGCTCGGCGATATACTCCGCAAAGTCGCGCGTGTGGGCGTTTACCCCCTATCTATGCCTTGACGAACGGCTTAAGCGGGCGTTCTGCTTTGCCGCGCAGACGGGCGCGGACGTGACGGTAATCATTCCGCACGTCCCCGACAAAAAGCTGACCTTCCGCCTGACCTCCGCCTACGCCCGGGAGCTGGTTGAAAGCGGCGTCAAGGTGTACGAATACACGCCCGGGTTTATGCACGCAAAGTGCCTTATATGCGACGACAAGTGCCTGTTGGGCACTTATAACCTCGATTTCCGCTCCATGTCGCTCAACCTGGAGTGCGGAGGGATATTCGGCGGTCAGGTATCGGAAGAGGTCGCCGCCGACTTCTGCGCCTGCCTTGCGCTGTCCGAACCCATGCCGAACAGAAAAAACAGGCTGGCGGCGCTGTTAAAACTGTTCGCTCCGCTTGCATAACCCGTTACGTAAACGGCTTCACGCCTGCCGACGACGGCGGCTGGTCGGGAAGATAAGTTAATTTGCGAATTTCGCGGCTTTATATGCTGTTAAAACTATTCGCTCCGCTTGCATAACCCGTGCGGTTATGTTAAAATAAATTTATGATAAAACTGATTGCGAGCGATTTGGACGGAACTCTTCTTCCGCCCACCAAAATTATGCCTGCCGAGACCTTCCCCTATATCGGACGGCTGGCGGAACGGGGAACGGTATTCGTTCCTGCAAGCGGAAGGCAGCTGCCTAACCTTAAAAAGCTGTTCGGGCCGGTTGCGGATAAGATTGCCATTATCGCCGAAAACGGCGGCCTCGTGTGGTACAAGGACGAAATTATCTTCTCCGACCCCACTCCCTCGGCGCAAGTGCAGTACGCGCTGAATATAATAAGGCAACACAAGGGGCTGTATCCCCTCCTTTCGTGCGCGGATTGCGCCTATTACGAGAGCGACTGCGAACAGTTTATTTCTATGGTAAACAAGTCGTACTCCTCGGCGAAAAAGGTGGATAACCTTGACGGAATCGCCGCAAGCGAGACGGTCATTAAGATTTCTATCTGGGACGAACAGCCCTGCGCGGAGCACGGCGGAGTCATACTCCCGCCACTCATCAAGGGTTTAAGGACGCTGATTTCGGGCTACGACTGGATGGACGTTTCGGTATCCCACGCCAACAAGGGCAGGGCGCTGGAGGCGCTTATGTCAAAGCTGGGCGTTAAGAGAGAGGAGAGCGTGGCGTTCGGCGACCATATGAACGATTACGAAATGCTGCTTGCCGCAGGCAAGGCTTACGTTACTGCAAACGCCTATCCCCCCTTGAAGGAGAAGGTGGGCGAGGTTATACTTTCAAACGCGGAATTCGGCGTTATAAGAAAACTGGAGGAATTGTTATGAAGATTTTTTTCGCATCGGACGTACACGGTTCGGCTAAGTGGTGCAAGGATACCTTGAGCGCATTCGAGCGCGAGGGTGCGGACAGACTGGTTCTGCTGGGGGATATACTCTACCACGGACCGCGCAACCCCCTGCCCGACGAGTATTCGCCCAAGACGGTGTGCGAACTGCTTGCGCCCTATTCCAAGGTCATAACCTGCGTGCGCGGCAACTGCGACAGCGAGGTTGACCAGATGGTGCTTTCCTTCAACGTCTCCGCCGACTACGGCGTGATTTTGGTCGACGGGCTGAATATCCATCTTTCGCACGGGCACAGGGCGGTTCCCCCCATTGCCGAGGGCGACGTATACGTTACGGGGCATACTCACGTTCCCCTGAACGCCGAAGAGAACGGTTTTTACCACCTCAACCCCGGCTCGGTTTCGCTACCCAAGGAGAACACCGCGCACGGATATATAGTTTACGAAAACCGCGAATTTGTCTTTAAGACTCTCGACGGCGTCGAATACGACCGCCGCAAGGTTTAAAGCGTATATGGATAAAGTATTCGGCACGACGGCTTTGAAATAAACGCGCATAAGAAACTCATACTCAAATTCAAAACGTAATATACGCATGGCGCACGCCGCAAAATTGCGGCGTGCGCCATTAATTAATGCGCGACCGTTTTACAGCTTGCGCCATATAAAACGCGGCTGTATGCGGCTCGACATACGATATAAACGCCGCAGTTTGCGACACGCAATACAATAAAAACGCCGAGGTTGCAAAAGCAACCTCGGCGTTTTTATAATTCTTTTCAAAGTTACGCAAAGAGAAGATGTCCCTTTAAAATAAGGTAAACAAGGTCGATTACGACAATTATCCAGCTCCAGCCTACGAACAAGAACAGCAGGAACACTACAAGGTGAAGCGCGCTCTTGGTTCTGAGCAGAATGCTGAGTCTTACAAGACATTCTACAATCCAGCCGACTACGGGAAGAATCATAAGTATAACTTTAATTAATCTGTCCTGTTTGTTAAACCACTTATCAAACGACATATTCATATCTCCTTTAAATTTGTTACAAATTTAATTCAGATTACTGAAGGCACAGCTTCTTGAAGAGCAGTACCCAAACCAAGTCTATCCAGCCGAATACGATACCGGAGGGAATGGTTACGAGAATACAAATGATAAGTCTTAAAAGTCCGCCTTTCTTGAGGAAGGTCGACCATCTTACCACGATTTCGGTAATCCAGTTTACGCCGGGGATGAGCAGCAAAATAATCTGTACAAGGCGGCTCTGTTTGTTAAACCAAGTCATAATTTTATCTCCTTTCTGATTTTTTCGGTTTTGTAAAACTAAACCTTATTTATATATTTATATTATATCACACTTTGACTATATGTCAAAGAAATAATTGTTATTTTTGAATTGTTAAAAGATTTCAGCGGCATAAAAATTTTTATTTGTCGCCGCAGAGCAATCTTTTTTATCCGTAAAAACGTCGCCGCGAAGCAAATTTATTTGCTTCGCGGCTGGCTTTTTTAAACCTAATAAGTCCGTCGGGCTGCATTTCGCCCGTATAAAGTAAATCCAACGTAACCCCGCTCATCTTTAAATCCAAAGTAAAATTGCCGCACTTTTTAAGTGCGGCAAATAATTACCTTTTTTTAAAGCTATTAAACGAGTTCGATAATTGCTTCTTCAGCGCCGTCGCCGCGACGTTCACCGAGAAGGTAAATGCGCGTATAACCGCCGCCCTGACCGAGCTCTTCCTTACGCTGAGCGTACTTGGGAGCGATTTCGTTGAAAAGCTTTTCCATTACGGGGTGCTTTACGTCTGCAGTGCGTGCCTTGTATTCGGACTTCTTTTCGTTGAAGCCCTTAACTTCCTGCACGTCGCGGAGCTTAGCCATAATAGCGCGGCGAACCGCAAGCTTTTTGGGGCTGTCCTTGATCTGCTTAACAGTAATTTCCTTACCCTTGGAATCGGTCTTTACAACTTCCTTTTCTTCGTTGAGGTCGTAAACGTTGATTGCCTTGGTTATAATCTTTTCAACGTAGGGCTGAAGCTCTTTAGCCTTAGCCTGCGTGGTCTTTATTCTACCGTACCAGATGAGGTCGGTTGCCTGATTGCGAAGCATTGCATTTCTCTGCTCTGAAGTTCTGCCTAATTTACCGGGCATAATTTATTAGTCCTCCTTGTTTGATAATGAAAGACCGTAGGACTGAAGCTTTAAGATGACCTCGTCCAGAGACTTTCTGCCAAGGTTTCTTACCTTTAACATTTCGTCTTCCGTCTTTCTCGTTAAATCTTCCACCGTGTGAATGTTTGCGCGCTTTAAACAGTTGTAAGAACGTACGGATAAATCCATATCCTCGATTGCCATAGCAAGAATCTTCTGCTGACGGTCGTCCTCGTTCTTTACAAGTATATCCATATCCTTAATCGTATCCGAAAGGTCTACGAACAGGCAAATGTGGTCCTGCATAATCTTTGCAGCGAGCGAAACGATTTCCTTAGCGGAGAACGCACCGTTCGTCCACACTTCCAATACCAGCTTATCGAAGTCGGTCTTCTGACCAACGCGGGTGTTTTCCACGTTGTAGTTGACCTTCTTTACGGGCGTGTAGATGGAATCGATGGGAATATAGTCGATAAGTTCGGTCTTGGTGTGGTCAGCGCCCTTATAGCCGCGGCCTCTGCCGATGGTTATCTCCATATCAATCTTTCCGCCTGCGTCAACCGTGCAGATGTGCTGGTCGCCGTTGATGATTTCGATTTCGGCGTCCTGAGATATGTCGCTTGCCTTGACCTCGCAAGGACCTTCCTTGTAGAGGTGTACAACCTTGACGTAGTCCTTGTCGGTTACCTTCGTCTTGATTGCAAGCGTCTTTAAGTTAAGGATTATTTCGGTTACGTCCTCCTTAACACCCGCAACTGCCGAAAACTCGTGCTTTACAGAGCCGTCCAGAAACCTGATGCCCTGTGCGGCTGCTCCGGGAAGAGCCGAGAGAAGTATTCTTCTTAAACAGTTGCCTATTGTAAGACCGAAGCCCTTTTCGAGAGGTTCAACAACCACCTTTGCATACGATTGGTCGTCGCTTTCCGTTACCTCGATTTTGGGCATATCCATTTCGATCATAAACTACCTCCTTAACTTTTAATTATTACTTGGAGTACAATTCGACAATCATATGCTCTGCAATCTGGCTGTCGATATCTTCTCTTGCAGGAAGCGCTAAAATTTTGCCTTCTAATTTTTCGGGGGTAAATTCAAGCCACTTGGGAAGATTGGTAGCCTTTGCGGACTTGATTTCTTCAAAATATTTATTAGAGGTCTTGTTTTCCTTAACTGCGATTACGTCGCCAACCTTTACGATGTAGGAAGGAACGTTGACCTTTTTGCCGTTTACGGTGAAGTGACCGTGGCTTACCATCTGGCGAGCCTGCGCTCTGCTTACGCCGCAGCCCATTCTGTATACTACGTTGTCAAGTCTTCTTTCAAGAAGGGAGAGCATGTTTTCACCGGTGATGCCCTTCATTCTGTCGGCCTTTTCATAGTAAGCTCTGAACTGACCTTCCTGAACGCCGTAAATACGCTTAACCTTCTGCTTTTCGCGAAGCTGCTGACCGTATTCAGATACCTTCTTTCTTGCTGCGCCGTGAGCACCGGGAGCTACGGGACGCTTTTCAAACGGGCACTTGCCGTTGTAACATTTATCGCCCTTTAAAAAGAGCTTTCCGCCTTCTCTTCTGCAAAGACGGCATTTTGCTTCTCTATAAGTTGCCATATTTCAATTCTCCTCCGATTATACTCTTCTGCGCTTGGGGGGTCTGCATCCGTTGTGAGGGATGGGTGATACGTCGGAAATAAGCGTGATTTCCAATTCGCAGTTTGCGATTGCACGTATTGCAGATTCTCTGCCTGCGCCGGGACCCTTTACGTATACTTCTACGGAACGGAGTCCGTGTTCTTTTGCTGCCTTAACCGCCGTTTCGCAAGCCATCTGTGCTGCGAAGGGAGTGCCCTTTCTGGAACCCTTGAAGCCGAGTGCGCCTGCAGAGCTCTGCGCGATTGCGTTGCCCTGTGCGTCGGTTACGGTTACGATAGTATTGTTGAAGGATGACTGAATGTGAACCTGACCCTTGTCAACCTTTTTAAGCTCTTTACGTTTTCTGCTAACGCTATTGGTCTTTTTAGTTGCTGCCATTTATGCTATCCTCCTTAAATTACTTTGCGCCCTTCTTCTTGGCTACGGTACGACGGGGACCCTTTCTGGTCCTTGCGTTTCTCTTGGTTGACTGTCCACGTACGGGAAGTCCCTTTCTGTGACGGATTCCGCGGTAGGAACCGATTTCCATCTGGGTTTTGATATTGAGCGATACTTCGCTGCGAAGTTCGCCTTCCACTCTGTAATTGTGGTCGATATACTCACGAAGTTTGGATACGGCTGTTTCGTCCAAATCCTTAACTCTTGTATCGGGGTCGATTCCGGTCGCCTCAAGGATCTTCTTGGACGTGGTAAGACCGATACCGTAAATGTAGGTAAGACCTATCTCTATTCTCTTTTCTCTGGGTAAATCTACACCGGCAATACGTGCCATACGATTTATTTCCTCCGTTAAAATTTTTAAATTTATTTTTCTATGTCGACCGCGCGTGCGCCTGCCCCTTTAAATTCGGAATGAGGGGAGAGCTTACGCCGGAATTGTTTTTATAATCAAGAGTTCCGTCGCACGAAGTACGGCACAGTCCCGAATAGTTTTTCGGAATCAGCTCTGTATTATAAAGGGAAATGCCGACCGGTTAAAATTTTTTAATTCCGCTGTATCTGCCGCGCGTCCGATCGCCGCGCAGCTCAGGGAATATTACGGGCAAAAGCCGTAAGGTAAAAGCCTTTTCAGACTGCCTTAAAAGCTTTACCCGCGCACAGCGCTGTGCGCGAATTAGCCCTGTCTCTGCTTATGGCTCTTGTTCTTGGAACAGATTACCATAACCTTGCCGTTTCTTTTGATAACCTTGCACTTATCGCACATAGGCTTAACTGAGGGTCTAACTTTCATAATTAATCTCCTTAAAAGTGTTTTGGGTGGGCGCAAAGATTAACCCTTGCTGCGCCAGGTAATTCTGCCTTTGGTCAAATCGTAAGGGCTCATTTCAAGCTTTACCATATCGCCTTCGATGATTCTTATATAGTTCATGCGAAGCTTGCCAGAAATGTATGCCGTTATGACGTAACCGTTTGAAAGCTGTACCTTGAAGTTTGCGTTGGGAAGGCACTCTATTACCTTTCCTTCTGCTTCAATTACGTCGTCCTTAGACAAATTAATTTCCTCCGACTTTATTTTTTACCGCGCAGTACTGCTTCAAAGCGTATGCTATTTTGCAGTCGTCTGCGTTGCCGTCTGAAAAATCAGCGCCGTACTCCGCCGAGTTTTTCGGCGAAAGATACAGATGCTTTAAGTTTTTTCTCTTCGGACGACTGAGTGTTTTCTGTTTGCCGTCCGCAACAAGTACGAACATGCCCTGAAGTATGCCGACAATGACGTAAGGCTGACCCTTATCCCTGCCTTGCAAACTTTCACATATCCCGCCCACGGAAGGTTGAGTGACTTTCATTGCCGCCGCCTTACAGGGTTAAAATTTCTACTCCGTCCTCGGTGATGAGTACGGTGTTTTCGTAGTGCGCCGAGGGCTTGCCGTCCATAGTGGTTACCGTCCAGCCGTCGTTCTGGAACACAACCTTGAAAGTTCCCATGTTGATCATGGGTTCTATGCAGATTGTCATTCCCGCCTTCAAGCGCATGCCCGTGCCCTTCCTTCCGTAGTTGGGAACCGAAGGGTCCTCGTGCATTTCACGGCCGATGCCGTGACCTACGAGGGCGCGGACGACGCCGTAGCCGTGGCTTTCGGCGTGCGTCTGTACCTTGTAGCCTATGTCGTAAAGCGGCGTGCCTGCTTTAAGCTCTTCGATAGCTTTAAAGAAGCACTCCTCGGTTACTCTGACGAGCTGCCTCTTTTCCTCGGACACGTTGCCGATTAAAAAGGTTCTTGCAGCGTCGCCGTTGTAGCCGTTCTTTTCGGCGGTTATATCTACGCTGACGATATCTCCGTCCTCGATAACTCTGTCGGACGGTATTCCGTGCACAACCACTTCGTTTACCGATACGCAGGAGCTTGCAGGATATCCGCAGTAGCCGAGCGAAGAAGGTCTCGCCCCGCACGAAGTTATATAGCGGTAGACGAGCTCGTCAACCTCCTTCGTGGTCATGCCTGCGCGGATATTCTTTCCTACGAATTCAAGCGTCTCTTTAACTATTCTGCACGATTCGCGCATGAGCGCGATTTCGTTTTCGGACTTTATATTTATCATCTGAGATATTTATCAAGCTCCGCCGAGATATTTGCGAACACTTCCGCAGGGGTAGCCGTACCGCAGTTTACGGTGAACAGCTTGCCCTGTTTGCGGTAGTATTCCGCGAGCGGCGCCGTCTGAGCAAAGTAGGTTTCCAATCTCGCCTTGACGGTCGTGGGATTGTCGTCCTCTCTCTGATACAGTTCTTTGCCGCACTTTTTGCAGGTGGTTGCGCCGCCAAGCGTGGAGATATGATAGCTCTCGCCGCAGCTGCACACGCGCCTGCCGCATATTCTGTCCATAAGCAGCTCCGTGTCCACGTCGATGTTTATGCACAGATCTATCTTTGCAAATTTATCGAGCTCGCCTGCCTGGAAGAGCGTTCTGGGGAAGCCGTCGAGCATATATCCGCCCTTGACGTCGTCCTGTGCAAGCCTGTCTTTGACAAGCTCGCAGGTGACTTCGTCGGGAACGAGCTTGCCTGCGTCGATGTAGCTTTTAGCTACCTTGCCGATAGGCGTGCCGCCCTTTATGTTTGCCCTGAATATGTCGCCCGTAGAGATGTGAGCGAGCGAATATTTTTCTTCAATCAGACTAGCCTGCGTACCCTTGCCTGCGCCGGGTGCGCCGAGTAAAATTATGTTCATAATGCCTGTATCCTCAAATATTATTTAAGGAAGCCCTTATAATTCTTCATCATAAGCTGAGACTGCAACTGCTTATCCAGTTCAAGAGCTACCGATACGACAATCAGAATACCCGTGGTGGAGAACACGCTTATAAGGTCGGTTGCCCAGCCCAGACCCGTTGCGATAATGCCGAGTATGGAGGGTATGAACGCTACCAGCGTGAGATAAATCGCGCCGAAGAGCGTTATTCTGTTGTTTATCTTTTTGAGATAATCCGCGGTGGGACGACCGGGACGGATGCCCTGAATGAAGCCGCCGTTCTGCTGAATGGTCTTGGATACGTCCTCGGGGTTGAACTGCATCGACGCGTAGAAGAATGAGAACGCGAAAATGAACAGACACAGCGAGACCATATAGATGAGCTGACCGTACCAGTAAGGCGACGAACCGGAGAACCAGTTGGTTACACCCGTTTCGAATGCGGAACCGGGCCAGAACAGACTTGCCAGCATTGCGGGGAAGCTTATGATTGCGAAGGCGAAGATGAGCGGCATTACGCCTGCGCCCGATATTCTCATGGGAATAACTGACGACTGACCGCCGTACATTCTTCTGCCCTTGACCTGCTTTGCGTACTGAACGGGTATCTTTCTTTCGGAAAGGTCTACCGCTACGATTGCGGTGAATTCAAGGATTGTAAGAAGAATGAATCCGAGAATTTCCCAGAGCGCGGAAGGGTTGCCCGTGAATACTTCTACGAACTTAGCGACCAGCTGATTGCCCGCCGTAGAGATGATACCTACGAAGATTATGAGCGAGATACCGTTTGAAATGCCGTATTCGGTAATTCTTTCGCCCAGCCACATAACCAGCATTGCGCCCGCCGTATAGATTACGGTGAGGAAAATGCCTGCTATCCACTGTGCGGCGGTCGTGCCCATGAACTCCTGACCGAAGAGGTGAAGTTCGATTGCGTCGCCCTGAATACCGAAGTTGACGATGATACCTATCGACTGTGCGATTGCAAGCGCGATAGTTACGTATCTGGTGATCTGCGCGATCTTCTTCCTGCCCTCTTCGCCCTGTTTTGAAAGGCGCTCAAGGTAAGGAATACCTACGCTTAAAAGCTGAATTATAATTGAGGCGTTGATGTAAGGGCTGATGCCGAGGGCGAACAGCGTTGCGTTTGCAAGCGAACCGCCGGTGATCGACGACATTATTTCGAGGAACGAAACGCCGTTAATCTGGCTGGCGAAGCTCTCTGCATTCATGCCCGGAATGGGAATGTAGCAGCCCAGACGGAATA
Source organism: Candidatus Coproplasma sp. (assembly GCA_051884055.1). Lineage (GTDB taxonomy): Bacteria > Bacillota > Clostridia > Christensenellales > Borkfalkiaceae > Coproplasma. The sequence continues at coordinate 29,468 of JBJEUX010000046.1, forward strand.
CGAGTAAAAGGAGGAGCGTTATCCATATCTTTTTGCGTATTTCCTTGTTTTTAAAACAATTTTTTATTGTTTCAAACATTTAACCTCTCCTTCGGTGCGGCGTCTGCCGCGCCTGCCTTTAATTGAACAATCTTACTTTACGATTTCAGCCGTGCCGCCTGCCTTTTCGATAGCTTCTTTTGCAGAAGCGGAGAAAGCGGAAGCCTTAACCGTGAGTGCAACGGTGATTTCGCCGCCGCCAAGCACTTTGAGTCCGCCGTTATTCTTAACTGCCTTGGTGAGCGAGTTTTCGATAACGTAATCGTAATCTACTACGGTGCCTGCAGGTACGGATGCGAGCTGCGAAAGATTGATAATTAAATAGGAAGTTGCCCACTTGTTGTGGAAACCTCTCTTGGGGATTCTTCTGTGAAGAGGCATCTGACCGCCTTCGAAACCGGGACGTACGCCGCCGCCCGAACGGGCCCACTGACCTTTGTGGCCCTTACCGGAGGTCTTACCCTTGCCGGAACCAATGCCTCTGCCTAATCTCTTGGGAGAAGTGGTTGCGCCCTCTGCGGGCTGTAATGTATCGATTCTCATATCTGTCTTCTCCTTAAACTTCTTCTACCTTGAGAAGGTAAGCTACTTTTTTAATCTGACCCATGTTTGCGGGAGTAGCTTCCAACGTCTTGGTAGAACGGATTTTTTTAAGTCCCAACGCTTCAACCGTAGCCTTTACGCTCTTGGTTTCGTTGGAAACGCTCTTGATTAAAGTTATCTTTACCATAACACTCTCCTGCGATTAACCTAAAATTTCTTCTACCGACTTGCCGCGTGCTGCCGCAACGCCTTCGGGTGCTTTCAACGCTGCAAGGCCTGCTACTGCCGCCTTTACGCAGTTGATGGGGTTGTTTGTGCCGTGGGACTTGGTTCTGATGTCCTTAACGCCTGCGGCTTCCATAACCGCACGCACGGGGCCGCCTGCGATAACGCCGGTACCTTGTGCAGCGGGCATCATAAGAACCGAACCTCTGCCGAACACGCCTACTACGGTGTGAGGAATGGAAGTATCCTTAAGGTTGCACTTGATAAGATTCTTCTTAGCCTGTGCGGTTGCCTTTTCGATTGCTTCGGGAACTTCCTTGCTCTTGCCCATTCCGTAGCCTACGGAACCCTTGCCGTCGCCAACTACTACGAGTGCCGCAAAGCGCATATTTCTACCGCCTTTAACGGTCTTGGTTACTCTGTTGACCTGGATAAGCTTTTTGATAAAGCCGTCGTCCTCGTCCCTCTTTCTGGGTCTCTGATCTCTTCTTGATCTTTCTTTCTTTTCTTCCATAACCTCGCTCCTTAGAAATTAAGTCCGGCTTCTCTTGCGCCTTCGGCAACAGCCTGTACGCGTCCGGTGTAGAGGTAACCGCCTCTGTCGAATACTACGCACTTAACGCCTGCAGCAAGAGCACGCTCTGCTGCCTTTTTACCTACGACCTTAGCCGCTTCGGTTTTCGTCATATCCTTGATTTCCGCCTTAACTTCCTTTTCCATGGTGGAAGCAGAGCACAAGGTTACTCCCTTAACGTCGTCGATAACCTGAACGTAGATGTGGTTAAGGCTACGGTAAACGTTTAATCTGGGAGCTTCCGCCGTACCCGAAATCTTTTTACGAACGCGGGTGTGACGACGGAGTCTTTCTTCGTTCTTGTCGATCTTTTTAATCATAATGTCTCCTTTTTTTATTGGGCAATTAACCGCAAAAGCGGTATATGCTTCGGGCTTGGCGCGACTTTTATCCGCCGTCGGAGAACGGTGAAAAAGCCGCTAAGCCGCGCGAATGCTTCGCGCACGTCCGAAATTACTTCTTGCCCTTGCCTCCCGTTTTGCCTTCCTTTCTCTCGATTACTTCGTCGCTGTAAGCGATGCCGTATCCGTGGTAAGGTTCGGGGGTTCTTATAGTTCTGATGTTTGCAGCGGTCTGACCTACAAGCGTCTTGTCGATGCCTGCAACCACGATTTCCGTTGCGCTGGGGCAGGTGAGGGTGATGCCTGCGGGTTCAACGAACTCTACGGGGTGTGAATAACCTACGTTGAGAACTACTTTGTTGCCCTGCTTTGCAACCTTCCAACCTACGCCGTTGACCTTAAGGGTCTTGGTGTAACCGTTGGTTACGCCGACTACCATGTTGTGGAGGAGTGCGCGGTATAAGCCGTGCTTTGCGTCGAGCGCGGGAGAGTCGTTCTTCTTGAGAACGAGTGCTTCGTTGCCTTCTACTTTTACGTCGATTTCGCCGACTACTTCCTGGGTGAGCGTACCCTTTGCACCCTTAACGGTGAGTAAACCGTTTGCAAAGGTTACGGTAACGCCAGCAGGAATTGCGACGGGTAATTTACCTATTCTTGACATAGTTAGCTTGCCTCCTTACCAGATGTAGCAGAGCACTTCGCCGCCTACGTTTGCGGCCTTTGCCTGCTTGTCGGTCATAACGCCCTTGTTGGTCGATATGATTGCGATTCCGAGTCCGTCCATTACCTTGGGCATATTTTCAACGCCTGCGTAGGTACGGAGACCGGGCTTGGAAACTCTCTGTAATCCGTTGATTACGGGCTGCTTTTTAGCAATGTACTTCAACGTGATAAGGAGCTTGCCGGAATAGCCGTCCTCTACCAACTTGACGTCGGAGATATAGCCTTCTTTAAGCATAATGTCGGCGATTGCCTTCTTCATGTTAGAGGAAGGAATTTCAACTGTTTCTTTATTTACCATAAGCGCGTTTCTGATGCGCGTGAGCATATCTGCGATAGGATCTGTCATTTCTTTTCTCCTCCTTCTTACCAGCTCGACTTCTTAACGCCGGGAATTTCGCCCTTGTAAGCAAGGTTTCTGAAGCAGATACGGCAGACGCCGTACTTGCGGAGAACTGCGTGAGGTCTGCCGCAGATGGAACATCTGGTATATGCTCTGGTAGAATATTTAGCAGGCTTCTGCTGCTTGTTTATCATTGACTTCTTTGCCATATTTCTTTCTTCTCCTTACTTCTTGAAGGGCATACCGAGCGCCCTTAAAAGCTCTCTGGCTTCTTCGTCTGTCTTAGCCGTGGTTACGAAACAGATATCCATACCGCGAATCTTTTCGACCTGGTCGTACTGGATTTCGGGGAAGATGAGCTGTTCCTTGACGCCCATGCAATAGTTGCCCTTACCGTCGAAGCTGTCCGTGGGAACACCGCGGAAGTCGCGCACTCTGGGAAGAGCGATGGATACGAACTTATCGTAGAAGTCGTACATCATCTTGTCGCGGAGGGTAACCTTGATACCGACTGACATGCCTTCACGAACCTTGAAGTTTGCAACCGACTTTTTAGCCTTGGTCAATATGGGCTGCTGACCCGTGATCTGTTTGATTTCGTTGAGCGCTATCTGAATGGACTTGGAATTGTCCTTGATGTCGCCTAAGCCCGAGCTGATTACGATCTTGACGAGCTTGGGTACTTCCATAGGGTTCTTATAGCCGAACTTTTTGGTGAGCGCGGGGACTACTTCTTCTGCATACTGCTTAGCAACTCTGCTCTTGTATTCTTTTTCTGCCATTTTCATAGTCCTCCTTATTCAGCCTTGTCCTCAGCGGGGGTTTCTGCCTCCGCGGTCTTGGCTGCGCGCTTTCTGGTACGCTTCTTGGGTGCTGCCTTTTCTTCAGCCTTAGCGTTCTTCTTGCCTGCGTAAGCCTTGTCGAGAATTGCTCCGCACTTGGGGCATACTCTTACTTTCTTGCCGTCTACTACGCTATACTTAACTCTTATAGCCTTGCCGCACGCGTCGCATACAACCATTACGTTGGATACGTCGATTGCGCCTTCCTTCTCAACTATCTGGGAAGTTTCGTTGGCACGGCGAGCTTTCTTGCTCTTTTTCTGAATGTTGATTCCTTCAACGATTACCGTTCCGTTCTTGGGAGAAGTTGCAAGTACCTTGCCCTGCTTGCCCGCGTCCTTACCGGTGATAATCTTTACGTTATCATTCAATTTTACGTTCATAGCTCTTCTCCTTTAATTACAGCACTTCGGGTGCGAGAGAGATAATCTTCATGTAGTTCTTCTCTCTGAGTTCTCTTGCAATCGGGCCAAAGATACGGGTTCCGCGAGGTTCCTGATTGCTGCCGATGATTACCGCTGCGTTGTCGTCGAAACGGATATGAGTGCCGTCGTTTCTTCTGATGCCCTTGGTCGTTCTTACGATAACCGCCTTAACGACGTCGCCCTTCTTAACCGCGCCGCCGGGGGTTGCGGTCTTGACCGAGCATACGATTACGTCGCCAATGTTGCCGGTCTTTCTGAAAGAGCCGCCAAGCACCTTTATACACATAAGCTCCTTAGCGCCGCTGTTGTCTGCAGCCTTGAGCCTTGTCTGAGGTTGTATCATATAAATTCTCCTTATTTATGTTAACTTACAACTCGTTACCGTCAGCGGGCTGTATTCCGATTGTCCTTGCAATCACGGCTCCCCTGTACGCGCGTATTACCATATAATATATATAGGGCAGGGGAAACGGAATTTTCCGTATCCGCGCATACGGATTAGCTTAAACACAGCCTTGACGTAAAAGGCATATCTTACTTTGCCTTTTCGATTATTTCTGCAACTCTCCAGTTCTTGTCCTTGGAAAGCTTTCTGGTTTCTACAATTCTTACCTTGTCGCCAACGCCGCACTCGTTATTTTCGTCGTGAGCCTTGAACTTCGTGGTCTTGGTTATAGTCTTTTTATAGAGGGGATGCTTGCTCTTTTCGGTGATGGCTACGACTACCGTCTTATCCATCTTATCGGAAACTACCAAGCCTACTCTTTCCTTTCTGAGCGTTGTTCTTTCCATACCTTTCTCCTTAACCATTATTCTGCCTTGAACGGATTACGGTGTTAACTCTTGCGATGTCCTTCTTTACGAGGTTGATCTGCATAGGATTTTCGAGCTGACCGCTGGCATGGCGGAAACGTAAATTGAAAAGCTCCGTTTTGAGTTCGCCGAGCTTTGCTTCAAGCTCTGCGTCGGTCAAATTAATAAGTTCCTTAGCCTTCATTAGCTTCACCGCCTTCTGTTTCTTTCTTTACAAACTTGCACTTTACGGGAAGTTTGTGTGACGCAAGACGCATAGCCTCGCGTGCAACGTCCTCGCTTACGCCAGCCATTTCGAACATTACTCTGTCGGGCTTAACGATAGCTACCCAGTATTCTACTGCGCCCTTACCGGAACCCATACGGGATTCAGCGGGGTGCTTGGTGATGGGCTTGTGGGGGAAGATGTCTATCCAAACCTGACCGCCACGCTTGATGAATCTGGTCATCGCGATACGCGCTGCTTCTATCTGGTTGGAAGTGATTCTGCCGCCTTCCTCAGCAACCAGACCGTATTCGCCGTAAGCAATCTTGTTGCCCTTCTGCGCTCTGCCTCTGATTCTGCCGCGGTGCTGCATTCTTCTTTTTACTCTCTTGGGGATTAACATATTATTCTTCGCCTCCGTCTGAGATAATCATCTTTTTAGATGCGGAGAGAACTTCGCCCTTGTATATCCAGCACTTTACGCCGAGCACGCCGAACGTGGTGTGCGCCTCTGCGAAGCCGTAGTCTATGTCCGCTCTTATGGTCTGAAGGGGAATCGAACCGTCGTGGTAGCTTTCGCTGCCTGCGATTTCTCTGCCGTCAAGTCTGCCGGAAACGGTGATCTTTACACCCTTAACGCCTGCCTTGGATACTTTGGAGAGCTGCTGCTTTATTGCCCTTCTGTAGGATACACGCTTTTCAAGCTGAGCAGCTACTGCCTCTGCTACAAGCTGTGCGTCCTGGTCGATTTTCTCAACCTTTTTAACGTTGATGATGATGGTCTTGCCGCCCGTAAGCTTTGCAAGGTCCTTTTTGATTACTTCGATTTCCGAGCCGGCTTTACCGATAAGCACGCCGGGACGGCCGGTGTAGATGGTAACTTCCACCTTGTTTGCCGCTCTTACTATGCAGGTCTTGGAAATAGCCGCGTCGTAATACTTCTTCTTGATGAAGTTACGGATTACGTTATCTTCTTTAAGCTGTTTGCCGAAGTCCTTTTTGTCTGCGTACCACTGGGTGTCCCAGGGGGATATAACGCCGACTCTTAAACCGTGAGGATTAACTTTCTGTCCCATACTTCACTCTCCTTTAAATCTTCTTTGCATCAAGTATTACAGTGATGTGGCTGGTTCTCTTTAAGATTGCGTGTCCGCGTCCCTTGGATACGGGCTGCATTCTCTTGAGGTGAGGGCCGCCGTCGGCGAAGGTTTCGGCAACGATTAAATCGCTTCTGTCCATACCGAAGTTGTGTTCGGCGTTAGCTGCTGCGGAGAGAAGAACCTTTTTAACTTCCTCGCTGCCGCCCTTGTTGCAATAGGTGAGTATTGCAGCTGCTTCCTCAACGCTCTTGCCTCTGATGAGTGCGAGCACTGTTCTCACCTTGTAGGGTGAAATTCTGATATATTTTGCCGTTGCGTAAGGACGTCTATCCTTAGTTGCGGCAATCTTTTCTGTCTTGATTTTCATGTTGCTTGCCATAACTTAACTCTCCTTACTTCTTAGCGGTCTTTGCTGCGTGACCCTTGAAGGTTCTGGTGGGAGCGAACTCGCCGAGCTTGCAGCCTACCATATCTTCGGTTACGTATACGGGAACGTGCTTTCTTCCGTCGTAAACTGCGATCGTGTGACCAACCATCTGGGGGAAGATGGTAGTCGCTCTCGACCAGGTCTTAACGACTTTCTTTTCGCCTGCCGCGTTCATTGCTTCGATTCTTGACATGAGCCTTTGTTCATAGTAAGGGCCTTTCTTAACGCTTCTTGACATTTATCTTTCCTCCTTCTTAGTTGATTCTCTTTAAGATATATTTGGAAGAAGTATTCTTCTTCTTTCTGGTCTTGTAACCGAGAGCAGGCTTGCCCCAAGGGGTCATAGGACCTGCGTGGCCGACGGGACACTTGCCTTCGCCGCCGCCGTGAGGGTGGTCGTTGGGGTTCATTACCGAGCCGCGGACGGTAGGTCTGGTGCCGAGATATCTGGTCTTACCTGCCTTGCCGAGGTGGATGATTTCGTGTTCAACGTTGCCTACCTGACCTACGGTTGCCTTGCACTTTACGGATACGAGGCGCATTTCGCCTGAAGGCATCTTGAGGGTTGCGTAAGCGCCTTCCTTTGCCATGATCTGTGCGGAGATACCTGCTGCTCTCGCGATCTGAGCGCCTCTGCCGGGCTGAAGCTCGATTGCGTGAACTATGGTACCTACGGGGATATCTTCAAGGGCGAGCGCGTTGCCTGCCTTGATGTCCGCGTTCTTACCGGAGACGACCTTGTCGCCTACGTTGAGACCTACGGGAGCAAGAATATATGCCTTTTCGCCGTCAGCGTAGCAGATGAGCGCGATGTTTGCGGATCTGTTGGGATCGTACTGAATGGACTTGACCGTTGCGGGTATGCCGTCCTTCTTGCGCTTGAAATCTATTACTCTGTACTTGATTCTGTTGCCGCCGCCGATGTGACGAACGGTGATTCTGCCGGTGTTGTTTCTGCCGCCCGACTTTCTCTTATCGTGAAGAAGGCTTCTTTCGGGCTTATCCCCGGAAAGCTCCGTATAGGCGCTTACCGTCATAAAACGGCGGGAAGGGGACGTGGGTTTATATCTTTTAACTGCCATAATTTACCTCCTATCAGGATAACGAGTCGAAGAACTCAATCGTCTTGGAGTCAGCCTTGAGCTGAACGATTGCCTTCTTGTAATCGGGGGTGTAGCCCTGATTTCTGCCCATTCTCTTTAACTTGCCCTTGCAGTTTACGGTGTTCACGCTTTCAACCTGAACGCCGAACAGCTTTTCTACTGCAAGCTTAATCTGCGTCTTGTTTGCCGACTTAGCAACCACGAAGGTGTACTTTTTATCAGCTATTCCGTCGTAACCCTTTTCGGTGAGAAGGGGTTTAATGATTACGTCCTGCGCTAACATTATTCTCCGTAGACCTCCTCTATTTTCTTAACTGCCGCGGTGGTTAATACGACCTTTGCGTTTGCAACTACTTCGTAGGTGGAAATCTGTTCAACGGGAAGGGTGGAGAGCTGTTCGATGTTTCTTGCAGCTAAGATTACCTTTTCGTCTGCGTTGTCCATAACTACTACTGCGGTCTTGTCAAGGCCGAGCGCCTTCTTGAACGCTACCATTTCCTTGGTCTTGCCTTCCTTAACGGAGAGCTGGTCGATTACTACTACTTCGCCGTCGGCTACCTTTTTGGAAAGTGCGGAAACGAGCGCCGCCGCCTTTGCCTTCTTATTCATATCCTTGGAAAAGTCGCGGCTCTTGGGTGCGAATACTACGCCGCCCTTGATCCACTGAGGTGCGCGGATGGAACCCTGACGAGCGTTACCCGTGCCCTTCTGTCTCCAGGGCTTTCTGCCGCCGCCGCGTACTTCCGTACGGGTGAGAGTGGACTTCGTACCCTGTCTTTCGTTGGCAAGTCTGGTTACGACTGCCTGATGAATTAACTCTTCCCTGTATTCCGCACCGAAAACCTTTTCGCTAAGTTCTAAAGAACCTGCTTCGGTGCCGTCCATTTTATATACTTTAATGCTGGGCATCTTTTAGTCCTCCTCTTATTTAACGGTATCGTTGATGGTAACGATGCTTCCGTCGGGTCCGGGAACGGAACCCTTGATAAGGATGCAGTTCCTTTCAACGTCTACTCTTACCACTTCAAGGTTCTGAACGGTTACGTTCTCGCAGCCGTACTGACCGGCGAGGTGCTTGTTCTTGAATACTCTTGAAGGAGAGCTGTTTGCGCCCATTGAACCGGGCTCTCTGTGCACGGGGCCTACGCCGTGGGTTTCCTTAAGACGGTGCTGATTCCATCTCTTGATAACGCCTGAATAGCCGTGGCCTTTGGTTACGCCGTGAACGTCAACCTTGTCGCCTGCGGCAAACACGTCCGCCTTGATTTCGCCGCCGACTGCGTATGCGCTGAGGTCGGCAAGTCTGAATTCCTTCAGTACTTTGCAAGGTGCAACGCCTGCCTTCTTGAACTGACCGAGCTCGGGCTTGGAAAGTTTCTTTTCTTCCGTCTTGTCAAAACCGAGCTTCAAAGCGGAATAGCCGTCTTTTTCAACAGTTTTGATCTGGACGACGGGGCAGGGACCTGCCTCGATTACTGTTACGGGAATTACTTTTCCCTCTGCCGTAAACACCTGCGTCATGCCGGCTTTACGTCCGATGATTGCTTTAATCATAATGTTAAAGTTCCTCCGAATTTTTTATTTTCAGATACCGCGTTGCCCGTTGCGCCGCAGCCTTACGGGAAGTTTCCCCCGCCCGCGAGGTCCGTCGTCGGACTACGTAGAGTATCTATATTGACTTTTTTTGATTACAGCTTGATTTTGATATCTACGCCTGCGGGAAGCTGAACGGTGTCCAAAAGCTTTGCGTTGGGGGTGTAGATGTCGATAATTCTCTTATAGGTTCTCTGTTCGAACTGTTCGCGGCTGTCCTTATACTTGTGGGGGCAACGCAAAATGGTAACGATTTCGCGCTCGGTGGGAAGGGGAATAGGTCCCGAAATTTTAGCGCCGCTCTTCTTCATCGTCTCAACGATTCTGGAAGCTGCAAGGTCTACGAGTTCGTGATCGTAAGCCGCAAGTTTGATTCTGATTTTCTGTCCTGCCATTGTTTCTCCTTTTATACTAACAAAAAATTTATTTCTGCGCGTCAACTTAACCGTGTGTATCGCGGTTTTTGCATCAAAAAACGCCAAACTGATGGCGTTCCTAACAAAAGCCACGGTTAGTCGCAGGGGTCACGCCCCTACATTTGTCAGCGTAAATTATCTTTTCCCCTGTAGCTTCAAGGGGACTTTGAAGTAACTTTACGCCTCATCCCAATACGCACTTCTCTCAACGCGCCTGTCTATTATATAATAACAAACTTAAAATTGTCAAACGTTTGAAAGCATTTTTTTGGACGGTTTGCGGGCGTTTTCGCGCTTATTTCGCTAAAAAAGCACTGATTTTGCCCCGTTTTTCGCAAAGTTGAACTTTCTTGTGTCCGAGAGCGCGGTTTACCCCAAAATATAGGTTTTTATTGCCCGTAAATCCCGTATTTTGTGAGGTGAAAAGATTACAAAAATTCTTAAAAATCAGATATAATATTTTCTTATACCCATTTTCAAAATGAAATATAACAGACTTTTTGAACTTTTTTAACACAAATTTTTGTTATATCTTCACAATTATGTTTTTTATAACTATATTAAGTACATTTTTAACGCGCCTTTTACGGCGCGGCATCTGAGCTGTACGGTTTAAATTTTCCGACGGAAACAAGGTCGGTTTTTGTGAAAAAACGGCGTGAATTTTTCCGCAAGAAACGGCGCAGGAAACAGGGTCGGTTTTATGTAAGAATCAGCGCGAATTTTTCTGCGAGAAACTGCGCAGGAAACGGCGGCGGTTTTATGTAAGAATCAGCGCGAATTTTTTTGCAAGAAACGATGCAGGAAACGGCGACAGTTTTATGTAAGAATCAGCGCTGGCATAAATTATATGTTACGCACGCGCCCATACGCGCACATATTATATATTTCGCGCGCATATATTACGCGCACGCGTGTGCGCGTGCGCGAGAGGGCGGATTACTCCGCCTTTTGTTCCGCCTCTTACTTAGCCTCGGCTTGTCCGCGCCCGTTCTCCGCGCCCGACTGCTCTTCGCGCCCGTCGGACAAGGTTTCGGCGCATACCTGCGGCTTGAGTGCGTCAGCCTTTACCTGCTTTGCTCCGATCTGCGGCTTTACAGCCCCGTCGGACAGGGATTTGACGTACGCTTCGGCGTTGAGCCCTATGACCACAAGCGCAATCTCCATTAGCGCGACGCCTATGAACAGCCCTACGTACTCGTTGGTCAGGGCGGAAGCTACGCCCGTCAGCAGGGCGGCGATGACGAAAATTATTATATCCGTAGCGAACAGCTCGCAGATGTTTTTCGCGTTTACGACGCGGCTGAATTTAACCCTGCCCTTGCCGTGCACGACGTATGCCTCGAACAGCGACACGAATCCCGAAACCACGACCGCGATCACCGTTGAAATGAGCGCGCTCGGCTTCCACACCGAAACCAGCCACACGCACGCCGCCACCAGCGTGGAGGACAGGAGCGAATCTAAAAAGACCACCAGAAAATATTTCCACAGCGCGCGGCGCGCGATATTGCGGCGTATGAGCCACTTTACGAGCAGAAATCCGCCGACCAATCCCAGATACAAAAAGACGACGACTATCGCAACGTAGCCCGCAAGCCTGTGCGCGCAGGTCAACGCGGCGGCGTTCAGCTGAGCGGCGTGAAGCTCGGCGTCGATGATAAACGCACCCGCGCAGTCGCGCAGGGTCGTCGTCAGCCAGTCTACGCTGAACATCGTGGAGATCGCCTCCGACGGACTGTTCCAGTCGAGCGCAGCCACGGCGGAGACCAGACCGTCCCTCAATGCCGCGACGTCCACCAGAGCGCCGTCTATTACGTTGCCCACCTCTTCGGCAAACGCGCCGACAGCCGCTATCGCGCCCGGAATAAGCACCGACAGCCCGAAAACCAGCCCGAGCGCAACCGTGCCCAGCGGCGTAAAGAAATATTTTAAATTCGTGAAATAGTTTTTAACTCCCTGACCTATCATAAGTAAGCTCCGTATTCTGCCGTCACGGCTATAAAGCAATAAAATCGCCTGCGGCGATAATCCCCGTCACGGTCACTACGGGCGTTCAGCCCTGATTTTTGCGAGAATTTCTTCGTCCGCAGGACAAAATTCAAAGTCCCGTATTTCCGACGGCGTTATCCAACGCATATCGACGTGTTCCGAAAGCCTGGGTTCGCCGTCTGTTATTACACATTCAAACAGTATAAGGTCGATATCGATATCGGGGTATTCGTGCCTGACCTCGGCATACCTGCCGAGCGGCTCGACGGTTATTTCAAGCTCCTCCCTGCACTCGCGCACGAGAGCCTGCTCGGGCGATTCGCCCGGCTCCACCTTACCTCCGACAAACTCCCACAAAAGTCCCCTCGCCTTGTGGGGAGGTCTCCTGCATATTAAAAATCTGTCCCTGTCGCGGATAAACGCCGCAACCACCTGCGCGGAAGGTTTCATACGCTCACCCCTGCTTGGTATTGTCTATAAATTCACGCACGCGAAGGGGTATGCCCACCTCGCGGGCGATTTTTTCGCACTCTTCAACCTGCTCTTTGCCTATGCAGTCCACAACCGAAAACCAGCAGTTGAGCCCCGCCGCCCTGCAATCTTTTGCAAAGTCTATCATTGCCCCGAACCCGTCTTTAATCTGCGGACGGCACACCGCCTCGTAGCCCTGAGCGCTTGGCGAATTGAGCGAAATATTGATTCCGTCAAGCCTGCCGCGCAGCTCGCCCGCGATATTGCGGCCGTTTATCACGTTGCCGTGACCGTTGGTGTTCATGCGCGTTCTTCCGCCCAGACTGTGAACGTAGTCGCTGATTGCTTTGATTACGCTAAGTCTGTAAGTGGGCTCGCCGTAGCCGCAGAACACGATTTCGTCGTAAGCTTTGGGGTCGCCGATTAAGTCAATCACCTGCTCTGCGGAGGGCTCTCCCTCCTTCAGCCAGAGCGAATAGCCCTCGTACTGCGCGCTCTGTTCCCTCACGCAGAAGGTACAGCGGTTTGTGCAGCGGTTGGTTAAGTTGATATAAAGATTGTTGCCGATTTTATAAACCAGAGTGTCCATATTCCGATTACTTTCCGACGTTGATTGTATCGTAGTCTTCAAACCCGAACGTCGATTCTATATTATATTCGTTTTTTTATTTTCCCGTAAACAGAGCCGCAAACGCTTGACTGATTGCCGCCGCGGCGAAGATTGCCACGAAACAGTAGTAAACTTTTACGGACAAACCGAAGCCCCACGCGGGATAGCACAGCACGAACGCGCCGACGAGACAGATTATAGCCGCCACGATTGCTCCGCCCATACCCTTGATAACCGGGGGTTTTTTGTAAACTATCGGGCTATAGCCGAATGCAAGCAGGTGCTTATAGCTGTTTACCACGCCGCTCTGCGACTTTTTAACAAAACAGCTGAGGCACGCGCTCAGTACGAAGAAGATTACGGGCACGATGAACAACGTAACGTCGAATCCCGTCATCACGCTTATAAGCACGCTGTTGAACCATACGTAGAAGGTTTCCGTGCAGAAGTAGTCCAGCCTTGCCAGCGACAGCACGGCGGCTATCACCGTGTAGCCTGTTGCCAGCCAGAACGCGCGCAGCCAGGCGCGACGTTCGTTTTTGCCCTCCTCGATAGTGCTGAATCTGTAGAGGCAGGATTTTTTGCTCACGCAGAACCGCACGAGCGCAATAACAAGCAGACCCGATAACGCCGCCCATACCGCCAGCCTGAAGCCCCAGCTGAGCGTATATCCTGCGAAAAAGCCGCCCTCGCCGCTGTCAACCGCGCCGAAGCACGCGAACGCGAACAGCGTGTTCAGGCACTGACTCAACGTGCCCAGCACGGCTTCAATCAGTTTGTCCGACCGACCCGTAAAAAATCTGAACACCACCGACACCGCGTTGATTACCGCCACCAGCACCAGAATTCCCGACGGAATTACAAGACACGCCAACCTGAACAGCGAGTAGTAATTCATTGCAAACGTCATTGTGCCGCCCGACGCGGCTTCAGTGTTTTGCATCTGCTCCAGTATACCGATAAACTGCCTGATTGCAGAATTTTCGCCGAACCAGATGAAAGTGAATACGTTCTGGGTTTCGCCGTAGACCGCCTTGCCGCCCACTTCGACGACGGGAGTTACAAAGAACAGACAGACGACCGCCGCGACCGCCAGAGCGGTCAACGTCATCAATAAATCGCAGATAACCCTGCCTGCGCTGCGCCTTCCGGCGCTTCCGTTCTGTACGCTACTCATAATCCGCCCTCGTCCGTCGTGGAAAATTCAACCTTCGTATTGCCGAAACCGCTGAAGCTTGTGGTCAGATTGACCGAAAAAAGCACGTCGCCACGGGCATTGCCGACCGTAAACACCATACGGTATGCGGTAACCTTTCCGTCCCCGACGTAATAATCCCTGCTGACGCTCACGACGTTGGCGCCGAACGAATAATCCAGCTGCTCAAACACGCCGTTCAGCACGGACGATCCAGCCAGCGAACCGTAGGTTTTTTTATAGCTTTCGTAAATATCCTTGCCGTCCGTCGACTGAGCGCTGAAACCGTCCTCCGTCTTTTTGAACGAGGCCGGGTCCGCACCCGTACAGAACGGTATCCGCGCAATCTCTTCTGCGGATTTCATTCCGCTCACGTCCACGCCGCAATCCCCGAACAACAACCTGAGTACGGTATTGCATTCGCTCAGAGCCGTGTCGCCCGAAGAGATACTTTCGTACTTTCCCTTATCCGTCCCGCTTTCGGAATAGAAATACAGACCGCCGCTTCCCTCGACGGCGCAGATATCAACCACGTTTACGTACATATCCTGCGCAATACTTGCCCTGTCGCCGTCAATTTTAATTATCTGGCGGCAGGAATACGCACATTCGTTTAATCCGTCCAGCGCACGCACGCTGCACGAGGTCGTCGCCGTGAAGTTAGTATAGTTTCCGCTGTCGGTAACAGACGCATAATAGCTGTTTGTCAGGCGCTCGCCGACGGCAGGCAGAGCCGAATAATATCTGTACGTTCCGCCGTCCAGCTTTAAAATGTACGCGCCCACTTCTCCGTTTTCGTCGGGGAAGGAATAGCGCACGGTCACGCTGGTCACCGCCTGAACGGTTTCCGACACCATGGCGCGCACGCCGAGCTGAGTTATTTCCTCTTCGGACAGGTCGCCGTTGTAGATAAATCCGTCGTAAACGGGGGATTGAGAACCGCCCGAGAGCTCTTCGCTCAATAAACCTTTAGCCGCTTCCAGTCTGGAGGCATAGACGTTCTGCGAAACGTAGCCCGAACAGGTACTTACGCCGCCTGCGCCCGCGCTCAGACTGAGAAAACGTCTTTCAACCCAGATAACCCCTATGATTATCGCCAGAGAGATTATCAGTCCTGTACAAAATTTGAAAACTCTGCCTTTCATTTCTTCCGTCCTTTGCCGATCCGAAGTCAAACCGGAGTTTTACGTACGTTTACAGTAAGTATCTTTGAGCGGACTCGCCGCAGGGGTCAATCCGAAGTCAATCCGAAGTCAATCCGAGGATAAACCTGAGTTTTACGTACGCCTATAGTAATAGTAAATATCTTTAAGCAAGCCCGCCGCCGAGGTCGCGTTCTCCAACGTGTCGGACGGAACGTCCGTGCCGCTTGTCGCCGTTTCGGACTGGCTGTACCACCAACCTTCGGTTACGCTGAACGTCACCGAGGTAAGCGCGTTGCAATCGGTGAACGCGCACATTCCGATAGAATCTAAGCCGCTGCCCAGCGTGACGCTCTGCATAGTGTAGCAACCCCTGAACGCGCTGTTGCCGATTGTCGTCACGCTGTCGGGGATTATTATTTCAGTCAGTTTGTCGCAACCGCCGAACGCGTAATCTCCGATTGAGATTATGCCGTCGGGTAAGGTTATCTGCGACAGATATTTGCATCCCATGAACGCGCCTGCCGCAATAGAGGTTACGCTGCCGTCCGAGGGAATAACGCTGTATCTGCAACCCGATACCAGGACTTTATTTCCGATATCTATAAGGCAGTCTCCCACGCTGCAATACGCGGTGTTGCCTTCGTCTACCGTAATTACCGACAGATAGGAATTACAGCTGAACGCGTAGTCGCCTATCGAGGTCACGTTTGCAGGAATATTAATCTCGCCTAAGTTGCACTGACAGAAGGCGTATTCGCCGATATCCGTCAGACTTTCAGGTAAGGTTATCAGGACTAAATCCGTACACTGCATAAACGCCTTCCTGCCTATTACAAGCGTGCTTTCGGACAGGTTGACTTTCGTCAGCGCGGAACAACCGGAGAACGCCAGTTCGCCGATTTCGGAGACGTTATTTACAGTTACGTCGGTAAGCATACTGCAGTAGCTGAACGCGCCGTAGAAAATTTTTCCGCCCGTAACCGTAACGCTCGTGAGCGAAGAGGGTATCATATAATTACAGCTGCTAATGTCGGAGCAGTACTGCACCACGCTTACCGTGCCGCCGTAATTGCAGTTGCCGAAGATATAGCCGAAGAGCGTACTGTGCGAAGCCGCCGTTTCGGTCGGCGAGCCGCCCACGAAGGGCAGGGTTATACTTTCAAGACCTACGCAGCCGCCGAACGCGCCCAAACCTATAGTCGTCACGCTGTCGGGAACGGTCACACGGGTTAATCCGCCGCACCCTTCAAACGCGCTTTCGCCTATCGTAATCAGTCCGTCGGGCAGGTTTATCTGTATTAATCCGTAGCAACCGCAGAACGCGTAATCGCCTATCGAAGTCAGTCCTTCGGGCAAGATAATCTGCGTTAAGTCGCTACAATTACAGAACGCGTAATCGCCGATTGAAATCAATCCTTCGGGCAAGATAATCTGCGTTAAGCCGCTGCAATCACAGAACGCGTAATCGCCTATCGAAGTTATGCCCTCGGGCAGGGTAATCTTAGTTATTCCGATGCAGCCGAAGAACGCGCAGGAGTAAATTCCGTCCGCGTCGTCGGGCAGAACCGGCTCGGCAGCCCCGCCGATATATCCGCATATAATCTTTTTTCCGCCGCTGATACAGTAAACAAATCCTTTACCGTCGGTTATAAGCTGACTGGTCTCGTCCAGCGAGCTGTGGACGCAGAGCGCGTATTTCGCGACGCAGCCGTAGTCCTCGCTGCCCGCGACTATTTCAAGCGAGGACAGGTTGTACACTTCAACCAGCCCCCTGCAATCGCTGAACGCCGAGCTGCCTATGCTTTCAACGCTTTCGCCTATTACCGCATCCGCCAGAACGTAGCAACCCCTGAACGCGTAGTCCCCGACGGAGGTTATTCCGTTGCCAAGAATTACGCTCTTAAGGTTTGTACAACCGCCGAAGGCTTCGTCGTCTACCAGAGTCACGTTATCGCCAAGGGTCACTTTTTTAAGACTTGCACAGTTGCTGAACGCGCCGTACAATACCTTGCCGCCCGTGATTGTTACGTTCGTGAGCGACGCGGGAATATAGTAGGTCTGACCGTTAAGCGCCGAGAAATTCTGATACGTGCTAACCGTGCCGCTGAAGCTGCTTACGCCGAAAACCGCACCCAGAAGCGTAGCCATCGAAGGAGTGTTCGGAGAGGCTGAATCGCCCACGAACGGCAACGTTATGTCGGTAAGTCCGCTACAGCCGTAGAACGCGCCGAAGGCTATGCTTTCTATTCCTTCTTCGACGGTAATTTCAGTAAGTCCGCTGCAGTTACTGAACGCGCCGGATACAATCTGCGTCACTCCGCTGCCCAGCACCACTTCTTCAATCCAGTTGCAATTATAGAACGCGCCTGAAAGAATACCGCCGCCGTTTACCGTCACCTTTTTAAGCGACAAGGGAATGACGTAAACCGAACTTATAGAGGAATAAAGCGAGCTGCCGTGATATTGCTGAGAAACGGTTTTTCCGCCCGCGTAGCCGACCGAACCGAAGATATATCCCAGGGGATACTGATAGGTATCGTTAGAAGTCACTCCCGCTTTGGCGCCCAGGAAGGGCAGTGTTATGCTTTCAAGACTGCTGCAGCCGCTGAACGCGCCTTCGCCTATGGTCTTTACGCTGTCGGGTATTACGACTTCCTTAAGGTTTTTATTGTTGCTGAACGCGTACTGATATATCGCCGTCGTGCCGTCGGGAACGGTCGGTCGGGTATCAGTGCCGATATAACTGAACAGAATCCTTTCGTTGCCGTCGATAAGGAACATAAAGCCTTCATCGTCGGTCTCCGTAACCAATTCGCTCTCATCGTCGAGCGAGGTATATACCTTTTGCGCATAGTATGCTACGCTTCCGAAAGTCGAACTGCCGGCAACTATTTTAAGCGAGGACAGGTTGTACACCTCTATCAGTTTCTTGCATCCGTCGAACGCTTTGTCCGATATCAGAGTAACGTCTTTGCCTATTACTGCTTTTATCAGGTTATTGCAGCCGCTGAACGCGCTGTTGCCGATCGTGGTTACGCCTTCGGGTATAGTTATCTGAATCAATCCCGTGCAATCGCTGAACGCATAAGAGCCTATTTCGATTACGTCGGAGGGAACGACGCTGTTTTTACAGCCCTGAATAAGTTTTTTATCGGCTACGGTTATAATACAGTTGTCCGAAACGTAATAGACGGAGTTGTTTTCAAGTCCCGTAATGCTTTCAAGGCTGTTGCAACCGAGGAACGCGCAGGTCCCTATCGAGGTCACGCCGTCGGGTATGTCTATCTGCGTTAAGCTGCTGCAATTATTGAACGCGTAAGTGCCCAGCGCAGTCACGCCGTCGGGTATATTTATCTGCGTTAAGCTACTGCAATTACTGAACGCGTAATCGCCGATTGTTTTCAGACTTTCGGGAAGGGTTATCAGCGCAAGATTTTCACAGCCCTCGAACGCGCCTTCGCCGATTGAAGTCAGTCCTTCGGGCAAGCTCACCTGCGTTATACCCTTACAGTTGGCGAACGCATATTTGTTTATCGCAGTCACGCCGTCGGGTATGGACACCTGCGTTAAGCCGCTACAGGTGTAGAACGCGTACTCCGGGATTTCGGTTAAGCCGTCGGACAGGGTCAATTCGGTCAGACCTTTACAGTTGTAGAATACTTCCGTACCCAACGTCGTCACGCCGTCGGGTATTACCAGCTGCTCTATGCTTATGCAATCCGCAAACGCGTAATCGCCTATCGAAGTCAGGCTTTCAGGCAGGGTTATCTGCGCCAGACTGCCGCAACTCATGAACGCATAGCCGCCGATTGCTGATATGCCTTCGGGCAGGGTTACGCTTTCAAGACTGCTGCATCCGTAGAACTGATATTCGCCTATTGAAGTCACGCCCTCGGGTATGGACGCCTGCGTCAGGCTGCTGCATCCGTAGAACGCATAGTCGCCTATCGAAGTCACGCCCTCGGGTATAGACGCCTGCGTCAGGCTGCTGCATCCGTAGAACGCGTAGTCGCCTATCGAAGTCAGGCTTTCGGGCAGGGTTACGTTTTCAAGGCTGCTGCAACCGTAGAACGCGTAGTCGCCGATTGCCGTAACGTTGGCGGTTACGGTTATATCCGTCAGGTTATTACAGTTATAGAACGCGCCGTAGAAGATTTCGCCGCCCGTAACCGTCACGCTTCTGAGCGTTGCGGGAACGTAATAGGTTGAGGAAGAACCGGAGCTGTAATACTGTAAGGTCGTCACTGCGCCCGTCCATGAATTTGTACCGAAGATATATCCGAAGAGCGTGGATGACGATGAATCCGTCGCCGCCGCCGAACTGCCCACGAAGGGCAGGGTTATACTTTCAAGACTTGAGCAGCCGTAGAACGCGCGGGTGCCGATTGAAGTAACCGCTTCGCCCAGCACCACCTCGGTCAATCCGCTGCAGTTAAAGAACGCGCCGTAGAAGATTTTTCCGCCCGTAACCGTCACGTTCTTAAGCGACGAGGGAATATAGTAGATTACGTATGCAATCAGGTTGTAATACTGTCTGACCTGCACCGTGCCCGTCAACGCACTTGTGCCGAAGATATATCCGAAGAGCGTGGACGACGATGAAGACGTCGCCGACGCCGAGCTGCCCACGAAGGGAAGGGTTATACTTTCAAGACTTGCGCAGCCGCCGAACGCGCCCGAACCTATAGTCGTCACGCTGTCCGGCACGGTTATTCCGGTTAAACTGCTGCAATTACAGAATGCGTTTGTTCCTATCGAGGTCAGGTTGTCGGGCAAGGTAATTTCGGTTAAGTTGCTGCAGCCGTAGAACGCGCCGTAGAAGATTTCGCCGCCCGCAACCGCCACGCTTGTAAGCGACGAGGGAATATAGTAGGTTGCGTAATAGCTGTTTCCGTACCTCTGAACCGTAGCCGTCGAGCCCGTATATTCGGTTGTGCCGAAGATATAGCCGAACAGCGTGGACGCCGCTGAATACGCCGGCGTCGCCGAACCGCCCACGAAGGGCAGCGACACGCTTTCTAGACTTGCGCAGCCGCTGAACGCGCCCGAACCTATAGTAGTCACGCCGTCGGGAACAACTGCTTCAATCAGGCTTGAGCAGTCCATGAACGCACTGCCGCCTATCGAAGTCAGACTTTCGGGCAGGGTCACGCTTTCAAGACTTACACAGCCGCTGAACGCGCCCGTACCTATAGTCGTCACGCCGTCGGGAACGACCGCTTCAAGCAGAGCCGAGCAGTCCTTGAACGCATAGTTGCCTATCGAGGTCAATCCTTCGGGCAGGGAGATTTCTGTAACGTTCGAACAGCCGCTGAACGCATAGCTGCCTATTGCGGTTATGCCTTCGCCCACCGTAATTGCGGTTATTTCCTGTATTTTGTCGTACCAGGGCGACTCGCCCGCAACGTAGTCGGATAGGCTGCCTTCGCCCATAAGCGCAAGTCCGCCGTCCGCATAGCGGTAAATTATCTCCGCCGTACCGTCGCCGCAAACGCCCGAAGCCAGATAGTAGCTGAACGTCTTTTCAGCATTGTCGCCGTCGCTCCAGACGTAGTTCGAGTCGTTGCTCAGACTGAGCGTCACCGTATGCATCAGAGCATCCATTCCGTCGATATAGTAATCGCCGCTGACCACAATCTTTTCGGAACCGTATTTCTGGGCGAGGTCCGTCTCCTCGCCGACGAACAGTATATATTCGCCGACGTCGTATATATCGGGAATTTCAACCGTGCAGGGCTCTATCGTCCAGATCAGTTCGTAATCCCGAATATCCCTGTTGCCCCAGCAATATTCTTTATTAAGCTTGAACACAAGCCTGTATTCGCCCGCGTCGGCTGCGACAAAGTCTCCCGAAACCGTATAGTAGTCGCAGTCCGCGTAGACGTCCGCAACGCTTATACTTTCGCCGGTATACACATAGCTTACGCTCTTAGGTTGCTTGACGTCAAGGCAATAATATGCGTAGAAGTTCTGATCCGACTCCACCTTAATCATGCCGGGCTGAATTAAGTTATTATACTCCGCGTCGGTTGCCCAACCGCAGAAACTGTAACTTGTGGTGTTCACTCTGCAGTTGAGCAGCTCGGGCAAGCATACCGTATTGCCCTTATTTACCTCCAGAACTTCCTTCTTTCCGCCAAATCTCGTAATATTTATAATCACCCTGCTTGCATGAGGGAATTCGTACTGACTGCCCTTTTCGGGAACGTTTACGAGTACGTTCAGGCTGTCGTTGCCGACCGTCCTGCTCTCCCACTCCGCGCCCGTAACGAGCGTAGGATACGCTCCGTCCGCAATCTTCCACGTGTCGCCGCTGAAGTTAACGTAGGTCTGTCCTGACGCCGCGTCGGACTCGTCGAGAGCCGTAATTCCGTTGAACCCTATACCGTCCACGGGGTTGTCCTGACCGGTTAATCCGGTAACGAAGAAGCAATTTTCAAAGTCCGTATAGCTGCTGCCGGCAAAGCCGCCGACCTTTGCGCCGCTGCCTTCGGAAGTTACCCGACCGAACGCGATCGACCTTGAAATTTTAGCCGCGCCGGATGAGGAGACGTTAGAACCGACCAGACCGCCCACGCAGGCGCCGTCGGTATTTACGTTTACGCTTGCATAGCTGTAGCAATCGGATATAGCGCCCTGATTGTACGCAACCAGACCGCCCGCGTAATACGCCTTTGCCACGCCCGAGCCGCTCACACCGCTCAACGCGCCCTCGCGCGCGAACAGCTGAGTCGCGTCGAGCACGTAGCACGCCGACACTTCGCCGAAGTTGCCCGCCACGAGCCCGCCGACGTAATGCGTCTGGTTGTTGCTTTCCTCCGACGCCGTGTCGCGGCAGAAAGCGGCGGCATAACAATTTTCGATACCGCCCTTGTTGTATCCGACCAGACCGCCGTTGTAGACGACGCCCGAAGCGCTCGGGTCGTCTGCGGAACAGTCGGTCTCCACGCAGGCATACGCAACGTAGCAGTTCTGCACGGCGGCGTTGTTCTGAACCTGACCGATAAGACCGCCGACGTACGCCTTCGATCTGGAATAGCAGTTAAGGTCGCCTGAAGCATAGCACTCCTTCGCGCTGACCTGAATCAGACCTGCAAGGCCGCCCGCGGTCAGATCGCTCGCGTCCGTGACGGTTGCCGATACTTTGCCCGTGGAGTAGCACTTTTCTATTTCGCTTGCCTGTCCGCACAAGCCGCCGACATTGATAGTACAGCCGCTTACAACCGAAATCGCGGGATAAGCGTAGCTTGACGAAACTTTTCCGTCGCACTTGCCCGCAATGCCGCCTGCGAACACCTTGTTTTTGATGCTGACCTTTATAAAAGTACCCGTTGCGTAACAGTCGGTCACCGCCTTACTTGCCAAACCTGCAATGCCGCCTGCATACGTGGTTTTGTTTGAATCGTCTATATACGTCCCGTCTACGGTGATATTTGCCGAGAACAGAGCCGAACGGACTTCGTCGAAAGCCGAACCCGCAATGCCGCCGACCGCAACCGTACCCTTTGAAACGGTTAAATTTGAAATACTTTCAGCCGTATCGAGCGAGCCGTTCAGATAGCCGATAATGCCGCCCACGTAGTTCTGAGCGGTGGCCGCCGACTCGGATGAAGTCAGCTCGAGCGAATAGCCGTAGCTGTACGCCCTTATCACGTTGCCCTTTACATAGCCTATCGCGCCGCCGAAATATACGACTGCGTTGGTTTTTACGCTGAAGCTTGCATAGTTTGCAACGTTTCTGACCTGGTTGTCTACGCCGTCAGTCACGCCGCACGTAACGTATCCCGCTACGCCGCCCACGTACTGTTTGCCGAATTCCGCGTCATTCGTATTCGATATTCTCGTTACTTCCGTTTCGCCGTCTGCGTTATTTGTACAATCGGACAAAAGGCTGCGCACGTAGCCGACTACGCCGCCCACGTAGTTTTGCTTGGATTCGGTAAACTGCATGGTGATAGCCTGGTTATTGACGCAAGATTCGATTGTGCCGCACATGCCTGCAACGCCGCCGAGATACGCCGACTCGTCCAGAACGTATGCACTAACTATGCCGTTGTTTTCGCAGTTTATAACCGAGCTGCCGCTACCCACGATACCGCCGATATAACCGCCGTATATCAGAGGCATAGAAATTTTTGCGTTATTTTCGCAATTTTTCACGTCTTTGGCAGTATATCCGACTATACCGCCGATATACGAGCCGCTATTGCCCGAATTGGAGACTTTTACGTTCATGCCGGCATTGTTTTCGCAATCGGAAACGTTCAGCGCACAATAGCCGACTATGCCGCCCACGTACGCCTTTCCGTAGCTGTCAACCGTCAACGTGCCGCTCACAGAAATACCGTTAATCTCCTGAGAGGAATATCCCGCAACGAGTCCCGCATAGTTGTTTTTATTGTCTGAACCCGTGGTTCTGACGCTGAGCTCAACCGCCACGCTGACGTTCGCGACGGTTACGTCCAGATATCCGACAACGCCGCCTGCGTTTACCGCCACGCTGCTTTCAACGCTTATTTTACCCGTTACGCTCACGCCGTCTATCTCTTTTCCCTTGGTTCTGCCGACTATGCCGCCGACGTTGTAGCCTGTTCCGCCTGTAACCGTAATAACGCAATCCGACCCGACGTCATAGAGCTTTCCGTCGGATTCGCCTGCGATGCCGCCGACGTAGGGCGCCGATACGTTTTCCAGAGTTATGCTTCCGCTCACGGTGCAAGCAGAGATAACGCCCTTGTTCAGACCGACAACGCCGCCCACGTATTCGGTCGCGGCGTTAGTCCCCTTTACCGTAACGTTCTTTAAAACCAGATTTTCCACGCTTCCGCTTTCAGCGACGCAGCCGAACAGTCCCACCGCGACGAGCGAAGCGCAGGACTCCGCGGAAAGGTCTACGGTCAGTCCCGAAACGACGTATCCGTCTCCGTTAAACCGACCGCTGAACGCCTTCGAATAGTCCAAAGTGGTCGGGGTCTTTTTGCTTAAGCTGCCGATGGGCGTCCAGGCGGCGTAGTCCGAAAGGTCTATGTCGTTTGCAAGCGTGTAAATTCCGCCAAGGTCCTCGCGGATGTTGAAGAATTCCTCCGCGGTGGTTATCAGTTTTCCGACGAAGAAGTTCGCCGTTGCGTTCACCGTGCCGTCTACCGACACCGTAACGGTCACGCTTCCCTCCTGAGTGCAGGTAAGAAGCCCCTCTTCGGTGATGGTCGCGCCGCAGGTATTATCGGATATTTCAAAAGTTATCTCGTCGTACAGCGCTTCGGCGGGGGTGATAGAGTAGGTTATCTGAACCGAGCCTCCCTTTTCCACAAAGAAGGTTTCGTTTGTTATTTTAACCGACGAAACGGAGTTTTCGGGATTGACCTGCGAGCAGTTCTTGCACCTGCCGTCCTCCCCGTATTCGTGCTCCGCCATGGGCGTAGACTGCTGCGCAACGATTATCTCGCCGCAGACCGAGCAGTGACTGCCTTCGGTAAGTCCGTTTTTCGTACAGGTCGCCTCCACCGCCGCGTCCGTAACGGGGGTGTGAGCGAGCTTTTCAATCTCCTGCTGTGCAACTATTATCTCGCCGCAGACCGAGCAGTGGCTGCCCTCGGTAAGACCCGCCTCCGAGCAGGTCGCCTCCACCGCCGCGTCCGTAACGACGTCGTGGGACAGTCTGGGAGTTTCGGTATGCGCGGTCATATAGTCGCATCTCGTGCAGTAATCGTACGCAGTCGTTCCGTTGTGAGAGCAGGTCGCCTCGGTCGCCTCCACGTGAACCAGGTTGTGACCGAGCGGCTCCTCCGCGTCCGCCCTGTAGCTGTCGCCGCAGAGACAGGAGTAGACGGTATAACCCTCTTCGGTACAGGTTGCCTTTACCGTACTCGTCACCGAATATGAATGGACGTGTCCGCCGTTGCCGCCGTCGTCTGCGCTTCCGCAGGCAGCAAAGCCCGACGCGCCGATAAGACAGGTCAACAGGGTTAATATACTTATAGCAATTTTCTTTTTCATAACGATTGCTCCGTTATTGCAATGCCGCCTCAGAAAACGACAGGGCAGAATTATAACATTATATTTTCTATATTATATAACTAATTGAGCCGCAACGCAAGAGAGTTTACCAAATAATTGCCAAATTCTACGCAGAACCGACGTAAATCCGACAAAAAATCAGTCTGTTATTCAACCGCCCTGAACACCCTTCGGTACAGATCAATGCGGCGCGCGCAGAACTCTGCGCGCGCCGCATTAAAACAAGCGCCGTTAAAACAAGCGCCGCATTAAAACAAGCGCCGTTAAAACAAGCGCCCTGCGGGCTTTTTTAAAGTCCCGCAGGGCGCTTCCGCAATTAAATCACAATCAAATCGCAATTAAAGC
Source organism: Candidatus Coproplasma sp. (assembly GCA_051884055.1). GTDB lineage: Bacteria > Bacillota > Clostridia > Christensenellales > Borkfalkiaceae > Coproplasma. The sequence continues at coordinate 54,952 of JBJEUX010000046.1, forward strand.
CGATTAAATCCTATCCCGGAACGGAGTTTCAGCTCTTCGCCGATTGAACCGAATCCGCCCCCGAAACGGAGTTCAGTCCTTTTACAATCAGCAAAACGGTTTTCCGCGTATGCCCCCGTCGGGAAGGCTTTCCGCACCTGATATACCGATACCGTATCGGCAAAAAACCGACCCTTACTTTAACAGCTTTTCCGTAAGGCTCATCACTTCGGGCGCTATTTTTTTGCGCTCGCTCTTCACCGTCAGGTTGTACACGGGGTAGACCAGACACACCGCCGCTATGCCTATAAGCCCGACTATTACGCCGACAACCATTGCAAGGGTGGAATCCATAGACAAAATCTTCGGCAGGTCGGACATGGCAAGACTCATGCCGCACCCCGTGAGCAGCGCGCCGATTGCGCCGAGTATCGCCGCGCGGACGGTCGCCTTTCTGGTTACGCTCCTGTCCAGCCTGCGCAGCTTCTGCAAATCGCTCTCCTCTTCGGGCGGAGCATATTTCTTTAAAATCTCCTTTACCTCCTCCTGTTGTTCGGCGGAATAGGTGTAGTTGAAATCTTCACTCGTGTTGTTTTCCATTCTGTTCTCCTTCCTGTTTTCCTTCGCTGATTTTAAGTAATTTCAGTTTTCTGCCGCCCTGCACTATCATGTATATTGCAAGGCCTATGATGAACGCCGATACCACCGCTCCGCTTACGCCCAGCATTATGCGGCGCATTTCAAGCGTGACCGAGCCGTCGTCGAAGGCGGTCAGCATGGTCGCTTCGAGCGTGAGCATGGACACGCACGCGGCGGTCAGACCTATCACCTTGGAAGCGGTGTAGACGGGACTGCCCAGCCTGCGGTATTTTATCAGGTTTCTTATCGCCACGGCGAACGTCACGAAGGTGTACGCCGCCAAGGTTATCGCGGTTATTTCGTTGTGGTGAAAGGTCTTGTTCCAGTACACCATAAAGAAGATCATCACCGACAGCGCAAGGTTCATCACCAGCAAAATTATTCCGCATATGCGGTATCTTACGAGCTCCTCGCGCATGTGCTCGCCCGCGGTATGCTTTTTAGTGTAGCTGACGATGAAAAAGCGGGTCAGCGCAAGGCAGACGTAGTACCCCGCCAACGAATAAAACCACGCCGAGCCGTGCCAGAACCCCAGCCCCAGCTGAAGTACCGCGTACGCGGTGTTCCACACGAGCGAGCCGTACAGCATTACGTTCAGCCTCAGCCTGTAGTCGTCGAACCACCTCTTTACGTACCTGTTGTCCTCTCTGAATTTCTTGAAAAATCCGATTATCGACGGCACCCTTACGCACCATATCACGAGCGTGTAGAACGCGAGAGCGTAGGTTAAGTACGTTACGGCAGATTTCGTTCCCAGAAATACCATAGAGCATGTCAGCGCCGTCGCAGAAACGGGCAGGAGCACGATCAGTACGGCAATATGCGGGAACAAAAGCATTTTTAAAAATTTTTTGAAGTTCATTTCAGGCTACCCTTATCCTTACCGTGAAGGTCGTCCCGACCCCCACCGCGCTCTTGACTGCGATTTCGCCCTTCAATATGTCGATTACCCGCTTTACGAGCGCAAGCCCCAGCCCGTTGCCCTGAGTCGAATGGGAGCTGTCGCCCTGATAGAATTTTTCAAAGATATGCGCGCCCACCTCCGCGCTCATTCCGCAGCCCGTGTCGGCTACCGTTACGGTGGCGTAGCGCTCGTCCGCGGTCATACTCACCGACACCTTGCCGCCCTCGCCCGTGAACTTGAACGCGTTGGAGAAAAGGTTGTTCCACACCAGCGCCAGAAGCTCCTTATCGGCGCTTATCTTTATATCTTCGGCGACGTCCGCCTTGAGCTCTATGCCCGAATTTTCCCATACGTTTTCGTACTGCAACAGGCACTCGCACAGCTGTTCGCCCAGGTCGAACTTTTCAGCCTTGGGGTAGATCTGCTGGTTTTCAAGGCGGTTCAGCTTTAAGATATTGGTCAGCATGTCCGCCATTCTGCGCGCGCCGTCGGTTATGCCCTTAGCGTATTCTATGCGCTTGTCTTCGGGCAGATCGGGCGCGGAAAGCAGCGTTCCGTAGTTGCGGATGACCGCAAGCGGAGTTTTCATCTCGTGCGAGACGTTGGCGATGAAGTCCGAACGCAGAGTCTCCACGCCGCCCAGCTCCTCCGCCATCTTGTTTATGCAATCTATGATGCTGTTGAACGCGTCGTCGGTAAAAATTCTCGAGACGGGCTTGATTCTCACGCTGAAGTCGCCGTCTATCATCTTTTCCGCCGCCCTCGTTATCTCGTTGACGGGCCGCTGAACGGTAAACTTGCGGCGCAGAAAGTCTATAAGCGCCAGCAAAAAGCTTATGCCTATGACGTTTATCATAGTAAGCTTTGCCGAAGCGGACAGCTCCTCCTGCGTGAACTTTACGCCTAAGGCGGACTGCAACGTGGTTATGAACAGCATAAGTGAGCAGGTGATTACGAACGCCACCAGAAGGAAGATTATAATAAAGTTGCTGACCGTTCTCAACAGGTTGTTTACGCCCTTTTCCCTGCTCATTTTATCACCGCCTTATAGCCCAGACCGTGTACGGTTTTTATTTCGAAGTCCTCGCAGTCGGCAAACTTTGCGCGCAGCTTGGTCATATACACGTCGACCGCCCTCGGCGCGGTTTCGCTGTCCGAATCCCAGAACTCGTCCATAAGCTGCGTGCGCGTGAAGGTCTTTTTCGGATTGGAGAGCATCTTATACAGAATACTGAATTCGCGCTTGGTAAGGGGTATTTCCTCGCCGTTCAGGCACGCCGTGCGCTCGTCCGCGTCCATTACGAAGCTCCCTATCTCCAGCTTGCGGCTGGCGGCAATCTTCGCCCTGCGCAGCAGCGCGCCTATGCGCAGAAACAGCTCGTCAAGGTCGATGGGCTTTACCATATAGTCGTCCACGCCCACTCTGTACCCCCTCTGCTTGGAGGCGAAGTCGTCCAGCGCGGTCATAAAGAGTATGGGAACCTCGTCGTTCACTTCCCTAATGCTCCTCGCGAATTCGAAGCCGTTTATATCGGGCATCATCACGTCGGAGACGATAAGGTCGAACGCGTCCGACTCGAGCGCGTCGTAAGCCTCGACCGCACTGAGGCAACCCGTTGCCTGATACCCGCTTGAATTTAAAAACGAACAGACGGTTTTATTTAACTCCCTGTCGTCCTCTACGATAAGAATTCTGAACATAGCGCACCTCTCTTTTTTCATTATACAGTATAACGGCTAAATGTTAAAGTTTTATTTAAATTTCAGTCAAATAAGTTTTTTAAGGCACAAAAAAAGGAGAGCTGAGGCTCTCCCGTTAGTTTTGATTCAGCGGTTGAAAGGGCGGTTGAACCAACCTGTTCCGATAAGATTGCCCTCGGGGTCGGCAATTCGGACATGTTTTCAACAAACAGTCCCACGCCGTCAAGCTTCATAAGTTCACTCCTGTCTATAGCACGAAAAAGGCTTTAACTTGAGCTCGTCCAGCACCTCGTTTATGGTGAGTATGTCGTAGTTTTTATGCTCTATGAAATAAAGCATAACCAGATCGAACTGCGTGTTGCGGATGACGTAGCCCGCGCTGAATAAAAGGTCCTCCGCCTCGTGCTTGCTGCACTTAAGACCCATTATTATCTGCCATGCGACAAGCTTTGTCACGCTGCCTTTGGTCAGGTCGGTCGCGCGCGAAAAGTCCTGCCTGCGCATCATCGCCGCCTTGTATACCTGAGGGGGAGTGACTCCGCGCTTGTTAATCATATCGTACACGAGCATGCCGAAAGAATTGTCGGTTTTGTGCCTCTTTACAAAGCTGAGCAAATCGTTTATCTGCTTTTCTTCAAGACAGCAGGAATAATTCACCCGCTCTTCCCCTGCGTAGCTCACTCTGCCGGAACTGAATAAGGTGGGGTCGGTAAAGTCCGTACAGTACTGCAAAAGCTTGCGCTTCTGCGCCTCGCCCGACTTCATAAATCCGCTTATTTCCGCCTTGGCTCTCTTAAAGTCCTCCCTGTCGTAACTTTCAGGGCGTTCGGACAGTAAGCCGTGCAGCTTCTTTTCGGACTGAGCCTCGCACTGCAGGTCGGAAAGCGGCTGTCCCGATAAATCACGGTTGCGCGCCAGATAATTTTTCAACTCCTGAAATTCTCTTCCGTCCATATTTTATCCCCCTTAAGTTATACCAGGTTTAAATTTTTGCCTGCCTTATATCTCTATACTTTGTCGGTAAATTATCCGCGTGGTTGCGGCATATTCCCGCGCTTTCGCCTGACTTAATATCCGCGTGGTTGCGGCATATTCCCGCGCTTTCGTCGGTTTTTATCTGTGCTTGGCGTGGAAAGCTACGCCCACGCTGTTGGGTCCGCAGTGACTGCCTATCGTGGGGTTGACCACGAGATATTCGATATTGAGCTCCTCGCCGTACTTTTCCTTGAGCATTTTTCCAAGCTCCAGAGCAAGGTCCTCCGCGTCGGTATGCGCGATTACGACGGGGTACGAGGATATATCTTCCTGAATCTCGTCCACCATTTCGATTACCTTTTTCATCGTGCATATCTTTCCGCGCGCCTTTGCGATATTGGTCATGACGCCGTCGGAATTGATGTGAATTATGGGGTGAATACCCAACAGATTGCCCATAACGCCCGTAAGTCCGCTCACTCTTCCGCTCTGTCTGAAGAAGGTCAGATCGTCAACGTAGAAATAGATTGCGTACTTCTGAACCTCGGATTCCGCCCAGCTTAAAAGCTCCTCGGCGGTCGCGCCCTGCTTGTACAGCGTACCCATCTGTTTGATGATGAGATAGCTGAGCGCCGTTATAGCTTTGGTATCTATCGTATAGAACTTGCGTTCGGGATATTTCTTTAACAGCTCGTCCACGGCGATCTTCAACGCGTCGAATGTGCCGCTCATGCTCTTGGAGAAATGAACGTACATAATGTCGTTGCCCGCCTTGAAGTGCGGTTCGAAGTACTCGGTATACTGCACGGGGCTTATCGCCGTGGTCTTGGGCAGTACGCCGTCCCTGAGCATATTATAAAACTTTTTATAGTCGAACACGTCCCAGTCGACGTAGGGCATATTCTCCTTGCCGTCGACGTAGTACGGCATTGTTATCAACTCAAACCCGTATTCCTTAGCAATCGCGGGCGTAATATCGCAATCGGTATCAGTAAAAAAAACCAACATAACTTTTTTCCCTCTCTTTTTATCAACGTATATAAATGTTATCACACGACGCAAAATATGTCAAATTATGGGGAATACTAACTAATTAAAAAAACCGATAAATTATGCGCCGCCAAAAAGTTTTCTCTTTTTGGCGGCGCATACGACCGGAATATTTCAAAAAATATTTCAAAATAATTGTTGTTGCTGATTGTCCGCAAAGCAACAAGCCCCCTGATATTCAGGCACGCAATAACAAATCAGGCGGGCGAATGACAGTCGGACTTATAACAGGTTGTCCGACGCCTGCTTATTAATAAGGCTCATAACCGTGTCGGGGACGGTGTTCGCCTGGTCGACGAAGCGCACCTTATATTTCTTTGACGACGCATTGACTTCGACCACTCCGTATCCGCCGCCGAAAATCTGGACGAAGAGGGATTCGGGTCCTGCAAAGACCGATTCGACGTCACCGAACGCAATTTTAACTTCCTTATTCGTGTAGATATACAGATTTTCGTCGTCTGCGGCGATCAGGACTTCGGGCAGTTTCTTCCACTTGATAAAGCGCGAAATCAGCCAGACGCCGCCGGCTAAGCACAGCAGATAAAAAATCACGAGAACGACGATTGTTACGGTAATATCGTCGACCGAACCGAATCCGCCGTTAAATGCATTCATGATCAGAAGCACGGTTACAACCGCAGCCAGAACGAAACAGAGGATTCCGCAGATCAGTTCGATGATCAGCAAAAGCGCCGCGTGAGTTTTAGAAGCTAAATTTTTCATATTGAGTCTCCTTTTTATCCGACCGTTGACACGGTCGTACTATTTTATCTTTTTAATTGGTCGTATTAAGTAGCGCTGAAGGGTTTAAACCCGTCTGAGCTAAAGCGTTTAAACCCGTCTTTTTCATAAAAAATCAGGCGTATTGTACGGAAGATATCAGATACAGCGTAGTTTTTTCCGCGTCCGCGCCGTTGTCTATCCTTTCGCTGCAACCCGTGACGTATCCGTATTTATCGACGGTGAAGGAATAGATATGCAATTGGTTCTGCGCGTTTACAAAGCGTATCGTTGCCGAAAGCCCGTCGGAGGCGTTGAGCGAATAGACTTCGGAGGTCACGGTTATGCCGTCGCCGTATAAAATTTCGCTTTCTAACCATTCGACTGTGATTATCAGGCGCACGTCGTAACTTCCGACGGTTATTCCGCCGTCTACCACGTCCGAGGTACAGTTCTGCCCGCTCTCGCCGTCAACCGCCGCCTTATAAGAGACCGTAGTCCGCGCTATTCCGTCGGCTGCCGCGTTCTCTTCGCGCTCGCCGAGAACAGTTAAAAACCAGGTTCTGTCCTTTTCCTTCTTCCAGCGCGCATAGAGCGCTATATCCGAAGTTATGGGCGTGTTTTCTATATCGAAATCCTGCGTTAGCTGTTCGTCCGTACACCAGCCGTCGAACACGTATCCCAAGCTGTACATATCGGGAACTTTATCCGCCGCCGTTCTGCCGCTTTCGACGCTCGCGCTGGTATAGTCAGTCTCGAATCCCATATTGTAGTGGAAAGTTACGGTATAAAATACCTTTTCAGCGCCGTTATTTCCGCCGCTGTCTTCACACCCTACAAAGGCGACAGCGCAAAGAATACAGATTACGGTAAAAATACTTACAACGGTTTTCCTGATTTTCATAATCTTTCTTCCTGTTTTTTATTTTAATCCCGCCGTATTCCGCGGTATTTTTTTGCGGAAACCGACATGTTTTGACACAAACACCCCAACATATGCCGCCGCCAACGGCGTTTTACGTAAATACAACCGTTTTCAACGCCGCCGTCAGTCGGAGCGCAATTCGACCGCCGCCCTTTATTCCGGCGACGACATAAGGCGGCGTATTATTCAAACGCAGCCGCCAACGGCGTTTTGTTTAGGCGTTTAATTTAAACGTAACCGTCAGGCGGTTCTTTCCGTCAACGTATCCGTATTCCACCGACGACGCCATTTTCTTTACCATAAAGATGCCCAGACCGCCGATATTACGCTCCTCGGCGGAGAGAGTTACGTCGGGCTCTTCTGCCTTGGTCGGGTCGTAGGGAGTTCCGTCGTCCCCGAACGTGAGAGTTATGCTCTGTCCGTCCGTCGCAACGGATATTTCCGCCCTGCTTGCGCCGCTGTAACTTACTATGTTGGTCAATATTTCGTCCACGGCGATCTGCAATCTGTTCGCAGATTTTTCGCCGATGCCCTGCTCGGAAATCTTTTTGCGCACGAAAGCCATCGCCGCGGGTACGGATTGCGAATCGGGCGTGAGTATTATGCGGCTATCCGACTGGATATAATTCAGCCTTACGCACAGCATGGTTATGTCGTCGAACTGCTCCGCTTCGCCGACGAATTTATCAATATCCGCGCGGATCGCCCTGCACAGATTCTGCGGCTCGCGCAGGCTCTCGCAGACCGCCTTATTGAGCCGCTCTTCGCCGTAAAGTCCGCCGTCCTTGTCCGTAGCCTCGGTCACGCCGTCGGTATAGAGCAAAATCTCGTCGCCGGGCAAAAGCTGAATTTCGTGCTTTTTGTAGCGCGTTCCGTCCATCCCCGCGAGGATAAAGTTGGGACGCGTGCGCAAAAATTCGCAAGCGCCGTCCGCCCTGCGTATGAGCGGAGGATTGTGACCCGCGTTGACGTAGCTCAATACGCCGCTTCTGAGATCCAGCATACCCATCCACGCGGTGACGAACATATCCGCCTGGTTGTTTTCGCACAGCGCGCGGTTCGCCTGCGTGAACACCTCGTCGATGCTCCTGCCGCTCTCCGCGAGGTTTTTGATGAGCGTCTTTGCGCGCATCATGAACATTGCCCCCGGTATACTCTTGCCCGAAACGTCCGCGACAAGGAATATCAGGTTGTCGTTGTCGATGAAATAGAAGTCGTAGAAGTCGCCGCCCACTTCCTTCGCCGCGTCCATAGACGCGTATATATCCAGCTCCTTCCTGTCGGGATAGGGCGGGAATACCGAGGGAAGCGATGAGAGCTGAATCTGCCTTGCGAACTCCAACTCCCTGTCTATCCTGCTCTCCGCCTCGGATATATAGTGTTTAAGCGTCTCTACCGTGGCGTTTATATCGTCCGAAAGGCTGGCGAACTCCTCGTTAGCGCGCACGTTGACCTGAACGTTCAGGTCGCCGTCCGTGATGCGGGCAAGCGAGCTGTTTATCTTGTGGATATTGTCCACTATCAGCCGTTTGATGAGGAAGTATACGTGAATGAACAGCGCGGCGAACACTAAAATTTCCATAAACATGAGCACCGTGACCGCGATGTTGCGCGGGAACATAGCCTCGTTTACGGGCAGAACTGCGATTATATAAAAGCCCTCGGACGTGGCGTAAGTGCAGTAGCTTTCAGTGCCGAACACGGTCGCCGTAAAGCGCACGCCCTCCTGCAGGGAAGTTATGTCTATGTCGCTCTTGTCTACCAACAGCTCGCCGTCGTGGTCGCCGTTGTCGCTGATAATTACAAGGTTTTCATCGCAGACTATTATGCCGCCTTCCTTACCTATATGGCGGTTTTTTACGGTCAGTCTTATCTGCTCGGACAGCGACGACTGGAACTGCTCGGCGTTGTATCCGACCTGAACGAAACCGCCGCCCGTAAGCGCCACGCCCGCGTACTTGCGCGATACGTTGCCGTCCGCGGAAATGGGGCGGTAGCTCTGGACGTAGCTGTCCTGACCGCTTAAAAGACAGAGGAATTCAGCCGACTGCTCGCCCGAGCGCATGTCGTAGCCGACGTACCTATCCTCCGTGCTTGCGTATATTATTCCGTCCGCGCCGATGAGGTTTATTTCCGCAACGTTGTGCTCCTGCGCAATCGCGCGCAGAGCTTCGTCGTCGGCAGCGGCGGACGCCTTGCCCGACAGGTCGTGGGTGACGGTGAGCAAACGCTCGTCCGAGACCTCGTTGACGTCGTTCCTTACGTCCGCGATATTCAGGCTCAGTAAGCTGTCGGCGTTGGCGTAGGATATGCGCGTCTGCAACGAGGCGGTAAACCAACTGGTGACCCCGAAAGCCACGACCACGCAGATAAGAAGCAGAAACTGAAATACCTGCGCTATCTTGCGGGTATGGCTCTTTTCCACGGTCTTTTCCTTGCCGATAAGCGATACGGCTATGAGCGAAAGCATTACGGAAAGTCCGCAGCAAACTATCATAGGCACCGCGCAGACCGCGACAATCTTATACGCCGAATATACGTTGTTCATATTCAGCACGAACAACAGCAGCATATGCAAAACTTCGGTGGTTACGCCCAGCGCAAGCCCGTACACGGGCGAGGGCTTTTTATTGCCGAACATGAATTTGCGGCAGCCCGCGCCGAAGAGTCCCGCGAGAACGCACGCGAGCGAACAGGCTATTTTACTGAACTCGCCCGCGCCCCAATAGGTTGCAATCCAGCGGTAGACGCCGCCTATTACGCCCGCAATTATGCCCGAAGGACCGCCGAATATCAGTCCTGCGGCGAGCGGAGCGGCGTTTCTTACGTTGAGCGTCGCGCCCTCCACGGGTATGCCGAACTCGGTTGCAAGCACGGCTACGCCGCCGAAAAGCACGCCGACTACAGTCTGTTTCAAGTAATAATTCCATTTGCCGAAGCGGGTTCTTTCAAGCAGATACAGCCCCGCCGCCAGCAGAACGGGAAGGAGCGTAGCTCCCGCCAGTTTCAATACGGTTATCATAAGCGCCCTTCCTTTGTCGGGAAATTACCGTTCCCGACGCGCCCTGTTTTTAAAAAGAAAACGTTACTCATACTTTTAAAATCCCCGTGAAAGACTCTTCCGTAAACGGATAGAGAACTATACCCGTAAGGTTATTTTCAACCGACGGAGTGCAGGCGTTGATTTCGCCGACGCTTCCGACAAGGTAGGTTAAAGCCTGCGAATTTTCGCGCCTGATAAAATTTATAAGCTGTAAACCCGTCATCCGCTTCATATTCGCGTCCGCAAAGACGGCGTCCACGGCGTTGTTGAAGGCGTATTTGCACGCCATAAGCGGATCGGTTTCGCCAATTACTTCGGCTTCGGGATACGCCCTCCCGATATGCCCGATCAGCTCTTTCAACACGTCTATTCTGTTGCTCACCGTGAGAATTCTCATGTTTAAACCCTCTGAACCCAAAATATAATCGGACAATTCCCGTCCTTTGCCCTGTTTACGTTTGTTTTTTCCACGAATCGTGGTATAATGAAAGTATCCTTATCTGCAAGGCGGTAACCAATATGCAATTAAACCAAATTAATCTGACGAGCGCCGCGCTTGAACTGTTCGCCGCTATCATTACCACCGTGCTTTTGGTAGGCTGTTTTTTAGAAAAAAACTATAAGAATACCACGGGAAAATTGCTTATCTGCGCGCTGTCCGCGCATACTGCCATGATGCTTTGCGACGCGCCCATATGGCTGCTTTTGGCGCAGCCCTCTCCCGATAAGGTCGTCACGGTTAAAATTCTGTCCGTCCTGTCGGATACGTTCGCCTGTCTGCTCACGGCGCTGTACGCATACTGCCTTACTTCGTACGTCTCAGAGCGCAAGAAAATTTCCTACACGTTCGCCCACGTAATCAGCGTTTTCTGCGGCATACTTGCGCTGCTATGGTTTATCAACGCCTTCAACGGCATGTTCATAAGCTACGACGAAAACGGAAAGGACGTTCACGGACCTTTGAATTTTTTCAGCCAGATAGGCTACGTCTGCCTGCTCGCCGCAACTATAGTCATCGTCCTGCGCAACCTGAAAATACTCGAACTCAAGGACGCCTTCGCCTGGATTCTGTTCGGCGCGCTCCCGATAGTTACCATACCCCTGCAATATTTCTGGGACGTCACTCCCGTATACATATCGTCTACGGTTTCGCTCATTTTCGTATACACGCTCATTCATATCCAGAACGCAAAGCACTCCGCGGATATGGAGAAAAAGCTAATCGAACAGGAGCTGGCGCTCTCCGAGAGCAGAAACACGCTCGCGCTTTCGCAGATACAGCCGCATTTTTTGTATAACGCGCTCACTTCAATCTACAGATTGTGCGACGTCAAGCCCGAAAAAGCCAAGGAGGCGATAAGCGATTTTTCCAGTTACCTCCGCGGAAACCTCGATTCGATAAAAAAGTCCAATCCCATTCCGTTTTCGGACGAGCTCAAGCATATCAACGCCTATCTCTCCCTGGAAAAGATCCGCTACGACGACCTTCTGGAAGTCGTCTACGATATAAAGGTCTGCGAATTTTTCATTCCTCCGCTCACCGTTCAGCCGCTCATTGAGAACGCCGTGACCCACGGCGTGAGCGATCTGCCCGAAGGCGGATACATAAAGCTCGCCACGGAGGAATTCCCCGACCGCTACGAAGTGCGGGTTATCGACAACGGCGTGGGCTTCGACACCGAGCGCGTTCCCGACGACGGAAGGTCGCACGTGGGCATCACCAACGTCAGGAGCAGACTGGAAATACTCTGCAAAGGCACGCTGGAAATAATCAGCTCGCCAGACTGCGGCACTACGGCGATTATAAAAATACCCAAAGGAGAAAACTGATGAACGTCATAGCCGTCGACGACGAAAAACTTGCCCTCGATACGATTACCGATTCGATAGGAAAGGTTGCGCCCGAGGCAAACGTTCACGGATTCCGCAATGCACGGGAAGCCGTCGGGTTCGTCCGAAACAACTACTGCGAAATAGCCTTTATGGACGTAAGAATGCGCGGCGGAAGCGGTCTGGAGCTTGCAAGACAGCTTAAAGATATCCAGCCCGACATAAATATCGTGTTCGTTACGGGTTATTCCGAGTATGCGCTCGACGCGTTCAGGCTGTACGCAAGCGACTATCTGTTAAAGCCCGCCACGCCGCAGGCGGTTGCAAGCGCGTTGGCGCACCTGCGCACGCCGATTAAGCCCGTACCCGAAAAAAAGATACGCTTTCAATGCTTCGGCGCTTTCGGAGTTTTCTTTGGCGACAAGACGCTGATTTTCAAGCGCGCCAAGGCAAAAGAACTGCTTGCTTATCTGGTTGACCGTATGGGCGCTTCGGTTACGATGGGAGAACTGATGAGCGTTCTCTGGGAGGACGGTCAGGACACCCCGTCGAGAAGAAGCAACCTGAGAAATCTTATAAGCGACGCCAGATGCACGCTCGCCGAAGCGGACTCTGCCAATATCATAGTCAAGGGCAGAAATACGATAGCGCTGGACTGCAATGCGTTCGACTGCGACTATTACGATTTTTTAAGGCATATTCCGTATGCGGTCAACTCCTACCGCGGCGAATATATGACTCAGTATTCCTGGGCGGAAATAACCACCGCGTCGCTCTTTAAAAACAACTGACGGCGCTCTTTCAGCGCAAACGGCACTATTCAGCACAAATACGCGCTTTTAAAAGCCAACGACGGCGCCCTTTAAGGCAAACGGCACGCCCTTTCAGCGCGAATACGCGCTGTTTTAATGCAAATAACGCGCTGTTTTAATGCAAAGGCGCACGGCTATTAATTAAAAGCAAAACTTTAAATCCGCTCCGAACCGCTTCTATGCAGACATTATTCCGCTCCGTATTTTTCCGATACGGAGCTTTTTTTGCGCCCCCGCGTTGCTTTCAGCACGGAAAACCGTTCCGACCGTTTCAATTCGGAACGAGTAATCCACCCTGCGTTTCAGATTTTGCTTATTCTATCGTAAGAATGTCGGCAAAGCCGGTTATTTCGAAAACTTCCATAATGCTTTCGCCGACGTTCACAAGCTTCATCGCGCCCTTGGTGTTCATAATCTTCTGAGCCTTTAAAATAACCCTGAGCCCTGCGGAAGATATGTATTCGAGCCCCTTCATGTCGATCACGAGGTCCATAACGCCGTTAAGTTCCCCGAGTTCGCGCTCAAGCTCGGGCGCGGTCGTGGTGTCGAGCCTGCCCTCAAGGCTGAATGAAAGCGTTCCGTTTTCAAATACTTTCTGAATGTTCATAATTTTATCTCCTGAAATCTTATATTTTCCAATTTTCAATAGGTTCGTAAATAAACGGTAAATCAACAAGCGGAGTATCGAGCGTTTCCACCAGATTCTTCACCGCAACGGGTATTTCGGGCAGAAAGTCCAGATACCAGTCGACAGTCTCGTAGATATATTTTCTTTTGAACTCCGTATCTGCGCATACTGCCGAACGCAGATTGTGCAATCTGTCCGCTCCCTTGACTAAAAACGCCGTTTGGTCCGCCCTTATTCCGTCCACGTAATCCTTCATCACGTAACCCTTTTGTTTGGTGAGAAGTTTTACGCTTTTTAAAATTCTTTCGTTCCCGAACCGCACGATCTCCTCTTCGGTAGCGTCGGTATCTTCAAGCAGATCGTGAAAAAGCGCCGCTATCACCGCGTCCGAATCGCCGCCCTTTTCCTTAACTATCCGCGCGACCTCTACGGGGTGAGTTATATACGCAAGCCCGCCTATGCGGAATTGCCCCTCGTGCTTCTCCGTTGCGAATGCGAGAGCGCTTTTATACCGCTCCTCTTCAGTCATTTTTCTTTGCTCCTGCGTGTTTGTTGTAAAATCTCTTCGCCTGACGCTTAGCCCGCTCTTCGTCCTTGAGCGAAAGCACTAAAAATCCCGCTATCTGCTCTTCCGTGTAATTCTTGTTTATAAGCTCGGCGCGGCACAGATACCACAATCCCACGCTGGACGAAAGTATGTCTATGTCCGTGGCTTTTAAGGTGTTTTCGGCGAGCTCGTACGCCAGCTTTTCGTTGCGACCCGTCAGGTCCTGCAACTCGCCGATGGTGGTTATTCCCAACCATTTAAGCTGCTCTATATAGTTTTCGGGCGAGACGGTCTTTATTTCCGCGCCGTTTATCTTTGCGATTTTATCCAGCAGCTCGCACATGGGCTTATTATGCAGAACGAACTCGTTCAGCGATACCGAATTGATCGCCACGTCGCTCGCGCGGTTTTCCTTGATCCGCGCCCTTATATCCTCTGTATAGGCGTTCATTCCGTTCCTTAAACGGATAAATTCGTCGTCGGCGACCTCCAGCAGTCCCGCCACGCGCGAAAAGCCCCTTTCGTATTCCCTCGGCAGACCGAACTCGCTCTTATAACCGATGTCGTGCTCTATCGCCGCCCAGGTGTGCTGCAGAATGGTTCTTATCTGAATTTCGAATTTCTTGTTGCAGATATTTTCGGGATAGCCCGAATCCTTTGAAAGATAGCAGATATAGTGAAGCGAAAGATACCCGAACGTATTCGCCTTTATGAGCGCGCGCTTGTCCGACGAGTTCTGCCAGTCTATCGTGAAATTTTCCTCGACCAATTTTCCGAGCTTGTCCACCTCGTCGTTGAAAAAGCAGATGACGCGCGTGCCTAAAATGTCGGTCAGGTCGTCGAACTTCTGGTACCAGTCGCCGTTTCTCACCAGCTTTTCGGCGAGACTCGGCTCGCTTTTAACGCGGTGCTCTATGCTCAGAGTCTGAATCCCCGAATTTTTTACCAGAGAGCAAAGCTTTTCGTAAACCACGCCCTCAAGCTTGACGAAATCTTCCCTCGCCCTGCGGTAGTCCTCGATAATAAGTCTGTCTTTCTCGTTCATATGTCGCCTCTCCGAAAAAAATTATTATTCTATACCTTATTATCAGATATTATACCACACAAAGTGCAACAAAAGTGCAACAAATTCGGCAAATTGCGACAATTTTATTAAAAACGGTGATATTTTGAGTGTTTCGTTTTCTTAACGTGTTAATTTTTTGCATTTTAAAATTTTTGAAACAAAATTTTTTCTATGGGTTGACATAATTGCAAATTTTTAATATTATATAATTAGATAATAGATTATCTAATTAATATAATAACTGACGCGCAAGCTATCAAAGGCAAAACCGAAGAAATTCGGCGACGCAAAACTATAGGGTCCGCAAGGACAGCCAGGTGCCGCTTCCCCAACGTTATGAGGGGATAGCGGTTTTTTGTTTTCTGCACACGGGAAAAAGACACGACAGAGCAAAAAACCGCAGAGATTGTTGTGGGGCGTAGGTATATGGCAAAGAATAAACTGAAAAACTTAATAGAGCTTGTTATTGCCTGCGTTGTTGCAATAGTCGTTACCGTAGCGGCGATCATGTATTTAGTGCAGGACAACACCTACGCATGGTTTGCAAAGAACGACCAGGTTTCCGCAGACGGTATGAACGTTGAAATTAAAATCGACGAATCCGTAGTCAATACCGTGGAATGTTTCACGTACAGTGGAATAGACTCTTCCGGTTCCTATACGTTTGTTAAAATCGACAACGACACTGACGACGACACTGACAACGTCACTATGGAACCCTACAACAGCCTTAATAACAACGTTTATCAGATTATCATAAAAATCAACCTGACTGAAGGAACCGACAGCGTGACAGTATTCGCAAATACCAGCGCTACTGTGTATCTGGGATCAACCAAAGAAGAAGATAACAAGCTTAAGGAGAATGGCAATTCACTGAGCAGCGTCGTGGCATTCGAAGTTTATTACTCGGACTCTTCCGACTCTTCCGACTCTTCCGAAATTGTGTATAACAGCTCCGCCGAAACGGTTACGTTCACACCCCCCGAAACGCTGGAGGATTATTCCTTTGTAGATAATAAAACGCTTATAAGCTCTATCTCTCTCGGCGAAGAGCATACGTTTACCGACACGAGCGGTAACGCCGTTTACATAGTCCTGAAATACAACGTCGATACAATAACCGAAGTTTTCAGCCGAAATATCGGTAACGAAGTTTGCAACGCTGAAACAGTCCCCTTCGACTTATACGACTTCAGCTTCTCAATCGCGTAATATTGGTGCAGAATAGTGAAAAAAATTATATATAGAATATTACCTTTAATAATTGCGCTGATCTCTGCAACGGTAGCCGTATTCGGTTGGCTGACGGTCGGCACGACTGTTAAAATACCGAATGTCTCAGGTTCAGTCTACGCCAGCTATTTTGCCTCGGGCGACGGCACAACGGCAGATTCGGCGTATGAAATAAACAGACCCAACCACTTGTATAACCTTGCCTGGCTACAGAACAACGGGTATTTCGGTTCAACTCAGTATTATTTCAAGATAACCGCCGATCTGGATATGCAGAATTACGTTCTGCCGCCGATCGGGACCAAGGAAAACCCGTTTATCGGTATTCTTGACGGCGAAAATCATACCATATCCAATCTTACCGTCTCAAACGTTAAACAAACAGATAAAATGCCCAACGAAGTTTCAATCGTGCCGTCAGAAATAAATACAAATGCAATCGGTGACGGTTATACGGATATCGTGGGCTTTTTTGGCGTTATCGGGCATTATCCCGGCGCTACCACCACCTGCCCCAATAACGTAAGCGTTTCAAATCTGTACCTTGATAATATTACCATTCGTACCCGCACGACCACTACGTTGATAGGTCTGTTTGCAGGTTACGTCTGCGGAACAGTTGAAAACGTAGGCGTTTACCGCTCTGTGGTGTCGATAGGCAGCGGCGTCAGCACGTTAAGCTTAAGCGAAACCAATACTTATTCTGCCCATTCGAATTATTCGCTGATAGGCGACTATCACCAAGATTCCACGGGTTGGGCGGCGGCGGAAGGCGGAACAGGCGGCGCAGGCGCAAGCTTCGGCGGAAGTATTGACACTATGAATTTAATTCGCCGTATAGACTATATGGTAACTAAAGCATATGGAAATACAAATGCACCAACTAAAGCGTATAGGGTAAGTTCTTCGGGATATAATTTAGTATTCGGTAAGCCAGCTTCACCTTATGAACTTTACTGGAAAAATTCAGATACAACTTATGGGGATTTGATGTATGGTGCTTATTTGCCACTTAACGTTGATTTAGCTACCATTTTTTCTGATACAGGTACAAATGTTGAAACTACAAATTCGACTTCGGGTTTTCATATCAATCAATATTACACCGATAATAATTCTGAAATAATATTATCAAGCAATACAGGATATGTGGTCGGTGGTCAGGCAGATACCACGTCAACTAGCACAACCACGGGTCATATAAGACTCAGAGTCCAATCGTTTGCTAATACCAGCAGTCAGACAATTTATAAATCTCTACGTGCCACAAGCGGTTCAGGGTTGACTTATAATAACAACAACCTTGATTTAGTAACTAACTTAGACGGAACGTTTTATAGAATAATAGATGACTATAACAAAAACGGTACAGCTACGGTACAAGTTTCTGTAGGGGGCACTAAACAATCTTCGGATTTCGTAAGATATTCAGCTGTAAGGGACAGCTTAATTGATATATTTTCTAATAAAGACAGCTTAATCTACGGCTTACGTTTTACGTCTGCTATATCAAGCAGTGCGATAACGGACGCTACGAATATTAGCTTAAACGGAAATACGATTGATTCGTATCAGTTTATCAGCAGGGCAATAAATTTCAATTTAAAACAATCCGGATATCTTACTGCAGTTTTAGGTAGTTATGTATCTAATTCATCCACAACAAAATATTCGAATTTCAGCATACTTGAAGTTGCAAGAGATAGTGAAAATAAAATAGTAACTGCTTCCACACAAGAAATTACTTCGGTCTGGAATAATTCAAGCGGCGATATAAAGTATAAATATGGTGCGACAGCTGTAGATAGCACAGCCCCCGAAACGGGATATACGAAAGTATATGACAAATATTGGTATAGTAAAACTTTAGACGTCGGCACAGCTTATTATGTGGAAATACCTTTAAAAGCAGGCGATTATGCAATAGGTGCAATGGATGGTAATAATGCATATCTTCTTTACCTCGATATAGGTGCTAACGGCGCAAGCGGCGGAATCGGTACTTCGAAACCCAATGAAATTAGTGAAGTCAGATTTGTTTATAAAGTAAGCACAACAAACGATAGCTACGAATATCAAACGTTGGAATACTTGTATATGTTTCAGATTGTATTCGATACGTCTAAAGATTCTGATGAAAAAGGTACACAGGTCTATTTTTTAATGACAAGTAGCGTAATGTATTTTTATGTAGATGAAACTTACGATACTACGGGAGCGACGACTGTTACGCTTACCGATAATACCCTTTCGGAAACAAGCGATGAAGATGAAGAGGCAAAGAGTGAATTTACTAACACTGTGTACCCCCCTTCATAAGCCTGTATCAGTTTTTAATGACGGTAACATTAAAACCGCCGTACCTTGCAAACGCAAGGTACGGCGGTATTTTTTTATTTTTTATCCCGATTAATTTTTTATATTTTTTCCTGATTAAATTGCGAATACGTCTTTTTCCTTATATATAAATACGTTTTGCCCGATCGGATTTAAAACCTGACGATTATTTAATCGGTTTACGAAGAGTCTGCACGTATTACGGAAAGCCCGCCCGCAAGGCTTTTAATCTTTGCCCCACATACCGCAGGAGCCTTTACTGGTGCGCTTTACGCTGTACAGCGCCTCGTCCGCGCGCTCGATAAGGTCTGCCGAGGCGATTTCGTCCTTGCCGCAGACGGCTATACCGCCCGAGCAGGACAGCGTAAGCCCCTCGGTTATGTAGCTTTCGCGGCACTTGGAACAGATTTCGTTCGCCCTCTTGGTAACAGCCTCCTCCGAAATGCGCTTGAATATTACGATAAACTCGTCTCCGCCGTAGCGGCACACAAGGTCGTCGCTTCGGGTGCAACGCTTTAATAAATCGCAGAACGCCGAAATCATTCTGTCGCCCACGTCGTGCCCGTAGGTATCGTTGACCTTTTTAAGATTGTCCAGATCGAACATACACAGCGCGATAGGCGTGCGCTCCCTGCGGAGCTGCTCCATTGCCGCGCTCAGTCCTCTGCGGTTTAAAAGTCCCGTCATAAAGTCGTGATGCGCCTCGTTCAACAGGGAATTTACCTGCCTGTGCGTCACGGTTACGTCCACAAGCCGCTGTACCTTTTTGCGCAGGTCGAAAACGGGGTGAAGCTTGCATAAGAAGTCGTCCGCCTCTAAAGCTAAGGTCATCTCCTTCATGTGCGAGCTGCTGGGAATGGTCGCCAGCACGGGAATCTGCCAGTATCCCGATTCGCTCCTTAAGCAACGCATAATCCTCGCCGCGCCTTCGTCGGGCAGGGACATACTCAAAACTATTGCGGCTATCTCCTCGCCGTATCGGTTGACGCTGTCGATCGCCGTCTGCGCGTCCGCAGTGCGAATGACGTTATACTCGTCGCTGAAGGTCGCGCTGACCTTTCCACAGAAGATATCGTCCTCGTCGGCGATGAGCACGGTGAATTTTTCGGACTCGGCAAAGAGCGATTTGTTGCGGGGAATAGACACGTCTGCATGCTGAACCGAAAGAAGCTGTTCAAACTGCCCGACGGGCATCGGCTTTGCAAGGAAGAAGCCCTGAACGTAGTCGCAACCTACCATCTGGAGTCTGCGCATCTGCTCCCTCGTCTCCACGCCCTCGGCAACGACTTTAAGGTTCAGCCTGTGCGCCATATTGATAACGTCGCTGAGGATGCTGTGTTCAAGCGGCTTTGCCGTCTCGTTGCGGACGAATTTCATATCCAGTTTAAGCACGTCCAGCTTCATTTTGCTGAGCATGCTTAAGGACGAATAGCCGCTTCCGAAGTCGTCCATCTCTATATCAAACCCGATATTTCTCAGGTTGTTTACCGTGGTTATAATCTGCTCCTGATTTTTGGAGTAGGCGCTCTCGGTTATTTCAAGGTGAATGAAGGAGGGGTCGACGCCGTAATCGTCGATGAGCGACTTGAAGCTCTCCTCTATGTCCTGTTTGAAAATATCCACGCGCGAAACGTTGACCGACACGGGCACGAGCGGATAGCCCTTCTGCTTCCACTCCTTGAGCTTCACGCAGACCTGTTCCCAGACGTACCTGTCCAGACGGGAGATGAAGCCGTTCCTTTCGAACAGCGGAATGAATACGCTGGGCTGAATGGTTCCGTAGACGGGATGCTGCCAGCGCACAAGCGCCTCTGCGCCCACTAAAGAATTGTCGGTAAGGCTGTACTTGGGCTGAAGGTAGAATACGAACTCCCTCCTTGCCAGCGCGCCCTCCATTGCGTCGGTTATAGCCTTTTCCATTAAAAGCTTATCGCGCAGGACGTCGTCGTAGACGGCGAAAAACTGGTTGTAAGTGCCCTTGATGTTGTTTACGGCGAGCATCGCCCTGTCGCACATCTGGTCTACGGGAAGGGAGCGGTCGCGTATGTCGTAGATACCCCAGCGCATTACCACCTTTTTCATATTGGGCGAGATTATCTGGCTGAAATTGCCGAAATTATCCCTGTCCGCCTTTTCCCTTTGGGTCTCCTGAAGGCAGACGAACCTGTCCGCGGAGAACCTTCCGCACACGCCGCTGTTGCCCACCATCTTGCGCATTACGCCTGCAACTTCCTTCAAAAGCTCGTCGCCGGCATCCACGCCGTATACGTCGTTGAACAGCTTGAAATTTTCAATGTTGGAGCAAACTATGCAGTAATCCTTGTCGGGATTTTCCTGCAGACGCTCCTGAACCTTTTCGAAAAAGTACTCCTTCGTATAGATGCCCGTCAGCCTGTCGTAGCGCAGCTGGTTGACCATTGCGGCGGTCTCTCTCAGCTTTATAATGCCCTCCACGCGGTGCAGAATTACCTGCGGACGGTAGGGCTTGGGTACAAAGTCGGTTGCGCCGTGCGCAAGCGCGTTTACCTTGTCCTCTTCGCTGTTGCCCTGCGTAAGCACTATTACGGGTATGAGAGAAAGCTCCTTGTCTTCCTTGATTCTGTCGAGCAGGGCGCCGCCGGATGCAGGCGTTTTAACGTCCATTAAAATTAACGCTATACCCTCTCTTTCTTTCAGAAGCTCAAGCGCCTCTTCGTCGTTTTCCGCCTGTAACACGCCGTATTTGTCCTTGAGTATGTCAACTAGCGTTTCACGGTCGGTCTTGTTTTCGTCAATTACCAGAATATCTTTTTTATTCATATAATTTCACCCTATGGGGCACGTACCTGCGGAAAGATACACGCCCGCCGAAGCACCACGGCGCGTCAGTCGTGTTGCTGTTCTTCTATTCCTTCCGAGGCAATCTTCTGTTCTGCGATGAACTCTTCCGCCTCTTGCTTGATCCTTTTCGTCGCCTTAATCTCGCTCTTTACAGGCTGATTGATAACCACCTGGTCGTAGCTGAGGTCTATGCCGTGGGCAACGAACAGCTGGCGGTATTCTCTCAACATGTCTCTCTGTACCTGATAGCGGTCCTCTTCCGTACACTTGGCAACCAGCTTTACTGCCACGTTGCTCGCCTCGTATGCGGACACGCCCTTGTAGAAAGGTCCTTCGACTATTGCGGGGATCTTCGCCCTGAACTCGTTTAAATTGTCCTTGAGCAGTTTTTCAACGAACTCCAAAGGCACGTCGTAGGGGAACTCGCAATCGACAACCGCAAGCGAGAGCTCCCTTGAAAGGTTGACTACGTTTTTGATGTCGGAGTTGTTTATTATCTTTATATTGCCCGCCATATCGAGAATTTTGGTCGCTCTTATGCCTATCTCGGAGACGGTGCCTCTGAAATCGTCTATCGACACTATCTCGCCGACGCTGTATTCGTCCTCGAATATAATGAATACGCCCGCGATAATGTCGGCGATGAGCGACTGTGCGCCGAGACCTATAATCAACGTAATGATGCCGACGGATTCCCAGATTGCGGCGGTGTTTACGCCGAACGCCTGCAACACGAGGAAGATGAGGGCGAGCGCCGAGCCGTATTTAATCAGTCCGTCCAAAAGAGTTATGACCGTCTTTGCGCGGTTGCTCTTCTTCATCATATTCTTGAACACGAGTCGCAAGAGCGCGCTCACGGAGAATATGACGGAAATTAGTATCAGGCAATGTATAACCGTCTTTTTATGCGAATTCCACGCCTCGGGCAGAGTGGTTACGTCCCACATATTCTCCTTTACCCACTGGGAAAAGGGGAGGTCGGGCGCAGCCGCTTCGATAATTACGCCGATTATAAAGAACGCTATAAACAGCGAGAATACCGTTACGCTCGCAATCTTCAGCGCCTTTTTTACCTTGGTTCTGTCAATAGAGTGCTTTTCCATTTTTATCCTCCGTTAAGCATACTCCGCAATCACCGTGACGGTGTGTTCGTCGTATTTGCTTCCTTTCATAGTTATTTCGCCGCTTTCAACGTACGTATCGTAGTTGTCCCCCTGTTTGGTGAACAGAATGATCGCTTCGCCAACGCTTACTTCGCCGTCGAGAACGAGCGTGAGCCCGTATGCGCTTTCGTCCGAATAGTCGTCGTATTCGTACTCAACGCCGTCTATTATAATCTTATTTGCAATCCTGCCCGACGCCGACACGCTGACGGTCAAGGTCGTCTGTCCGCCGGAAACACCCGCCGTAACCGACGCGCAGTCGTAGACCGTCTCGACCGAGCCCGACGGCATCTCCGCATACATTACGTAGCTTACGCCGTTATAGTCGAACATCATATAATAGATAAGGAAATAGTTCTGTTTGGGAATATTTTCGATCGACGCATACTTGCCCCTGCCGATCACGTCGTAGCCTTCCGTATAGACGGCGCCGTCGGAATTCAGGTAATAGCCCTGCAGGTAGGCGTTGTAGTATACCCTTTCGTCGTCAGAAACCGTATCTCTGCCGTAGGCGTCGGGGATTATCTGACGGTAGATATTGACCGTTCCGTCGGCGTTATAGGTTACGACCGCTTCGAAAGGATTGGAGCAACTCATCGTGGGCGAAACGTACTCCGCCCCCGCCGCCGACTTGGATATAGCTACCGTCTCGGGTTCGCCCCAGGCGTTGCCGTCGCCGTCAGTAACCTGAACGGTTAAGTTCACGTCCGCACTAATTTCCAGATCGCTGAAAGAGTACTCATCCGTCAATTCTACGGTCTTATCGAGCGAATTCGCTGTATCGGTTATCTTAATCTTATACCCTTCGGGAAGCTGATAGTCGAAGTTCAACGTTACGAGCATCTTTTCGACTGAATAGCCCGACACGTCCGCCAGAACCTTGGTCACTTCAAAGCTGTAATTCATTGCGTATTCAGCAGGATTTACGCTTACAGAGCGGGTTTCTCCGTCCGACTGGTTGTCCTTAAAGCTGAGCGTTCCCGAAACAGTCACGTTGCCGGGTTCGCCTTCGATATTGTCCAGAACAATAACGCCCTCGGCAGATACGCTTTCAACGTGCTTGACGTATACGTTGACGCCGTCGCTTATCTCGATATCCATGCTCGCCTGCGCGTAGTCGTAGATCATATCGCAGGAGTAGGAAAGGGTGAAGTACTGCCCGTTAAAGCCGTACGCCTCTGCAAATCTGACCTCAGGCACGCAGAAGGCAACGCCCTCTGTAGAGTGGCTTGCAAACGCCGTTTCTCCGCTTGCAAACTCGCCCAAGTCGTAGTAGGTGAAGTTTATCTCGTCAAGCCCGACGCAGTCCTCTATTTCGATTTCGGCTACGCCCGTGCCCGTATACTCGCCGTAAACCTCGCCCAGACTGTTGGTAACTTCTAATTTATAACTGTAATTGCCATACTCCGAGGTGAATTCAGGGTCAACGGTTATTGTAACGCCGCTTTCACTGTATTCTATGCCAGCATCCGCGGGTTCGACCTTGGTATAGGTTGCACTGTAGTCCTGACTTGCCGTAAACGCCTTTATTCCGCCGTCGTAGACAATTATCTGGTTCTCGTCTTCGTCCAGCGCGAAGACTACGAACTTATAGTTCTTAACTCCGTAACATACGCCGCTCTCCAAGCAATAGGTCATATTCTCGGTATCAATCGTTATTGCGGCTTCCTGACTTTCGCACAGTGCAACTCCGTCGTCGTTGTACTGCTCTATATAAGCGTAATAGGTATAGAATCTGTTTAGATTTTCAATGCTTCCGTTTACGGTTATACCGTCGGGCAGGCAGATTTCCTCTTCCGAGCTATCGTCAACCGCAAAGTATGCCTGACCCGTAATTCCCGTGGTGGTATGGCTTGCAAACAACATTTCTCCGCTTGCAAATTCGCCCAAGTCGTAGTAGGTGAAGTTTATCTCGTCAAGTCCGACGTAGTCCGCTATTTCAATAACGGCTGCGCCAGTGCCCGTATACTCGCCGAACACTTCGCCCAGACTGTTGGTAACTTCTAATTTATAACTGTAATTGCCATACTCCGAAGTAAATTCAGGGTCTACGGTTATTGTAACGCCACTCTCGCCGTATTCGATTGTCGCGTTTTCAGGCTCGACCTTGGTATAACTTGCGCTGTAATCCTGACTTGCAGTAAACGCATTTATTCCGCCGTCGTAGACAATTATCTCGTTCTCGTTTTCGTCCAGCGTAAAGACTACGAACTTATAGTTCTTGACCCCGTAACATACGCCGCTCTCCAAGCAATAGGTCATATTTTCGGTATCGATCGAAAGCGAAGCTTCCTGACTCTCGCACAGCGCGACTCCGTAGTCGTTATACTGCTCTATATACGCGTAATATATATAGTTTTTATTGAATTTTTCAATGCTTCCGTTTACGGTTATACCATCGGGCAGGCAGATTTCCTCTTCCGAGCTATCGTCAACCGCAAAGTATGCCTGACCCGTAATTCCCGTGGTGGTATGGCTTGCAAACGACATTTCGCCGCTTGCAAACTCGCCCAAGTCGTAGTAGGTGAAGTTTATCTCGTCCAATCCAACGTAGTCCTCTATTTCGATGACGGCTACGCCCGTACCCGTATACTCGCCGAATACATCGCCCAGACTGTTGGTAATTACTAATTTATAACTGAAATTGCTATACTCCGAGGTGAATTCAGGGTCTACGGTTATTGTAACGCCGCTCTCGCCGTATTCGATTGTCGCGTTTTCAGGCTCAACCTTGGTATAGCTTGCGCTGTAGTCCTGACTTGCGGTAAACGCATTTATTCCGCCGTCGTAGACAATTATCTGGTTCTCGTCTTCGTCCAGCGTAAAGACTACGAACTTATAGTTCTTAACTCCGTAACATACGCCGCATTCCAGACGGTAGGTCATATTCTCGGTATCGATCGATATTGCGGCTTCCTGACTCTCGCACAGCGCAACTCCGTAGTTGTCATACTGCTCTATATACGCGTAATATGTATAGTTTTTATTGAATTTTTCAATGCTTCCGTTTACGGTTATACCGTCGGGCAGGCAAATAGCCTCTACCGAGCTATCGGCAACCGTAAAGTATGCCTGACCCGTAATGCCCGTGGTGGAGTGACTTGCAAACACCCTTTCGCCGCTTGCAAACTCGCCCAAGTCGTAGTAGGTGAAGATTATCTCGTCAAGCCCGACGTAGTCCTCTATTTCAATGACGGCTGCGCCCGTACCCGTATACTCGCCGAACACTTCGCCCAGACTGTTGGTAATTACTAATTTATAACTGTAATTGCTATATTCCGAGGTAAATTCAGGGTCTACGGTTATTGTAACGCCGCTCTCGCCGTATTCGATTGTCGCGTTTTCAGGTTCGACCTTGGTATAGCTTGCCTGATACGTCTGCTCTGAAACAAACGGACGCTCGCCGCTGTCAAAGACGGTCACTTCGTTACCGACGTTATCTTGGGTATAGATTACGTATCTAAACGTTTTAACCCCGTAATACGCCCCGCATTCAAGGGCATAACCCATCGTCGTATCAAATATTTCAAGCGGAACTTCCTGCCTCTCGCATAGCGCGGTGCCGTCCTCGGCATACTGCACGACGTATGCGGAATACGTAAACGCTTCGTTGATCTTTTCCAAATGTCCGCAAACCGTAATTTTATCGGGTTGACCGCTTATCACGCTCGTTCCGATTCCAAGGAAGATATAACCGAACTCCACGAAGGCAGTCGTATAGCGGACTGCATACTCCACTTCACCGCCTGCAAATTCGCCTATATCGTAATATTTAAGGTTTATGTTATCAAGCCCTGTAAAGTCGGTAATTTCTATCACGGCTACGCCCGTACCCGTATACTCGCCGTAAACTTCGCCACGGCTGTTTGTAACTTCCAGTTTATACGAATAGTTGCTATACTCCGAGGTAAATTCAGGGTCAACGGTTACGGTTATCTTTTCCGCAGTGTAGTCGTAAACCGCGTCCGCAGGCTCGACCTTTATATAGCTTGCGCCGTAGTCCTGACTTGCGGTAAACGGCTTAAGTCCGCTGTCGTAGACGGTCGCTTCGTTGCCCTCGCCGTCCCGCGCGCAGATTACGTATTTATAATTTTTAACCCCGTAATACGCCCCGCTCTCAAGGCTGAAAGTCATATTATTCCTGTCTATCGAAAGCGCAACCTCTTCGCGCTCTGAAAGCGCAGTTCCGCCCTCGCCGTACTGCCCGATATATGCAAAATAGGTATACGAGTCGTTGAAGTCGGAAATGCTTCCGCTTACGCTCAACCTGTCGGGCAGGCAGGAAAGAACTTCCGAGCTTTCATCCACTTCAAACGCAGGGCTCTTTGCCGTCTGCCACTCTTCGGGAAGCTCTATATTGAATTTGTAAGAGAAGAGTTCAACGGGCTCCGCGCCGTACTCGGTTTCCCTTTCGCCCACGACGTAGAGATACAGCTCGTCACAGGTGACGCCGTCAACCTCGCCCATAAAAAAATTATTTCCGTCGAGCGCGTCGTCGGAATATACGGTATGCTTTATATCTGAAAGGTCGGTCTGCTCGCTGCTGCATAAATAGAGCGTGGACTCGGCGTACTTGCGTTCATAGTCCGAGAGATAGACCGAATAGAATACGGACGCAGACTGAGAGACCTCGTCGTAAACGACGTAGTTGTTCAGCTCGTCCAGGACGCACTCAGGCTCGCCGACGCTCAGCGTGGTGAACGTCTGGGAACAGCAGTTTGAGTTGCTGCCCAGAGAGGGGTTGTTGCAGACGAAGTTATAAGTGTAGGTCTTATCGGGTTGCAGACCTGTCAATAAATAGCTGTGCTTGCCGCCGACAAGCGCGATTTTGCGCGTAGCCGAACCGTCCGAGAGCTCGATTGAGAAATTGTCCGCGCTAAGACCGTAGCTCTTATCCGCCTGAGACAGAATCTCGTCCATATCGACGGTGATAGCCACGTAGTCCGCACCCGTAAAGTTTTCGATATAGCTGTTGAAATCGGCGACAAAACCGCCCGTTACCGCCGCTGATACGATTACGACAGCCGCCACGGCGGTAGCTCCTGCGGTTGCTCCGCCCGCAGTCGCGGTGGCGCCGCTCAATGCGGTGTTGGCAGTCTGCGACACGTTCGCGCCCGAGGTCGGAGCGTTTGCGCCCGAGCCCGAGGTCGAAGCGGTGGTATCGGTCGTCTCCGCGGAGTCGGTCCGGCTCAGATTATCGTACTGCCTCCGTATATCGTTGGCGTCCAAGGACTCCGAACTTTCGCTCTTAGTCGATTGCACGCCCTCGTTATTGAACGACTCGTTATACCGGTTAATCTCTTTCGGGGTCCTGGAAAATTCGGCGGAATAGTACTCTTCGGCGCGATAAGGCTTATACTCAGAAAAGACGTTATCTTGTTTTGCGCTATAAAATTCTCCCGAATCGACCTTTTTCATACGTGCAACGCCCAAGTTTTTTGTTTAAATTATACAATAAACTTGTTTAAATATCAACAAAATAATTTATTCTGATAAAATAAAACTTAAAAAACGAAGCCGCGCGGCATAATTGCCGCGCGGCTTTGTCATTAATAACTGCAAATAAATCAATAATTGATATTTACGTTAAGCGAACTGCTGACTGCAATTCTGTTTTCCGATCCGAAATCCGTAGTTTTAATGCCGTCGATACTTACCGTTACGTCCTTTGTGGTATTGCTTGCAGTCCAGCTGGACTTCGTCTTAATACGCATTTCATTCACAATCATAGTATCGTCCGTATCCTGATTATATTGATAAATATAGTAAACTTTGCTGACCTCAGATTCATATATATAAATTTCAATTCCTTCGAGTACGGTTAAGGAATAACTCTCCTGTTTAGTATTGTTAATCGTTATTTCCTTTGAATAATAGCTCGAAGTAACCGTTCCGGTAACATTGAGAGTATACTGCCATCTTGCGTAGAGCACGGTATTTTGAGCGGAAACAGCCGAAACTTCGGTTGAGAACGCCGCGTCCGCATACCACTTATAGAACGTGCCGTCGGTCGCCGTCAAATCCTGAGGAAGAGTGCCGCTTTGGTTAGAGGAGTATACGTTTACCGAAGAATTATTGTTTACTCCCCAGATTGCGTAATAGGTTGCGCCGTCCTCCGTGCCGATAGCCGTGAATTCAAGGCTTTCGCCAACCTTCTGCGCCCAGCCGAGGAATACGTAGCCTTCCGCCGTGGGAAGAATTGTACTGTTGTCCTTGCTGATACTTACTTCAACGCCCGTAGCAGAGCTTTCGTACCCGCTGCCCGAGTGAGCAAACGGAACTGCGCTTATTACGTTTATAGTAATGGGCTTTTCATCATAGTAAACGCTTACCTGACAAACACTGTTCAACGTGAAATTGTAAGAATCTTTGCCGACCTCAACGCCGTTGCATACGAATTTGCCGAACTGATAGCCCGTGACCTCGTCAGAGGTAAGGGTTACGTTCGCCGCGTAAATTGCGTCGTTGTATTCCTTATAATCGCCCGTTACGGATATTCCGCCGACCGCGTCGCCGTTGTCGTTCACAGTTGCGCTTGTAAGCGTTATAAGGTAATATACGGTTTCGGCTTGGTCGACGTTGACTACTATCTGAGTTGTACCGAATGCATCTTTAAAGCTTTCGACCGTCACCTGATACTTAAGGCACTTTTCTTCATTGGTGCTGAGCACGTCGAGCTCGGACTGAACAGAGCTGCGGATATCTTCCGCGTTATAAATCTTTTCGGGATTCAAGCCTTCGGTAACGTAGCCCTTTACGACGGATTCGAAATCGTAAGCGTCTGCCGTATTGTTGTTTACGGTGAGATCTACGTAAGACCAATTTGCATAATTATCCAGAGCATTCGAATAGAGCGTACCGCCGCCGCCATAGTTGTAAGAACCGCTGGGATCGTTGCCGATGAAATGACGGTGATAGATAAGCCACGAAGCCTCGAAACGGCGGAGTCTGGTCCAACGCAAATCCGTTGAAGAACCGTTGTATATTACGGTGTTAAAGTAAATTGCCATTTCGGTTTTAGTGCCGCCCGACTCCGTAGAACAGCCGTAGAAGGGAGTGTTGTTGCCCTCTTCGCCCTCTTTGAAGCTGCCCGTAACATAGACCGTATCCGCAAGGAATACCGCGCTTTCAATACCGTAGTTGTCGAGGAACGCGTAATTATTTACTTTCGTGATATTTGCAGGGATTATAACGCTCTTTATCGGGTTGCCGTCGGTGTTCGCAAAGGCGCTTTCGGCAATCTCGGTCACGGGGAAGCCGTCTATCTCGTTTTCAAGCACTAAGGTCTGCGCGCCGTCGCCCGTGTAGAGCGCATTGAAATCTTCCGCCTTGCCGCTTGCGATAAAGTAACGGCTGACGCCGCTTTCGGTGTCGTAGGCAAGCGTATAGTTTACGCCGTTGACCGTCTTTACAACTTCCTTGTGGTCGTTGCAGACGGTGCAGTATTCGTCTTCATACCCGTCTAAATAGGTGTGTCCGAGCGCTTTAACCTCGCTCTGGGCGACCAGAACTTCGCCGCAGACCGAGCAATGCTTGCCCTCGGTTAAGCCCGCCTCGGTACAGGTTGCCGCTATAGCCTCTTCCGTAACCTCGGTGTGACCGAACGCTCCGATCTTGCCGTCGCCCGTCTTCCAGGCTTCAAGGTCTGCAATCTCGTGTAAGCCCCAACTGTCGGTAAAATACTTGTTGTCGTCCACACAGACGTAATAATCTTTCCAGCCGTCCACCGTGCAGGTTGCCGCCTGACCGCTTACGGGTTCGGTATTATGCTTTTCTGCAACAATAAAATTAAAAATCTCGTTGTTGATGTTGATTACAGGAACTTCGGCGACTATAAAATAGGGCAATTTAAAGCTGTCCGACAGCGAGAGGTCGGATACGCTCAGCGAGCCGTTTGCGAACGTGAGCGAGCTGTAAACTACGTTGGAAAGTCCGCTATCGTTGCCGTTGAAAAACAAATCCTCGGCTATTTCGTAGCCGACCTGAAGAGAAGCAGTAAAATCAGCTCCGAAATCCGCCATATCTATAACCGTAAGGCAAAGGGCGTAGTCGCCGTTATCGGAGAGAAACTGCGCGCTACTGATAAAGTCAACTTCCTTACCCGCTACGGTGATCCGGTCTACGCTTGACGAAGAACTTTCTTCGGCATAAGCCGTAAGGTTATACGAACCGATGAATTCCGGGCCGACCCCGGTTGCCGTGCCGGACGAAATTACGCCAACGCCGAGCGCGAGCGCCGACAGCGCGGTGAGTCCTGCCGCAATAATTGATTTATTCTTTAAACACTTCATAACCTTTCCTCGAAAATCCGATTTTTCAGCGTCAATTTACCTTATAATTAAAGATGTCTTTTATCGACTCTATCGAATAACTACGGGTTGTAGTGTACATTCTGCTTTCGGTGATTACGTCCCTCGAATCAAACCTGATCACCTCTATCTGAGGGTTTTTAAATACTTTTTTCAATTCCATATCAATATTCCTTATATAATAACTGTCGGTTTTTTGTTCCGCAGACGGGCACGCAAACGGGCGGAACCTGAACGGCTATCCCCTGTTTATGCCCTCTGTCGGGAGTGATTTTAAGCGACTTTTTCAGAGCGAACCCCGTCAGGTTGCGACGGATTATTCCGGTCTGCCTTTAAAAACGGTACAGTACGCATTAAAATAACAATACAAAATGATAAATGTGATTATAAACTAAAAATAAACTGAAAAAATTTTCCGAAAATGCCGTTTTTTGCCGCGAAAAACAAAAGAAAATTTATAACTTATCCTGAAAAATTTTTGTAATTTAATTTCAAGCTCCGTCACAACAGGACAAAATCAACCCTTTTTTACGCCTGCAAACCGATGCAATAAATAAAAAAATATTTATAAAATTTTTTTGAATTTTTTTTTAATTTTTCATTCTTTTCTGTAATTTACGGCGCTCCGAAGGCTTATATAAGAGGTCTTGTTTATTTTAATACGGAAAGGGCGCGCGGCTTAAAAAGCCGCGCGCCCGCAAAATCAAGCTGAGCAAAATCAGACTGCGCACGAACGCCGTTTAAAACGGTTGAAACTCCTATTCCCATTCAAGCGCGCCCGTGCAGAGCCGGTAATACGTTCCCTGCCAAGGCGCACTCTTAAAACGGTTGAAACTTTTATTCCAATTCAAACGCGCCCGTGTAGAGCTGATAATAGGTTCCCTTTTCTTCAATGAGCTTTTCGTGATTTCCACGCTCGATAATCCTGCCCTTGTCCAGCACCATAATCACGTCGGAATTGCGGACGGTGGAGAGCCTGTGCGCAATGACGAACACCGTTCTGCCCTTCATCAGTTTGTCCATTCCGTCCTGAACCAGCGCCTCAGTTCGGGTATCTATCGACGAGGTCGCCTCGTCCAGAATCATGACGGGCGGATCGGATACGGCGGCTCTCGCAATGGATATCAGCTGCCTCTGCCCCTGAGAAAGACCGCTTCCGTCGCCCTTGAGCACGGTGTCGTACCCGTCGGGAAGCATGCGGATAAAAGAGTCGGCGTTGGCGAGCTTAGCCGCGGCTATGCACTCCTCGTCGGTCGCGTCGGGGTTGCCGTATCTCAGATTTTCCATGACCGTGCCCGTAAACAGATTCACGTCCTGCAGAACCACTCCCAGCGAGCGGCGAAGGTCGGCTTTTTTAATCTTGTTAACGTTGATTCCGTCGTAGCGGATCTTGCCGTCGGCAATATCGTAAAAGCGGTTGATGAGGTTGGTAATGGTCGTCTTTCCCGCGCCCGTCGCGCCGACGAAAGCTATTTTCTGACCGGGCTCGGCGTACAGCGAGATGCCGTGCAGAACCTGCTTTTCGGGAACGTATCCGAAATCCACGTCCTCGAACACCACTCTGCCCTCTAATTTGGTATAGGTAACCATCCCGTCGCCGTGGGGATGCTTCCACGCCCACGTTCCCGTTCTGCCCTCCGCTTCGACCAGTCTGCCGTCCTCCTCTTTAGCGTTTACGAGCGTAACGTAGCCGTCGTCGGCTTCGGCGTCCTCGTCCATAAAGGCGAAAATTCTCGAAGCGCCAGCCAGGGCGGTGACTATGGAATTGAATTGGTTTGAAATCTGCGAGACGGGGTTGGTGAAGTTTCTCGACAGGGTCAGGAAGGACGCAATCATGCCGAGCGTGAGCGTTCCCGTACCCGTCAGACCCAGATTCATCGTACCAGAAATAGCCATATACGCGCCGAGGACGGCGATTATTACGTACTGAACGTAGCCGAGCGCGTTCATCATGGGCATCATGGAGTTTGCGTATCCGTTCGCGCTCGAAGCCGCCTTTGCCCACGCCCCGTTCTTTTCGCGCAGTTCCCGCTTGACGTTCTCCTCGTGGCAGAATACCTTTACCACCTTCTGCCCGTTGACCATCTCTTCCACGTAGCCGTTTACGTCGGCAAGCGTCTTCTGTTGCTGAACAAAGAACACGCCTATCTTGCCCGAAACCTGCTTTACAATGAGTAAAATCAACAGCATAACGACGACGGCGACGACGGTCAGCCATACGCTGACGTACAGCATGCAGATAAACACCGTGACTATCGTGAACACCGACGATATCAGCTGAGCCATGGACTGGGCAATCATCTGCCGCAGGGTGTCCGTATCGTTGGTGTATAAGCTCATTATATCGCCGTGCGAACGCGAATCGAATACGCGTATGGGCAGGCGCTGCATCTTTTCAAACATTTCGTCGCGGATCTTTTTTAACGTACCCTGCGCAATCGTGACCATTATGCGGTTGTAAAACAGGGTTGACAGCACGCCGACCAGATACACTACCCCGATTACGGCAAGCGCCTTCAAAAGCCCCGTAAAGACGGGCGCGGACTGTCCGAGCAGGGGAGTTATGTAGTCGTCGATGAGCGTCTGCAAAAACAGCGACGAGAGCGCGGAGGCTATCGCACTCAACAGAATACAGACGGCTACGGTTACGAGCTGCCATTTGTAGCCCTTCATATACGAGAGCAGACGAAACAGCGTTTTAGAGTCAAAGCGCACCTTGGGCAAGGCGGCGTTGGACGATTTATCCGTAAAAGTAAGACTTTTCTTATTCATTTTCCCCTCCTTTAACCTGCGATTGGTACACTTCGCGGTAGATATCGCAGGTTTTCAACAGCTCCTGATGGGTACCGATAGCGACTATTTTTCCGCCGTCAAGCACGATTATCTTATCCGCATGCTCCACCGAGCTTATGCGCTGGGCGATGACTATTTTGGTAGTGTCGGGAATGTATTCGGCAAACGACCGCTGAATGAACGCGTCCGTCCTGGTGTCGACCGCGCTCGTGGAGTCGTCTAAAATAAGCACCTTGGGCTTTTTAAGCAGGGCTCGGGCAATGCATAAGCGCTGTTTCTGTCCGCCCGAAACGTTCGCGCCGCCCTGCTCGATATACGTGTCGTATTTGTCGGGGAAGGTCTGGATAAAGTCGTCGGCGCAGGCGAGTCGGCAGGCCTGTTCTATCTCCTCGTCGGTCGCGTCCCCGTTGCCCCAGCGCAGGTTCTCCTTAATCGTGCCCGAGAACAGATCGTTCTTCTGCAGAACCATAGCCACGCTGTCGCGGAGGGTGTTCAGGTCGTAGTCCCGCACGTCTACGCCGCCCAGAGTCAGAGTGCCGCCGCTCACGTCGTAGAGTCTGGGAATCAGCTGAACCAAGCTGGATTTGGACGAACCCGTGCCGCCTATAATCCCCACCGTCTCGCCCGACGCCACGGAAAAGCTAACGTTGTCCAGCACCTTTTTGTCCGCCTTGCTCGCGTAGACGAAGTCCACGTTTTCAAAGCAAATAGAGCCGTCCTTGACCGTAGTTACGGGGTTCTCGGGATTGGATATGTCCGTCTTTTCCTCCAGAAGCTCGGCAATTCTCCGCGCGGAGGCAATGGAGATTGTCAGCATTGCAAAGACCATGGAGAGCATCATAAGGCTGGTAAGTATCTGCGTTGCGTACGAAAACAGCGCCGTAAGATCGCCCGTGGTCATGCCCATAAGCTCCTGATTGCCGCTTGCAACAATCGCCTTTGCGCCTATCCAGGATATCAACAGCATGCAGGCGTACATAAAGAACTGCATGATGGGCGAATTGAACGCGAGCAGGCGCTCGCCCTTGGCAAAGTCCGAATAAATATCCTTTGAGATTTCCTTGAATTTGTCTGTTTCGTAGTCCTCGCGGTTAAAAGATTTCACTACGCGAATTCCCCTGACGTTCTCCTGAACCACGTTGTTCAGCTTATCGTAAGTATGGAAAACGCGGTTGAAAACGGGGTTTACCTTTCTGATAATCAGATAGAGCAGCAGCGCCATAACAGGTATGACGGCGAGGAAAATCAACGCAATAGTCGAGTTTATGCTGAACGAAACTATCATCGAAAAAATCAGCATGACGGGACCGCGTATCGCCATTCTAATGAGCATCTGATAGGCGTTCTGGATATTGGTCACGTCCGTCGTAAGGCGGGTGACTATCGACGCCGTGGAAAATTTGTCTATGTTGGAAAACGCGAAGGTCTGCACGTTGTCGTACATATCCTGCCTTAAATTGGCCGAAAAACCCACCGACGTCTTTGCGGCGATGTGCGCCGACAGTATGCCCGACGCAAGCTGGAAAATCGCGAATATCAGCAGGACTATTCCGTACTTCCACACCGCACCCATGTTCCCCGTATCGACGCCTTTATCGATAAGCTCCGCCATACAAAGCGGTATTAAAATTTCAAACGCCGCCTCGACGACCGACAGCAAAACCGTAAAGACAGTGCCCTTTTTGTGCTCTCTCAAGCTCTTTGCCAACGTCTTAATCATATAGTTTCTCCTTTTAATGTAGCGCGCTACACTTAATGCCCGAATTAAAGCCGGGAATTGCTCCGGCTGAAATTTTTTTCAGTAAAAAATGCTTTTACCGATTGGAAATTACTTTTGCGGATTGTAAACTGCTTATTCCCTGTATGGGAATTGCTTCCCTGTTTGGAAATTGCCTTTGCGGATTGGAAATTACTTTTCCAGATTGTGCAAAACCGTAGTCAAGGCGTCTTCGAGAGTTTTAACCTCCTCGGCAGAGAGACCTTCAAGCAGTTTTCTTTCGCGCTCGTTTATCATCTCTTCCATGTCCTTGGCTAAAGCCACGGCGCGCTCGGTAAGGGACACGGTTTTACTGCGGTTGTCCGAAGTAAAGTACGTGCAAACCGTTCCGTTCTGCTCCATTCTGGAGACCAATCCCACTACCGTGGGGTGGCTGACGTTCAGCTCGTCCTCTATCTCCTTCTGAGTCGCCGTGCCGCCCCTGTCCGTCAGGAACCAGACGATCCGACTCTGCGACATGGTAAGGCCGTGAGTCTTTAAATCCTCGTCCGCCTTGATTTTAAGCTTGTCGTTTATGGCCTTCATCAGATACCCGATATGCCGACGGTTCATAACTTCCTCCCATTAGTGTAGCACGCTACATATTGTAATATATAATCGTCCGTCTGTCAAGTGTTTTATATTATTTTTTCTGGGGCGAAAATTAATTCGGCAAAGCTTCGGAGGCGCAGGCGGGATCGAAGGCGGCGATACGACGCGGCACGGCAATCAGTAACGACAAAAAAAATACGGCGCAAGCGGGATTGAAGGTGGCGGCAGAGGCGCAAGCGGGATTGAAGGCGGCGATACGGCGCGCCTCGGAAATAATTACGGCAAAAAACACGGCGCAAGCGGAAATAGCTTTCCGCTTGCGCCGTTTACGGATTATTTTTACCTTATTTACGGCTTAGTATTTCGTTTTATTTAGCTTTTTCAATCTTGTTCAGCTCTTCGTTCAGCTTTAAAAGCTGTTCCTTGGTAATTGTAATATTCGCCGTGCCGCACATTCCCGAAAGCCGCAAAAGCGTAAATTCGGACGCCATGGCAATCAGCGTCTGCAGATCGAAGAGCAGTTCTTTTCCCTCCGTTCCCGCCTTTAAAAAGCCTTCGAGAAGCTGCCTGCCCTGCGGAACGGCGACGACGTCCTTGACCTGCGAATTTAAGGACAGATATCCGTCCCTTTCGGTGACGTCGAACCAGTTCAGGACTGCGCCGCTTGGGGTAAAGCGGTAAGTTTCGTTAAACTTATCCACCTTTACTATCCTGCTCTCGTCGGTGCACTTCCCTGCGACCGCCTTCAACACGGTCTCGCCCTGATTGGGCACGCGGAAACGGTAGAAGTGATAGTTGTTCCGCTTTCTGCCCAGACTCTTCCCGTTTGCAAACAGCTCCACCTCGTCAAGATTGGTATAGACGGTGACTTCGGTTAAATCCTCCACGCGCTCTGAATACCGCTTTCCGCAGATATGCACGAACGGCTCGTCCGAAAGCCACGCCTTATAGGCGTAGAACGAGTCCTTTTTATACTTCCTGTCGAACGTGACGAGTCCCTTATGGTTCTGCCCCGCTTCGCCGCCCTCGTCGCGGTTGTCTGCGCCGAAGTCGAACATGTTCCACACGAAAGTCGCCCAGATATACCTCTTCGGGAAGAGCTGTTTTATTACCTCCTCGTGATAGCGCGCCTGATATTCCTCGGTATAGTCGCCCTGAATCGGGTCGGACGAGTGCCAGTTCAGCGCTTCGCAACCGTATTCGCTTATGCCGATGGGGATATCGGGGTACTCCCTATGAAAGCTGTCGAACCAGGGCGCGTACATATCGTAAGTGCCGCCGTACCAGCCGAAATAGTGGTTGTAGCAGACCGCGTCGGGAATGTGAATATACGGCTGGTCCTTGCCGCAGGTCGAGACTGCGGCGACGACCGTCTTTCTGGTCGGGTCGAGCTTATGCGCCAGGTCGTTTAATATCCTGTGGTTTTCCAGCAGGTCGTCGGTTGAACCCTTTATGGTTATTTCGTTCGAAAGCGACCACACGGCGACCGAAGGGTGGTTGTAGTTCTGCACGATCAGCTCGGTGAGCTGGGAGATCGTGTTGTTTCTCGCCGACGGCATGTGCGCCGAAATATACGGAATTTCAGCCCAGACGACTATGCCGCGCTCGTCGCATAAGCTGTAAAACAGCTCGTCGTGCTGATAGTGCGCCAGCCTGACCGCGTTTGCGCCGAGTTCGCATATAAGGTCGATATCCTTTATATGATGCTCGGGCAGAAGGGCGTTGCCTATGCCCAGCCAGTCCTGATGGCGCGATACGCCGCGCAGCGGATAGGACCTTCCGTTGAGCATAAATCCGTTCTCCGCGTCTATACCGAAAGTGCGGATTCCGAACCGCGTGCAGACTCCGTCGAGTATTTCACCCTCTCTTACTATATACGCTTCAAGCGAATACAGATACGGGTCGTCCTTGCCGTTCCAGAGTCTGGCGCTCTCCAGGGTTATAACCGCCGTGGTCGGCGCCCCGTCTCCCTCCTCAACAGGGTTTCCGTCCCCTTCCGCATCGGGGTTGCATTCCGCCTCCGCATCGGGGTTTCCGTCCGCGTCCTTTACGACGTATTTAACCGAACACCCCTCTCCGTTCACGGGATAGGAGGTTATCTCTATCTCTGCGGGCGCGTAAAGCTTTCCGTCCCTGAAGGCGGCGCGGGAGAGATCGGCTTTCGGCGTAATTTTTATTCCGTTTCCGCCGTAATATTCCAGAGAAAAGTGCGCGTTGTTCACGCAGACTATATTCACGTCGCGGTATAAGCCGCCGTAAAAGGTGAAGTCGGCGGACTGCGGATAGACCTTATCGCTCGGGGAGTTGTCCACGGTTACCGCAAGGATATTCTCGTTCTGCATCAAGTCCGTAATATCCGCGCGCCACAGCGAATAGCCGCCGTCGTGCTTTGCGCACAACTTGCCGTTTAAATATACCTTCGCGCCCGAATTTGCGCCCTTAATCTCTAAAAAGTACCTGTCCGCAACGGGCAAATCGGACTTTGAAAGCTTTTTTGCATAGCAGCATCTGCCGCGGTAATAGTCGTTGCCGCCGTCCTGTCCATCGACGTTATTCCACGTGTGCGGCAGGTCGACGTCGTTCCAGTCGCGGGGGACAGCCGTCTTAGGCACGTCCCTGAATTTTTTCGAAAACACCCATCTTTTATTGACGTTGACCGTCG
Source organism: Candidatus Coproplasma sp. (assembly GCA_051884055.1). Taxonomy (GTDB): domain Bacteria; phylum Bacillota; class Clostridia; order Christensenellales; family Borkfalkiaceae; genus Coproplasma. Next base: position 93,402 of record JBJEUX010000046.1, read on the forward strand.
TTCTCATCGTAATTTCTCCTTTCCTCATAATATAGACCGTAAGACCGCTTTGTATGCATAATATTTACGGTCCTTAATAAGCAATACGGGCAGAGAGATACCGTCTGCCCGTACGTCAATCCCGAATTTTTATTTCTTTGCTTTCTTTTCCTTTTTAGCCCGCTTTTCCGCCTCGCGGAGTTCGGCTTTAGCCTCTTTTTCGAGCTTCTTTTCCAGCTCCTTCGCCGCCTTTATTTCGCTTGCGACGACGTCCGCCGAATAGCGGATTATCTCCACCCTGTAGGGGCTGAGCTTGAGATTGAATGCGCTTTCGTTTTCTTCGTACGCCAATGCCACGAGCGCGATTTCGCCCTCCTGTAACTTACTGCACACGCGTTCGATAAGCGACATGTTGTTCTCCGCGTCGGAGCTGTCCTTGCTGTGCCCTATCAGAGCGCCGACCGTGCCGCCGAGAAGAAAGCTGATAGGTCCGACGAAAAGCCCGACTAAGCTTCCGACGAGCGCGCCGATACGGGTATCGTCGGTAGTATCTATGCCTGTGTCTATCATATCGCACTTGACTATTCTGCCGTCCTGCCTTTTAATCAGCGCCAGCTGCGTAACCTTGCATGCCGAGCTTATCAGGTCGTGCTTGACCTCTGTAAACGCCTTGTAGGCTTCGCCCTCTTCTTCAAAAATCGCAACGATGATATTGTCCATATTTTTCCTCCGTTAATAATCTTTATTCCATTATATACGGAGGGCATGGTTAGGCATAGACACAAAAGGCATTACCGACTTTACACATTCGCGATTTTGTAAAGTCAGATTAATTATTGTTTAAAGCTTCGATACTGCCCTGTATAAGATTGTAGATTTTTTTGCTGAAAGAATCGATTTCGCTCTCGTCTGCGCTTCCGTGTTGCAGGCAGATTCCCAAAAGTCCGCTGGTGAAAAAATCTATCGCGACCGAAACTTCCGAAGGCGTTACCGAATAGGAGGAAATTCTCTTTAAAAGGTTTTTTTCTATAACCGTTCTGGTCGCCGTAAGGAAGATTTCGCACAGCCGATAGCCGACGTCGGACTGAAACAGCTTTTTCGCCGTCTCCGCGCCGTTGCAGAACCGCGCGACGATCACCTTTACGCTTTCCTGCGAAGAGCTGCACTTGCCGCAATCCGCTACGATTTTATCCGCCGTGTAGTGCGCGTAATATTCCGCTACGTCCAGAATGTCGGTAAAATAATAGTAGAACGTCTGGCGGGAAATTCCGCAGGCTTCGGAAATTTTCTGCACGGTCAAGCCGTCAATATTGCCGTGCTCGACCATTTCTGCAAGCGTCAGCGCTATTCTGGTTTTAGTATCGACTGTAGCCATAAGCATACCCCTTTTCTTTCATTATACCATATTTCCGGAAAAATCAACAGGTTTTTTTATTGAGTTTACTGCACCCGTTTTCCGGATTCGGTACGCTAAACACGGCGGCTCGGGGCGGACGGGGCGGGGCGTCGCGGGGCGCTCGGGGCGGACGGGGCGTGGCGCTTGGGGTGGCGTTGCGGGTTGATTGAGGTGGCGCGTCGTTGCGGGGCGCTTGGGACAGAGACAGAAGCCGAACCCCGAACGCCCGCAAATAGTCCGCATAAAATAATCAGCCCGCGGATCGGTAATCCGCGGGCTTTCATCGCCGTTTTAACGCGCGGTTTTTCAATAATTAAAACTGCGCTTGTATTTTATCCGTATTTTGCATCGGCGTTTTAATTTTCCGCATCGGCGTTTGAAACGCCTGATTTTATTTTACGGATTTTAAATTGAGTTCGCCGTATCGTATGCCGAACGGATTGCGTGGGATATATCGGAAGGTCTGCCGTCGCAGTCTCCGCAATAGTGAACGTTGGCTGTAACGCCCGTAAGGTCGGGCTTTACCGCGCTTGCGCCCACTGCCAATACCACGAAGTCGGCAGGAATCTTCACCTCGCCGCCGTTCGCGTCCGTGCAGACGACGTGTTCAGGCGTGATAGCCGAAACCTTGCAGTTGACGTATTCCTTTACGCCGTGTCTTGCAAAATCTTCCTTCATAGTCGGCAGTACGGTAGTGCTTTCGCCCTTCGCGATTTCGGGCATCATCTCGATAATGCTGACAGAAAGTCCGCGCACGGCAAGATATTCCGCTGTCTCCGCGCCGACAAGCCCGCCGCCGATGACCGCCACGTTGCCGAACAGGGTCTCTCTGTTTTCAAGCACGCTCCACGCGCTCACCACGTGGGGAAGCCCTACGCCCTCGACGGGGATAGTCGTGTTTCTCGCGCCCGTAGCTACGATTACCTCGTCGAATCCGTTCAGCTGCTCTGCGGAAGGGGCTACGCCCGTCAGTACGTTGACCCCGAGCGAGGGAAGAATATCCGTATAGTAATTGAGACTGCGCAGCATTTCCTCCTTGCGGGGAGGTACTGCGGCAATATTTATCTGACCGCCTATCCTGTAGCTCTTTTCAAATACCGTAACCGAATGACCCTTGAGAGCGGCTACCCTCGCCGCCTCCAGTCCCGCGATGCCCGCGCCGATTACAGCAACCTTTTTTGGAGCTGCAGCCGCGGTGATTACGCGCTTGTATTCCTCGCCGTTCTCCGCGTTGAGCACGCACTGACAGTACGAACGGTTGATTATGCTGTCCGTACAGCCCTTGTTGCACATTATACAGTGGCGGATAGGTTCGCCGCGCTCTGCCTTATTTGCAAAATCGGGGTCGCACACCAGCGGTCTGCCCAGCCCTACAAGGTCGCACTTGCCGCCGCTTATGACCGCCTCCGCAGCCTGTTCGGTAACTATTCTGCCCACGGCGCAGACGGGAACGCTGACCGCCTTCTTTACAGCCTCGGCGGCGTAAACCGCAAAGCCGTAGCCGCGCGTACCCATTGCGGGAATGGTGTCGTTCATATTGCCCGTGTGGTTCGCCTGAGCCACGTGGAACATCTCAACGCCCTCTCTTTCGAGAAGAACGGCAAGCTTTACCGCCTCGTCGAGCTCCAGTCCGCCCTTGCCGCGCAGACCGCCCTCCATGGGCGTTATTACGGGCAGCTTATAGTCCACGGTAATATCGGGAGCCGCCTCGCGCACGCGCCTTACTACCTCTACGGCAAACCGCGTGCGGTTTTCAAAGCTGCCGCCGTAGCCGTCCGTGCGCTTGTTGAGTATGGTCGAACAGAGCGAGCCCACCAGTCTGTCGCCGTGAATCTGAACGGCGTCCGCGCCCGCCTGAGCGGCGCGGCGCGCGCACGCGCCTATCGAGTCGAGTATCTTTCCAAGCTGTTCCTCGGTAGCCTCGTTGACGAAATGCGCCATATCGTGATGAAGCTTGGCAAACGCCTGTTTTGCAACGGCGTCGCTCTCTTCCTTGTTGCCCTGCTGCATGAGCATACGGCTCTTTACGATGAGTGCGCCCACTCCCTCCACGTCGTATTCGGGGTGGAATATCTGCAAGCCGAGCTTTGCGCCGTGTTCGTGCAGGGCGTCGGCAAGCTTTTTATAGGACGCAATCTGGTCGTCGCGGCACAGCTTGGGCGTGGGTGAAGCGGTGTTGACGGGCGCAACGTCGCCCAATACTACGTACGCAACTCCGCCTTCGGCAAGGCGCTTATAAAAATTAAAGCTCTTTTCGCCTATCGAGCCGTCGCGCTCTTCGTATCCTGTGGTCAGCGGGGGAAAAACTATCCTGTTTTTCAGCGTCATTTTTCCCACCTTTATGGGTTGATTAAGCATAAAAATCTCCTTTAGCCGATAAAACCGGTAACAACGGTCAATGCGCCGCCGTTAAGCGGCGCATTGTTTGTCTTAATGATTAGTTTGCGCTGGGTGCTACGGTTACGACTACGGTATAGGTTTCGCCCGATACCGCCGCCGTCATATAGCAGTAGTAGCCGTTGATGAACTGGGTTGCGTTGCCGTTTACGGTTACCGCGGTTACCTCGTAACCTGCGTCGCAGGTGACCTTAACCGCTACGAAATTGCCAGCCGAAACGGTTGTGCTGGGCGTTGAAAGCGTGGAATAATCGCCGTATTTGAAGTCGTAGGTTTCAATCGTTGCGTGCTCTACCGACGCGCATGCAATCGAGGAAGGAGCCTGACTTACGGTCACTTCAACCGCATAAGTCGTGCCTGCAACCGCCGCCGACATATAGCAGTAGTAGCCGTTGATGTACTGGGTCGCGTTGCCGTTAACCGTTACGTCGGTTACGTCGTAGCCCGCTTCGCAGGTGACCTTAACCGCTACGAAATTGCCCGCCGTAACCACCGTGCTGGGCGTTCCGAGCGTGGAATAGTCGCCGTATTTGAAGTCGTAGGTTTCAACCGTGGCGTGTTCAACAGAGTTTACGGTAATCGCGCTGGTCGTGGGAGCTTCCTCGCCCTGAGCGGTTACGACTACCGCAACGTTGTACGCCTTGCCAGCTTCGGCAGGGGTCATGTAGCAGTAATAGCCGTTGATGAGCTGGGTTGCGTTGCCGTTTACGGTTACGGAAGATACTTCGTAGCCCTCGTCGCAGGTGACCTTAATCGCAACGAAATTGCCCGCCGAAACGGTTGAGCTGGGATTTGCAAGAGTGGAATAGTCGCCGTTCTTGAAGTCGTAAGTTGCAACCGTAGCGTGTTCTACCGAGCTTACGTTGATAGTGCCGGGAGTTATATCCTGAGTAATAGTCGTCTTTTTGTCGATCGTGCCGTTATAGGTCGCCGTCAGCGAACGGGTACCCGTGAGGTCGAGGGGAACGGCAGGGTTGGTTATGTTCATATCCAGATGGTTGTTCAGAGTCTGGCTGAACGAAAGAACGTAGCCGTTCGAATCGGTTTCGAGAGTCGCCTGCGAACCCGTATGGGTTGCGTCGGTGGAGAACTCGAACGTGCCTGCGTCGCCGTAGTAACCTACGTACTTGAGGTCCATGGTAATCTTAAGTCCGTCGCCCTCGGTCTTTTCGTAGTCGTAGGTGAAGTAGCTCGATTCCGTGCCCTCGATGCTTCCGCTTCCGAGCAGTACGTAGTCGTGAATCCACGCCGTGCCGTAAGTGAACGCGTCGGAGTCGACGTAGCCCGAGGTCTGCTTGGTGAGAGCGGTCATCAGCTCGTCAATCTTAGCCCTTGCAGCCGATTCGCTTTCAAGCACGGTCTTGACCGTGGTCGTGGTCATATAGTAATAGGAATCGCCCTCTTTGAACAGGAGCTGTTCGGTTACAGAATTGTCCTTTGCAACCTTTTTGCCGTAGTAATAGAGATTGCCGGAGGTATAGTCCGCCTGAACGGTAACCGTATCGTCGATATCCTTTTCAAACGCCTTCATGCTTGCGTTTTCGCTGTTTACGATGAGTTCGTAGTCCTGCTTGAAGGTTGCGTTTACGGTTGTGGGAGACGAGGTGAAACCTGCTATCTTTTCAGCGGCCTCCTGAGCGGTGAGCGCGTTGCTTTCTTCGGGAGTTTCGCCGCCGTTACAGCCCACGACGCATGCTCCCAGTACGGTTATTGCGGCTACCGCCGCTATTGCAGTGAGAATTTTTTTGTTCATTTTTTTCCTCCGTATTATATGATTTTTTTATTTTTGAGTTCCCGCAGGAAGTTTCCGATTTCGTTGCGCCAGAGCGCCCAGCTGTGACCGTATCCCTCCACGTAGCGGTAATTTACCCCTATTCCGTTTTCGGTCAGCCATTCGTCCAGCTGGCGCGTGGGCTGAATAATGAAGTCCTGTTCGCCGATTGAAAGATAGGTCTGGGGGATTTTTCCCTTTGCTGAAAGGAACAGCTCCCTCAAAGTACCTATCGCGCTCTCGTCTATGCAGTCGTCGGGCTTGGTGGCGGGCGAAAGCGCCATTATCGCGCCGAACTTTTCGGGATTTTTCAGCCCGTTATACAGCGCGCCGTAGCCGCCCATCGACACTCCGCCTAAAATAAGCGGAAGATTCTCGTCCAGCTTTGCAAAATTGCCGTACAGGAAATCGGGCAGCTCCTCGCATATGAAGGTGTGCCAGCCGTCCACGGGCGAGGCGTCGATATACCACTTGTTTTCACCGCCGAGCATCACCGCGGCGACTCTGTATTCGTCGCAGAGCTCCACGATGCCCGTGCGCTGAATCCACGCCTCGTTGTCGTCGCCGAATCCCGACAGGAGTATCATGAGAGGAAACCTCTCCTCCCCGTCGCGGTAATAGCGTACGTTCTTATTCGAAAGCGCGCCGTGCAGGTCCAGCGAGGGTACTATTAAGTTGACCTCGCTCTTGCGTAAAAGCGCTTTGCTGGTAAAGCGCAGATTGAATCTTGCCATCAGGAAACCGCGCCTCTTTCGTTGATTATGTCGATATACTTCTTGACCATATCGTAGCCCGCCTGATATTCGTCGTCGAGCGAAGTGCCTATCGAGCCCACGTAGTAATCGCACGCAGCCATGCCCTGCCATTCGGAAGTGCCGTAAACGCACGCGCCTGCAACCGCGAACCATACCTTGTTGGAATTAGCCTTTTCGCACGCTGCCTGACGGTTGGTGTCGTCCTGAAGGGAGATTATCGCCTTGCAACCCGCGTTGCAGGCCTGTTCTGCGGCGGTCTCCTGATTGGTCGAACCGGATACGTAGAACCTCTGCGTCTCGTAGTTGTAGACGTCGGCAAGGTAGCCTTCGATAAAGTCGAGATATGCCTGAACCGAGTCGTTGATGGAGTTGGGAACGAGCAGACCGAGCTTGAACTTGGAAGTCGTCGCCTTGGTGTCGGTGGTGTTCTGAGCTTCGTGCTTTTCAACCAGCGACTTTACTCCGTCGAAAGTGGAAGTGTAATCTTCGACGAATTCTGCGAATTTATCGTAGTCGCCGAGGCACGCGTCCATATCCGCCTTCATAATCGTGGGAGTGCTGCCCGTGATTATGTCGTACTGCTCCATTTCGCAGTACTTTTCGTAGGAATCGATAGTCCAGTAGCTCTGGGTGAGATGGAGAGGTTCGCCCTTGGAATCCACCATTCTTTCGCCTGTGGTGACCGCGCTGTAGACAGCCGCAACCACGGGAGCTACCGACGCGCTGTATTTAGACGCCATATAGTGCAGAGTTCCGTCCTCGAAAGCCTGCTTGTAGGATTCGGAGAAACTTGCCATCGTGGCGTTCTGCGTGTCGGGCGAATTCGCCACTATTCTTTCAGAGCAGAACTCTACGCCGTTGCAGGTCGTAATGACCGCGAGGGGCTGATATTCGAGCAACTTGTCCGTCAGCGCGAGGTTGGTGTCCCACGTCTGGTTGTTTACGAACACTATCTTTGTATCTTCGGGCATCTCGCATTCGTCGGTGCGGGCAGCTTTGAACTGTTTGGAGTCCTGCTGACCGTCGCCGGTAATCTGCCAGCCCGCGTCCTCGAGCGCAGCCTTCATACCGTTCCAGCGCGACGTGAACGCCTTGCCCTCAATACCGTAGTAGTTGACGGGATAGAGAAAGAGCGTGTTTGTAGTTGTGTCGCTGCCGCCGCAGCCTGCCAGACCGACCGCCGCGCTGACTGCCAGCGCTGCCGCCGCGGCTACTGCGAAAATTTTACCTTTTAAAGATTTCATACCGATTGTTTCTCCTTTTTAGTTTTTGTATTTAATCCGAGCCTCTTCTGTTTGAAGAGATATCTGCGCATCTTGAGCCAGTTTACGAACGCCTGCTTATCCACCATATACGTCAGAACGCAAAGTATCATTACGCTGGTTATAAGGCTGGATATGGGCGAGGTTATGCCCAGCGCGCCCGCGTTGTCGAGTCCGCGCGTGAGAAGGGTTGTCGCTATGGTTGCGAAGAACGAACTTATCAGCTGGTTTGAATACCGCATCATCATACTTCCTATGAATATCGGCAGGAAGTTTCTGAATACCGTCGACGCGGAGCCGAGGTCTACGCTTATGGTCATATAGGTGCTTGACAGATCCTGAAGAACCTCGTAGAGTCCTATGAGCGCGCCTGCGATTATGTAGCAGACTATACAGCTTAAAATTTCGTTTATGCCCGTTTCCACGGCGATTTTCTGGTTGTACACGAGTGCGTTTTTATTGTAGCCGAACCGCGAATAGCAGATTATCAGCGACATCACCACTATGACTATTACCAGAATTATGATTATGTTCGAAGGCTGGGAGGTAAACTGCGCCGCAAGCTTGCCCGAGGGACGGTACTGAATCTGACCGCTCTTGCCTTCAACCAACGCGGCGATGCCTTCGAACACGAGGCACATACCCAGCGAGGTGACTATCGCGGGCAGACGGGTTAAAATGTAGACAAGTCCGCTTGCAAGGCCTATCACCATACCGTACAGCACGGTGAGGGACATGAACGAGAGTATGCCCGACATAGTGTTGTAGGAAATTCCGCCGAGGGTTTTGGAGGCGAGCAGCGCCGCTAAAATGCCTGTAGCGCCCAGCGAGAAGTCCATACGACCCGAGTTGAGGTTGGTGTTGAGCGCCCAGATTGCCACGAAGGTGGTGAGAACGGTACTCATGAACACCCAGAAATTGTTCATCGACTGGAAGAGTTGTTTGCCCGACGCCGCCGAGAGAATGAGCGCTACCACGAGGCAGCAGACCGGCCAGATGAGCGTCATGCACGTGTTCTTGGCGAGTTTGCGCGCGCCCCTGTTGGGCATCTTGGTTTTTTCGGTTATCTGTTTAGGTTGAGTATAATTCATTGCGTTACCTCCTTATGCCAGACGCTTGGGTCTGTCGCCGAACGACGTCAGGCATACGGCTACGAGGAAGATTATTCCCTTAGCCACGTAGCGGTACAGGTCGAGTCCCATCGCCGCGAAAAGTTCGTCGAGAATTACGCAGAAGAAACCGCCGATAATCGCCGCGCTTATTCTGCTCTTCGGACCGCCGCTGGTGGGCATGCCGCCGAGGTTGATGGCGATAATTACGTTGAGTCCTACCGACGTAAGCGCCGTGCCCGTGGCGTTGACGCTGCCCATCTGGGTTATGTAGAGGAAGCCGCAGAGTCCTAAACCTATGCCTGAGATTGCGAAGGAGATGATACCTGCCTTCATGAGCGAGATGCCCGTGAACTTAGCGCAGGTGGCGTTTGCGCCTATCATCTTGCTGCGCCTGCCTATCTTGGTATAGTTGAAGAGGATTACGCAGAATATTACGAACGCGATTAAAATTATCCATTTCATCGTCATTCCGCCTATTCCCCTTATCGCCTGCACTTCGATGTAGCCGCCCTTATCGGCGGTGATGTTCGAATAGATCGCGCTGAGCACGCTCTGCATGGTCAGGGTCATAACCATTACGGGCAATCTTAAGCAGTTAGCCAAAATTGCGTTCACTATGCCCAGAACCACGCCTAAGAACACGCTCAGGATAAACGAAAGGAAGATGTTTCCCGTCGCCGCGTAGGACATAATTCCCACCGCCGCGCACACGAGGCACGCGTTGCCCAGCGACATATCGAACGCGCCCTGCGAATAGATGAATACCGCGCCGACGGCAACTACGGCTACGTAGATGCCCGAGGTTAATATAGTGTCTATGTTGAGCGTATAGTTGTTGAGGTTGCAAGCCAGAACGTACGCCACGAAGAGCGCCAACAGTACGAGGAGCGGCGCAAGACTCTTCCAGAGTCGGGCGTCGGTCAGCGTGCGCTTGGGATTGAACGAGGCCTTGAAGCCCAGCGCGGAGGTTTCAAGCGAAAAGCCTTCCGACTTTTTGCCCTTTGCCTCGGCTAAGAGGCGGTTGCGCGCCTGACAGAGATACATCTCCTGCGACTTGATATCGACCACGTCTGAATCGTAGTCGTTCATAAGCTTGCGCATCGAGCGCTGATGAACGGTCTTTGCTCCGTTTATTTCGTCCTTATATTCCTTGACGTATTTTTTCTCCGCGCGCTGCTCAACGCTCATTGCGGAGTACTTGCTCTCTATGCCCTTGAGTTGTTCCGCAAGCGCGTTGTCCAGCTCCGCAACTTCGCGGTCGCGCCGTTCCTTGCGCTCTGCAAGCCGCGATACGTTTTCGCCCGAGACAGCCGATTTCAGCTTAGCGTAGTCCGCTTTGACCGAACGCACTGCGTTTTCTATATCCTGCGGCAGACCGCTCTGTCCCGACTGCGCTACCGAGGAGAGCGTCTGTTCGCCGAATAGTCCGCGCGCCTGGTCGGCTTCGGTTATTACGTCCGACAAGTAATTAATCTTATCCACGTTTGCCTTTCCCTCCTTAAATCATGTATTGAACAATCTGTTCCTGCGTGAGATCCTTGCTGCGCAGGAATTCCTTGGCGATTACGCCGTCTTTCATAATGAGTATTCTGTCGGACATTCCGATGAGTTCGGGAAGCTCCTCGCTTATCATTATGATCGACTTTCCGTCCTTCTTCATCTTGCACATAAGCTGATAGATGAACTGCTTTACGCCTATATCTACGCCGCGGGTGGGGCAGTCGAGTATGAGTATTTCACTGTCGTTGCCTATCCACTTGGCGAGCGAAACCTTCTGCTTGTTGCCGCCCGACAGCGAAGAGATTAAATCGGACGAGGAGTTGCACTTTATCGACAGGTCGTGCACTTCCTTGTTGACTATCTTCTTTTCGCTGCCCTTGAACACGAAGGTCTTGAGCTTTGCAATCTTGTTTATGCTCGCTATGGCGATGTTCGAGAAGATCGAGTCGTTCTGCGCGAGTCCCTCGGTATCTCTGTTCTTGGGCAGGTAGCCTATGTGATTGTTCATTGCAACCACTTCGTTGGTGACCAGCTTTTCAAGGTCCTTGCCCGTGTAGACGTATCCGCCCTCCATCTTTATATTTCCGAACAGAGCCTTGCCGAGCGTGTGCATACCGCATTCGCTGAGTCCGCCGACGCCGAGAATTTCGCCCTTGTGCAGTTCGAGATTGATGTGGCGGAGCTGTTTGCCCTCTATGCCGTCCACCATCTTCAATACGACTTCCTCGCCGTAGTTCACGTCGTAGTCGGCGCGGTAGTAGTCGCCTTTGAGCTCGCGCCCAATCATCGCCTTGCGGATTACGTCGGGGTCGAACTCGCCCTTGGCTTTGTCGAGGTTAGTCACGATATTGCCGTCGCGGAGCACCGTAAGGGTGTCGCACTTTTCCATTATTTCGTCGAGGTCGTGCGATACGAACAGTACCGACCTGCCCTGTGCCTTGAGCTCCTCCATCTGCTTATAGAGGATATTTCTGCCCGTCTCCGACAGAGCGGTCGTCGTCTCGTCGACTATGAATATTTCGGGAGACTTATTCAGGCACTTGGCTATTTCGATGAGCTTTCTGTCCTGCATGTCGTATGCGGCGCAGGGAGCAGCGGCGTAGATATGGTTTACGCCTATCTTGTTGAGCGCGTGCTGCGCGTGCTTGTTGAGCTTTTTGCGGTTGACGAACAGTCCGAACACCACCGTAAGCACCGCGCGGCGCACCTTGAGCGACAGGCTGTCGCCGTTCTTCGCCGTCAGGTCGGAAATGCAGTTCTTGTAGTGGTTGGTGAGCGAGTGAACGTCGTCCTTCATCCAGTTGCAGAACAGCTCGTGCTTTGCGTCGAGTGCGCGGATCTGGTCAGCATACTCCTTTTTAATCTCCTTGACGTCGTTATCGTGCCTGCGTTTTTCAAGCGCGAGGTCGGTAGCGCCCTTGTAGATTTCGGCATACTTGTCCTCGTTGCTGGCAAGCTTGGCGTTGAACGCCTGGAAGTACGCAAGGGATTTCTGATTGTATTCCTCCACGCGCGCTCTGAGCTTGGCTGCGCTGTCCTCGCGCAGTTTTTCCTGAGCGGCAAGATATGCGGTCTTGAGTTCTGCCTTGTACTCCGCGCGCAGTCTTTTGAGCTCGGCGGCGTTGGTCTTTCTCACCTCCGCGGCGCGGCTTGCGCGGTCCTTGAGCTCGCTTATGCGCCCGCTCTTCTGCTCGGCAGATAAAATCTTGTCCTTTTTGATAAGTTTAATCTGTCTCTTACATTCGTACCAGGCGTTCTCGCCGTCCGCAAGAAGGGCGTCCACGCTCCTCTGCATGCGTTCCGCGCTTTCGTCGAATTCTTTAAGCACTCCGCCGTCGAACACGGGCGAGAAGTTTTCGACCTTTCTGTCCTCGAAGAAATGCACTCCGCTGAAATTGGAAAGTTCACCTAAATAGATGTTTTCCGCCACGGAAATCTGCGGAATGGTTCCGTTTTCCTGAACGATAATGCCGATACCGCCGTTTAACGCCTCTATCATCGAGCCGGGGTTCCACTCCTTGCCGTGATAGAACATACTGCCGCTGGTCACGTCGTGAATACCGGTCATGAGCGCGCCCATGGTTGACTTACCGCTGCCGTTTTCGCCGATGAATCCGCGTATTTCGCCGGGATAGATAGAGATGTCGACGTTGTTCAGCGCGATGGTCTGACCGAATTTTTTAGTAATATTGGTAGAGACGAAGATAGGCTGTTCCATCTTTGGTTTAGCTGTCACTATTTTTCCTCCTTATCGTATTTGCGCCGTCGTTGGCGCGCCGCACCCTGAAGTCCCCTGCGGCGGTTTGCCCCGCCGCAAGCCGGAGCTGCGGTTTTGTGTTTTTAAGAATATCTCTTCGTGTAAAAAACTAACACAAATTGATACTAATGTACATTGCCAGATTAACGGTATGACATTGCAATTATTCCACGGAATTTTTCGGAAAATTTTTATTTTTCAATCAAAAAGCCAAAAAAAGCCCCCGTTTAGCAAAAAATTGCTAAACGGGGGCAATTTGCATTGCAATAAATACCGTTTTGTAAAATTTACTCAGCTGACAAAAATTAAGCCCTTACCGCCTCGCTTTGCGGCGGAAATCTTAATATTTTAAACGTAATTTACACTTTTTACGATTAGTCGCCGCCAGATGGCTTGCTCCTGCTTAAGACCAGCCGTCAAAGTTTTCGCTTTTTACGACCGCCGCCGCTTATTTCGACGAGCCGCCGTCGGGGCGCCTTTCGGACGGGGAATGGCCCATCAGCTTTTTATACATACGGAAAAAGGTTGAATAATCCGAAAATCCGCACTGCGCCGAGACTTCGGTGGGGCACATTCCGCTGCGCAACAGCGCGTCGGCGTACATTATCTTTTTCGTGCGGACGTATTGCATTACCGGCACGCCCATTCCCGTGGCGAATTCGCGGCAGATATACGATTTGGAATAGTGGAATTCGCGGCAGATATCTTCAAGGCACAGCGGCTTTTCGATATTCCTGTTTATGTATTCCAGCACGAACGCCATATTCTCCTTGAGAAAGCTGACCGACGCCGCCTCCTTAATTCCTATATGGCAGAGATACACGATAATTTCGGTCAATACGCAGCGGTAGAGCATTTTAATAAGTTCGCTGTTTTCGCCCACGTTTTCCAGATGCTCGTCGAACCGCGCGAAGAGCGACGGAATTATCGTGCCTTCGACGGGATAGATGCCCTGCATATTCTCCATCGACAAAAGAAGATTGCTGGGGATGAGATATTCGGTAAACCTCACCACGTACCTTTCGCTGCGCTTGGAAGAGAGCAGCGACAGATAATGGTGCGAGCCGGGTCGGATTATTACAAGGTCGCCCGGATTCAGCTCGTACCGCTTGTTTTCGATGAAAAATTCACCGTCGCCGTCTATGAAATACATTATCTCGTAGATGGTGTGGAAGTGATCCGAATACGAAACGTGCGCAGGATTTTCTATCTTGTGCGCGTAATACAGGTCTGAAAAGTTGAATCTGAATCTCATAGCTCTATGATAGCACACTCAGTATAAAAATTGCAATACTTTCACAAAAAAATTGTAATTCAAACCGCCGCGCCCTCTTTATTCGCCGTCTTTCGCTCTGCGACCCGTAAATTAATGGGCAATCCGTAAATTAAAGGGGCGCGCGGCAGTTCTGCCGCGCGCGCACTCTATTTGAAATTGGCGAAGAACAGCTCCGCAAGAGAGCGGGCGTAATCGCCGGCAAAGCGCCCTTCGAAGAAGTTCTGCGCGCCTTCGCCGCCCAACCTTTTCCAGCTCTCCTCTTCACGTCCCACTAAAATGGGGAAATACAGCACTCCGTTGGTCTCCGCCGCGGCATAGTCGCCCTCGGCGTCGCCCACCATTAAAATATTCTGCGGCAGGTATCCCTTGCCCAGCATTACCGAAATACAGTGAGCCTTACTCCCCTCCTCCTGCGTGAGAATGACGTCCGTACAGTCGGCGAGCCCGAATTTTCTCCATTCGTCCTCCACCGCCTTGCGGTTGGCTGACGACAGCACGGCTATATCCGCCCGCGAACGCATTGCCGACAGAGCCTCACCGACTCCGCGGAAGGGGCGCTTGTCCTCGTCGGGCAGGGAGTCTATCGCGCGGTTGAGCGCGACCGACCAGTTCAACGCCTTTTTAAGGCATACTCCGCCGCCCTCTCTTATCGCGCGCTCGAGCGCGCCGTTGGACAGCTCCGTCGCGCCGTTCACCCACTTTCCGTATTCGGAGAGTCCCTCTATTTTATCGTATTTTTCGTCTATCTCGCGCAGCATCTCGTACAGCCCCTTAAAGCGGTTTATGCCGCGCGTGCGCGAATACAGATTGATATCGTTCCAGCGCTTTAATATCTCCTCCCTGCGGGAGTTCAGCCCCCATTCCTCGACAAGACAGGGTCCGAAGCACTTTTTGTGCTTGACGTCCATAGTGTCCATGGCGCAGCCGTCCGAATCGACGCACACGAGAAATTCTTTGCGCTTGCGGTAATCTTTCAGGTTCATTTCATCGTCCTCTCTGTAATTTTGCGTCTGTCTTTATAACTTTGCGTCTATCATTCCGCAGAACGCGTCCACGGGGCTCTTGCCTGTAAACTGCGAGCGACCCACCAGCTTATCCACCAGCGCGGACAGCGTGTTGGCGTTCTTGTCGTAGCAGTTGATATAAGTCTTAACCTGCGGCACGTCGGCGAGATGGAACGGGCAGAACAGCGAAACGAACACCGTGGGCAGTTCGTGAACGTACCAGGGCACGTCGGGAGTGCCCTTGCTGACCGACCAGCTGATGCGCTGGACGGTGTTGTGGTCCAGAACGTGCGCCACCTGAATTATCACGTCGTAGTTGTCCGTAATCGAGCTTATGGGCGTCTTGTTGCCGTAAATATTCATTATCTTTGCCGTCGCCTCCGCGGGCGGAAGTTTTTTCGCCTGCTCCATAACCGACTCGTATATGGTGACCGCGAAGCCCTCCTTCTCAAGAAGCGCGGCGAGCTGTTCGACGGGAGTCGCGCGTTTGGGCATAAACGCCGCAAAGGGGTTTTCCGACAGCTGCGGAACGAGCAGTATCCGCCTGTGCCTTACAGGATCGAGGGGCAGAACGCCCTGCTCCTCCTTTATAAGAGTTATCGCCCTGTCGCTCACCTCCGCGGATATGCGCGAAAATTCTTCGCAGCCTATAACCGAAAGTCCGCTTTCGTCGGGGACGAGCGCGTCCCTGTCCGCCCTGTGCAGACCTATACGCGCCTTGGTTGCAAGTATTCTGCGCACGGCGTCGTCCAGCCTTTCAGCCGTTATGACTCCGCTTTCGTAGCCGTCGCGCATAAAGCCGAGGTCCTCTTCGTAATCGTTGGTAAATAAGAACATATCGCAGCCCGCGGCGATTGCGGCAGGCAGAATGTCCCTCCTCTTCATTGCGGAGGTAAGCCCTACCATATGGCTTGCGTCGGTTATTATAAGTCCGTTGAAGCCGAGCTCGCCGCGCAGAAGGTCGCCGATAACGCTCCTGCTGAGCGTTGCGGGAAGCAGCCTGTCGCCGTGCGACGTCTGCCACGCGGGGAACATGATATGCCCCGCCATTATTCCCTGCACGCCCGCCTCTATCATTCCGCGGTAGACCTTTCCGAACGTGGCGTTCCAGTCCTCTACTGAGAGCGAGTTGACGCTTGACGAGAGGTGCTGGTCGCGCTCGTCCACGCCGTCGCCGGGGAAGTGCTTCATTACGCAGATGCCGCCGCTCTCGTTGAAGCCGCGCATATATTCCATGCAATATTTAAGGACGAGGTCGGGGTCGGAGCCGAACGAACGCACGGAGATGATGGGGTTGCGCCAGTTCATATTCACGTCGGCAATGGGCGCGAACGTGCAGTTACAGCCCACCGCGCGAGCCTCTGTTCCGGAGATTCTGCCCAGCTCGTAGGCGTATTTTTCGTCGCCCGTAGAGGCAATTTTAACCGGCAGACCCACGTCCGTTCCGCCCATACACGCGCCGTTTCCGCCCGCTTCGGCATTGCAGGCGATAATCAGCGGAATTTTAGAATTTTTCTGCAAAATCTCGTTCTGTCTGCGCACGACGCGCGGCGGAGCGTTGTTGTAGCGCACTCCCCCGAACTTCTGCACCTTCACCGCCTCGGCAAGATACTCGCCGTCGCTGGATTTAGGCATCTCTATAAAGAGCTGCTGCAATTTTTCCTCCACGCTCATCGCGCTCAGCGTATTTTCCACCCAGGCGACGCCTTCGCCGTCCAGATTGAAAGGTTTTGCCGTCAGATTGACCATCGCTTGTCCCCCCTTGTTACTCTGTTTTAAACGTTGCCGCTCTGCTTTTAAACGGTTATTGCGTTTCAGAGCCGCCCCATTTTAAGCATTGCCGCCCTGCGTAGATTTGCGCAGGGCGGCGGTTTGCCGTTTTACACCGCACATATGCGGCAATCAATCAATATTTTTACCGTTAATGCCCGTATATGCGGCAACCAAATATAATTAAATCCGTTAATGCCCGTATATGCGGCGGTGAATCAAAATTATCGTCGTTTGCGCCGCACATATGCGCCAATTAATTAAAATTTTTCAGTTAACGCCCGTATATGCGGCAACTGTTTACAGTTTATCCGGTCAGGATTGCCCTGCGAAAAGGTATTCCCCCCGGGATATGTCGGCTTAAACGCCCGAATACGAAGAGAATCCGCCGTCTATGGGAAGCACTACGCCCGTAATAAATCCCGCCGCCTTTTCGCTTGCAAGGAACAGCGTTGCGCCGATAAGCTCGTTGACTTCGCCGAATCTGCCCATGGGCGTTGCAGCGATTATCTTGCCCGTTCTCGCCGTGGGCGTTCCGTCGGCATTCCATAAAAGGGTCTTGTTCTGCGCGGTGGAGAAGAATCCGGGCGCTATCGCGTTTACCCTTATTCCTATCCTTGAAAAATGCACGGCAAGCCATTTCGTGAAGTTGGAAACGGCAGCCTTTGCGCCCGAATACGCAGGGATTTTAGTGAGCGGCGTGAACGCGTTCATTGACGAGATGTTGATGACGTTACAGCCCTCGCGCCCGACCATATCCTTTGCAAATTCCTGCGTGGGAAGAAGCGTACCTATGAAATTGAGATTGAACACGAACTCCACTCCGCTCTGGTCAAGATCGAAGAAGGACTTGGTCTCCGCGTCGATATCTCCCGCTTCGAAATACTCCTTGTCCGTCTGCGCTTTGGGGTTGTTGCCGCCCGCGCCGTTGATGAGAATGTCGCACTTGCCGAAATCCTGCAAAACCTGCCTGTGGCACTCTGCAAGCGAATCCTTTTCAAGCACGTTCGCCTGATATCCCTTTGCCGTTCCGCCCTCTGCGCATATCTCTTCGGCATACTTGACTGCGTGCTCTACCGAGCGGTCGAGAAGCGCCACTTTCGCGCCCGCCGCGGCAAAGGCTTTGGACAGCTCGGAGCAGATAACTCCGCCTGCGCCCGTTATTACTACTACTTTATCCGTAAAATCAACAATAGAAGGTAAATCGTTCTTATTCATCTTAATGCCCCTTTCAATTCTTTTTAACCGCTCTTTCGGTTGCTTCGAACAAGCCGTTTATATACGCCGCGCCCAGCGCCCTGTCGTACAGACCGTAGCCGGGTTTTGCGTCCTCGCCCCAGATATTTCTGCCGTGGTCGGGACGGACGTAGCCGCAGAAACCGTTAGCGACGAGCGCTTCGACAATCGCCGCCATATCAAGGCTTCCGTCGGGCGAATAGTGCCCCACTTCACAGAAGGAATCGTGGTCGTCGGTCCACTTTACGTTGCGCAGATGCAGGAAGTGAACCCTTCCTTGCGCGGTATACTTTGCCGCCATTTTTACAAGGTCGTTAGACCTTCCCGCGCCGAATGAACCCGTGCAGAGCGTGAGTCCGTTATTCTTCGAGGGAACTGCGGCGAACATTCTGTCGAGATCCTGCTCGTTGGAGACTATTCTGGGCAGACCGAACACGTCCCAGGGGGGATCGTCGGGGTGAATAGCCATCGAAACGCCGCACTCGTCGCAGACGGGAATGACCCGTTCAAGGAAGTAGACGAGGTTGTCGAACAGCTGTTCGTGAGAAATATTTTTGTATGCCTTCAACAATTTCTGCAGTTCCTCGGGGGAATAGCTCTCGTCCCAGCCGGGAAGATGCAGGTTGTTGGGGTCAATCTTTTTGAAGTCCTCCCACGAATACGCAAGCGAGTTGCTGCCGTCTGCGTTAATATGGTGCATTTCCGTGCGCAGCCAGTCGAACACGGGCATGAAGTTATAGCAGATACACTTCACTCCGTATTTTGCAACGATGCGGATATTCTGACAATAATTCGCGATATATTCATCGCGTCTGCCGCAACCCATCTTGATATCCTCGTGAACGGGAACGGATTCGATAACCTCCATTTCAAGCCCTTCGGACTTTGTCAACTCCTTTAAACGTGCAACCGTTTCCTCCCTCCAGACGTCGCCGACGGGGACGTCGTACGCAGCCGTAACCACGCCTGTCATGCCGGGTATCTGACGGATTTTTTCCAGAGAAATACAATCTGTTTCGCCGTACCAACGGAAAGTCAATTTCATATTTTACCTCTAAATTTTTTTAATAGCAAAGCCGCGCGGAACGGTTTATCTTTTACGGTTATAACCCGTAGCCGCGTCATACCTCTGCGCTTTTATTTTTCTGATAAAAACAATCAAAAATTTTTACTTATTTACATTTTACATCAACACTGCGTCAATAACAATTGCAATTTTTCCAAATTTTCATTGCATTTTTATTCAAACCCGTCCCAGAAAAGCTCCGATAAACGGGAATAACCGAATAAAGCGGCAGAATTTATACAAATTCTGCCGCTTTATTCAACGCTTTTTGCGTATTAATTATAAGATATCGATATATTCGCCGTTGAGCGCCTTGTTCATGCTCCTCACCGCGCAGAACTTGCCGCACATAGAGCAGGAATCCTCGTGTTCGGGCGCGCGGCTGTCGCGGATTGCCTTAGCCGTCTGAGGGTCGATAGAGCACTCCCACTGCTTTTCCCAATCGAAGGTGCGCCTTGCGTCCGCCATTTTATCGTCCATATCCCTTGCGTGGGGTATCTTTTTGGCGATATCCGCGGCGTGAGCCGCTATCTTGGACGCGATTATGCCCTGCTTTACGTCGTCGACGTTGGGCAGCGCAAGGTGTTCGGCAGGGGTGACGTAGCAGAGGAACGCCGCGCCCGAAGCCGCGGCTATTGCGCCGCCGATTGCGGAGGTTATGTGGTCGTAACCGGGAGCGATATCCGTGACGATAGGTCCGAGCACGTAGAAGGGCGCGCCCATACATATGGTCTGCTGAATCTTCATATTGGCTGCAATCTGGTCCATGGGCATATGTCCGGGACCCTCCACCATTACCTGAACGTCCTTCTCCCACGCGCGCTTGGTGAGCTCGCCGAGACGGACGAGCTCCTCTATCTGGCAGACGTCGCTTCCGTCCGCAAGACAGCCGGGACGGCAGGCGTCGCCGAGCGATATGGTCACGTCGTATTCGCGGCAGATATCAAGAATTTCGTCGTAGTATTCATAGAAGGGGTTTTCCTGTCCCGTCATGCTCATCCAGGCAAAGACGAGCGAACCGCCCCTTGAAACTATGTTCATCTTTCTCTTGTGCTTTTTGATCTGTTCGATAGTCTTTCTTGTAATTCCGCAGTGCAGAGTCACAAAGTCCACGCCGTCCTGCGCGTGAAGGCGGACCACGTCGATAAAGTCCTTGGCGGTGAGCGTCGCCAGGTCTCTCTGATAGTGAATTACGCTGTCGTACACGGGCACGGTACCTATCATTGCAGGACACTCTTCGACGAGCTTGCGCCTGAACGGCTGGGTGTTGCCGTGCGAGGATAAATCCATTATGGCGTCCGCGCCCATGTCCACGGCGGTCATTACCTTCTGCATTTCGATATTGTAATCCTTGCAGTCCCTCGAAACGCCGAGGTTTACGTTGATTTTTGTCTTTAACATAGAGCCCACGCCGTTGGGTTCTATGCAGGTGTGAAGTTTGTTCGCACAGATAGCCACCTGCCCCTTTGCAACAAGCTCCCTTATCTCTTCTTCCGTGCGGTATTCCTTTTTGGCTACCGCCTTCATTTCGGGGGTGATTATACCCCTCTTAGCCGCGTCCATCTGCGTTGTGTAATTTCTCATTTTATTTTCCTCTTCAAACTGATATTTTTTTATTTTGCAAAGCGTGAATTCAAATCGAACGCATGGTTCATTGGTCCGCTTCCCTGTCCTAAATCGAGCATATAGCTCAGTGCGCCGTTTATAAACTGCTTGGCTCTTTCAACCGACTCGTAAAGGGCATAGCCCTTCGCGAGATTCGCGGCGATCGCGCTTGACAGCGTACAGCCCGTGCCGTGGGTGTTGGGGTTGTCTATCCTCTTGCCCACCAGCCACTTTGCTCCGTCCCGTCCGTACAGCAGGTCGGTAGCGTCCTGAACGCTGTGTCCGCCCTTTACAAGCACCGCACAGCCGTATTTACCGTGCAGAATCTTTGCGGCGTCGAGCACGTCGTCTGCGGTTTTAATAACCGTTCCCGTAAGCGTCTGCGCCTCGGGTATGTTGGGAGTAATGAGCGTTGCTATCGGCAGTAATTTTTCTTCGAGCGCGCTGACCGCCTGACTTTTAATGAGCGAGGAGCCGCTTGTCGCAACCATTACGGGGTCGACCACGATATTTTTGGCTTTATAGTAAATTAACCTTTCGGCTATTACGTCGATGAGAGCTTCGGAAGATACCATTCCGATTTTTACCGCGTCGGGGAAGATATCCTCGAACACGGCGTCTATCTGAGCCTTTAAAAATTGTGGCGACGAATCCTGAATTGCCCTTACGCCCAGGGTGTTCTGCGCTGTCATTGCGGTAATCGCACTCATCGCATACACGCCGTTGAGCGTAACAGTTTTAATATCCGCCTGAATACCAGCGCCTCCGCAGGAATCGCTGCCTGCGATTGATAATGCAGTTTTCATTAATCCTCCTTTATGCATTATTTTTGTTGAGCGACA
This sequence comes from Candidatus Coproplasma sp., assembly GCA_051884055.1. Taxonomy (GTDB): domain Bacteria; phylum Bacillota; class Clostridia; order Christensenellales; family Borkfalkiaceae; genus Coproplasma. The sequence goes on from JBJEUX010000046.1 coordinate 114,630, forward strand.
AAAAGTGGTGCCCCCGATCTGCCGCTTGGTTTATTAAGTTTTAAATTATTAAGTTTTTAAAATCGTATCTATCTTTTCTCTGAGTCCGCTTGCGGCTCTTTGCACGTTTTGGGCGGCGAATATTGCCGAAACAACAGCGAATCCGTCCGCTCCGCAGTGCGAAAGCTGACCTATATTTTCATAGGTGATTCCGCCTATCGCCACCGCGGGAATGGACACCGAGGACTTGATTTTTATAAAATCTTCCTTGGTTATCCTTATCGCGGTTTTCTTCGTGGGCGAGGGGAACACCGCGCCGATGCCGAGATAGTCCGCGCCCGATTCCTCCGCCGTCTGCGCCTGCAAAACCGTCTTTGCAGTGGCGCCTATTATAAAGTCCTTGGGCACCCGTTTTCTAATCTCGCTTACGGGCGCGTCCTCTATGCCGACGTGCACTCCGTCCGCGCCGCTCGCTAAGGCGACTTCCACGTCGTCGTTGATGATCAGCGGCACGTTATAGCGGCGGCAGATTTCCCTGACCTCCACCGCCTCCTCTATAAAGGCCTGTCTGTCGAGGTTTTTCTCCCTCAGCTGAATTATGGTAACGCCGCCTTTAAGGGCGTCCTCTATCTGCTCTGAAAGGGTCTGTCTGCCGACCCAGCTTCTGTCGGTTACGGCGTACAGCCTTAACGATTCTTTGTCGAATTTCATCTCAATTTCCCTAAATATTCCGCGACGTCTTCACACGTCATTATTCCGCTCATAACGCACGCACCCTTAGCGCCCGCGCCGCGCACGTCCGAGATATTTTCCGCACTTATCCCGCCGATTGCATAGACGGGAATGCTCACGCGCGAGCTGACCTCTCTTATAAACTCCGGCCCCCTGCCCTTGAGCCCCTTTTTGCAGTCGGTTTCAAAGACGTGCCCTGCCGTTATATAGGTACAGCCCAGCCTTTCCGCCTCAATCGCGTCCTCCGCGCTGTGACAGGAAGCGCCCAAAATTTTAAAGAACTTTCTGTCGCTTTCGCTCGTTGCCCTCAGGATATGCAGGGGTAAATGAATAGCGGTATGCCCCAAATTCATCGCTACGTCCGTAAACGAATGGAGAATACACTGCGTGCCGTATTTGTCGCAGATTCGTATGACCTTTTCAGCCAAACGCCCGTATTCGTCCGCAGATATGTCCTTTTCACGCAGTATTATGCCCTGCGGACGCGCCGCGGCGATCTTCTCTATCCTTAAAATAAAGTCCTCGCCGCAAAGTCGGCGGTTGGTGACGCACAGTATATCAGACATACAGATAATCGTTTAAAACGGGCTGCAAGCCCTCGTCCGAGATGTCCTGATACATCTTTTCAAGGCTGCGGTTGTCGTCTATTTCAAACTGCTCGTCGCCCTGAGCTCCGCCCGACTTCTTGCCGCTGTACTTTTCCTCGTGGTCGCCTATACCCGTGGATACGCCTGCGGAAATCTTGGTTGCGGCAATCTTGACTATGCCGTTGCGGAAGGATGCGCTCTCCCTCGAGGATACGGTTATTCCCACGAAGGGCAGGAAGATGCGGTACGCGCAGAGAATCTGACACAGCTGTTTTTCGTGCACGTCGAGGGGGTTAATCTTGTCGTTGTTGATGATAGGGCGGAGTCTGGGGCAGGAAAGAGACATCTCTGCGTGGGGGTACTTCCTCTGCAGATAGTACACGTGCAACGCGCTTGCGAGCGCGTCCTTTCTGAAGTCCGCAAGACCTAAAAGCGCGGAGAAAGCCACGCCTCTCATTCCGCCTCTCAACGCGCGCTCCTGCGCGTCGAAGCGGTACGGCCATACCCTCTTGTGTCCGAGAAGATGCAGCTTTTCGTACTTTTCCGTATCGTAGGTCTCCTGAAATACGGTTACGTAGTCCGCTCCGCATTCGTGAAGATAGCGGTATTCGTCCGTATTGACGGGATATATCTCCAGCCCGACCATGCGGAAGTACTTCCTCGCCGTCCTGCACGCCTCGCCGATATATTTGATATCGCTCTTCGCGCGGCTCTCGCCGGTTAAAATGAGAATCTCCTCCATTCCGCTCGCGGCGATGACCTGCATTTCGTGCTCTATCTGCTCGGGGTTGAGCTTCATACGCTTAATGTCGTTATAGCAGTTGAAGCCGCAATATACGCAGTAGTTTTCGCAATAGTTTGCGATATATATGGGGGTGAACAGGTATACGGTGTTGCCGAAGTGCTTGCTCGTCTCCGTTCTCGCCCTCTGCGCCATCTGCTCCAAAAAGGGCTCCGCCGCGGGTGAAAGCAACGCCTTGAAATCCTCTATCGTACAGGTTTCGTGTTCGAGCGCGGCTCTTACGTCTTTTGCGGTATATTTTGAATAGTCGTACGAATTCATATGCGACATTACGTTTGCGCATACGTCCGACTCAATCTTCTCCATGCCCTCCATATACTCCATATGGTTTTTGCGGCAGGAGGGGTCGGTTTCGAGGCTGTGCTTTCTTTTGAGCGCCTCGGGGGAGAGGTGCTTGGAATCTACAAAAAACTGATTTTCCATAACCTTACACCTTAATCACGCAAAAAACCCGTAAGGGGGTCGGAAGCCGAAGCGCCCCTCGTGAGAACCCTGCCCAAGCCTGCAAGGTAAGCCTTTCTTCCCGACTCAATCGCCTGACGGAACGCCGACGCCATAAGGGGAAGGTTGCCCGCCGTTGCGAGCGCGGTGTTCGCCATTATTGCCGCCGCGCCCATCTCCATAGCCTCGCACGCCTGCGAAGGTCTGCCTATGCCCGCGTCGACTATTACGGGAAGCTCTATCTCGTCGATGAGAATCTGAATAAATTCCTTGGTTGCAAGTCCCTTGTTCGAGCCTATGGGCGAAGCGAGGGGCATCACCGCCGACGCGCCTGCGTTGACGAGGTCGCGCGCGACGTTCAGGTCGGGATACATGTAGGGCAATACCACGAATCCCTCGTTTGCAAGAATTTCGGTCGCCCTTACAGTCTCCTGATTGTCGGGGAGAAGATATTTCGAGTCCCTCATAATCTCCACCTTTACGAAATTGCCGCAGCCGAGCTCCCTTGCAAGCCTCGCTATGCGCACAGCCTCCTCTGCGTTTCTCGCTCCGCTGGTGTTGGGAAGGAGAGTTACTCCCTTGGGGATATAGTCGAGAATATTCTCCTGCTCCTTAGTGTTTGCGCGGCGCACCGCAAGGGTGATTATTTCCGCCCCCGCGTCCTTTACCGCCGCTTCGATGAGCTTTAAGGAATACTTGCCCGAACCGAGAATAAAGCGCGAATTGAATTCGTGACCGCCTATAATAAGTTTATCGTTTTCCATATCTATACCTTCTTTTAAAGTTTCTTTCAACCTTTTAATTTTTTTTCCTGACTTCCGAGCCTGCAGGTATGCGCCCTGCGGAACGCCCGTTAAGCCTCTTCCAGACCGCAAAAATGCGCTATGCGGAACGCCCGTTAATTTTCTTCCGAGCCTGCCAAGTATGCGCCTTATAAACGCCACCTTAAGCCTCTTTTGTTCCCGCAAAAACGTCAGCCGCGGAACGCATCTTAAATTTCTTCCATTCCTGCAAGAATGCGCACTACTGCGTGCGCCTCGTGAGCGGCGCAGAGCATCACGCGCGAGGATACGAGACCTGTTCCGCCGTTTACGTCGCTTACGCCGTCTCCGCACAGATAAAATCTGTCGGTAATTTTTTTCGTAGTTATGCTGTTTGCACTGCCGAACCCCGCCATTCCCGACGCCGCGACCAGATATTTCTGCGGCATACGTTCAAGCACTATGTTTGTGAGCATAGCCTTGTTTTCCGCGTTGTCGAACGCCTCGCAGACGACGTCGGCGGCTGAGAGCAGCTCCTCGGCGTTGTCCTCGGTAATTTTTACCGCGTGCGCCTCGTACTGCGTATAGGGGGCTATCTCCGAAAGGTTTTCAGTCAGCGCGTCCGCCTTGAATCTGCCGACCTGAGTCACTTTATACTGCTGTCTGTGCAGGTTGGTTATATCCACCCTGTCGAAGTCGATTAATATAAGCTTGCCTATTCCCGCACGGGCAAGGGCGATGGATATATTCGAGCCTAAACCTCCCAATCCGCAGACCGCAACCGTAGCGGAGGACAGTTTTTTATGTACTTCTTCGCCGTGACGGGCGATTAACGCCGCAATCATCTCCTCTCTTGTAGGTATCAACTTAACCGCCTCCCACAAAGCTCACTACCTCTATGCTGTCGCCGTCCTGAAGGACGGTCTGCGCGTATTGAGATTTAAAAACAATCTCGCCGTTCCTTTCCACGGCGATTCTCTTCACGTCGTAAGAGGTCGTTTCGAGGTATTCTGCTACCGTTTTACCTGCGGCGTCCACGCTTTTACCGTTGACCGTAATCATTAAAGCTCACTCCCGATATTTTTTTAACATAACAAAAGACGGAAAGCACCCGATTTGGCGCTTTCCGCTAAAATACGTTGTTTGCAGGCATCCTTACGTTGGCATTATCCAAATCAAGTTATCGGTCGAAGGTCTTACCTTCCTCTCAGCCTGTAATACAAGCTCCCGTCTGTTTATTTGTATGTATAATTATACACCCGAAAACTTCCGATTGCAAGTGTTTTACCAATTTTTTTACACACGTTAAGTTTTATAAGTTGTAAATCTGAGCCAAAGGCAAAAAAATTTATAAATCGGGAGCTCGTGAACGGAAAAACCTCGCAGACGAAACGGACAAAAAATAAAGCAGGTTGAAACTCAACCTGCTTTATTTGCTTTCCGCCACCGTTTTCAGCCTTTATTATCTGCTGTTGTATCAGCCTTTATTATTCTCTGCTGCCGTTATCAGCCGCGCTCAACAAGCGCAACCCGCCCTGCCCGGACTCAACAAGCGCAACCCGCCTGCCCGGACTCAACAAGCAGCAACACGCCCTGATCTCCTCGCCGAGGAAATCTTTGGCGATAATTGCCTGCTTTGCATTGAGCGTTACGGTAACGTTTTCAATAATTTTCATTCCTCCTATTTGTAATACACCTTCCGTCTTTTGGTGTTTGTATCGAATACGGTTACGGGGAATATTTGCCTGTTCGTCATTCGGGCGGTATGCCTTATCGCGGTCAGAACTCTTTGGGTCAGCTCCGTATCTCTCATCGCATCCAGGGCGCCTGCAAAGTAATCGTCATACCCTAAAGCGGCGTAATCTTCCTCTTCCGAAACGCAGAAGAAGTTCGATATTTTGAAAATCTTATTCCCCTTGATGATAAGTAATTGATTATACCAGTCCCTGCCGCCTATCGTACAGCCGTATTCAGAAAGCAGTTCCTTCATTGCGGGAATCACCTTTTTAATTATGCTTTCCCCGTCGCTTATCCCCCTGAATATGTGGTCGTTAAACCTCAATACGTCGGTTGAATACTGCAAATATTCAACGCAGACGTAGCAATCCTTTTCCCCCTTTACCTTCCAGAGCGGCAGATTATCTGCAAGAGCTAAGTCCTTGGGGGTCATATCTCTGCTGTCGTCGCAGATGCTTATTCCAACCACAACTCTATCGTCTTTTTTAACAGCAACAATCATTGGTTCTCACCTCTTATGAGCTTGTATTCCTTTTCTTTCGTATCTATCAGAAGGTAGGGTCTGCCTACCAGATGACTGTTCTTTGCTATTTCGTCAAGGGCCTTAACAATAGTACCGTTGACGGCGTCGCTCTCCTTTGCGTTGGCAAGGATAAACTGCCCGAACGAAGATACGGCCCCTATCGCCTGAAAGCTCTCGTACTTGTAGACCGCAAAATTGCAACAGATTTCAAACAGTTCCCCCTCGTACGCCAACAATATTCCGCACCTGAAAGACGGCAGCTCGTCCTCCTTTTCAACCGTAAGCCCGTTTTTACTGAGCAACTCTTTAAGACGGGGAATTATCTTGTTGGATATATGCTTTCGGGTCAGCTTGCCCTTCTTGTCGGGCGTGAATATCTCAGGATAGGCAAATACAGTCTGTCTGGTCACACTGTCGCCCGTAATACCGACGAGCACACCGCTTTCCGTCCTCTGAATTTTAAAACCGCTTTCGCAAAGTAAGTTCCTTTTAACGCCGTCTGTCGTAGTACGGGTGTCCGTACCCATATAGACGGTATCCCCTCTTTTATATGCTATCAGTATGCTCATTTACCTGTCTCTCCTTCGAAAATGCATTTAAACTTCCTGCTCTTGGTGTCGGTTATAACAAGCGGGAACAAACTCTCCTTCCATACCTTACCGTAAAGGGTTACAGCCCTGATTATTCTCTCCTCTGCAGGCAGTCCGACCGTTTCGTCCAGAACGCCGATTACCGTCTCCATGAAATAACCGTGGCAGACGTAATCCTCTATCTCCCTGAAACTAAACATGGGGGTAACGTCGTAGACCGTCCGGTCGTTACAGATCAGCAAACAGTTGTTCCACTGCCCCTCTTCAATCTTTTGGTAATTGTCCTGCAACGTCTTTTTTATGAAGGGAATTATCTCCCTGACAACGTTCTGCGGATTGAAATCCGTATTTAAAAACTCGTCGTTGTACAATAAAATATCACTGCTCCTGCATGCCTTAGCGCAGGCAAATAGCGTACCGTTCCCGGCAAATTTTATCGCCACGTTCTCCTCGTCGACGTACTCTTCGTCGCTGTATCCGCTCAGACCGTCTCCGCCGGAATAACATACCACCACTCTGTCCTTTTCCTTAATTGCGATAATCAATAGTTTTCCCCTCCCATATCGACTATTTCATACTCAAGCTTTTCAGTGTCAATCAGCACGTACGGTCCGCTGACCGACTCCGTACGCCTTGCAGTCGCCACAAGAGCTCCGATAATTCTTTCCCTGACGGGCAATCCTTCCTTCCGAACAGATATAAGTTGCCGTAACTGACGCCTGAACCCATCCTCCCGCACGTGTTCAGACGCATAACGGATAAATCGCCTGCTATTCTGTACAGTTTATCTTTATAGGCGAGCCATATTTCCACGTTCATCTCTCCGCTATCCTCATCGCCTATCGACTCCATTTTTTCAACCAGTCTGGGGACAACGTTATTCACTATATGCTTTTTGGTCAGTCCCCCGTGTTCGTCCAGAACGAACAAATCCTCCATTGAAAGAACGGTATCCCTTGCCGAAACTTTACCGCAAAAGGCAACCAACATACCGTTTTTAAGCCGTTTGATTTTAAACGACTGCCGGTTTAAGCCGTTTCTCTTTGCATCGCAAATCGTGGTCTGCGAATCCGCACCCATATACACAACTCCGTTTTCTTTAACCGCTACAATTATGCTCATCTGCATCTCCTTGGTTTTATCTGCTATGTCTTCGGCACCCCTGCCTGTACGGACAAGTTCTGCCGGAAGATTATATTTACCTCTACCCACGCCTGCGCAAGACGTAGTAACTCAGTCTGTCGACGGGAGCGCGGCTTCCGCCCCGCGCTCCGCTGTAGTGCGTCGGACGGAACCTGAAGCTCCCGATATTACTATAAAAATATTGCGTTTACACCCTTATCACCTTGCCGAAGGGCGGCGTGACGTCCGTGTTTATAACCCACATTACGGGGATCGACAGCGTATCCTTCTCTTTGGGGAAGTCGGCATAGCCGTCCGTCAGAATGATGATTACGGAGGGCAGATCGTCCTTCATTTTGCACCTGACATAGTCAAATACGGTATTGAAACTCGTTCCGCCTCCGCCCTTGGGCTTGATGAGCCTGAACTCATCGGAAGAATTAAACTGCTTCGGGGGAATCACCTCCGCATCGAAGAACCCCAGCCAGCCCGAAAGCTTGCCGTTGAACTGCTCTATTGCGCCGCAGATTTCGGAATACATTCCGGTTATCGTCTCCTCGCTCATAGAACCCGACGTATCAATCATAAACAGTACCTTTTTAACGCTCGCTTCGGCGTCGTTGAAGTCAGGCAGAAAGAAGTCGCCCCCGTACCTCCTGTCGGGCGGAGCAAAGCTGTAGTCGTTCACCTCCTCCTGCACGAAGTTGGCAAGTATCGTGCGCCAATCGTGCTTGGGATGCTTTAGCTCTTCCAGCTGCCTTTCAACCGCATACGGCATAGCGCAGGATCCGCCTCCGGTCATTCTGGCGGCGTCGATAATCCTCTTGCCCCACAGGTCGTTCATCTCGTCGTCCATACCGGTCCTGTCCCAGGAGTCGTGGCTGTCTATGCCCGCCTGCGCGCCCTTGGCGATTGCAGGGGCAGGCAGCATGGCATAGACCTCTTCGGCAGTATACAGATACCCCTCCTTGCCGTCGGGCGCAAGCCGCCAGGGGTGCTTATCGCATTTGAGCGCGATGGACTCTGCCCCCAGACCCGTCGAATAGACGATGTTGGAATTGACGACTATGTCGCAGGCAATATTGTACTGTTCGGCGTTCAGACCCTTACCCCTGAAGCAGTGCCTGAGTACTATGTGCATAATCTCGTGCAGCATCACCGTATCCACTTCCGAATCGGTCAGCTCGTCCAAAAAGTCGGGGCAGAACGCAATCTTCCTGCCGTCAGTATACGCCGTGGAGCACTTAAAATCAAGACGGAAGGCAACGTGCATCAACAACAATCCGTAGAACGGATACTTTAAAAGTATCCTCGTACGGGAGAGCAATAACCGCTTGGTTAACTCCTTGATTCTGTTATCAGACAATTCCATTCAGCAGTTTACCCCTCGTATTCATCCAGCGCACGAAAGCCGGAATCTTTAGTAAGCTTCTGGCGAAGTCCTCGCCTATGTCCTGATAGCCCTTTAAGAGCACGCAGGCGAAGTCGGGCGGCATTCTGAGCGCATATTCAATGGAGTTTGCAACCTTCCCCGCATCGCCCTGGCACGACCTTGCCTTTGCTATCATGGAAGAAGTCAGGGCATACAGCTGGTCGCCGCCCTTGGGTACGTGCGTCTCCTTGCCGTTGAATATGCCGTCGATACAGGGCAGATCCGCATAAATTCTGGTCCACGCCATAAACTCCGAGGCAATGCCCGACCCGACAAGCCCCGCAATTAAGGGATAGGCGAACTTCATATCCGCATTGACGTTGTTCAGGATATTGCTGACCATCTCCCAGGTTCTGGGTGTGGGATACGCCAGATCGTCAGCCGTCATATCCTCTTCGCACAAGTAGTTCTGCTTAAAAGAAAGAAAACCTATAACCTTGTCGTTGACGCCGCTGCGGATAGCCCACTCCTTCCAGGAGCCGAAATCGGGGACTATCTCTATATGCATCAGTCGGTTGGCAAGAGCCTTGGGCATCTTATAGGCGACGGAACGGTCCGTAACCCTGTTGCCTGCCGCAATGACAAGGCAATTGTCGGGCAGCTTATGCTCGCCTATCGCCCTGTCCAGCGTAATCTGATAGGCTGCCGCCTGCACGGATTGCGGAGCCGCCGAAATCTCGTCTAAAAACAGGATATTGAGCACACCCTCCGAACCGTCCATATCGAAGATTTTGGGCTTTAACCATACCGCCAGAGTCTTATCGGCGTTCGCCGTGGGGATACCGCGCAGGTCCACGGGGTTGAATAAAATCAGCCGCACGTCGGTCACGTCGACTCTCTTGCCCGTCTTGCGGCCCAGGTCCACGGCAAGCTGACTTACGAGCTGGGATTTGCCTATACCGGGAGGGCCCCAGAGCATCACCGACGGCATGGTCTTAAGCGGTAAGCGGGCTTCTATCAGGTTGCCATAGCATACGGACAACCGCTCCAGCGCGTCTTTAACTTTCATCTTGGGTATATCAGTCATTCTTTTTTACTCCTAACTTAACGTCTATATCATTGAGCTTTTGCACCAGTTCGGCAATCTCGTCGCCGTAGTTCTCCTGCCTGGCAAACTCAGCCTTTAAGCCTGCAAGCTTGTCCTCCAGCCTGGATTTAGCCGTCCTCAACTCCTGCAGTCGCTTGGGCAGACCCTCCAGCAGGTTGTTGATTCGCTGCATAATGCCGATGTCGGTAATCTTATACTCGAGTTCGTACCTGCCGTTGCGCTCTATAAGGAGGTAGGGTCGGCTCTTCAACATACCCGCGGGGAGAATCACCCTGAACCCCTGATATTCGCAGATCTGACGCTCCGTCGGCTCATAGTCGTTGCCGCTCAGCCCGTCTAAAACGGTCTTGCCGATCTGCTTAAGCTGTTCGCGCGTGTACGCGACCTTAGTCGCCGCATAGTCGGCAATGTCCTTAAGGCAGGCTTCCGTTGCCCTGTCCTTATCCGCAATATATTCGGGTATGTCCTGAATCTGCGAGGCAATGTTCAGCTTTAACTCCTCCCTGCGCTTTTGCAGCGTCAGGAGCCTGCTCAGACGGTTTGCGGTCTCCACCCTCTCCTTTACGAGTGGATTGCCGAGCGCCAGCGCCTTGACCTCGGCATAGTTGAGCACGGTGTCGCTCACGTCCCTGCCCTTGCGCTGGGAAACCGAGCCCGATAGGAGCTTGCTGATGAAGCGCTGTTTGGTCTCAAGCAGCTGCCAGGAATAGGCGTCGAACGTGCCTTCGGTTATGTAGCGGTAGATATACACCTGTCTGTTCAGGTTGCCGGGACGGAGAATTCTGCCCTCCCTCTGCACCATGTCGGCAGGGCGCCAGGGCACGTCCAGGTGGTGAACGGCGATCAGCCTGTCCTGAACGTTTACGCCCGTACCCAGCTTCCAGGTAGAGCCGAGCAGAATTCTTATCTGACCGTTGCGCATCCGGGCGAACAGCTTTTCGCGCTGACTGTCGGTCACCGCGTCGTGTACAAAGGCAATCTCGCCCTCGGGTATGCCGAAAATAACGAGCAGCCTCTTCATTTCGTCGTACGCATTGAAGCCCTCTTTTGGGGTGGAAGAATCGCAGAATATCAGCTGCGTTGCGCCTGAGGAATAGCTCCTGTTGTACACGTCGGCTACCGTGCGGGCGCATTGAGCTATCTTGCAATCCGTAGTGAACTTCGCCTTCGGATTGACCAGACGGACGTCCAGCGCCGCCTTACGCCCGTCCGTAGTGATCTTAAGCATATTGTCGTCCTTCATAGAGACGGTATGGTTGCGGATAGCGTCGGCGCGGACGGATATTGCCTTTACGTATTCCTCAAGCGCCTTCGTCTTCCCGCAGACGAAGTCCGTGTATCCGTTAAACTCGGGCATCTCACTGCTGCACGTCGCAGGGTGGAAGTCGGCTATCAGGGACAGTATGGTGGTAAGCTCGGGCAGGTTGTGGAACCTGGAGAACCTGCGCGCCATTCTGTATCCGCTCGTATCCACGTTGACTTCGAACTCCGACACGAGCTCGGCAAAGTTGGCTACCCACGCATCAAACGTGCCTATATTCAGGCTCTCGAGTATGCCGCCCTGCAGGTACTTCTGAATAACGAACAGGTCGGACAACGAATTGGTGATGGGCGTACCCGTTGCAAACACAACGCCCCTGCCGTTGTTGTTGCGCTGTACGCACAGTACTTTATTGAGCATATCGCGGCACTTACCTGAGCCCGAAGGCGCAATCCCCAAAACGCCGCCCGTCTTGGTTTCGAACGGTACGTTCTTGAAGTTGTGCGCCTCGTCCACGAAGAGAGTGTTGACTGAAAGCTCGTCGAAGCCGATATCGCCTGCCTGAACGGCACAGTCCTGTACGTACTTTTTCAGCTCCTTAGTCAAGATTCTGATACGTTCCCTTGCAGCACGGGTCGCATGACCGTTCTCAATGCTCTGCTCGATCTCGCCGATTTGCCTGCGGTAGTCCTCTTCGACGTACTTGCGGGACATGGGAATCAAGGAAAAGCAGCTGTACGCAATTAAAATTGCGTCCCACTCCTCGTCCCTGATCTTCTTAAGAACAGCCTGGCGCACGGCAGGGGTAAAGCCCGAAGGGGTCACCTTTAAAACTCTGGCGTGCGGATACATGGCAGCGTATATGTCCGCCCATTGCCCCACTATATTGTTGGGTATAACGTACATATTCTTATGCGAAATGCCCATTCTTTTCAGCTCCATGCCCGCCGCAATCATGATATACGTCTTGCCTGCCCCCACGTCGTGCGCGAGCAGGGTATTGGGCGTGAAGAGTATTCTCGCAACGGCATTCTTCTGATAGGGATACAGTTCAATGCTCTTATTCAGCGTGGGGAAGGTTAAAAACGAACCGTCGAACTGTCTTGTGCGGATACTGCAATACTTGTCCTCGTAGATGCGCTGAAGCCTGTCCCTGCGATCATCGTCGCTGAGTATCCATCGGCTGAACACATCCGATATCTGCCTCTGCTTGTGCAGAGCAAGCAAGGTCTCTTTCTCGTTTACAACGCTCTTCTTCTTGCCCGAATATATAACGGTATCCGTTACCCTTACCGTCTGCATATTGAGCATCCTTTCGATAATGTGCAGGGCGTCGATCCGGTTCGTGCCGTAGGTGACGTTTATCCTGGTAAAGTTGCCCATATACGACAGGGCGCACTTATTCCTGATCTCCCACGAGCCCGTAATCCCGTCGTGGATGAGAAAGTCGCGCACCTTAATCCCGAGCAGATAGCAGATGAAATCCTGCATAACGTCGACGGGTATCCAGGGAGTGCCGACGGTTATATGTACCTGGCTGAAATCCACCCTGCGCGGCATTGCGCCCTCAAGCGCGTTGACGTTCGGCGTGAAATATCCGTTGTACAGCCGGTTATAGTGCCTTGCAACGCGCAGCTTCTCGCCGATATTGCCCGACAGATACTCATCCGCAGTCTCCCACCCCTGCAAAACGTCGCCTCCGAACTTCTCGGGATTCTGAAAGATGCTGCCCTGAAGCGACTGCACAACCTCACTGACCGGCTTGCCCGTGACGTCGGATATGTATCCGATATCCACCCTGCCGAAGACGTTCAGCGACAAAACCAGTCCGTCGTCAACGTTGTGAGCCTGCGCGCCGCTCCCGTCTGCGTCAGACAGGTCAAAACTGCTTAAATCGAGGTCGATACCGTCCTCGGCGGAATCGTTCAAGCCCTCCGCACGGCTTGTCCGTACAGGATAGGGAACTCTGTCCTGCACCTTTCTCTTGTTAATAAACGTCTTGTTGAACAATTCAACAAGCTCGTCTGTCGGTCTGTCATTCTTTCGTTTAAGTTGCATTAAAAACCTCCGAACGGATTAAGTAACCGTCTTGCCGACATACGCCGACTTTTCGTACCTGTGCCGTAATTGTAGCAGATATCGACCCGCTCAGTTTGAAGATTGTACCCGAATAACGTACAGTTACAGCTTTTATTCTCACCTCCACTCTATGATAATAGCTATTAACGTTACATTATTTATGTATCATTATGAAAACAATAGGGGGGAGTTATCGAAAACTCCCCCCCCAGCGGCGACCGCTCAGCCGATTTCGGTCATAAAGTCGGCAATCAGCGCCTGAAGCTCATCCAGGGCCTGACAGGGCTGCACTTCTTTAAAATCAGGCAACCAGACGGAGTCCGTCTCACCGGATTCGTCCTCGTAGCTGACGGAATTGTCGCCAGACGCGATAATCTCGTACTCTCTGGCGGCTACCTTGTCGCGGAAGGTCAGCATAGCCCTCTGCAACCTCGGCTTCACCCCGCTAAGCACCGCGTTGCGGTCGGCGGGATTCAGACCGTTGACGAGAGGGATGAACCACCGGGGCAGCCCGAACGTTTCGCCTGAATCCCCGTAGAGGAATTGTTCCCTCATCCCGTCGGGAATACCGTCAAGGTCTGCAAGGCTGTCTATGACGTAATAGTCTTCGGCGTTCATAAGGTTAAATACCGGTTCGAACCCGTTCTTCAGCATATCTTTAAATACGGTCTGGCGCTCCCCTGCTGTTAACCTGTCATAGTAGTCGGCGTTAGTCCCGCTCGCGTCGCAGCCCGTTCCGTTGCGGTAGCAATCGGCGATCGTCTGCAGATATTCAGGCGTATCTTTATGTTCGGGCAGCGCAAACGCGTTCCACGTTCCCAGCTTCTGACCCAATCCGATGAGCTTGCTGCACTCGGCGGTTCTGCCCATGCTCTTTGCAAGATTATACGCCAACACCACCGACACCGCGGACTTCTCTGCCGCAAGCATAAGGCACTCCAGCTGGTAATCCCTGTTGACGGGGAAGTCGGCGCCTTTGAGACGGTGCCTGCCATAGCCGTAGTACATAGCGGCAAATTCCATATGGGAATAGTCGTTGAGCATTCCGCATATCTGCCTGTGAATACGCATTGCGCCGTCATGGTCGCCCTGCTCCTCCAGCCCGCAGGCGCGATACTTCAGGGTCTGAACGTATTTACCGACATACTCCCTGCGGAACTTCGCCGAAGCTTCGATGTTGCGGAGCGTACCGTTCAACGCGTTGTCCTGCTTCGGATAGTTTATAACCGCCTCGACTATCCCGATAGCCTGACTGTCGTCCGCGCAAGCCGCGTTATACTCCGCGAGAATTCTGTTATCGGAATACTTCAACGTGCATACCGCGTCGACGCTACGGTTGTAACCGTCAACAAAGGCGGTCAACGCCCTGCCGTGCCTGGGCTTAAAATTGCCGTAGGATACGGTTAACGACAACATATTGCCGAGGTAACGGATATTTATACGGTTATACCCCGTATCGTCCATGGGTATCGCGACGTCTATAGCGACGTCGTCTGAAAGGTCTGAATTGTCCGGATTGAAATCAGCTGCTAAATAACGTTTAAACAAATCGTATTTTTTCATTTAAAAACTCCGTAATAATTAATTCGGTTCGTGCAAGCCCGATTGAGTATACGGGCTTGCTCTGTTCAGTACTTAACCTGCGTTCAGATTCTGCATTACATAGCTTTATCCCCCTTCATAGTCAGATACCGCTTCAAGGCTTCAGGCGACGTTCTCGCGCACCCACTTTTCCATCTCGGTTCTGTCTTCGGCAAGAACCGAACCGTGCATTGCGGAAAAGGCGTCCTCGAAATCCTTGTTGCAGATATAATGCTCCTCCCGCTCGCCGTTCAGGATGCGCTTGATTGCGTACTCTTTAGCCTTCTCGCAGAGGTAGTCCACGTCCGCGCCGTTGAAGCCCTCCGTACGCTGCACAAACGACTGCAAATCGAGGTCGCGGTCGGGAATACCCTGCAGCCTTAATTGCATTATACGCATGCGCGCCTGTCCGGCAGGGAGAGGCACGTATATCTTTTCGTCAAACCTACCCGGCCTCAGGAATGCGCCGTCCAGCCTCCACGGCTTGTTGGTTGCGCCTATGACTAAAATCCTGTTCCTCTCCCCGCTGGCGCCGACGCCCTGCATCTGCGCTAAAAATTCGGGGACGGAACGCTCCATTGCGCTGTTCTCACGGCGATTGGAGGCATACGCCTCTATCTCGTCAAAGAATATAACGGCGTTCTCGGCTTCCCTCGCCTCTTCGAAAACGTCCCTGATGTTCTGTTCGGTCTCACCGAACCACTTGGAACCCAGGTCCGAACACCTGACGGGGAAGAAGGTTGCGCCGGTCTCGTGCGCGATTGCCTCTGCAATCAGCGTCTTGCCCGTGCCGGGCAGACCGTACAGCAATATCCCTCCGCCCGAACGCTTCCTGAACGTATCGTAAAGCTCGGGATATCTGCGGGGATAGACGGCTTTATACATAACCGCCTCTTTTACGTCCTCAAGCCCGGCGATGTCGTTAAACGTCGTATCGGGCACCTGTCTGCAGGCGAACCTGCCAGACGTATCTTCGGACTTGAGCCGTCCCCTGTCGGCAAGCATCTTTTTGACCTTGTCTTTTGTACGTTCATTGTTGATTGCACGGTCGAGGTTGCCGATCTCTTTGACGATATCGAACACCCAGTTCTCCGTACATTCCTTGATATAGCCCGTCCTTCTGACGGCAATCTCGTTCAAAGCTTTTGCGGCACGGTCCAGATAACTCCTCGCCGTAACAAAGTCCTCTCTGGCCAGGGCAATAACCGCTTTTGTAAAGTTTCTGTTATACTCGATTCTTAATTCGCTGATTACTGACAACTTTTTTTCTCCTTTAGCTGCGTTAATTCTGTGGTTGGTGCCTGCGTTTGCCGATAATACGTCTTCGACGCGCATTAAAGTTGCGCGTCAGCACGCATAATCGTAACAGTATTCGTCGATCAGTTCGCTTAATCTGCTTACTTCGGCGGTCCTGTTTCATTTGCCTCCTCGGACTTTTATTAATGTGCCTCCCCGTCGGCTTGTCCGACGGGGAGAGTATAACAAAAACTACTCGCAAAAAAATACCCCTTATACTTTGTATAAGGGGTAAAAACCGGTTCGGTTACTCTTTTATTGATTTTGATTAAATTTTTGTATAGTTTTTACCGTACAGCGAATAGTCGCCGTCATCGTCTTTTACTATCTCAGAGAGCCCTTCCCTGCTCTTTAAGAGCATTGAAACAAACAGCTCGCTTTGCAGAACGGGGGCATATATATGCCAGTTTTCGCCCTTTGATTTATCATAGTGCTTTAAAACTAAATACAACACGTATTCGTCAGTCAACAGTCGGTTGATATTTTCGTTTCTCTCGGTCTTCTTGTCGAAGATTTTTTCATAGACGACTTCTTTCTCGTCCTCGTCGGCGCACTCCAGCTCTCTGTACAGCTTGCCTATCTGTTTTTTGTACTCTTCGCAGAGCGCGATAATCCTGTCCTTTTGCGCATAGACGGTGGACGAGGTCGGCTTTTGCGGCTCTCTGATGGTTTGAATGACGGGGATATACCTTCGCCTTTTCGCCTTGCCCTTTCTGAAGTCTATTTCACAGGACGAGCGGAACACGTACTCCATTGAAGTGTTGAAGAACTTATACTCCTTTGCGCCCGTCAACTCTTCACGTCTGATTTCCCTTAGCTGCCCGTCGCCTATACGCCTTAACCTCTTTTCAACTTCCTTGTCGTCAAAGTGCTTGAAAAATTGCGGCCTCGTCTTTCCGTATTTTTCGCGCAGGTCATACAGCACCGAACCCATGCATATCTTGTCGTAAGCCCGCTTCGCCTTGTCTATCTCTATACCGGACAGCACTGCCAATATACAGATATCGCGATAGATTGAATCGGCTTCCGTCCGCGTAATTTCACCCGAATTGATTTTATCCCACAGTACGCTGTTCATAATCTGGGACTGGTTTACTATGTCGCCGATTGAATTGACGCTTGTGGCGTGGTCCATTTCGGCGAGGCTCTGCCCGTCTCTGGATCCGAAGGCGATATTGCAGACCGGCACGGCAAATGCGTCTTTTTGCCTTGCGACCGTATCCACAACTAATTCGTCGTCGGTTATAAGCATGGAGTCGGAATCGTAGTCGCACCCGTTCAGACGCTGTTGGATATTTTCGCCTATGGCGTTGACGCATACGACGTTTTTGCCCAGGTCAAAGTATTGCCACAGTCCGCTTCTCAGGTTGTTGGTGGCATAATACAGGTTGCCCATAGTAATATGGGGAGAGCGGGCGCAGACCAGCTTCTTACCGTCTGCGAACCTTGCGCAGGCTATTTCGCCCCTGCCCAGCGCCACGGGGGAGTTGTCGGGATTATCGACGTCGAACTCGCCGCTCAACGCCAACAACATTTCAGGCCCGTTGCCGAATAGCGTTGCGTTGGTTCCCGACAATAAGACGTGACCCTCTTTCAGCCTGAGTTTCTGGTTTTCCACCACGTCGTTACAGAAATTGGCGTACAGTCGGGTATCCTTGAAGGCGTAGTTGATATTCATAAGCCTGAAAATGACGTCGCTTCTCTCGGCTAAGCCGTCGGCAATTTCCCCGTCGGTACCGTCCTCTTCACGCTTGTATGCATGCCTGAAATGGTAGCGCATAAAATCGTAGTCGTCACGGATAAGCGAGATATACCCCTTACTGTCCGCCAACAAACGCTCGGCCTGTTCCCCGTTCAGCGCCAGGGAATTTATAAACTGATAGCTCGTCTGAACCATATCCCCGTCGAAGAATTTAGTGCGCTTGTCGTACTTGACCACCCCGAATCCGCTATCCGCCTCGGCTGTCCATCTGCGGACGTTGTTCTCCGTCAGACCTCCGTCCATAAACTTAAGGTACTTCATACTGTTCGGCGTCGTAACCATGACTATCTGAGCTATGTCCGCGGCAAGCGTTACGCAGCCCCGCGCCTTCAGGGCTTCAAGGGTGACGCCCTTGTCTTTAAACCACTTCTGCAATTTAGTCTTGAACGCGCAGGACTTGAAGAACTTGTTGCGGAGCAGCAGCATATGCCTGTCGCCGTATTCCCCGACGAACACGCTTTCGTCAAGCAGACTCTCCCCGTCCCATATGTCGTTTTTAACGGTTGACAGCCTGGTCCCGGAGGCAATCACCCCGTTTATTTCCTCAATACTGACGACTTCTTCTTCAAATACGCTCTTGTAATCCCTGATATACAGAATGCCGTCCAAAGGGATATTGACAATACTTTTAACGGCGCTTAAAGAAAGGGCTTTGTACGACTCCCACGAAGCGAGGTCTTTCTCTCCGGCAGTCAAGCCGCATTCGCCCCACTTAGCCATGTGGTCGTGCAGTCTTTCGTCAATGAACAGGCACTTGCCCTGCCTGGAACTGCCGCTGCTTCTTTTATAGCGTACGTAGTGTACTCCGCCCAGATTGAATCCGTTTACGTAGAAGTACTCCCTTAACTGTCTTAAATCCTTGACCTTTGATTCAGACGTGCCGCAGACGTCGTAATACGCGCGGCTAAACTTGAGGTTTACAACCGCCAAAGTGCAGGCTTTACCGTTCTTATCCGTAAAACAAAACTTCCTTCTGCAGATGGAAGTATACGCCTTTTCCAGCTCGATAGAGTCCAGGGAATATTCCAGAATATTTTTAAACAGGCATAAGTAGGCGAAACTGTTTTTCTCAGGCAATCTGTAGCCGGTCTCTTCGCCATACTTTTTAATACTTGCGTATACGTCCCTTGCTTCTACGGAAATTATTCTGACCCCGTTCTTTACCATAGCACACCTGCCTGTTGTTAACTAAGACACATTATACACTAATTTATTTTATTTTTCAATACCGACAAAAAATTGCGTACCCACGGCACGGATAAACCGACCGGTATTTTATTAAACCGGTCGGTTTTTCAACTGCTGCTTTCTGTACTGCCGACACGGCAAAGACGAACCGTTTTAGTACAAAAGCAAACTTATTTGTTTTGTTTATAAAATCAGGAAGATCGGGGCGTAAAAATTATCCTACGGACAAAAATATCTGTCGGGTATCGGCAAAGGGTGCCGTCAGGCGTTTTTACGGACGCAACAACCGCCCTTGTTTTCACGCCCGGCGTTATACAGCGCCTCGTCCGCGCGTTCGATCAACTCCAGAGAAGGCACGTTCCCTCCGCCGCTTCGTCCTCCGCAATCTGCTGACCGAGCCAGCTGATAAACCCGTTGATTGTCAGGGTGAACTCAACCGTTATTTCGGAGCCGGGCAGTATTATAAATTCGGTGAGTCCGTACGCCTCGTCGGCTGCCCAGTTGTAGGTGTAGCCCAGCCTCGTCCAGGGATATTGCCCGCGCGTCGAGAAATAGGAGCTTAAGATATTGGAGTTGAACCACTCCTTATACTCGCCCAGCGAGGAGCCGTCCAGATCCTCCGCCGTCAGCTGCTTTGTGGGGTCGGGCTGGTATGCGGGGCGGATTACGTCCGATACGTCCACCCATACCGCGGAGATATAGCCGTTGGAAGAACTTACGGGCATACCTAAAACCTGCTTGAGCTTGTCCGCAAAGATATCGTTGGAATACTGATTTTGCGCGTACCATCCGACTATTTCGCCGTCGGTCACCGTCCACATATACCAACTGCCCGTAACGCTCGTTTCTCCCTCCTTGTAGCTGTCGGGATAATTATGGAAGGTCAGTAGCAACACCTTGCCGTCCCCGTTCCAGGTCACTCTTTCGTCGTCTTTTGTGAGCGTTACCAGCTCCCTTATTTCGCTCTCTTCGGCAAGAATCGCGTCCTGCACCGCCGAGTTATACCCGATTGCGTCGAAATCGAACGCGGATTTAATATTCAGATACGTGGACTCGTCGAACGGGCTGCCTATGCCCGCAACGGCGAGGGCTGACCTGAAGCCGTACGCTTTTGCCGCGTCCTCCATCAGTATTCTGTAGCACTCCTGCGCGGACTTATAATCTTTGGTCGCCGTGGCGAACAGATCGAGGGCGGAAACGCAGGAAAGTCCGTAGCTTACGTAATAACAGGGAGAAATTGCGGAGACGTATACGGCGTATAACCTGAACCTGCGCGCCGCCGAAGTACTCATGCCGTACTCGGCGCACAGTTCGTAGATTATTCCTTCGTAATCGGCTGCGGTATAGTCCGTTCCCGAACAGTAAACCACGGTTTCGAATTCGTTTATAACGGCTTTATTGATAATCCCGTCAAGCGCTTTCACCAGGCGGTAAAGCATGCAGTATTCGTAGACTTCCTCGTCAAGATAGTCCTTCATAAAGGCGACGAATAAAAACTCGTTGCTCTGCGAGAAGGTTTCGGCAAGGTCAAGCGGAGTGCCGTTCCAGGAGTAAGTATAGGCGCTTACGTAATGCCCCGCCTCGTGAACGAGCGTATTTACGCTCTGGTAATAGTCCCCCGAGCCGAACACGCAGTAAGGTTCGCCGTAGTAAGATAAATATCCGGTAAAAGCCGTACTGCTGCCGCCGTCCCCCTCTGCGAAAAGGGCTGTGTTTTTGTCAAACATTGCGTTGAAGCGCTCGCTGAGCGTTCCGCCGAACGAGTTAAAATACATCGATACGTAGTCCGTCTCCAGTTGGCTGTACCTTATATCAGAAACGATTATATCCGCCTGTTTTAATTGATCTGCGGTCAATTTTTCCCTGCTTTCGGTATATCTTCTGTACAGCTGATTGTAGAGCGGAACTATATACTCCTTGACGTACTTGCAGAATCCTGCTATATCCTCCTCGTCCCAGTCGCGGCTGTACGTTTGCACGTTGGCGTATTCGTAATAGTTTTCATAGCCGTTGAGCTGCGCAATCCGCTGATTGTTTGCAACCAGCTGTTCGTAAAGCTTGAATCCCTCCGAAATAAATTCCTCGGAGTACATACCCATTCCGCGGACGGTCTTCTGAATCTCCTTGTTTTTAACCAGAAGCTCTTCGAGCTCTCTGTCGGTTTCCTCCTCTTTGCCGAGAAGATCTTTTATTTCCTCCTGAGTCCAGTATCTGAACAACACGTCGTTATACGCCACGTCTGCCTCGTATAGCGCTTTTAAGGTTGCGTTCGTGGCGTTTACAGCCTGCAGCAACGCCCCGTACACCGCAATATAGTCGTCCCAATTCGAATCGGTGTTATTTAAGCTGTAAAGGGCGTACGCTATATCCGACTGCGCCCTTATATACAGGAATTTATCGTTGAGATAGTCGTAGGCAACCTGCACGGAACGGAGATCGTCGTCACCGTATTTCGCAATCCATTCAAAGCAGTCTAAAAGGTAGGTATATTCGTCGTAGTCGTCTTGAGAATAGGTGTAGACAAAGCTTACCGCCCCGCCATTCTCTTCGCCCACGTATAAAGTGGGATAGGTATTGCCTGAAATAAATCCGTTTACGTCATCAATTACGCACGTGCAGGACGGGTTGTCGAACAGAGCGTATTCCAGATCGTCGTCGCTGAAAACTTTAATTTCGGCAGACGCGGAAACCGTGCAGAAAGTTCTCTCTTCGTAATACGTATCAGGGTACGTAATAATTACGATCTCCTTGCCGTCGTCGGCGTTCAGATGGTAGTCGTACGCGGTTCTGGGCGGTTCGTAGTCGACGCCGTACTCAAACGCAATCTCAATATCGCCGTCTTTGTAGCTCTCCAAAAGCAGAGTGTCGGCGTTGAAATAATAATATACGGTATTGTCTTTTTCCTCTGAGTACCCGGTCAAGACTATCTTTCCGTCCGAAAGCGAGACCGTATCGGGGAGATTTTCGCCAAAGACCAGTTCAGAATAGAACCTGCCGACGTAATCGTCGTAGTCTTCCGCGATAATCACGTTTACGTATGCCGTCCCGGGCTCTCCGAAGGTCCCGTCCGCGCCGTGGTAGCCGTATACTATGCCGTTCATTGCGGTTTCGGAACAGTACGCATCCCCGTCCGGACTTACCCGATCCATATCGTAGACGAGTCCGTAACCGTTCATGGAATAGTGAACTTCGACTTCGTATTCGCAGGCGTCGTATCCGTAAGTATAGGAATAGTGTAAGCTGCCGTACTCTCTCACCACGGTATACGCGTCGTTTGCCTTAAGCAGCTCGTTTACCGTAGGAAGGGTCTTTTCGGCAAGGTAGAACACGGGCACGTAGCCGTCCTTTATATAGCTCTTGAAATTTTCGACTTCAACCGTGCAGTCCGCGTCCGCATAGAGGGCGTAACGGGTTTCTCCGTAATTTTCAACTTCCAACACGGTATCGGCGGCTATGGAATACTCCGTACGCGTTTCGCCGTCCGTCCCCGCGTTGCGGACGACGATAAAATTCCCCGTTTCCCCTGCGTCCTGATGCAAAGAATACGCCTTTAATTGAGGGGCGTACTCCTCGCCGTAGGCAAAATTATACTCGTCGGTTGCACCTTCTGCCCCGTCGGCGACTGAACGAAAGACTATTTTTTCTATAAGCAAGGTTTCGGCGTTGCAACAGAAGGTCTCTATATACGTTTCGGAAGAATCCGCATCCGCGTACGTTTCGGTTACGTCAAATATTATTTTGCCGTCCTTGATTTCAGGCGTGCCGACGTCAGCCTGAGGGTGGATATTGAGCGTTTCGCTTATGAATTCGGTATAGTCGCACGGGATAACGGAGGCATAATAATACACGTCGTCGCCGTACCTTCCCACCACGTATCTGATGCCGTCTATACACGTATTGTAAGAAAACCTGATTTCCGACTCTACGTTCTCGTATATCATTATCAGCCCGTAGTCGTTGGAAGAGAAAGTTATGATTTCAGGATTAGCTGCGTGCGCATAGCTGTCGCCCGTCAAGGTGATCTGCAGATTGCCGTATTCTTCCAGAACCTTCTGTCTGTCGTTCGCCTCGACGAGCTGTTCGATAGTAACCGCCTCGGTTTCGGGCGTGTTGTCCGAACACGCCGCAACGCCGCAGACGCACAACGCCGCCGCGGCGCAGAGCAAAAGGATTTTTAAAAATTTTTTCATAAGTCACGCCTCGCACTTCAAAAATTTCAGTCAATCCGGGCTTTTAACGGTTTAACGTCTTGATTTTCGGGTGAAATCAGAAAAATATTCCGATTTTACGCCCCGCCGGAAGGATTGCAACCCTGCCGTTTTCAATATACCACGCGAAAGTGTGCAAAAGATAGGCAAGGTCTTTTTCTCATTATATCATAAAGATCTGTATAATTTAAGTACCTTTGTATATTTTTTTAATCGTCGTTCCTGATATTATCTGTAAGCAGAAAGAATAAGCCGACCCCGCTATACCGTTTGCACTCTCACGGATAAAACACAGTCACGGTCGGGGTATCTTTTTAAAGCGCCCGTAATCTTTCCGCAATTTCCGTTGTTTTGGGTTTTCAGCCTGCCTCCGCCTTTGTGCGTATAATTTATTTTTATATAAATTATAAAAAATGAGCTTAAAAAAACTATTGCTATTTTTGGCAAAGTAAGTTATACTACAAATGAGCTTTATTGTCAGAAAAAAACGTAAGAATAACGGAAAATTTCCCGTACGCTTTCAGGATTTTAAAGTTCATCATCAGTTTTTTAGGAGGGTATATGAAAAAGAAATTATTTATTGTCTTATTGGCAATAATATCAGTCTTTTCGCTCCTGTTCGGGCTTTCCGCTTGCGGCGAACCCGAGTCTGACGAACACGTGCACGAATACAGTGAATGGGTAACTGTAGTCGAGCCCGACTGTTCTGAAACAGGAGAAAGAGAACGGGTTTGCAGCGTATGCGGCGACAGGCAGACAGAAACAATTCCTGCCACCGGCGCGCATACCTACGGTGAATGGTCGGTAACTGCGGAGGCGACCTGCGTTGTCGCGGGAACCAGAGAGCGCGTATGCTCCGTCTGCGGCGACAAGCAGACCGAAACCATTCCCGCAACGGGCGCGCATACCTACGGCGAATGGACGGTAACTGCGGAAGCGACCTGCGTTGAAGCGGGAAGCAAGGAGCGCGTCTGCTCCGTCTGCGGCGACAGGCAGACCGAAACTGTTCCTGCCACGGGCGTACATACCTATGGCGAATGGGCGGTAACTACGGAAGCGACCTGCGTCGAAGCGGGAACCAGAGAGCGCGTCTGCTCCGCCTGCGGCGACAGTCAGACAGAAACCATTCCCGCCACGGGCGTACATACCTACGGCGAATGGACGGTAACTACGGAAGCGACCTGCGTTGACGCGGGAAGCAAGGAGCGCGTCTGCTCCGTATGTAACGACAAGCAGACCGAAACCATTCCCGCCACGGGCGTACATACCTACGGCGAATGGACGGTAACTACGG
>JBJEUX010000047.1:0-65033 GCA_051884055.1 Candidatus Coproplasma sp.
GCTGCGCACAGCGCGTACCCGTTCCCACCGGTTCGCTTACCCAGCTTATCGCTGTTTGCGAAGGCGAAATCGACGCTGCTTCCGTTAACGCTGCAATGAAGGCTGCTGCTTCCGCATCCTACGGCTATACCGAAGACGAAGTTGTTTCTTCCGATATCATCGGCATCACTTACGGTTCGCTCTTCGATGCAACCCAGACCAAGTGCATGCCCCTCGGCGACGGCACAACCCTTGTTAAGGTTGTTTCCTGGTACGATAACGAAAATTCTTACACCTCTCAGATGGTAAGAACTATTAAGTACTTCGCTGAATTAAAGTAATTTAAATTCCGCAAAATAATCGGCGCGAGGACGAAAGTCCTCGCGCTTATTTTTATAATGCAATATAAAAAGTATTTAAGTCAATTTTCGTGAGCAATACGGAAAAACTTTTGCGTTAATTTTGAATTAAAATTAAAACCGCCGTTGCATTAAAAATGCAACGGCGGCTAAAATCATAACAGATTAAACGTTGAAGCGGAAGAGGATGACGTCGCCGTCTTTAACGACGTAGTCCTTTCCCTCGGAGCGGACTTTGCCCTTTTCACGCGCGCCTACAAGTCCGCCGCACTCTAAAAGGGTCTGCCAGTCGACAATTTCAGCACGGATAAATCCCTTCTCGAAATCGCTGTGTATAACGCCTGCCGCCTGAGGGGCTTTGGTTCCGTTCTTGATAGTCCAGGCTCTGGTCTCTTTTTCGCCTGCGGTTAGGTAGGAAATAAGACCTAAAAGCGCATAGCTCTTTTTAATTAGCTTGTTGAGTCCGCTTTCGGTAAGTCCGAGCTCTTCAAGAAACATTGCGCAATCCTCTTCAGACATCTGGGAGAGTTCTTCCTCGGTCTTGGCGCAGATAACGAGAACTTCGCTTCCTTCTGTTTTTGCGTGTTCTTTAACCTTTACTACAAGCGGAATATCGTCCTCGCTCTTGCCCATATCGAATTCCGATATGTTAGCGGCGTAAATTACGGGCTTAGCCGTGAGCAGGAAGAGGTTGTCCATAAAAGGCTTTTCGTCTTCAGTACAATCAAAGAGTCTTGCGGGTTTTTCCTCGGACAAGAACTTTTCGAGTCTCTCCAAAAAGGCAAATTCGGCAGCGGCTTCCTTATTTGCTCCGCCGCGTGCAGTGTTGCGTATTCTGTCCTGACGCTTATTCACTGCTTCGATATCGGCGAGGATAAGCTCCAAAGTGATGGTGGTAATATCTGCAATAGGGTCGATAACGTTGCTTACGTGGGTAATGTTGGCGTCCTGAAAGCATCTTACGACGTGAACTATAGCGTCGCATTCGCGGATGTGCGAAAGGAACTTGTTGCCCAGACCTTCGCCTTTAGACGCGCCCTTTACAAGACCTGCAATGTCGACGAATTCCACAATAGCAGGGGTTACTTTTTTGCTTGAGTACAGTGCGGAAAGCTTATCGAGCCTTTCGTCGGGAACGGCAACTACGCCTACGTTGGGTTCGATGGTGCAGAAGGGGTAGTTTGCAGCTTCCGCGCCTGCGTGAGTTATTGCATTGAATAAGGTTGATTTGCCTACGTTGGGCAAACCTACAACACCTAATTTCATAATTAATTCTCCGTAGATTTTTTACGGATATAATTATATTACAAAATTACGAATTAATCAAACTTTAATTTGCCAAAATATATAAAATGTGATAAACTTTGAATATAATTAACGATACGGGTAAGTAAAATGGATTATAAAAGTTATATCGCCTCGATGATAAAGATTGACGGCGTAAGTGAAGAAGAGATTGCCTCTGCAATAGCTTTGCCCCCCAATTCCGAAATGGGCGACTATGCGTTGCCTTGCTTTAAGTTTGCAAAGATATTGCGCAAAAGTCCTGCAATAATCGCGCAGGAGCTTGCAGGCGCTATTTCCACAGATCAGGTAATTTCCGAAGTCACGGCACTTAACGGCTACCTTAATTTCAAGATCAATAAGTCGGGATTGGCTTCTTCCGTGCTAAAAGAGATAGCTCAGAAGGGCGACAGGTACGGCTCTTCCGAAATCGGCAACGGCAGGACGGTATGCATAGACTATTCGTCGGTAAATATCGCCAAGCCCTTCCATATCGGGCATCTTTCAACTACCGTTCTCGGCGGTGCGCTCTATAAAATATATAATTTCCTCGGCTATAAAGCCGTTGGCATCAATCACCTCGGCGACTACGGCACGCAGTTCGGTAAGCTTATCTGCGCGTATAAACACTGGGGAAATAAGGACGAGGTAGAGAAGGGCGGAATTCACGCCATTAACGAGCTGTACGTTCGCTTTAACCGTGAAGCCGACGAGCAGATGGAAAAGGAAGCGAGGGAATATTTCCGCCTTATCGAGAGCGGAGACGAGGAGGCTAATCGGGTTTTCGAGTGGTTCAAGTCGCTTACCTTAGCTTACGTTGAAAAAATTTACGAAAGGCTCGGCGTAAAGTTCGACAGCTATGCAGGCGAAAGGTTTTATACTGACAAGATGCAGCCCGTAATCGACGAGCTTAAGCAGAAGAACTTATTAAAGGAGAGCGAGGGGGCACAGATAGTTGACCTTGAGCCCTACGGAATGCCGCCCTGTCTTATTCTGCGTTCCGACGGCGCCTCGCTTTACGCCACGCGCGACCTTGCCGCGGCTATTTACCGCAAGAACACTTACGATTTTTATAAGTGTCTGTACGTTGTTGCATATCAGCAGAACCTGCATTTCAAGCAGTTTTTTAAGGTGCTTGAGCTTATGGGCAAGGACTGGGCAAAAGATATGGTTCACGTTGCGTACGGTATGGTTTCGCTTGAAGACGGCGCAATGTCTACCCGTAACGGAAAGGTTGTCTGGCTTGAGGACGTTATCTCAAAGTGCGTAGAAAAGGCGTATGCTGTTGTCAACGACAAGAATCCCGATTTGGAGAATAAGCAGGAGATTGCCGAAAAGGTCGGTGTCGGCGCGGTAATTTTCGGTGCGCTATATAACAATAAAATTAAGGATATAACCTTCTCTTACGACAAGGTTCTCTCTTTCGAGGGTGAAACCAGCGTGTACGTTCAGTACACTTGCGCACGTGCGAATTCTGTTCTGACAAAGGCGGAGGGATACGCGTACACTCTTCCTGAAACCATTGAACTCAACGCTCAGGAATTCGAAGTCGTAAAGGCTTTGGCGGCGTTCCCCAATACGGTTTTGGAAGCCGCGGAAAAATACGAGCCGTGCTACGTGGCGCGCTATGCCGTAGACCTTGCGCAGAAGTTTAACAAGTTCTACTTTGACTGTAAGATTCTGAACGCAGACGAGCAGTTTAAAGGCACGCGCATAGAGATTACAAAAGCTACTTTACAGACGTTAAAAAATGCACTCGCTCTGCTGGGAATAGGTGTTCCCGATAAAATGTAAATATGTATAAGGCAATAATTTTTGATTTAGACGGTACTCTTTTAAATACTTCTTTGGATATTCACAGCGTACTCAATAGTGCGCTGTCGCATTTCTCGCTACCTGAAATTTCGCTTGAAAAGACGGTTGAATACGTCGGAAACGGAGCAAGAAAGCTTGTCGAACGGGCAATTCCCGAAGATAAGACGGATATGCTTGACGAGGTGTACGCGTATTATGCCGAGCATTTCGCCGCGTGCGATAACGAACAGACATGTCTTTACGACGGCGAAGAAAAGTTTCTTTTAAGAATTAAGGCGTGCGGAATAAAGACGGCGATAATTACCAATAAGCCCCAGGCGGCAACCGAGGGTGTTTATAATAAACACCTTGCAAGGTTTTCGTTTGATAAGGTCTTGGGTCATACGGAAAGTTATCCTTTAAAGCCCGAACCTGACAGCACGCTTGCCGTGATGGCGGAGTTTGGCGTTGAACCCGGCGATTGCCTTTTTGTGGGCGACGGCGAAACCGACGTTCTAACGGCTAAAAACGCAGGAATTAAATGTGCCTCTGTTCTTTGGGGTTACCGCTCTTACGAAAAACTCAGAAACGCGGGCGCCGAAACGTTTATTACCGATTTCGACGAGCTGGATAAATTCGTTTTTGAAAAATAATTTTTCTATAATTTTACAGAAATTTTTTCTTATTTTTATTGATATTTAATCTTACTTATGATATAATTTATTCAACAAAATAAATTATATTTAAGGAGTAGTTAATTTATGAAAAGATGTGCTATATGCGGTGAAATCGTAGAAGACGACGTAGAAGTTTGCCCTGTATGTAAGGCAACCAAGTTCGCTCCCGTTGAGGAAAAAACAACCTATGCTTGCGAGCACGTGGTTGGCGACGGCGTCTGCGACGATAAGGAAATTATGGACGGACTTCACGCTCATTTCCAGGGCGAATGTACCGAAGTCGGCATGTATCTTGCAATGAGCAGGGTTGCTGAAAGAGAGGGATATCCCGAAGTTGCAGAAGCTTTCAAGCGTTACGCTTACGAAGAAGCTGAACACGCAGCAAAGTTTGCTGAGCTTCTCGGCGAAGTTGTAACTCCTTCCACCAAGAAGAACCTTGAACTCCGCGCAGCAGCTGAAGCAGGTGCTTGCGAAGGTAAGCTTGCTATCGCAAAGAGAGCTAAACAGCTCAATCTCGACGCGGTTCACGATACCGTTCACGAAATGGCAAAAGACGAGGCTCGTCACGGCGCAGGCTTTGCAGGTCTTCTTAAGAGATATTTCAACTAATTAATTAAATCATTTAAGCACGGTTGCACGTCAACCGTGCTTTTTTCATATAATGAAATATAACTCAAGGGGGAAAACCTTTGATTTATAGTTCATTACAAAGGAAAAATATTTAAATGTGCGTTTCTTGTAATTCCTGTAACGGCCGCTGCGGTTGCGGCTGTAATTCCTGCGGTTTTTGCGGCCTTTTAAACCTGTTTTCGGACTTCGGCTGTAACGGTTGCCGGTCGTGGCGCAGCGGCTGTAGCTCCTGCAACGGTTGCGGGTCGTGGCGCAGCGGCTGTAATTTTTCAAATTGCACAAGCTGCGGCTGCGTAGATTCCTATTTTGCCGCGCAGTTCGGACTCGACAACGGCAGAAGCGGATGCAGTTCCTGTAGTGGTTTCAGCAACCGTAGCGGTTGCGGATGCAGTTCCTGTAGTAATTGCAACAACCGTAGCGGTTGCGGATGCAACTCCTGTAGTAATTGCAACAACCGTAGCGGTTGTAATTTCTGCAATAATTGCAGCGTTTAAACCGTATTTGACTGTGTACAGTTGATATAAAATTATAAGGCGCGGCAGAAATGCCGCGCCTGAATTAAGTATACTGAAAAACGGGTTGCAAAAAATATTAGTATGCACAGAATAATTTCCTTCTATAAAACCTTTTCAGATAAAAGATATTCAACTATCGCAGGAACCCTGGTTTATTTTCTGTTAATGAGCATTGCTCCGTTTTTGCTCTGGCTTACGCTGCTGTTCGGTAAGGTGGATTTGCAGGATCTGACCTCCAACCAACTGTTTTCCGCTGTGGAGCCGGTTCTGGTGTACTTACAGCAATCAGCCGAGAGCGCTGCGAGCGGAGCAGGAATTTTACTGCTTGTCACGTCTCTGTACTCTTCAACAAATTTCTTTTATCATTTAAGACGGAGCGGTGAAATAATTTACGATTACGACAGAGTGAAGGGAGGGCTGAGACTGCGCCTTTCATCGCTTGTTATAGTTATGGTAACCGTAGTTTCCGTAGCGTTTTTAGCGGCGCTGATTCTGTTCGGTTCACAGATTCTGGGAGAATTTATGCCGCAGGTAGCGGTGGACTCCGTGTTGCTTTCGTTTATTACAATGATAGCCGTATTTGTGGCTGTACTGCTGAATATGTTTGCATGTCCGTACAAGCTGAGTTTTTCTCAGGCGATAAGCGGAAGTTTGCTGACCTGCGCTCTGTGGCTGATTTTTGCCGTAGGATTTACGGTGTATCTGCAATTTGCAAATCCCACAAGGCTGTACGGCAAAATTGCTGCAATAATCGTATTTTTGCTGTGGTGCTATTTAATGATCAGCAGTCTGGTTGTAGGAATGATTTTTAACGGTTCGCTACTCTCGGAAAGGAAAGTTAAAAGCCTGTTTTAAAATTTAAAAACCCGTCCTGTATTTCAGGACGGGTTTTTAATCAGTATTTAATTGAAGTGGCTATTGCAAGCGCGCCCGGTCCGATATGTACGGCAACGCTAAGCGAAAGGGGATCTACGAAAGTAAATTCCACGTTCGGAATTTCCCTGATTATTTCCTCTTTGAACTTGAGCGCCTCTTCAAGACATTGCGTATGAGCGACGCTCACGGTCATTTTACCCTGTTCGTATTCGGTCTTGAAGCGCGTTTCAAGGTCGTTTTTAACCGCGTTGATCATTGCCGTCTTTGCGTCAGACATCTTTCTGACCTGAGCAAACTTATCCAGTCTTTCGCCCTGAATCTGCAATACGGGCTTGATTTTTAAAAGCGTGCCGATTGCTGCCGCTGCAGGGGTAAGACGTCCGCCTTTTTTAAGATATTTAAGCGTGTTTACGGCAATATAGATAGAGGAGGTGTGGCGCGTTTCCGTCAACCAATCGTAAATTTCTTTTGCCGTTTTACCCTCTTTGATCATCCTCTGAGCGTCGACAACTGCCTGCTTCTGGGTTACGGAAACTCTGTGGTTATCCAATGCATAAACTTTACCGATAAATTCGGGCTCGGTCTCAGCCATATGCTTTATAACCAACGCCGTCTCGGAAAGTCCGCTGGAAAGGGGCATATATAAAATTTCGTCATACTCTTTTAAAATTCTTCTCCAACGCTCCGCAACGTCGTAAGGGTTGGGCTGCGAGGTTGAAACGGTGGTATCGGGAGATTTTAAGAATTCGTAAAATCTTTCCTGAGTCAGATTTTCTTCCTCAAAGTATTGCTCTCCGTTTATAAGAACGGGAGTGGGCTGGATTTCCATGTTAAGTCTGGCAGCGCTCTCTACGGTATATCCGCAGTTGCTGTCCGTCACAATTTTTATACTCATATTTTCTCCTTTTTTACGTAAATTAATTATATCATTAATTATTTTAAATGTCAAATTTAAAGTCCGCACGGCAAAACAATGCGGACTTGTAAGATTTGTCAATTAATATTTAATAGTTGCTGCAACTGCAAGCGCGCCGGGACCGATATGGCAGGAAACGCTGAGGGAGAGGGGGTCGATAAAGGTGAATTCCACGTCGGGGAATTCCTGCATAATTTCCTCTTTAAAAATTTCAGCTTCGGCAAAGTTCTGCGTGTGAGCAACTGCCAGGGTCATTTTGCCTCTGCTGCGGAGTTCCTTAAAGCGCGTATCCATATCTTTGCGGATCGCGTTAATCATGGTTGTCTTTGCGTCGGCAAGCTTTCTTACCTTTGCAAACTGATCGAGCTTTTCACCCTGAATCTGTAAGACGGGCTTAATCTTCAAAAGAGTGCCTATTGCGGCAACTGCGGGGGTGAGTCTGCCACCCTTTTTAAGATATTTTAAGGTGTCGACCATAATGTAGATGCTAGATTGCATCTTGGTCTGCATAAGGAAGTAGCTTATCTCTTCGGCAGATTTGCCTTCTTTAACCATAGCCAACGCGTCGTAGACGCTCTGGCGCATTGTAATGGAAATACGTTGATTGTCGATAACGTAAACCTTTCCTGCATATTCAGTCTCCGCAAGGTGCTTGAGCGTATTACAGGTTTCTGAAAGTCCCGACGACATGGGAATATGGATAATACTGTCGTAATCTTTTAAAAGCTTGTTCCAGAGTTCGCCAACGTCGAAAGCGCTGGGCTGCGAAGTGGAAACCTGAGCGTCGCTCTTCAGTTTTTCGTAAAACTGTTCCTGCGAAAGAGAGATATCTTCAAAGTACTGTTCACCGTCAATAAGAACGGGCATAGGCACAACGTACACGCCAAGCTCTTTAGCCTCTGACTGAGTTATGCCGCTGTTGCTGTCGGTTACAATTGCGATTTTCATATTATACCTCTTTATTTTATGTAACAATTATAACTCAATCTTGTTGATAAGTCAACGAAATTATAAATGTTTACCAATCAATTACAGCTCTGCAATTACCTCGACTTCAACGAGGCAACCTTTGGGAATATCTTTAACCGCAACGCAGCTTCTGGCGGGGCAGGAGGTGAAGTAATTTTTATATACTTCGTTAAACTGCGCAAAGTCGGCAATGTCCGCAAGGAAGCAGGTAGTTTTTACTACCTTGTCGATTGAAGTTCCAGCGGCTTCGAGAAGCGCCGCTACGTTTTTGCAGACCTGGTTGGTCTGACCTGTAATATCCTGAGCTTCAATCGTTCCGTTTGCAGGGTTGACGGGTATCTGACCTGAAGCAAACACAAAGTTTCCGCTGATTTTTGCCTGTGAGTAGGGTCCGATTGCCGCAGGGGCGTTGGGCGTTGATACGGTTTTCATAAACTTATTCTCCTATAACCTTAAATCCTTGCTCTTTTAATTTGTCTTTTATCTGACGAATGTGTTCGAAGTTTCTCGTCTCGATCTGAAGCTTTAAATAACAGCCGTTTACGTCCGTTCCCTCGTTGGAACGCTCGTGAAGAACGGCGGTAACGTTGCCTCCGCATTGCGCGACGATGGTCGATACGGCAACCAGCTGTCCAGGCTTGTCCATAAGCTCGACCGTGAGCGACGTCTGTCTGCCGCTCATCAAAAGACCGCGGTTTATAACCCTTGAAAGTATGGTAACGTCGATGTTGCCGCCTGAAATCAGGCAGACGACTTTCTTGCCTGCAATATCGGGAATTTTGCCGAACATAACTGCGGCAAGCGAAACGGCGCCGGCGCCTTCTGCAATCATCTTCTGTTTTTCGATGAGGGCGAGTATGGCCGCGGAAATCTGGTCGTCGGTAACCGAAACTACCTTATCTACGTATTTGGAACACAGCTCGAAAGTAAGAGTTCCCGGTTCCTTAACGGCAATACCGTCGGCAATGGTGGAGACGGAGGGGAGGAGTTCTATCTTTCCGTGTTCAACCGAGTTCAGCATCGATGGTGCGCCAGCAGCCTGAACGCCGTACACCTTAACTTTGGGGTTGAGCGATTTAACGGCGTATGCCAGACCGGAAATAAGTCCGCCCCCGCCGACGGGAACGACTATAGCGTCTACGTCCTTGAGCTGATTGATAATCTCAAGACCGATGGTTCCCTGACCTGCGATGACCTCTTCGTCGTCGAAAGGATGAATGAAGGTGTAGCCTTTTTCCTCTTTAAGTTCTTCCGCGCGGTTATGCGCGTCGTCGTAAACGCCGGGAACAAGCACGACTTCTGCGCCGTAGCTCTTTGTCGCCTCGACCTTGGAAATGGGTGCGCCGTCGGGCATACAGATTATTGACTTAATTCCGAATTTTTTAGAAGCGAGAGCAACGC
The DNA here is from genome assembly GCA_051884055.1 of Candidatus Coproplasma sp. Classification (GTDB taxonomy): domain Bacteria; phylum Bacillota; class Clostridia; order Christensenellales; family Borkfalkiaceae; genus Coproplasma. The sequence goes on from JBJEUX010000047.1 coordinate 9,401, forward strand.
CCTGCGCGTGATTCCCTGCGGAGCAGGCGATTACGCCGCGCTCCTTTTCTTCGTCCTTAAGCTGGGAAATTTTGTAATAAGCGCCGCGAACCTTGAAAGAACCCGTAACCTGCAGGTTTTCGGTCTTTAAATACAGTTCGCATCCGCTTACCTTGGAGAGTACGGGCGAATAGATAATATCCGTCTCTCTTATAGCTTCTTTTAATACGTAATGTGCGTGATAAACCTTGTCAAGAGTAAGCATATAATTACCTTAAATTAAAAATATACAGAAATTATAATATTTAATGCATAATATGTCAAACGAAAGTGTTAATTTTTCGCCATACAGGCAAAAATATTTGAAAATTCCGGCAATGATGACGCAAATAAAAACTATAACAAAAAAGAACGTAAACCAACCGAAGTCAATTTACGTTCTTCTGGCGCAGAGGAGAGGATTCGAACCTCCGTACGTATTCCTACGTAACACGATTTCGAGTCGTGCGCATTCGACCACTCTGCCACCTCTGCAAGCAAGGATTATTTTATACTATATTTTAATAAATTTCAAGCATTTTTGAGCGTTGTTTTAGTTTTTATTTAAAAAAATATTTATTATTGAATTCACAACTGAAATTCTGAGCGGCTATTGCATTTGGTTTGCTCTTGTGGTAAAATCGTAAAAAGGTGCAATATGAAGAAGTTATTTAAAAGATTTTCTATTATTTTTGCCGTTGCGGCAAGTTTATTGATTGTCTGCGGCTGTTCGCTTTTTTATTCGGCAGAGATTTCTGACGACGGTCAATATCATTTCGGTGTAAGCAATCGGGACGCGTTCTTAATTTCTTACGTATGGGACGGCACGGAGGAGGGCAAAACCTTAGTAATTCCCGATGAATTCAACGGCGTTCCTGTAACCCGTCTCGGCGGATATACGGGAAGGGGTTGCCCCTGTCCGTTCGGTATATGGCTGCCAGAAGCCTATTCTAACGACTCCGACTGCGATTTGAGCGATGACTTTTTCGATAATCAGGAAACAGTTGATAATTGGTTTCCTGACGGCTATGAAATAATAGAAATAACGTTCACCGTAGTATTGGGAAAGAACGTACAATCACTCTATTATTCTAATGGCGATAATTATTATCGTCAGTTTACAACCGAAGGTCAACCGACAAAACTTTATAAGGCAGTTTTCTGTTATTCCTGTTCGGAAGATAATCCAAAGTTCTACTCGCAGGACGGCGTTCTATACGAAAAGTCAACCGGCGAGCAGGCGACCTGGGAACGTTGAGATTAACCGTATTTTCTTATTCCCAGAATATGTATACCTCGCGCCTTGGCAAATGAATATGAGTAAAGAGGCTTGCCGTAAGTATCGTAAGTGTGTGCGGCGACCAGAATCCGCCCGCCTGAAACGCTCACCACAACGGGCGAATGGTAAAAATCCCCCGTAGCGCTGCCGAGCTGTACAATATCCCCGATTTCCAGCTTGTCGGGTTCAACTTCTTCGGCAAACGGTCCTTCGCCACTATTTGAAGTCAGAAAATTATACAGATATTCTACGCCCGTCCAGCTGGCGGTTCGGTTGTTTGTGCTGATATAGTACCAGCCCGTAACAGGCGTAAAATTCATTATTTTTGCCCCTGCAAATATACATTGCGAGGCAAAATTGGTGCAATCTCCGCCGATTTTGTCAAAATTATAATATGCAGGGTTGCGGCTGAAAGCCCAGATTCTTGCGTAGTTTACCGCGGCTTGCCTGTCGTAAGGAATAATCTTCATAATACATTATATGACGTTAACAAATCCTCAGATACGGCGGTTTCAACGAATCGTTTATTAAGCTGCCGATACTGCGGTTTCAACGTATCGTTTATAAAACTGACGAAACAGCGACTCAATATATAGTTCACAAAATCGCCGAAGCGGCGGTTTATTACGGAGAAAAAATATGAAAATAATTGACGCTCACGCACACGTAGTGCAGTATATCGCAGGTTTTACCTCGCGCGGTGAGCTTCGCGCAAGCGGAGGGGGTAAGGCTAGGTATGCCGACGGCAGCGAATTTCAGATGATTCCGCCAGAGCTTGGCGAAACGGGCGTAACGCCTGAAAAGCTGTTACAGGTCATGGATGAAAACGGAGTGGAAAGGGCTGTGCTTTTGCAGGGTCAGTTTTTCGGTTTTCAGAATGAATATACTGCTCAGACAATTAAAAAGTATCCCGACAGATTTGTCGGCGCGGCGAGCTACGACCCGTTCTGTAATAAGGTTGAAGAGGTAAAAAACCGATTATTTAAAGAACTGGGATTCAGGGCGGTAAAGTTCGAGGTGTCCAACGGTTCGGGACTTATGGCGTATCATAATCCCGTAAATCTTGACGGTGAACTTATGAACGCAGAATATAAATATGCTGCTGATAACGGACTAACCTTTGTGATAGATATAGGCAGACCCGGGAACTGTTGCTGGCAGATTGATAATCTTGCTTCGGCAATTAAAAAATACCCGTCGTTAACCTTTGTAATTTGTCATTTGCTCGCCCCTCAGCGCGGGGATAATCTGCTTTTGAGGGAGTCGCTTTCCAGATTGAATTTGCCGAACGCGTATTTTGATCTGGCCTCGCTAAACTCTAATCAACGCCCCGAAGTCTATCCGTATCCTTCTGCGGTCAGACATCTGCAGGCGGCAAAGGAGATAGTGGGGGCGGAAAAACTGATGTTCGGTACGGATATGCCGTCCAACCTTTGCAGAGACAGCTATGCGCATCTTAAGGACTATATAATTGAAAGCGGAGTGTTTTCACGGTCTGAACTTGAAAAAATCTTTTACGACACCGCTTTTAAAATTTATTTTAATAACTAAAAAACTTAATGATTTTTCTTGAAAATTAATACCTGCAAACGTAGGTATTAATTTTATTTATACCTGTTATAAATTATTGTAATATTCAAAACAATGCATAAAATTTGTATATAAGTAAAAGTTATGGTATACTAAACCTGTTGTTATTCTTTGAACGCACAAAAGAATAACGCAAAGGGTAAATAAGCAAAAAATTTTGCTATAAGGAGTATTTTAATATGTCATATGTAGAGCAGGTCCTTGAGGACCTTAAAAAGCGTAACCCCAACGAGCCTGAGTTCCATCAGGCTGCAACCGAAATCCTTACGACTCTCGCACCCGTGGTTGAAGCTCATCCCGAGTACGAAAAAGCAGGACTTCTTGAAAGATTCGTAGAGCCTGAAAGAGTTATTATGTTCAGAGTTCCCTGGGTAGACGACAGCGGCAAAACGCGCGTCAACAAGGGCTATCGCGTACAGTTCAACAGCGCAATCGGTCCTTACAAGGGTGGTCTCAGATTCCATCCTTCCGTAAATCTTTCAATCATCAAGTTCCTCGGACTTGAACAGATTTTAAAGAACAGTCTTACGGGTCTGCCCATCGGCGGCGGTAAGGGCGGTTCCGACTTCGACCCCAAGGGCAAGTCTGACAGAGAAATTATGGCGTTCTGCCAGAGCTTTATGACCGAACTCTATCGTCATATCGGCGCAGATACCGACGTACCTGCAGGCGATATCGGCGTAGGCGGAAGAGAAATCGGCTACCTTTTCGGACAGTATAAGAGAATTTGCAACGAACACGTCGGCGTGCTTACCGGCAGAGGCTTAACCTACGGCGGTTCGCTCGTTCGTACCGAAGCTACCGGCTACGGACTCGTATATATCACCGAAGAGGCTTTAAAGCAGAGAGGCGACAGCTTCGAAGGCAAGACCGTAGTTATCTCCGGTTCGGGCAACGTTGCAATCTATGCTTGCCAGAAGGCTCAGTCGCTCGGCGCAAAGGTAGTTGCAATGTACGACTCCAACGGCTACATCTACGATCCCGAAGGAATCAAGCTTGACGTAGTTAAGGATATTAAGGAAGTTAAGCGCGGCAGAATTAAGGAATACGCAGAAAGAGTCAAGGGCGCAACCTATACCGAAGGCTGCAAGGGCATCTGGACCATTCCCTGCGATATCGCTCTTCCCTGCGCAACCCAGAACGAAATCGACAAGGCTTCTGCAGAAACTCTCGTTAAAAACGGCGTGAAGTACGTTGCAGAGGGCGCAAATATGCCTTCCACGCTAGAAGCTATCGAAGTGTTCCAGAAGGCAGGCGTCGTATTCCTTCCCGCAAAGGCTGCAAACGCAGGCGGCGTAGCAACCTCCGCGCTCGAAATGGCTCAGTCCTCGGGCAGAATGTTCTGGTCGTTTGAAGAAGTTGACGCAAAGCTCAAGAATATCATGGTAAATATCTATCACAATATCGACAATGCGGCAAAGGAATACGGCTACGAGGGCAACTACGTTATGGGTGCAAACATTGCAGGCTTCGTAAAGGTAGCTACTGCAATGATGGCTCACGGCATTGTTTAATAAGCTTAGTTGACAAAAACGGAAAAGCCTTACAGAATTATTGTGGCGGCGAACCGAAAGTTTTCGGTTCGCCGCCTTTCAACAGATTCACAATCTGTACAAGCTGTCAATCCGAGGCTATATCCGTTGACAGACAGTTGTTCCGACGGCGCCGCAAACGTATGTGCGCGTAACCGAGATTTTGTTGACTGTAAAGGCATTAAGTTATATAATATATTAAATAACTACTTCGGCTAAGGTTAAAGCTATGAGAATTGTAATTAAAATAGGCACTTCGACGCTTGCGCACTCTACGGGCAGACTTAATATCCGCCTTGCAGAGGAGCTTTGCAAGGTAATAAGCGATATTAAAAACGCAGGTCACGAAGTTATAATAGTTTCTTCAGGCGCTATCGGCATGGGCGTAAGTAAACTTTCGCTGGGTTCAAGACCCACGGATATGCCCACTAAACAGGCGGCTGCAGCGGTAGGTCAGTGCGAGCTTATGTACACCTACGACAGGTTGTTTTCCGAATACGGTCATACAGTTGCTCAGATTCTGATTACGGGCGACGACGTGGAAAACGAAGAGCGCAAGGGACACTTTATAAACACTACCGAGCGCCTGTTACAGCTTGGCGCGTTGCCCGTCATCAACGAAAACGATACTGTTGCTACTGCGGAAATTGCCGTAGGTGATAACGATACTCTTGCCGCCATAGTCGCCGTTTCGGTCAAAGCCGAGCTTCTGATTTTGCTGTCCGACATAGACGGGCTCTATTCAGCCGACCCTAAAAAGGACAGCTCGGCAACGTTGATTGCCGAAGTTGATACTATCGATCAAAATATAATAGCTCTTGCGGGCGGCGCGGGCAGTTCTCTCGGTACGGGCGGAATGGCTACAAAGATCAGAGCCGCGCAGATTTGTACTGCAAGCGGTGCGGATATGGTGATAGCCAACGGTGCCAGACCCGAAAGCTTATACGAAATTTTAGACGGAAAGCGCGTCGGAACGCGCTTTGTGGGTGCAAAATAATGACTACTCAACAAATTCTTGAACGCGCAAAGGCGGCTAAGTCCTGTTTTTCTGCGCTGTCGGAAAGCGATAAAAATACGGCGATCTATGCTATTGCGGATTCTTTGGAAGAACACACTGAAGAAATTTTACTTGCAAATTCAGCCGACTTGCAGGCGGCAAAGGGAATTATATCCGAGGTCATGCTGGACAGGCTCGCCCTGACGAAACAGAGAATCGCCGATATGGCTAAGGGCGTGAGGGAGGTAGCTTGCCTTCCCGACCCCGTCGGCGAAGTTTTGTCCGAGCATACGAGGGAGGACGGACTTAATATCAAAAAGGTCTCCGTTCCGCTCGGCGTAGTGGCAATAATTTACGAGAGCAGACCTAACGTTACTTCAGACGCCGCCGCGCTCTGTTTAAAGAGCGGAAACGTCTGCGTTCTCCGTACGGGAAAGGAAGCTCACCGTTCGGCGTCGGCGATTGTAAACGCTATGAAGGACGGTCTGAAAGATACGAAGGTTAATCCCGACGCGATAAATCTTATCGAGGATACTTCGCGTGCAAGCGCAAACGAGCTTATGACTGCGGTCGGCTACGTCGATTTGCTCATTCCCAGAGGGGGCGCAGGGCTCATTAAAGCTTGCGTAGAGAATGCTAAAGTACCCTGTATACAGACGGGAACGGGTATTTGTCACGTGTACGTCAACAGATATGCCGATACTGCCAAGGCGCTCAAAATAATTGAAAACGCCAAGTGCAGCCGTCCTTCCGTCTGTAACGCAATGGAGGTCTGCCTTGTCGATGAAGCTATCGCAAACAGGTTTTTACCTGAATTATGGCAGGTTCTGGTGCAAAGCAGGGCGGAAAAACCCGTAGAACTAAGGCTTGACGAAAAGGCTTATTCGATCCTTGGCGGTAAGCCTTACTGCATAAGGGCAGGGGAAGACGATTTCGATACGGAATTCCTCGACTATAAAATGGCGGTACGCGTAGTCAGCGGCGTAGCCGAGGCGGTAGAGCACGTTTCGAAACATTCTACAGGACACAGCGAAAGTATAGTTACTGAAAATTCAGATAACGCCGAATATTTTTCGCGCGCTGTGGACAGCGCGGCTGTGTACGTGAACGCGTCTACGCGATTTACCGACGGAGGACAGTTCGGACTCGGTTGCGAAATGGGTATCTCTACGCAGAAACTCCACGCAAGAGGACCTATGGGATTAAAGGAGCTTACAACGTACAAGTACGTTGTAACGGGCGACGGAAACGTAAGATAATCACAACTGAAAAGCCGACGCAAAGCGTTGGCTTTTATAATGTCCTATATTGACAAATTAACTTAAGAATGCTAGAATATAATTTGTAAAAAATTCAGGAGACTTTTATTATGCTTGACGTTTTAGTTACATCAGTTAACGCCGTAATTCCTATAGTTTTGTTGATACTTTTAGGCTATCTTTTAAAGCGCTTTAAATTTATTAACGACAACTTTGTAAAAATCGGCAATAAATTCGTATTTAAAGTCTGCATTCCCTGCATGCTTTTTATTAATATATACGACAGTATGAACAGTTTTGCCGACATACGCTGGGATGTTGCGATCTACGCTGTAGTTATGATCTGCGTAATATTCGCTCTCGGTCTGTTGACGGCTATTCTCACAACCAAAGAGAATAAGCGAAAAGGCGTCATCCTGCAGTGCTCTTTCCGCAGTAACTTTGCTATAATCGGTCTTACCTTGGTAGAAAGATTGGGTGGCGATACCGCAATTGCGGGTATTGTGTCTGCGTTCTCTATTCCCGTCTTCAATATTTTAGCGGTAGTTGCGCTCTCTATATTCGTTTCGGGAGAAACGCTTGACGAAACAAGCTTGCAGGCTAACGCTCAGGGTCAGGCTGAAACTCCCATTGCAAAACCTGCAAAAAAGAACAGTGTAAAGGCAATACTACTTAATATAATCAAGAATCCTCTCATCATAGGCGTTGTTACGGGTCTTGTATTCGTAGGAATCCGTGAGCTTGAACGCGCGGTCTGCGGTGGGGAAGTTCCTTTCCGCTTCGACACTCAGTTAAAGTTCATCTACACTGCGGTTAAGGATCTGAAAGCTATCGCGTCGCCTCTTGCGCTTATCGTGCTTGGCGGTCAGTTTGAATTCTCTGCGGTCAAGGGTATGACAAAGGAAATTGTCGTTGCGTCCGTATGGCGTATTGTTCTGGCGCCTTTGCTCGGTATCGGCGTTGCCATTCTTATCAGCGAATTTACGCCGCTGTTCACGTTCGGACCCGAAATTTATCCTACGCTCATCGCTCTGTTCGGTACGCCCGTGGCTGTTTCCAGCGCAATTATGGCAGGACAGATGAATAACGACGAACAGCTGGCAACACAGCTGGTCGTATGGACGAGTATCTGCTCGATTGCAACTATTTTCCTTACCGTATTTGTGCTGATGTCTTGCGGACTCATCGTGGCTTAATATGAAAATTCTTGCCTTAACGTCACGCAGTATCTGCGTTGAACTGAACAGTAAAACTCCCTATTACAGCGCTCAGAATTACTCTGTCGTTTTAAACGGGAAAGAGATCGCTTCGGAGGATAGAAACGTGTTTTCGGTTTTCGGGCTTCAGCCTGATACCGAATATTCGCTTCTTGCCTGCGGAGAGGAGATTAAGTTTAAGACCGAAAAAGAGAGCGCGTGCTTCAACGTGCGCGATTTCAACGCGTACGGTGACGGAGTCCACGACGATACCCCTGCGTTTACGGCGGCTATCGCATGCCTTCCTGAAGGCGGAACGCTTTACGTTCCCGCAGGAACGTATTATCTGACCCCGCTGTTTTTAAAGAGCAATATCACGCTCTATCTTGAAAGCGGCGCGACTCTTTTAGCAAACCCCGAACGCACGGCTTATCCTACCTTGCCAGGATTGATAAATGATATAAATCTTGGAACCTGGCAGGGGGAGGAAGTGACCTGTTTTGCCTCGTTAATTACGGCATATATGGCGGTCAATCTTAAAATCGTCGGTGACGGCGTGATAGATTGCAACGCCTTGAAAGGGGACTGGTACGTCAATCACAGAGTTAAGCGCATAGCCTGGCGACCCTTCGGCATTTTCTTTAACCGCTGTGAAAACGTGCTTTTGCAGGGCGTAACCGTAAAGGATACTCCCAGCTGGAACGTTCATCCTTATTTTTGTAAAGGCGTTAAGCTGTACGACTTAAAGCTCTTCAATACGCCCAGCATGCCTACGACCGACGGAATAGATCCCGACACCTGCGACGGAGTGGAGATTATCGGCGTTAAAATTTCCGTCGGAGACGACTGTATTGCAATTAAATCGGGAACATACGAACAGGCGAAAAAGTACGCTCTGCCCTGCAGTAATATTGTAATTCGCAACTGCCTGATGTGTGAAGGGCACGGCGGAGTGGTCTTCGGCAGCGAGCTTTCGGGCGGTATATACGACGTGAAAGTGACGCAGTGCCTTTTCGACGGCACGGACAGGGGCTTGAGAATTAAAACCCGCCGCGGACGTGGAAGAATAGGAATAACCGATAAAATCATATTCGATGACATAGAAATGCGCAACGTTAAGGTGCCGTTCGTCGTCAATATGTACTATAATATGGGCGACGAAACGGGTCATACAGAGTACGTCTATACTACGGAAAAACTGCCCGTTGACGAGAGGACGCCTTATATCGGTAATTTTGTATTCAGCAATATGAACTGTACCGGCGTTGAATACTGCGCGGGCGCGTTCTACGGCTTGCCCGAAGCTCCCATTGGCGGAGTCGTATTTGAAAACGTAAACTTTACTTATAACAAATCAGCGCAGGCAGGGTTCCCCGATATGAAGGAGATTAACCGAAAGGTTAAAAACGGAGGACTATATTTCCAGTTCGTGGACAACGTTAAACTCAAAAACGTCAGCATTACGGACCAGGACGGAGAACCGTACGTTTGCGACGGTGTAAACAATTTTTCAGGAGAATAACTTTTAAATGAACTATTCAGTGCAGGACGTAGTTTACGTCGGTGTAATTGATAAAGATATAGATTTTTTCGAGGGTATATATAAAGTACCTGAGGGAGTAACTTACAATTCTTACGTCATTATAGACGATAAAATAGCCGTAATGGACGCAGTTGACCAAAACTTCGGCGACGAGTGGCTGGCGAATATAAATAAGGCTACGGGAGGGAAAGCTCCCGACTATTTAATAGTACAGCATATGGAGCCCGACCATTCTGCAAACGTTAAAAAATTTGCAGATGAGTATCCCGACGCACTTATCGTCGGCAATAACAAGACTTTCGTTATGCTGTCTGAATATTTCGGCACAGACTTTGCAGAACGAAGGGTGGTTGTGGCAGACGGCGACAAGCTTAGCCTGGGCAAGCACGAGCTCACCTTTATCTTCGCGCCTATGGTGCATTGGCCGGAGGTTACGTTTACTTACGATTCGTACAACAAAACGCTCTTTTCCGCCGACGCTTTCGGGAAGTTCGGAACTTACGACGGAATTGAAAACTGGGACGACGAGGCAAGGAGATATTATATCGGCATCGTAGGTAAATACGGTAAACAGGTGAGCGCCGCGCTCAGAAAGGTTTTAGCATATAATATCGGAAATATCTGTCCCCTGCACGGACCCGTGCTTGGCGGCGATCTTTCGCATTATCTCGGCTTATATACAAAATGGTCTGGTTACGAGGCGGAAGAGGAGGGCGTGCTGATTGCCTACAGCTCGGTCTACGGACACACTAAAGAGGCCGTGAACCTGCTTAAAGAGGAGCTGATAAACAGAGGCTATACAAACGTCAAGACTTGCGATTTAGTGCGTTGCGACCGTTCGGAATGCGTGGCGCAAGCATTCAGATATTCAAAACTGGTTCTTGCTACGACAACGTATAATGCGGATATTTTCCCTGCTATGAGGGAGTTTCTGGACTGTCTCAGTGAGCGGAATTACCAGAACAGAGTAGTGGGACTTATCGAAAACGGAACCTGGGCGCCTGTAGTAGCTAAGCTTATGAAAGCTAAACTTGAAAAGTGCGCAAATCTGAACTTCCTCGACGCGCAGGTTAAAATCAGATCGAATCTTGATGCAGAAAGCAAAGCTCAGATTGTCGCTCTTGCAGATGCATTGATAAATATTTAAATCAGGGAGAATATAAATGTCAAAACTTAAAAAACTGCTTGAAGAATTTAAGAAGTTTATTTCGCGCGGTAACGTAGTCGATATGGCTGTCGGTGTAATTATCGCTAGCGCGTTCACGGCAATCGTAACCGCAGTAACTAAGGGTCTGTTAATGCCCCTTGTAAATTGGGCTGTAAGATCTGCGACGGGCGGAGTAGGTCTTTCCGGATTGAGAACTATACTTGGCGAAGCCGTATATACGACCGATGCAAACGGCGCAAGTATAATCGACTGGACGAATACTCTGTACATAGATTGGGGAACGTTTATTAATTCGGTTGTGGATTTCCTGCTTATTGCCGTAATCTTGTTTGCAATTTTAAAGATATTTACAACCTTAAGGAAGGCTGCTCAGGACGCAAACAGTGCAGACGCAAAGCGTAAGCGTAAGCTTACCAGACAGTATTTAAAGGAAGGGCTTTCGTATGAGCAAGCTTCTAAGAAAGCTGAAGAAGTAATTGCGGCTGAAAACGTTCCCGCACCCGCTGCGCCTCCGGCTCCCACTACGGAAGAGCTTTTAACTCAGATAAGAGATTTGCTGGCTGCTCAGAATGCAGCGCAGAATTCTGATGCGCAGAGTTCGGAAAAGGCTGAATAATTTAATAAAGTACCTAAAAGGCGCCGCTAAATTATAAGCGGCGCCTTTTGATTAATATCTATAAAGTTGAAAGAGCATCCAATACCGCATTGATGGATTTTTTTATAATTTTATCATTTTGTTCAATACGCCAGTCGTCTTCGGTAAAGACGTCGGTGAGTATATAAATTGCGGTGGATAAACAAGCCCTGTATTTTGCAACGGTAAATAATCCGACGCCTTCCATTTCAACGCACAGTGCGCCTTTTTCTCTGTATCCTTTAACCTGAGCCAGAGTTTCCATATAGCCTGCGTCAGTCGTCCAATGTTTTCCTCTATGAAATACGATATTTTTATCAGATAAATATTTACACAATTCGTCCGTCAGTTTGCTGGAAGATTCAATAAAATCCAGATCGTATCCGTAAAGTTTTGCTACGGCGGTGTCGTTAAATGCGCCGTCGGTTACAACAATATCTCCCGAACGCAAATCTGCTTGCAGACCGCCTGCAAATCCTACATGAATCAATTCTTTAACTCCGCCTGCAATCAAGTCCTCAACTTGAGTGGCAATAGCGGGCGAGCACATATTTCCTTTAATAAATCCAACGTTTTCGTCTGCGTTAAACACGTAAAGTTTTCCGCCCAAAGGATAGCGGTAGGTGCCGATATTTTTTGACAGCATTTCATCATAAATACTATCAGCCAATAAATAGACCCTCTTGGGTACTTTTATTTTATCAATATCAAACCCCTGTCTTTTCAGTTCAAGCGCGACCAGCTTTTTAGGATCTGTAAGAACCCTGTCGGTATTTCTGTCTGCTTTATTTAATGTTTTTCTATCGGACATAATATTACCTCGTCGGTTTAATTCTCAACATTTTGAATAATTTCAAGTATAGCTCGTACAGAATAAGCCGCAACTTCAGTTGCGGCTTTGGTACTCCCTGCGGGAATCTCCGCTTGAGCACGGCGCATGGTTGACAGCCCAAGCCGAGGGCTGTCAAGTCGAAGGTAGAGACCTCCGACCTGCGCAAAACAGGTTTTGCTTGCCTCCCCTCGATTCCCGCATAGCTCGTACAGAATAAGCCGCAACTTCAGTTGCGGCTTTGGTACTCCCTGCGGGAATCTCCGCTTGAGCACGGCGCATGGTTGACAGCCCAAGCCGAGGGCTGTCAAGTCGAAGGTAGAGACCTCCGACCTGCGCAAAACAGGTTTTGCTTGCCTCCCCTCGATTCCCGCATAGCTCGTACAGAATAAGCCGCAACAAATGTCGCGGCTTTGGTACTCCCTGCGGGAATCGAACCCACAACGGTCCCTTAGGAGGGGACTGTTATATCCATTTAACTAAGGAAGCATAATATATTTCTAACAAAATTACGTTGTCAGCTTTTATATAATAATACAATCGGCAAAAAAAAGCAATTAATTTATCTTGCAAAATTAAAATTTTAAGGGGTGGGTCATATTGACCCACCCCGATAAATCAGTTTACTTTTTCATAACCTTTTTTAGGCTTGTTGACGATAAATATTTTATACCTGAATTTGTAAAGAAGAGCGGCAATAACAATAACTCCGACAATTCCTCCGACAATGCCGACAACGATGGGACTGATATCAAGTACGTCAAGACATCTTACGTTAATCCACATCTGGTTGATCTGAGCAAGCTTATCGCCGAAATCAAGCATTACAACGCTTCTTTCAATGACGTTCTGCGTGGGGTACTGTGCAAAAAGCTGTCTGCCGCGATTGATTTCTGCATCGGAATAAACGTAATATTCGATGTCGTTTCCGTACTCCTCGCCAAGTTTTTCAACAGTGGGAGTAAGAGCGTCGAGATCCAGCGCCAGAAGGCTCGCGTCGACGTAAAGCGTATAATCTTCTCCGAAAAAATAACTTAAATCGTATTCGTAAACTTCTGTAAGCTCGCTGTCGAAATATTCCTCGTCCGAGGGGTCGAATACAAATCCGTACGTCCAGTCCATATAGTCGTAAACAACGTCTCCTGCGATGGCGGAGGTGTAGCCGATATAATACATATTTCTTACGGCGTTGTCAGGTCTGGAGAGGAAATTGACGAACGCTTCTGCCGCAACCTGCTTTTGCTCGTTGCCGTTGATGCCGTTTTTAAGCATTACCCAGCCGTCAAACCAAAGGTTGGTGCATTCATCGGGTACCGAATACCAGAGCTCAACCGAAGACGCGTCCGCTTCGGCTTCGTCCATAATATAAACGGCGTCGCCCGACCATTGGAAGTTTGCAATAACCTTTCCCGTTACCATATCGGCCTTGCCGCTGTCGGTTTCAAAAGAGTAAACGTTTTCCTTTATACTCTTTAAAATTTCCTGAGAACTTTCGATTGCGGAGGTGTCGGTGTCGTTTAAAAGCTCGCTTCTCAACAATGCGTCCTCGTCGCTGTTTGAAAGAGTAACAAGAGTATCGGCGTTAACTATGCCGAGTGCAGCAAAATAAGCGTCGCGTACGTTGTCTTTTATGGTTATCTGTCTGTTGTAGTCTCTGTTGTCGAGAATACCCCAGGTGGACACGTCCTCATCGTCAATCAGCTTTTCAGGGTTATATACAAGACCTGTCGTTCCCCACATGTAACATGCGGCGTAATCCGACCAGTCGTATTCGGCAAAAATGCTGTCTTCCGCGCAGTCGATATATTGAGAAACGTTCTGCGCATAGTAGTTTCCGTCTATTTCCGAATTTTTAAAGTCCTCGGAGAAAGGGAGAATCTGATCTTCTGCAATCAGCTTCATAATCATATAGTCTGAAGGGCAAGCCAGATCGTATGCGTCGCCCAGAGACAATCTGTTGTACAAATCTTCGTTTGTGCCGAAGGTGGAGTATTCAACGTTCACTTCGAATCCGAAATCCGATGAGTTGAACCATTCTGTAAAGTCGTCCACGATCGAATTTTCACCGAAAATACCGTCCTCGGGGTTTTCAGCGTAGGGGTTATCTATATCGATAAGTTCGTCTTCGCCCCAATCTCCGAGGTCGATGTATTCTTCCCAGTTGCAGACGCGCAGGGTTACTACGTCGTTTGTAGTAGAACAGCCTGCAAACGAGCATACCGAAAGGGCAAATATTGCACAAGCAGAAGTTACGCTGAGAATCTTTTTAAACTTTTTCATCTGCATTTTCCTCCTTGTGCTTGCCTGAGGTAAGATTAGAAACGACGACGAATACGACTACTATAAGGAAGATGACGGTCGAGAGCGCCCAGAGAGCGGTTTTAACTTCGGTCTGGCTTCCCTTGGTTGCGTTTACAACGTACGTGCTGATTGTGTCAAAGGTGGAGGGCTTCGTGTACGTCGTTATGAAATAGTCGTCGAGAGACAGCGTAACAGCGAGCATAAAGCCTGAAAGTATGCCGGGAATGAGCTGGGGTATAACAACCTTAAAGAGCGCCTGCGCGGGCGTTGCGCCCAGATCGAGCGCGGCTTCGTAAAGATTATTGTCCATCTGCTTTAACTTGGGCATAATGTTCAGGTAAACGAAGGGCGCGCAGAGCACGACGTGACCTATTCCGAGCGGGATATAGGTGTCCTTGCTGATTCCCAGAAGGACGATAAGAAGTACGCAGACGGAAAAGCCCGTTACTATATCTGCGTTTACGATCGGAACCTGATTGGCAGTATGGAGCAGATTTTTGCTTACTTTCTTTGAATAGAAAGCGCCGATAGCGCCGGTAGTGCCGAGAATGGTTGCAATAGTTGCCGAAACAAGTGCGAGAACGATCGTGCCGATAAGCATATCTCTCAACTCTTCGTTGGCAAAGAGGTTTATATAGTTCTGGAACGAAAAGCCTGATATTCCTGCGCCGACTATGGTTGCGTCCGTGAACGAGTAGACGGCGAGAACCAGAATAGGAACGTAGATAAAGAGAAGGACGAGGCAAAGCCAGCCGATATATATAACTTTTTTCATAAGATTGCCTCCCTTCCGCCGTTATCGTCCTTGTCGCTGAAGCGGTTGGTTACTAACGTTACTATAAAGATAATTACAAGCAGGACGAGTGAAATCATGGAGCCGTTGTTCCAGTCGTATGCGCTGAAATAGCTGCCTATAAGGCTGCCCATTATATAGGTTGAGTTGCCGACCATGTCAAGTACGACGTAGTTGGTCATAGAGGGCAAAAGCACCATCGTTATGCCCGAAATGATTCCGGGAACGGAGAGGGGCAGGGTTACCTTTAAGAATACGACGAGCTTGTTTGCGCCCAGATCGTCCGCAGCTTCTAAAAGGCTTTTGTCAAGCTTCTGAAGCGAAGTGTACAGCGGCAAAATCATAAAGGGCAAAAAGTCGTAAGTCATTCCTATTACGGAGTTTAAAAAGGGATGAAACGCAAGGTTGCCTTCGATTAAGTTGAGTATTTCCTTAAGGGCGGTAATACGCAACGTAAAGTTTATCCACATTGGCAGTATGAACAGAAGGAGCAGAACGTGCTTCTTTTTAAAGTTACTGCGCGCAAGGATATACGCGGTGGGATAAGCAATTATCAGGCAGACCAACGTGGTCACGATTGCTAAAGCAAAGCTGTAGACAAGCGTACCGAGCGTGTTTGTGCTTGTGAAAAACGCCTCGAAGTTCGCAAAAGTAAACTCTCCCTGACCGTTAGTCAGAGCGTAATAGAAAATTACGAAGAGCGGAGCTATTACAAAGCAAACCAAAAATACAGCGTAGGGAATACAGAGCTGTTTTCTGTTAAAACGGAATTTCATCTCAGTCGTTCTCTCCTGCGGCAATGAGCGTGAGCTTTATCTTGTCTTTAGGAATGATAAGACTTACGCGGTCGTCGGTGTTCCACATATCGGGGCAGGATAAAACGTAATCTTCCTCGTTCTCTTCCGTTCTTACGATATAGCGGTAGTGGTCGCCCTTATAAATCATCGAAATAATAGTACCCTGTGCGCCGCCCTCGTTTTCGTCGTCGCTCATGGTAATGTCGTGAGTGTCGACTTCGACGTCGACTTCCACGCCTGTAAGGTCTATCTTTTCACCCTGAGCGGTTATAAGATAGCCTTCCTCGTCGAGATGCGAAGAGGGATAGAGCCTGGTAACGTCGCATTCGAACTCGCCGTCGCCGAATTTAACCGTATTATTCTTGGTTATTTCGCCGCGGAACTTATTGATGGTATAGACGGGCTTCATAAGGTGAATGCCGTCGGGTTCTATGCGCATGCCGATAATTTTACCGGGTTCGGTATAGGCGGTGGACTGAATGACGATTTCGAATTTGCCCATTTCAACGGTGGTTTCGTAATGTACGCCCTTAAATACGGTGGAGGTGACTTTACCCTTCAGCTGACCTTCTTCGGGCTTGCAGATAATAATGTCTTCGGGACGGACTACGACGTCTACAAGCTGGTTGATTTCAAAATCGTCAAGGCAGTCGAACGTAGCACCGCAGAACTTAACCTTGCGGTTGCCTACGACTGCGCCGTTGAATATATTGCTTTCGCCTATGAAGTCTGCTACGAACGTATTTATAGGCTCGTTGTAAATCTCGGTAGGAGTGCCGATCTGCTGAATGTCGCCGTCGTTAATTACCACAATCTTGTCCGACATGGTGAGTGCCTCTTCCTGGTCGTGGGTAACGTAAATGAAAGTAATGCCAAGGCGTTTATGCATATTTTTAAGTTCAATCTGCATTTCCTTGCGCATTTTAAGGTCAAGAGCGCCTAAAGGCTCGTCCAAAAGCAAAATTTCAGGTTCGTTTACGATTGCGCGCGCGATGGCGATACGCTGTTGCTGACCGCCGGAAAGGGTGGCAACGCTACGCTTTTCAAAGCCTTCAAGGTCAACTATTTCAAGCGCCTTTTTAACCTTGCGGTCAATTTCCTGCTTCGTAAGCTTCTGCTTTTTGGTATAGGTCTTGCCGTCTGCGTTCTTGTAGGTATTTTCAGTCTTTTTAAGACGCAGACCGAACGCTATATTTTCGTAAACGTTGAGGTGGGGGAAGAGCGCGTATTTCTGGAATACGGTATTTACGGGACGCTTGTGAGGAGGAAGATTGGAAATATCCTCTCCGTTGAGTAAAATTTTACCCGACGTAGGCAGCTCGAAGCCTGCAATCATTCTCAGCGTCGTGGTCTTTCCGCAGCCGGACGGACCGAGGAAAGTAACGAACTCTCCCTTTTTAACCTGCAAATTGAATTTGTCGACTGCAATGGTTTCATCGTCAAAAACCTTTACAACGTCGATAAGTTCGATAATGTTTTCGCTTTTGCTCATATTTCGTATTCTCCTTAAAAATTAGGCGGCGTGGATATCCACAAAAATTTTGCGTTAGATTTTCCTGCATTGCTTATGCTGTGCGTAAGATTCGCCTTATAATAAAAGGTTTCTCCTTTTTTGCACAGATATTTATTCTTACCAAGAGTAATGCTGATTTTTCCCTCCAGAACGTATCCGAATTCTTCTCCCTCGTGGGGGAAATCGTCGGAAGTGGAAGCGCCCGCCATAAGCTCGACGAGTACGGGTTCCATCTCGTTTTTCTGAGCGTTGGGAATTATCCATTTCAGCAACATTCCGTCCTCGCACTTTTCAATGAAGTCGTCGGTAGAAAACACAATTCTGTCGTCGTCCTCGCGCTTGAAAAATTCTGCAAGGTCTGTTCCCAATGCTGCCAGAATATCGCAAAGAGTAGCGATAGAGGGGGACGTTAAATCGTTTTCCAGCTGGGAAATATATCCCTTGGTAAGCTCGCACCTGTCTGCAAGTTCTGCCTGAGACAGGTTAAGCTGCAATCTCAACCTTTTAATTTTAGTTCCGATTTCCATACATCACCTATTAAACGGTAAGTTTACTTTCTCTAAACGGTTAGAAATTTTAAACAAAAAGTTTAGCAAAAATAAACTCAAAGCAAAATAATTATATAATCGGCGAAAAGTTTCGTCAATTATATTTACGGTTTGATATAAATGATATTTTTTATCACGAATATTCGGCGTGCAGAGCGGATTTTGTAATAAAATGACAGAAATATAAAATTTTCGTGAAAAAATTTGCATAAAAATAGCCGCAAGCATAACGCTTGCGGCAAATTAACGGTTAAATTTTCAATCCAAATCTTCGATTGTGAGTTTTCTGCTGTTGAGAATAAGGGCTAAATTATGCGCTAAACCTATCATAACGTCGAGCTCGTTAGATTGCCATATTCTGCCGCGAACCGCGCTTACGACGTCCGCGCGCAAATAGCCGTAAAACTTCTGGTACGCCTCGATTTTGATATAAACCGTAGACTTGATGTTCTGACTTTTGAGCACGTTATAAAATTCCGTCTGGTTTCTTTCGGCTAAATTGGAGACGTTATTTTCATAAAAGAGTCCCATCGGGTCGTTTATGTTGGCTTTGATATATTTATAATCGATAGGTCTGCAATCTCTCCTGGGGGCAAGCTGGTAGTATGTTTCGAAATACAGTTTGTCCTGCGTGGCGATGCAGAGGTGGTCTATCATAAAATAGTCGCACAAAAAGCTGAGCGAATCTTTTATTCCCTGCTCCAACTGATGTGAATTGGTGAGGAGCTTGAAAACGTGCGTGTGCAGATACATTGAACTGAAACGCTTTTGGTTTTCGTCCTTAAGGTCCAGATTTTTATGCTTTTCTTCCAGATAAATAATGAAGCAGTTTCTTCCCTTGGTTTTGCCGCGGTATAACGCCTTGTCGGCATATTCAAAAAGTTTGGTGCCGTTATCGGCGTCCTGAGGGAAACGGGCAAGACCGATGGTGGCGGAGGCAGCTATTTCGACGTCGTCCTTTTTATACGGCTCGTTCATCTTGTTCATCATCGTATGGCAGATCTGCCAGATCTCGTCATAGCTGTCTTTGCCCTCTATAAGAGCAAGAAACTCGTCTCCGCCGTAACGGCCGATAAGTCCGTATTGGCTGAGAATTTCCTTCATTTTGTCAGCAACGTCCTGAAGAACTTTATCGCCCGTAAGATGACCGTAATAGTCGTTTATGTATTTAAAATTATCGACGTCCAGAAGCATAAGCGCAAACTTCTTTCCTTTCGAAATCAGCTTATCCATATACATAAAGAATGCGTCGCGGTTGTAAACCTGCGTAAGGGCGTCTAGGTTATGGTTCATTATGTTCTCCGTTACTGTTATTATTATATTTTACATTCTTTATTGCAGAAAGTCAACAGTTGTAAAAAAAGACTAGTAAAAATTTAGTTCTGGTGGCTACAAATTAATAAAAAAGTACGAAGCAATAAAAAGTAAACAGGCAGCTTTTGTATAGCTGCCTGTGTTCTGATGTGATTAATTACGCCATAGCATTGAGCTTTTTAGCGAGGCCGGATTTTTTATTTGCTACCGTATTCTTCTTGTAAACGCCCTTGGTTACCGCGCCGTCAAGCAAAGAGCAAACGGAGGGGAACATTTCGGTTGCAGCGGCTTTGTCGCCGGATTCGACAACTGCAAGGAACTTTTTAACGGCGGTCTTTACTTCAGACTTAACCATCCTGTTCTGTGCGGTCTTCTTTTCGATTACAAGGGTACGTTTTTTAGCGGATTTTATGTTAGGCACTTCTATCTCTCCTTAGGAAATAATTTTTTCAATTTAAATCTTGTGTAATTTTATCATAAAAAAAATATCTTGTAAACTGTTTTTCGTCGGCTTTTGAAATTTTTTTAATATATTTTTTAGCAGAATAATATTAATAATATGTGAATAAGGAAAACATATATCTTAACCGCCCCGTGTGCGTTTTTGACAGCGGAATAGGCGGGCTTACGCTCTTTGCTGAGTGCGTGAAAAAATATCCCGGTACAGACTTTGCGTATTTTGCGGATAATTATAACGTGCCTTACGGAAATCTCCCTCCCGAAAGAATAGTCGAGTTGACCGAAAGCGCGTTTGAAAAGATAGCCTCGCTAAATCCTGAGGCGGCAATAATCGCCTGCAATACGGCAACTGCGCTGTGCGCCGACAGACTCAGAAAAAGATACGACTTCCCCGTGCTGGGAATTCAGCCTGCGATCAAACCCGCCGCAGAGGCGGGAGGCAGAATTCTCGTTCTTGCAACGTGCGCCACGGTTGAGAGCGATTCGTTCAAGGCCCTCGTTGCGCGCTACGGCAAAGGCTCGGTTTCGGTTCACGCCTGCAGTCAACTTGCGGAGTATATCGAGAAAAACGTGGTCGGCTATCCCTGTATCGACGTCGGCGGATTTCTTCCTGACGTAGAGGCGGACTCTGTTGTGTTGGGCTGTACGCACTATACGTTTGTTAAAAATGCCATAAAAAATAAATACCGCTGCGCGATTTACGATGGAATAGTAGGGACAGCTGACCACCTTAAACCCTTTTTAGGGATTTCTGACCCTGATAGTAAAAATAAACAAAATATTGCCTTTATAAATGGTGATTTTAACAAAAATAGACGAGTTTACGAGATTTTGACGAAAAATCAGCAATTTTAATATTTGGCTAATTCGACAATTTTATGAAAATAATTTAAAATTTTTTAAAGAAATTTACATTTAGTGGTTGACAGTGGTCAAAACTTATGGTAATATAAAATCACTTAGGTGAAAAGGGATATTCTATATGGCATTGCTGACGGGTGCGTACAACCACCAGATAGACGCAAAAAACAGAATAAGAATTCCGTCAAAGCTCAAAAAGGAGTTGGGCGACGAATACTATTTTGCGTTCGGAACCAATAGCTGTATATTTGTTTTTGCCAAGGATGCGATGGAAAAATATCTTGAAGAGTTGGGTGCAACCAAACTTTCAGACCTTCAGGCACAGAAGAGGGTTAGGGCTTTCGCCAAGACCTGCGTAGCCGTTGAAGAAGATAATCAGGGCAGAGTGGTTCTGAGTCCCGAACTCAGAAGACACGCAAAAATCGAAAACGACGATAAAGAACTTGTCATCTGCGGCGCGGTAAACCGCGTTGAAATCTGGAACAAAAGGATTTACGACGAATATTTCGCCGACGTGGACGACAACTTCGACGACATATTCTCTCAACTGGATATTTAACTATGTCTGCATTTTCTCACATTCCCGTGATGCTCGACGAGTGCATAGAAGGGCTTAAGGTTACCGACGGCGGAATATATTTCGACGGTACGATAGGCGGCGCGGGTCATTCTTACGAAATATTAAAAAGATCTTCCCCGTCAGGCAGGCTGATAGCAACCGACCTCGACGACGACGCGATAGCGGCGGCAACCGAGAGGTTGAAAGAGTTTGAAGGAAGATTCAGAATTTATAAATCAAACTATAAAGATTACGCCTCGGTGTTTGAAGAGGCAGGAATAGATAAAGTCGACGGCGTACTTCTCGATTTCGGAGTTTCGAGTTATCAGCTCGATACCGAAGACAGAGGGTTCGCGTATATGAAGCCGAATGCTCCGCTGGATATGCGGATGGACAGAACGGCGCCGCTTACGGCGGAAATCTTACTCAATACTTATCCGCAGTCGGAAATAGCAAAAATTCTCCGCGACTACGGTGAAGAAAAATTCGCATCTCAGATCGCTGCAAACGTCGTGAAAGCACGACAGATTAACCCGATAAAAACCTGCGGCGAGTTAGTAGATATAATCGAAAACAGTATACCCAAAAAGTTTCAGCAGAACGGACCTGCCGCAAGAAAGAGCTTTCAGGCGATAAGAATTGCGGTTAACGGCGAACTTGAAGGACTTTACGATTGCGTTGTGGGCTTAACCCGAAGGCTCAGGCGCGGAGGGAGAATAGCCATTCTTACCTTCCATTCTCTTGAAGACAGAATCGTAAAGCAAGCGTTCAACCGTCTTGCAGCCGACTGTATTTGCCCCAAGAGCTTACCCGTATGCGTTTGCGGCAATAAGAGCGAGATTGAAATAATTACTAAAAAACCGATTATAGCTACAGTCAAAGAGATGACGATCAATTCACGTTCAAAGTGCGCAAAGCTTAGAATAGCGCAGAAAATCTGAATTTTGTATGCGATAAGGAGTGTATTATGGCAGTCGCAACACCTGTTCTTGAAAGGATTAAAACTCAATCGGCGGAGGAGCGTTCTTCGTACGCTACTACTATGTCTGCCGACGAATTACATAACGCTAAGATTAAGGAAAATTACAGAAGACTTATTAATCCCGACTTCTATCTCAACGAGGACAGAGGCGGTTCCGCAGAGCAGGCGCAGGTTCAGGCTCAGCCCGAAGCGGTCGTTGAACCCGTATTTATGCGTCCTCAGGAGACGGTTCGTCCCGAGCAGCCTTACCTTGTGCAGAATGCACGCGCAGACGCGGAAATTTTCCGTGCGGACAGCGCTGTAAATCAGCAGGTTGAAAGAGAAGTAGCTACCGTAAACGAGGAAGAAGAGAGCGAGGATTTGCGCCCTACGCAGACTACCATTCAGTACAGAACGGTAGAGTCCGACGTTGCGCACGTTGAAAACCGCGTTGAAGCAAAGAGCCACGTTTTAGGAAAGCGTGAAAAGATTATCATCGCTACGTTCGTGAGCGTGGTTGTAGCTCTTTTCGTGCTGGTCATAGTCAATTCTGTGATTATCTCCAATCTCAACAACGAGCTTGCTTACATTCAGCAGGGTATAACTACGGCAAGAGGCGCGTTGGCAAGCGTTAATTCTGAAATCGCTGCTCTCGTCAATCCCGATAATATTGCAGATTTTGCGGCGAGCCACGGACTTATTTTGAAATAATTCGGGGGAAAACAAAATAGAAAGACAGCAATTTTCCGTAACTGTTTTACAAAAGAGGTTATTGTCAGTAATACTGGCAATAACCTTTATTTTTTGTCTGATACTGTCCCGGTTCTTCTATATCCAGACGGTGTGGGGGCAGGAGCTCGTTATGCGTGCAACCGATCAGTGGAACAGGGAAATTCCCGTCGTCGCTTCGCGCGGAAAGATAACCGACAGGAACGGTCAGCTTCTTGCAGGCAACCGCACGACGTACAGCGTATTCGTTCGACCCAACGCGGTGGTGAATAAAGAATATGCCGCAACGGTGCTGGGCGGAATTTTCGACGTCGAACCGAACGTGCTTTTAGAAAAACTTAATACGGGTAAAGTATCGGAAATTACGGTAGCGCGCCAGGTTGAAAAGGAAAGTATAGAAAAACTGACCGAATACAACGTCGCTGGGGTCTACTATTCCAAGGACAATACACGCGTGTATACCTATGACCAGACGCTATGTCAGGTTCTCGGTTTTACTTCGAGCGACGGAACGGGTATTTCGGGTCTGGAAAAGTATTACGACGGTATTCTTAGCGGAACGGACGGGGAAATTATGTATTCCACGGATATAGTGGGTATTCAGACCGAGGATTCGCGGATTGTGTATAAACAGGCGGTTGCTGGCGATGAAATCAGGTTGACGATAGACGTCGATATTCAGCTCGCGGCAGAGCAGGCAATCCGATCGGCATACGAGAGCTGTAACGCTAAATCGGCCTCATGCATCGTGCTTGACCCGAACTCCTTCGAAATTCTGGCAATGGTGAATTGTCCTTCGTACAATCTCAACGACGTTCCCCGCGACGATACGGAGCTTTTAAACAGTCTTTCGCGCAATTCTCTGGTGTGCGATATATACGAACCGGGTTCGACGTTTAAAGTTCTGACCGCCGCGGCGGATATAGAGGAATACCTGCAGGGCAACCCGAAGGCTTTTTCAACCTCTTACGTGTTCAACGGAAGCAGAACGCGCACGGTTGACGGAACGACGGTTAAATGCTGGTCGGATCATGCCAACGGAAAGCACGCCAATCAGACGCTTGCTCAGGCTTTGAATAACAGCTGCAACCCGTGCTTTACGGATATAGCGCTTGCATTGGGTACCGATACCTTTTACAGCTATCTTTCGGCTTTCGGTCTGGGAAACGTGACCGGTCTGGATTTTTCAGGCGAGGCGTTGGGAATGCTTGTTCCGCAGTCGCTCGTAAGAGCGTGCGATCTGGCAAGAATAGGCTTCGGTCAGACTGTCGCCGTTACGGGTTTACAGCTTGCATGTGCGGTTGCAGCGGCGGTAAACGGAGGAAATTATTACGTTCCGCGACTTTTGAAGAGCGTCGTCTCGCATGACGGAAAAACCGTGGAAGAGATTACTCCCGTACTTAAAAATACGGTTATAAGCGAAAAAGCGTCGCAAATTCTGAGAGAGATGCTCGAGGGCGTCGTTACCGAAGGCAGCGGCAAAAAGGCGTACATCGAAGGGTACCGCGTCGGAGGAAAGACGGGTACTGCGCAAAAGTATGAAAACGGCGCTATAGCTTCGGGAAAGTACGTTTCGTCATTCGTTGGATTCTTTCCTGCAAACAAGCCCGAATATCTGGCTTTAATTATTGTGGACGAACCGCAGGGCACGTATTACGGAAGTACCGTAGCTGCGCCGATTGCAAAGGAGATTTTTGAAGATATTATCGCAATAAAGGGGATTAAACCTGTTGAATGAGGATAACTATGAAGCTGGAAAAATTAATCGATGACGTCACTTGCGAAGAAGTTATCGGAAATACGAAAACAGAAATTACGGGGATTTGCTCCGACAGCCGAAAAATTAATAAGGGCGATTTGTTTATATGTTACGTCGGAAACAGGGTCGATTCTCACGACTTTGCCGATCAGGCAGTACAAAATGGGGCTGCGGCGATAGTCTGCGAAAGAAAGCTTAATATACCCGTTCCGCAAATTGTAGTAAAGAGCGGAAGGTCGGTAGTTGCTCCGCTTGCGCGTGCGTTTTACGGTTATCCCGACAGAAAGCTTAAAATCGTCGCAATAACGGGAACAAACGGAAAAACGACTACCACGTATATGCTGAAGAGCATTTTCGACGAAAATAAAACAAAAACGGCAGTAATCGGCACGCTCGGCGTTCTTTACGGTGATAAATTTATATCGCCGGAGTTGACAACGCCCGATCCGATTTTTCTTCACGGTCTTTTCGCCGATATGGCTGATTGCGGCGTGCAATACGTTTTTATGGAAGTTTCCGCGCACGCTCTGTGGTTCGGCAAGGTCGACGGAATCAAATTCGACGTAGGTATATTCACAAACTGTACGCAGGACCACCTTGACTTCTTTAAGGATATGAAGACCTATTCCGACTGTAAAAGAAAGTTGTTTGAGGGCGACAGATGCGCGTCGGTCGTGGTGAATTCCGACGATAAGCTAGGTGCGGAGCTTGCAAACTCTATAGTCGGAGCGTTCAGCTACGGGTTGGAAAATCCTGCGGATACGTTTGCCGTGGATCTCGACCAAAGAATAGACGGAACGTCGTTTGTGATAAATCTTTTCGACGAGTTGTACGAAATTAATCTTAAAATGCCTGCCTTGCACAACGTATACAACGCCCTGGCGGCTGCAACCTGTGCAAAAATTTCAGGGGTTAAAACCGAAATAATCGCGCGGGGTTTGAGCGCGTTAAAGGGTGTTACGGGCAGGCTTGAAGAGGTTGCGTCTTTCAACGGCGGCAGGATATTCGTGGATTTTGCGCATACTCCCGACGGGCTGGAAAAATCGCTTTCGAGCTTGAAAAGACTCTGCGAAGGCAGACTGTATTGTCTGTTCGGGTGCGGCGGAAACCGAGACGCGACAAAGCGCCCCGTAATGGGTAGTATTGCCGCAAAATATTCGGATTTTGTAATATTGACGTCGGATAATCCGCGCTATGAGGACCCGTACGATATAATAAGTCAGATTGAACCTGCTATAGCCGCCGCTGGCAGAACTTACGTGGCTATGACCGACAGGCGTTCGGCAACCGAATATGCGGTTAAACTGCTAAACGAGGGCGACGTTCTGCTTGTTGCGGGCAAGGGCGGAGAAACCTACCAGGAGATAATGGGAATAAAGCACGACTATGACGATACAAAGGTAATCAAAGAAATAATAGCCAGATATTAGCGGTCGGGGGAAAGGTGTTTAATCCGCTGATATAAATCAGGTTTGGCTGAGAAGATATTATAATGAAAATATATGCTGTTTGTCTGTTGACCGCGTTTGCCGTGTCGCTGGCGCTGATGCTGCTGGTTTTGCCGCTGTTAAGGCGGCTTAAGGCGGGTCAGTACATTTTGGGTTACGTTAAAGAACACGCTTCTAAATCAGGTACGCCTACTATGGGTGGACTGACTTTTATTGCTGCAATAGTTATAGTATCCCTTGGGTTTTGCGGTGTTGAAAACGTCACTTTAAATCTCACAATGTGTATAACCGCAGGTTTTACCTTCGTGGGATTTTTAGACGATTTTTTAAAAATCTACCGCAAGGAGAACGAGGGGCTTAAACCCTATCAGAAAATAATTTTTCAGCTGGCTATTTGCCTGATAGCGGCGGTATATTGCTATATTAACGGAATGACCGCGCTTAAAATCCCGTTCTGTCCGGGGCTTGAATGGGATATAGGTTGGGGGATAATTCCGCTCGTTGCGTTCGTGTTTATTGCAACGGTCAACTGCGTGAACCTCACCGACGGACTTGACGGTTTGGCGGGCGGTACAAGCTTTGCTTATTTTTTGTGCTTCGGGGTGATTTCTGCTCTCGGCGGCACGTTCGGCGCGGAGGTATGCTTTGCCGCCGTCGGCGCGCTTTCGGCGTTTTTACTGTTCAACGTAAATAAAGCTTGCGTATTTATGGGAGACACTGGTTCGCTTGCGCTTGGCGGACTTATCGCTTGCATTTCGGTGTTTTCAGGCAACACTCTGTATATTCCGATACTGGGAATTATGTTCGTAATTTCAGGAATATCCGTAATAGTACAGGTAATATACTATAAACGGACAAGGCGCAGGGTGTTTTTAATGGCGCCCGTTCATCATCATTTCCAGATGAAGGGGTACACCGAGTGTAAGATTTCTTACGCGTATTTTTTGCTCACCTTGCTTGTCGGAATTTTATGTATAGTGTTTGTGTGAGGCAAAATGTATTTTAAAAATCAGAAGTTTTTAGTAGCGGGCATCTCTAAATCAGGCGAGAGTAGCGCCCGCTTTTTGCTTGCCCGCGGTGCGGAAGTGTATCTCTACGACGACGTGGTTAATCAGAACGTCGAAAAGACCGTTGGCGACCTGGTGGCGTCGGGGGCGATCGCCGTGACCGCCGAAAGCTATGAGGACGCATTGAGAATTTGCGATGTACTGGTTTTAAGTCCCGGAATTCCCATAGACAATCCGCTTCCCGTAGCGTTCCGCAAGCAGGGCAAGGCTATTATCGGCGAGGAGGAGCTGGCGGCTCTCTATCTCAGGGCGACTGCGATAGCTATAACCGGTACAAACGGAAAGACGACTACGGTCTCTATGCTCAACGAGGTATTGAAGGAGTGCGGAAAAAATTCGGTTATGTGCGGCAACTGCGGAAATCCTCTCATAAACGAGGTGGAAAAGCTAAGCTTCGACGATTTTGCGGTAATTGAAATTTCGTCCTTCCAGCTTGAGACTCTTTCAAGTCTGCGTCCGCACGTCGCGGTAATTACCAACCTGACCGAGGATCATCTCAACCGCCATTACAATATGGAAAACTACGTCTACCTGAAGAGCAAGCTTATACGCGGACTCAGAGAGAGTGAATTTGCAGTCTTAAACTATGACGACGACCGTGTGCGCGCGCTTGCGGCAAAGACAAAGGGTAAAGTCGTTTATTTTTCGGTAAGGCAGCCCGTAAACGGAGCTTACGTCGAAAACGGCGCGGTATATTATAACGGCGATAAATTGTTTGAAACCAACCTTATGACGCTCGGCGGAATACATAATCTGTACAATGCGCTTGCGTGCGTTGCGGTATCGGGAATTTTAGGCTTGGATAAAGTGGCGGTTGCTAAGTCGCTCTGTTCGTTCAAGGGGGTTAAACACCGTATTGAAACGGTAAGGGAGGTCAACGGCGTAACTTACGTAAACGACAGTAAGGGCACGAACGTTGACGCGACTATAAAGGCTGTGGAATGTATGCATCAGCCCACGGTTCTACTGCTAGGCGGAAAGGATAAGGGATACGACTACTTCCCTCTGTTTGAAGCGCTCAACAAAAGCAGGGTAATTCACGCCGTTATATACGGCGAAAACAGGTTCAAAATGCTCAATTCGGCGGTTCGCGCAGGATTTATGAGTTTTTCGCTCTGTTCAGAGTTCAAAACGGCGGTAAATCTTTCGCGTCTCATAGCAAAGGAGGGACAATGCGTGCTTTTAAGCCCTGCAAGCTCAAGCTTCGACGAATTTGCAAGCTACGAAGAGCGCGGCGAGGCGTTTGTCAGACTTGTCGAAGGCTTGGCCGATGAATAGACCGCTGTTTTCAAAACCACGCAAAGCCGGAGATATTCCGCTGATAATCTCAGTGACGTCGCTTGTGGTTTTCGGCTGTATAATGATCTATTCTGCAAGCTCGTACGTCGGGGAAGTGCAGTACGGAGACAGCCTGTATTTTGTAAAAAAGCAACTTATAGGCGTAGTTCTGGGCGTAGCCGCAATGGGTGCGGCTATGTTCTTTCCGTATAAAAAACTGATTAAGGCGCAGTATCCGCTTATAATTGCCGCGTTCGTGCTGTTGGCGCTCGTATTTGTTCCGGGGGTTGGCAAAACCAATTACGGAGCAACGCGTTGGATAGGTTTCGGCTCGTTCACTATTCAGCCGTCGGAAATCGCCAAGTACGCCTTCGCACTGTTCGCCGCCGCATACTTTTCAAAGAATTACGACAAGGTTAAGACGGTAAAAGGTATTCTGCCCGTTCTTGCGGTGGGGGTCGGGCTGTGCCTTCTGATAATTGCCGAACCGAATATGTCCATAACTATGTGCGTGGGAATACTGATGCTTGCGCTGATATTTATGAGCGGAACCAACTTGAAAACCTTTGCGTTGATTCTGGTGCCGTTCATTGTTGCCGTGCCGCTTTTAATCATTCTCGAACCGTACAGGCTCCAGCGACTGAGCGCGTTTATAGATCCTTGGGCTTCGCCGAAGGACGAGGGATATCAGCTTATTCAGTCGCTGTATGCTCTCGGCAACGGCGGTTGGTTTGGCGTCGGGCTGTTCAATTCAACCCAGAAATACCGTTTTCTGCCTTTTGCCGAAAGCGATTTTATCTTGTCGGTTATGGGCGAAGAGCTCGGTTTTATAGGTCTTACGGTATTTTTCGCCGTGTGTTTTTTTATTATCTGGCGTGGATTGAAAATCGCAAGAAATTGCAGGGACAGATTCGGTTATCTTCTCTCTGCGGGCATTACGTTGGTATACGGTATTCAGGTCATAGTCAACGCGCTTGTGGTCAGCGGAACAATTCCGCCAACAGGGCTTCCGTTGCCGCTTATAAGCAGCGGAAACACTTCGCTTATAATAACAATGGCTTCAATGGGAGTGCTGTACAACGTGTCGGCAAGCAATTAACAATGAACGCAAAAATTCCATATAATAGAGTAATGGCAGCCTGAAAAATAAATGTGTTCGGGCTGCTCTGCATTTTACATATTTGGAGTATTTATGGATAAGTATATTATAAACGGAGGCAACAGGCTGTACGGAAAAGTCAATATCCAATCGGCGAAAAACTCCGTGCTTCCGATACTTGCCGCTACGGTATTGACCGACGGTAGAGTGACCCTGCTGAACGTACCGGATATTACGGACGTTCGCAATATGGTAAAAATACTCAACTGTTTAGGCTGCAAAGCGACTTTCCAAAAAGATAATCTGGTTATCGACTGTTCCTGCGCCAGCAATTACGAAATCCCCAGCGAGCTTGCTCACGAATTGCGCTCGTCAGTATTTCTGCTGGGGTCTGTGGTTTCGCGCTTCCGCTCAGCAAAAATTGCCTATCCGGGCGGTTGCGATATAGGCTTAAGACCTGTTGACCTGCATCTGACGGGGCTCAAGCGACTGGGCGTAAGAATAACCGAAAGCAACGGATACATAACCTGCGAGTGCGACAGGCTTACGGGCAACGAAATTATGCTCGACTGTCCGAGCGTCGGCGCAACGGAAAATATAATGCTTGCCGCGGTTAAGGCAGAGGGAACCACGGTAATAAAGAATGCCGCACGCGAACCCGAGATTGAAGATTTACAGAACTTTTTAAACGCAATAGGCGGAAGGGTGTGCGGCGCGGGCAGCGGCACGGTAATTATTCAGGGCGTGGATAGGTTGTACGGTGCAGAGTACAGACCGATTTCAGACAGGATAGAGGCGGGGACTTTCCTCATAGGTACGGCTATGTGCGGCGGAGAAGTCGAACTTTTAAACGTAAACGCCGAATTGATGAGCTCTCTTTTACATAAACTTAGAGAAAACGGTTGCAAATTAAGGGTAAAAAGTGATAGAATATTATTAAAGAACGATAGACGGCTTTCTTCGGTCAAAAGTATTGAAACTCAGCCCTATCCGGGATTTCCAACCGACCTTCAGGCGCAGATGACTGCGCTGTGCAGCGTCTGTTCAGGAAACTCCATAATTACCGAAAACCTGTTTGAAACACGGTTCAAGTACGTACCCGAACTCAGAAAAATGGGTGCGGACATAACGGTTATCGGAAGGAACGCGTTTGTACGCGGAGTGGAGAAACTCAAGGGCGCAACCGTGATTGCTCACGATCTGCGCGGCGGTGCGGCGCTGGTGATTTCCGCGCTTGCAGCTGAAGGAAGAAGCGAAGTTCTTGACGTTTCGCACGTCGACAGAGGATATTCTCAATTTGAATATAAATTGAAGGCTCTGGGCGGAGATATTAAGAGAGTTTCGGTTTAATTTTATGAATTACATAAGAAAGGTTATTGCATTAATATTATCGCTTATTTTCTGCGCCGCGTTGGTTGTGGGCGCTGCGGTTATTCTTGCAATCAGAAATATTAACGTGGAATTCATAAATTATTCTTCGGTTTATCTCGGAGAATACGAAGCGATAAAACTCAATCTGGAAAAATTAAAGGGATACAACCTCTTGTTTCTCACCGAAGATGACGTGAAGAGTTACGTCGGTTCAAGCGAATATATCGTCGTGGATTCCTATGAAAAAGTGTTCCCTTGCTCGGTAGACGTCGTACTTAAAGAAAGGGTGGAAACCTATTCGGTAGCTACGGAAAACGGATACGGCGTTTACGACGAGGACGGTGTGTTTATCCGTAACGTAAGGGAAAACGTAAACGTGCTTGACAACAGCCCGAACGTACTTTTAAACGTAACTGCGGAAAAATTGAGTTCCGCAGTGAAGGTTTGCTCGTATTTCAAAGATAAATTTTCTTCTATCCGCAATCTCGTAAAGAGCGTGGACGTCGTTGACGACGCGATCGCCAGCACGTTGACTTTTAATCTATACAGCGGTTTAAAAATTACGATTATCGATTATGACGTGCTTACGGAAAGTAAAATGTCCAGCGTTTACCGCGTGTATTCATCGCTCTCCGAAAGCGAAAAACTCCGCGGCGTAATCCGTGCCTACGACAACAACGGCGAGCTTTCGTCGGTTGACGCGGCTTACTTTGCGTAAGATTGCGTTCATTGTGGCATAGTTACGGGTCAATTGATAAAAAAGCTCCCCGAATAAGGTCAAATCGGAGAGCTTTTTTTTGCGTTTTGGTTGACAAGAATGGTACACTATTATATAATATAAACATAGTTGTATTTTTATGCGGGGAATTGAAAAATTTACTCGCCGAATTGAAAAGGTGACAAATTGCGTAACAAAAGCGTGGCGGTACTGGACGTGCGTTCTTCCGAAATATGCGCATGCATAGGAGAAAGGGGCGTAAACGGAACGTTTATTTTTAAAAGTAAATATTCCTGCTCTTACGAGGGGTACGCCGACGGTGAAATGCTTGACGTAAAGAGCTTTAATGCCGCGGTGCGTGATTTGGTTAAAAGCGCCGTTTCAGCTGTAGGCGACAAGGTTTCCACCTTTTACGTGGGAGTTCCCGGCGAGTTTGTGAAAGTCGTTAATACGGACAAGGTTCTCGGTTTTTCCACGCCTAAAAAAATCAACTCATCTCACATAACTCAACTTAAATCGGCGTCGGTTCCCGATTGCGGCAACGATTATGCCGTAATCGAATGCAGTCCGATTTATTATATTCTCGCCGATAAACGCAGGGTCATCAATCCGATAGGTCTGGTTACTGACAGCTTACGCGGAAGGCTTTGTTTTTATCTGTGCAAAACTTCTTTCGAAGACATTATCAAGGACGCGTTTTCCTGTTTTGACAACGTTAAGGAAATTAAATTTATTCCCACAGGACTTGCCGAAGCAAATTATCTTATATCGCCTGAACAGCGCGACAATTATGCGGTTTTGTTCGATCTGGGATATATATCTTCGACTTACAGCGTGGTGTGCGGAAACGGCGTTCTTTACAGCGAATCTTTTTCGGTCGGAACGGGACATATAGCCGCGCTGCTTATGGACGAGTTGGATATTCCGTTTGAAGTTGCAACCGAGTTTCTCGGGAAGGTCAATCTCAATGCTAAAGAGAGATTGACTTCGGTTCAGGAAATAAAGTACGGCGGGCAGATGTACAGCTTTTCCACGGCTAGCTTGCGCGATATTATCCGCGAAGGGCTTGACGGCATTTGCGAGATGATAGAGGAGTGCAGGCAGTCTTTCACTGGTAAGGACTTAAGCGGAAAACCGCTGTTGCTTACAGGCGAGGGCGTAAAGACGATAAGGGGAACGGCTGAGCATCTTTCATCAAGACTGGTTTCTTCGGTGGAAATCATAGCTCCCAAAGTGCCCTGTTATGAAAAACCGCAATATTCTTCGCTGCTCAGCTTGCTTGACGCGGCGCTTGGCGATATCGCCACATAAATTTACGGAGGTTGACGTATGTTTAACGATTCAGCAATAAACAATATTTCAGGTAAAGCCAAAATTAAGGTAATAGGCGTAGGCGGCGCGGGCAATAACGCGATAAACCGCATGCTTGAAGCAAACATAACCTGTGCGGATTACATAGTCGTAAATACCGACAGTCAGATTCTTGCGCTCTCTCCTTGCGAAACCAAGATTCAGATAGGCAGTCAGCTCACCAAGGGCTTGGGCGCAGGCGCCGACCCCGACGTAGGCAGAGCTGCCGCTGAGGAGAGCAAGGATATTCTCACGGAGGCGATAAAGGGCACGGACCTTCTCTTTATTACCGCTGGTATGGGCGGCGGTACGGGTACGGGTGCGGCTCCCGTTATTGCAAAGATTGCAAGGGATATGAAAATTCTTACGGTTGCAGTCGTAACCGAGCCTTTCAGCTTCGAAGGCAAGAAGAGAATGGAAAACACCGCAAAGGGACTTGAAAACCTTAAAAAATACGTAGATACGCTGGTTATCATTCCCAACGACAAGATAAGAACGGTTGTTGCCAAGAATACCCCTATGGTGGAAGCTCTCCGCGTTGCGGACGAAATCTTAAAACAGGGTATAAAGGGCATTGCCGAACTCATAGTAAATCCCTCGCTCATCAATCTCGACTTTGCCGACGTTAAGACGGTGCTCAAGGACAAGGGCATAGCTCACCTCGGCGTAGGCGTCGCAAAGGGCGACAACAGAATTATCGAGGCGGTAAGAGTCGCGGTAAATTGTCCTCTGCTTGAGACCACTATCGAGGGCGCGCGCGGCGTAATCCTGAACGTTGTCGGCGGCAACGATCTGACTTTCGACGAGGTTGCAGACGCGGCAGAGCTTGTCAGAAGCGTAGTAGACGCTTCGGCAAATATTATATTCGGTGCGAGAATCGACCCCAACGTTCAGGACGAAGTAGAAATTACGGTCATTGCTACGGGCTTCCCTGGATTCGACAATAAGAAGGAAGAGGATCAGCAGAAGGCTTATCAGAGCGCACAGCTGTATACGCAGCAGAATTATTCGTCCAGAACGCCTTTGAGCAACGATCCCTATTACGGACGTCAGCAGCAGGTTCCTCAGCAGTCCTATACTCAGCCTGCATATCAGCAACCCGTATATCAGCAGCCGGTACAACCCGCGCCCGTACAGGTTCAGCCTGTTCAACCCGTTCAGCCTGAACCCGAAGAACAGACTATCGAGCGCCCCAGCGATAAGAGCGTTCCAAAGTTTGCCAAGCTTTTAAAAAATATCGGCAGACGCAACAACGATTAATCAGCTTATTGACTGATAAATTGACGCAACAACGATTAATCGGTTTACTCGACTGGCAATTAATAAATAGAATTCCCCCGCTGTTTGCGGGGGATTTTTTATTGCTTTGTCTGCATTTTAATGAGATTATTCAAATAATTAATATTTTATACCGCATATACTGAACATTTTGCGTGAGATTGATATTGTCAGCGATTTTACATGGCGTTCAGTTATAAACAAATAAAGAGAAAGACGACCTTTTGGTCGTCTTTCTCCTTTACTGGTCAGTATTAAATTAACGGAAAACCTATGTGGCTTAAAGTTTTAGTTGTTCGTTGTAAGCCGTAAGGATTGCGTTTTTGATAAGTTCTCGGGTCTCGGTGTCTAGCGGATGTGCAATATCCTTATATTCGCCATCATTAGTTTTTCTACTCGGCATGGCAATAAACTCTCCGTCGTTGCCGTCGATAATTTTAATATCGTGTACAACGAAGCAACTGTCGATAGTTATCGAAGCAACTGCTTTAAGTTTACTGTCCTCCTTGTTAACTAACCTGATTCGTACATCTGTGATTTTCATAATAACACCTACCAGATAATACTTTCATTGTTTTCATTGTACAATAAAAGTTGTTTTTTTTCAATAGATTATAGACATTTTTCTTAAATTTTAATAAAATATTTTTTTATTTTCGTGTTAAATTTACAAAATTAACAATATTATGAAATATGCTTAATAATTTTATGAATTCAGACTACGGTTATTACTTTATCGGGATAGGCGGAGTGAGTATGAGCGCGCTTGCAAAGATGGCGTTGTTCTACGGCGCGAGGGTTGCCGGCAGCGACGTCGTGTCCAACGAATATACGGCAGAGCTTGAAAGAATGGGGGCAACTATAGAGTTTGGCGAACAAACGGACAAATTGTCAGGAAGCAATACGGTTGTGTATTCGGACGCAATACAGGAAAACGATATAAGGCTTAAGGAAGCTATAAGACTCAGAAAGACGATAATTCCCCGCGGTGAATTTCTCAACAAGGTATCTCATGGTTTCGGCAGGGTAATAGCGGTTTCCGGCTGTCACGGAAAGACTACCTGTACGTCTATGCTTTCGCATATCTTCGGTTGCGCAGGGGAGAAGTTTACCTGCCATATAGGCGGAAGCGATCTTACCTTCAACAACTGCTATTGCGGCGGAGAGGACTTTTTTATAACCGAAGCTTGTGAATATAATAAAAATTTTCTAAGGCTTAAGCCGGACGTCGGGATAGTGCTGAATTCCGACGCCGACCATCTGGAGTGTTACGGTTCGGTCAAAAATCTTAAGGATTCGTATTACGAATTTGTCCGCTGTTCCAAGACGGCAATCTGTCTTTACGGAGATATTAATACGGAAAACTCAATAACCTTCGGCTTCGACGACAGAGCGGACTATTATGCAAGGAATATAACGGCAAGCGGAGGGAAATACAGTTTCATTGCCTATGAACGGACGCAGAAATTGGGAAAAATAACTTTAAACGTATACGGAAAGCATAACGTGCTGAATTCACTTGCCGCAGTTGCGGCGGCGCGCAGTCAGGCAATCGGATTTGATAAGATATCCGAAGGGTTAAGCGCGTTTAACGGGGTTAAACGCAGATTCGAGACTCTCGGTAAGTTTAACGGCGCGACGGTCATAGCCGATTATGCTCATCATCCCAACGAGATAAAGGCGACCTTAAGGACGGCGCGACAGATTACCAAGGGTGAAATTTACGTTATATTTCAGCCGCATACGTACAGCAGAACAAAGAATTTGTTTTCGGAATTTGTAAAAATTCTCTCTTCGGTTAAAAAACTTATGATATACAAAACTTTTGCCGCGCGGGAATATTACGACGACGCAGGCAGCGCATTAAAACTTTCGCAAGCGCTTAAAAAATCCCGCTACGCCGACGGCGCGCGGGACGTTATCAATTTTTTACGGGAAGTCTCGCCCGACGATTTGATTCTGTTTCTCGGGGCGGGTGATATATACTATATTGCAAAAAATATAGTAGATTAAAATTCAATATCTGTTTTTCGTTGCTCGCAGGAATAGACGAAATCGACGAACTGTCTGGCCCTTCTTGGCGACCTTCCGCCCTTTATAAGTGCCCAGCGCTCGGCAAGGCTTTCAAGTTTTTCGCGTTCGGTCTTTAAGTCTCTGTCGTCCGCAAGCTGCATTACGATTGAAAGATATTTGCTCTTGTCGGTGGAGGAGAACATTACGGTTAGACCGAATCTGTCCGAAAGCGAAAGCTGTTCCGCCATAGAATCGGAGGGGTGAACGGAGTTTTCTCTGTCGGAAAAGTACTCTTTTACGATATGTCTGCGGTTTGAAGTGGCGACTATCATTGCGTTGTGAGAATCTCCCGAAACCGAACCTTCAAGACTTGCTTTGAGCGACGAGACCTTGTCGTCGTATTCGCCTAACGAGAGATCGTCGATAAAGATTATAAATTTTAACGGATTGTGCGCTATAGCGTCGCGAACCGCAGGAATGGACAACATGTTCTCCTTGTCAAGCTCAATAATTCTCAATCCTTTATCGAAATATTTATTGAGAGCGGCGTGTACGGTGGAGGATTTGCCCGTTCCTCTGTCGCCGTATAAAAGCGTGTTGGAGAAGGGGAGACCGCTTATAAAATTTTCAACGTTGTCGCAGAACGCTTTCTTTTCCGATTCGTAGTCTTTAAGGTCTGAAAGCTGAATTTTGCGCACGTTTTCAACGGGTACAAGCTTGCCGTCGCAATAAGTAAAGGCGCGGTTGCGGATAAATTGCCCGTAGCCGTGTGCTTTATAGTATTTTGCAAGAGTTCTTGTAAAGATATCGGGTTGCGACGATACGACGAAAGGTAATGTATAATCGCCTTTTCTGAACTGGTTGCAATCGTCGAATTTTTCAACCGCGTCGAAAATAAGGTTGATATCGTTGACGTAGGCGTTGGCAAGATAAACCGACGGAGCTTCTCCGCGTGCGCACGCAAGCGAGAACGCGTTTTCGTCAGTAAGGATAAGTTCGCATAAATATTCCTTAAAATTTCTCTCTGCGCCGCATTTATAAAGTTCGTATAAAAATTCATTTCTGTCGCCTTTAGCGAACGCTGAGAACAGAGGAGACGCGTCAAGTCCCCTTAAAACTGTGAGTTGACATGCAAAATTATTCATAAATATTCATCTCTTTTGATTTTATCGGTTTAATTATATACCTATTTATCCGAATATGCAAATTTTTTCAATAAATATTAATAATGCTTGACTTGAAAAATAATTAATTATATAATAAAGCGTGAACAGAATTTTTCGGAGGAAAAAACAATGGCAAAAATTTTTTATCAGTCTGATTGCGATATAAACGCATTGAAGAATAAAACCGTAGCTATAATCGGTTACGGCAGTCAGGGACACGCTCATGCTCTTAACCTGCGCGAAAGCGGCGTTAAGGTAATCATCGGTCTGCATGAGGGCGGCAAGTCCTGGCCTAAGGCGGAAGCAGCAGGATTCGAAGTTTACAACGTTGCTGAGGCAACCAAGCGCGCCGATATCGTAATGATTCTGATTAACGACGAAAGACAGGCTAAGGTCTATAAGGAAAGCATTGAAAAGAACCTTAAGGACGGCGCTGCACTTGCGTTTGCGCACGGCTTCAATATTCACTTCAAGCAGATTGTACCTCCTGCAAATATTGACGTGTTCATGATCGCTCCCAAGGGTCCCGGTCATACGGTACGTTCCGAATATCAGGAAGGAAAGGGCGTTCCCTGCCTTGTTGCTATCGAACAGGACTACACGGGCAAGGCTCTTGACGTAGCGTTGGGATATGCCGCAGGTATCGGCGGCGCGAGAGCGGGCGTTCTCGAAACCACCTTCAAGTGCGAAACCGAAACCGACCTCTTCGGCGAACAGGCAGTTCTCTGCGGCGGCGTTACCGCGCTTATGAAAGCAGGTTTTGAAACCCTGGTAGAAGCAGGTTACGATCCCAGAAACGCTTATTTCGAATGCATTCACGAGATGAAGCTCATTGTCGACCTTATTTACAAGGGCGGCTTCTCCATGATGAGATATTCCGTATCCGATACGGCTGAATTCGGCGATTACGAAACCGGTAAGCGCCTTATCACCGATGAGACCAAGAAGGAGATGAAGAAGGTTCTTGAAGAGATTCAGGACGGTACTTTCGCCTCCAAGTGGATTGCCGAAAACAACAACGGCAGAGCGCATTTCATTGCAAAGAGAAATCTTGAAGCTTCGCATCAGCTTGAAGAAGTTGGCAAGGAAATCAGAAGCATGTATTCCTGGAACGACGAAAACAGCATCTATAAGGCTGAAATGGGCAAAACAAAACTTTAATCAATGTTTTAAACGGCGCGACGGCAAGTCGCGCCGTTATTTTTTTATACGTGTTAAGCTCTTCAAAATAAAAATACGTTTGTAAAATACGATATTGCGCTGTCATTTTGTTGTAATTTTTTTATAATAATGATATAATATATCGTAGCTTGAAGTCCATAAACGGAGATGCGACGTGAAGAAAAATAATAACGACGGAAAACAATCATATATACTCACAAGAGAAACGCTGGGAATGACTATTCTGTTATTCTGCGCGTTGCTTTTAATTGCTTTGCTTACGCACAGGGCGGTATTCTCGTCTCTCGGTGCGGCTGTTTGTACGTTTATGTACGGAACGTTCGGCTACGGCTCATATCTTGTCGTGGCAGCTTTGGCGTACCTCGGTTTCTGGTTGGTTTTCGAAAAGAAGCTCAACGTCAGACCCGTAGTCGTCTGCATAATCGGAACGACCGTATTTATGCTGTTTTTACTCTTCCACGCCGTCTCCACCCGCAATTTCGACCTTAACGCAAGCGATTTCGGCAATTATCTTGCTCAGTGCTATTACAGTGCGGAGCAGGGCTATTCAGGCTATACGTTCGGCGGAGTCGTCTGCGCGCTCATCGTCTATCCGATAGCGAAGGGCACGACCTTTATCGGCGCCTACGTAATCTTCTCCATTTTATCGGTGCTGTGCGCGTATCTCACCTATCTTACCGCAAGAAGCAATCTTATGAATAAGCCTGTATCTTCTGACCGTAAAGCGGCAAAGATTGCCGAAAGTCCCCGCGTCAACGTTGCGGAACAGAAGCCTGCGGAAGCCGTGCAGGACCGACTTTATACCGTCAACGAAAATTACGAAATCGTAAACAACAGCATACCAGCTTACAATCAGCAGGCTGCAACTGACGGCGCTTCGGCAGATACTGAAATTAAAGACGACGAAGATAAGTTCTCCAGTAAAAATCTCGGCAGAAAAATTTTATTCGAAAACGGCGAATTTGCCGCCGAGAGCTACAGAAGAAATATGATTTTCAATGAGGATTCGTATTTCAATCATCCCGTTCACAACGAATCCGACTACCTGAACAGTTTTTCAAGCGGAAAATCGTCGGCAAAGCCCGTTAATACTCAGAGCAGTTATTCTGAAAGCTATTCCCGCGAAGTCGAGAGCAGGGAGGAGGAAGTTTCTACGCCCTCCTACGTCTACGGCGAAAAACCCGCAAACAGCTTTGGTGATTTCGAGAGCAGTATAAATAATCAACCCGTTATAGACGAGGCTGCAGAGGCCGACTACTCGCGTACAATCCGCGAAGATTCCGCACAGGAAGATTCCGTTGAAATTGAAGAGCCGGTTGAAGATACTGCTCCCGAATACGTACAGCCCGCTTACGACGAGCCTGCAGTCAACGGGGTATACGTTTCGACCGAGGACGATTACAGCGTGGAAAGCTATTCTGAACCTGAACCGATTGAAGACGTCGACGAAACTCCTGTTGACAATAATCCGGTTGTGAGCGAAAGCCGTGACTATGATCAGGCAATAAGATACGGCAATGAAAGCGTTGAGAGCGAACCTCCCACGAGGGCGGCAGACAACAGCCTCAGGAGTATTTTCAGCTCTTCCAATTCAAATATATCAGACAGCGTTATGCCCGACGCTTCGAGGCTGACGCGCAGGCGCGAAGAATCTAAAGCCAATCTGTTTGACGATAATGAAGAGGAAGTTTCGCAAATGCCCGATCTGGGCGCGCGCGGACTCCGTGCGGATTCAGGTCAGACAAACGGTAACAATATTCTGTCCGAACGCAGCCGTTCGTCCTTCGGCTTTACGAATGAAAACACCGAAAGAACGTCTGTTTCTGCCGATAACGTCGTTCCGCAGAACACTCCTAAACCCCGTGTAGAAGAGATAAAGAAGGAACAGCCAGCAGAGCCTGAAAAGCCCAAGCACGTGTGGAAAAAGTACGTTCGTCCCACGCTTGACCTTTTAGACGATTATCCTGAAGACAATTTCTCAAACATCGGAGAGATTGAGGAAAGCAAGCAGATTATAATTGAAACTCTTGAAAGCTTCCGCATTGCAAGCCATATTCTCGGCGTTGTGGTCGGACCTGCTATTACCCGTTACGACGTGGTGATAGAGGATAAAACAAATATTAAAACGGCGCTTAAATACCGCGAATCTATCGCAATGGCGCTTATGAAGGAAAACGTTACCGCATACCTCAACTATTCCAAGGGCGCTATTTCTATCGAAGTTCCCAATTCCAAGCGCGCGTTGGTCGGTTTGAAGAGTATGCTTACAAGCAGTCAGTTTATCAACAGCAAACCCAACTCTTTAACCTTTGCTCTGGGCAAGGACGTCGAAGGTAAGGCTAACTGTCCCGATATAACCAAGATGCCCCACCTGCTCGTTGCAGGTACTACCGGTTCCGGTAAGAGTATCTGTTTAAGCGCGTTAATTATCAGTCTGCTGTATAAATACGGTCCCGACGAATTGAGATTTATTCTCGTCGACCCTAAACAGGCGGAATTCATTTCCTACGAGAATCTGCCGCACCTTATGATTAACGAGATAATTTACGACGTCGATAAGGCTATTAAGGCGCTCAACTGGGCGATCAAGGAAATGGAGCGCAGATACGCGCTGTTCAAGGATATGACCGTATCGGGTACGCTTGTAAAGAATATCAACGAATACAACGCGAACCTTCCCGAAGGCGAGGAAAAGCTTCCTAAAATCGTAATTATTCTCGACGAATTCGGCGACCTAATGTTGCAGGCGAAGAAGGATATCGAAAGCCGTATTATAAGGCTTGTTCAGAAATCCAGAGCTTGCGGAATTCACTTAATTCTCGCAACGCAGCGTCCTTCGGTCGACTGCATAACCGGACTTATCAAATCGAACCTTCCTACAAGAATAGGATTTAAGGTAAACTCCTTCGACGATTCTCGTACGATATTCGATATCGGCGGCGCCGAAAAACTCCTCGGTAAGGGCGATTTGTATTTCCGTTCTGCAGAAAATCCCGAGTTAAACCGTATTCAGGGCTGCTTTATCGATTCTCCCGAGGTTCAGGCTGTTACCGATTACGTTAAAAAGCACAACGAAACCTATTTTGACCAGAGCGTTTCCGACTTCATCAATAAGGTAGAAGAAGAGGAGGAGGCTGAATCTTCCGGCGGAGACGAAATGGGCGGCGACTCCGATATCAAGATTGACGATAAATTTATTCAGGCGTTGAAGTTCTGCGTTGTCAGCAATCAGGCGTCTGTTTCGATGCTGCAACGTCGCTTCCCTATCGGTTACGTAAAGGCCTGCAAAATTATCGACTGGATGGAAAATATGAATTATATTACCCAGTCCGAAGGCTCTAAGCCCAGAAAAGTTTTACTTTCACTCGACGAATTTACGCGTATTTACGGAGACGTAGATGTTTGATTTTACTACTAAAAAATTTGGCATAATATCGCTCGGCTGCGATAAAAACAGGGTGGACAGCGAAAAGCTTTTATCCGTTATCAGGTCGCGCGGTTGCACCGTATGCGACGATCTTGGTCAGGCGAATATAGTTATAGTAAACACCTGCGCTTTTCTTAACCAATCGAGAAAGGAAGCTATCGAAACCGTTCTCGAATGTTCCGCATACAGGAGCGAAAACGTTGAAAAGATTGTCGTTACGGGTTGTCTTCCCCAGAAATACGTCGGCGAAACCTTCGACGCGCTTACGGAAGCAGACGTCTTTTTAGGCGTAAACGATTACGATAAGTTTTTTGAAGCACTTGAGAAATCGTATATGGGCGAACGCGTAAATTACGTCGGCACGGGCGATAATAAATACAGTCCTGACAGGGTCTTAACAACGCCCTGTCATTATGCGTATTTGAAAATTGCGGACGGTTGCAACAATAAATGCACCTATTGCCTTATTCCCAAAATCCGCGGACCGTATGTAAGTTATCCGATGGAGCTTCTTTTGCAGGAGGCTGAAAATCTCGGTGACGTTTCCGAGCTCATTTTAGTAGCTCAGGACGTAACGCGCTACGGCATAGATCTGTACGGGAAAAAATTTCTTGTAGAATTTTTACGAAACCTGACAACACTTGTCAACATTAATAGTGTAAGATTATTATACTGTTATCCCGATATGATAGACGACGAGTTGATTGCCGAAATAAGGGACAACCCCAAGATTATTAAATACCTCGATATACCTCTGCAACACAGCGAAGACAGAATTTTAAAAATGATGAACAGGCGCGGCAGCAGGGCGGAGTATCTCGGTCTGATTGCTAAATTAAAAAGAGAGATTCCGGGAATTGCAATACGCTCTACCTTTATCACCGGTTTTCCCACTGAAACCGAAGAGGAAGTTGACGCAATGTGTGGATTCCTTAAGGAAGCAAAGCTCACCAACTGCGGATTTTTCGCATATTCGCGCGAGCCGGATACGCCTGCATATAAAATCAAGGGGCAGATTGCTTACGGAGTAAAGAAAAAACGCGTTAAAAAACTTTACGAAACCCAGCGTGAAATATCGCGTACGTTCCTTTCTTCGTTCGTAGGTAAAACGGTTAAGGTCTTATGCGACGGAATAGATTACGAAAGGCAATGCTTCTTCGGAAGAGCTTATTTTAATGCTCCCGATATCGACGGTAAGGTTTATTTCAATGCCGAAACCGCCGTTCAGGGCGAGTATTACGACGTAACCGTTGAAGGCTGCGACGATTATGATTTATTTGGTAAAACGGAGGACTATTAATGGACGATAAAGAGATAGATAAGGAGAGCAGGGCGTATAAAATTGCGGCAGGCAAAGGCGTGCTGAATCTGCCCAATAAGCTCACTATTTTAAGAGTAATTTTAATTCCCGTATTCGTTCTGTTTTTCTATCTGCAGTTTACGGGTCACTATTTTGTTGCGCTTGCGGTGTTTGCGATTGCCAGCTTTACCGACTTTCTTGACGGTAAAATCGCGCGCAAGTATCATCTGGTAACCAATCTCGGAAAATTCCTCGACCCCATTGCGGACAAGGTTCTTGTCGCAACGGCAATGATTGTTATGCTCACCGTACCCGCCTTTTTTACAGAGTATCTCGGTTCGTGGGCGCTGATAGTTGCAGGCTGCTGCGTTGCAATTATTCTCGGCAGAGAGATTATCGTCAGCGGTTTCAGAATGGTTGCAGCAGACGCAGGTATAGTTATTGCCGCCGATAAAATCGGCAAATACAAGACTGCAACTCAGGATATTTCAATAGTTATATTGATATTCGGCGCAGGTCTTGGTGAATTTCTGGCAGAAAGCCTTGCCGTTCAGATAATTAATTTAGTAGGGCTTGGTCTGTTTGCTATTGCAACAATTCTCACGATTATTTCAGGAATTAATTATATAGTTAAAAATATTTCCGTATTAAAGGTTTAAAATGAGCAACTGTCTTGTTGTTATACGCAACAAAAAACTGAAGATCGATAATATCAAGCTCGATGGTATTTTAAAGTCCTTTTCGTCGCAATGTATATATTTCGATAAAATTTCCTTCGTGGCTTTCGACAGTTCCAGAGATATCTCTCTTCAACTGAAAGATTGCAAGGACAATTACGAAAATTCGGTCATCTTTTGCTATAGCGAACAGATTAAGGCGGTTTCGGAATATATTTCCAGGCTGTACGGCTGTCCTTTTGATACGGGGCTTGTGTTAAATGCTGCCAATCA
Source organism: Candidatus Coproplasma sp. (assembly GCA_051884055.1). GTDB lineage: Bacteria > Bacillota > Clostridia > Christensenellales > Borkfalkiaceae > Coproplasma. The sequence continues at coordinate 53,687 of JBJEUX010000047.1, forward strand.
GAGCGTATATCTGTGCGATTTGTGCGGAGAGTGCGAGAGATTTTGTGCAAAAACGGTTGAATTAATCAACTCAAAGCGCGGAATAAGTTACGACAAGTTATATATCAAAGCGGTGGGCGCGCCTTCGGCGCTGATCAACCAGACTATTGAAAAGTGTATAGAAATTTGCCCTGATATGTCGTTTGCGGTTTACGACGACTACGGCGACCAGACTATCGAAATTTCTTATTCGGGCACAACGCCGAAGATGTCTGCGGACAGCGTAATGAGAAATTTCGTCGCTTCGTTGGATAATTATATTTACGCGCTGGAAGATATATCGCTTGCTCAGAGGCTGTTTCAGCTTTTAAAGCTTCGCCGCATGAAAATCAGCGTTGCAGAATCGTTTACGGGCGGCGGAGTAGGAAAGAAACTCGTTGAAGTTTCGGGCATTTCCGAGGTCTTTTTCGAAAGTCTTAATACCTACGCAAACCAGTCTAAAATGCAGCGATTGGGCGTTGAGGAGCTCACGCTGAAGCAATACGGCGCCGTCTCGGAGGAGACAGCGTATCAGATGGCGGAAGGGCTTATTAATTCCGGAAACTGCGATATTTCGATTGCTACGACGGGTATTGCAGGTCCCAAGTCGGATAATACGAACAAGCCCGTAGGGCTTGCCTATATCGCAATAGGATTACAGGATAAGATATCGGTTTATAAATTCAATTTCAAGGGCGACAGAGCAAATATTACTGCAAGAGCAATAAATCAGGCTCTATTCCTTGCATATAAAACAATAAAATAATCGGCTATTTTTGCCAGACATTATATAGGAGAAAGAACATGAACGAAGAAAAACAAAAGGCGCTCAATTCCACAATCGCAATGATTGAAAAGCAGTTCGGCAAGGGTGCGATTATGAAGCTTGGCGACGCAAAGGTCAATTCGGAAATAGAGGTTATTTCCACAGGCTGCCTGTCGCTTGACCTGGCTCTCGGCGTGGGCGGCGTACCCCGCGGAAGAATTATGGAAATTTTCGGTCCTGAATCTTCAGGTAAAACTACCGTGGCTCTTCATATTATTGCACAGGCTCAGAAGAACGGCGGCGTTGCTGCGTTTATCGACGCTGAACACGCTCTCGACGCGGCTTATGCAAAAGCGCTCGGCGTCAATACGGACGAATTATACGTCTCTCAGCCCGATACGGGTGAACAGGCGCTCGATATCTGCGAATCGCTCGTACGTTCAAGCGCGGTTGACGTAATTATTATAGACTCGGTTGCGGCTCTTACGCCCAAGGCTGAAATAGAGGGGGATATGGGCGACGCTCACGTAGGCGCACTGCCCAGACTTATGTCTCAGGCACTCAGAAAGCTGACGGCTATAACCAACCGTTCAAAGACCTGCGTTATATTTATCAACCAGCTCCGCGAAAAGGTGGGCGTTATGTTCGGCAATCCCGAAACTACCCCCGGCGGTAAGGCTTTAAAATATTTTGCTACCATCCGTCTGGATATCAGAAAGGCAGACGCGCTTAAAAACGACGGTGAAATTATCGGTAACCGCGCTAAATGTAAGGTTGTAAAGAACAAGGTTGCGCCTCCTTTTAAGGTTGCCGAATTTGACATTATCTACGGCGACGGCATCTCTCAGGAAGGCTGTTTAATCGACCTCGGTCTGGAATACGGTATTCTTACAAAGAGCGGCGCATGGGTATATTATAACGAAGAAAAGCTTGCCAACGGCAGAGAGAAGATGAGGGAACACCTCAAGGCAAACCCCGAGCTTAAAGACGAAATCGAAGCTAAAATCAGAGAAGCTCATAAAGCTACTATAGTAAGAAAAGATCTTGACTGATGAAATACGGATTTATTAAAACTTGCGCGGTTACGCACGATATAAAAGTTGCCGACGTAAAGTTCAATACAGAGAGAATAATTGAAGCATTAAAGATAGCAGAAAATAAGGGGACGCAGCTTATAGTTTTTCCCGAACTTTCCGTTTGCGGATATACCTGCGGCGATCTGTTTAACCAGAGACGTCTGACTGAGGGCGTAGAGGAAGGCTTAAGCGCAATTGTCTCCGCCACGGCAGGCAGTAAAATGCTGGTGTTTGTAGGAGCTCCGTTGACGTTAAACGGCAGGCAGTATAACTGCACTGTGGCTATTAATAACGGTAAAATTTTAGGCGTTGTTCCCAAAACTTTTATTCCTACGTACGGTGAATTTTACGAGCGCAGACACTTCACTCCTGCTGAAAAAAGTACAGGCGAAATTACGGTCGCGGGACAGAGCGTGCCTTTTGGAACGCAGCTCATTTTTAAGGCTGTAAATATGCCCGGATTCACTGTTGCGGCTGAAATATGCGAAGATTTATGGGTGCCTGACAGCCCTTCGATTCATCACGCAAAGGCAGGCGCAAACGTTATCGTAAATCTTTCCTGCAGCGACGAAACGGTAGGAAAGGCTGATTATCGTCGCGATTTGGTCAAAATGCAGTCAGCTAAGCTCATCTGCGGCTATATTTACTGTGATTCAGGCGAGGGTGAAAGCACTACGGATATGACCTTTGCAGGGCATAATCTCATCTATGAAAACGGTGAAAAGCTTGCGGAAAGCAAGCTGTTTGATAATTCCGCCGTTTACGGTGAAATTGACGTGGATAAGCTCGTCAACGAGCGCAGAAGAATGTCAAACACCTTCTTTACGGCAGGCGACTCCGACGGGTACAAGTTTATAGATTTTGAAACCGATAATTCCGGAGAAGAGCTTTCCAGAAGTTTTGCCAAGACTCCTTTCGTTCCGTACGATAACGGTAAACTCCGCGAGCGTACTGAGCTTATTCTCTCCATTCAGACAAGCGGATTGAAGAAGAGATTTGCCCATACAAACGCAAAAACGGCGGTTATCGGAATATCAGGCGGACTCGATTCCGCGCTTGCTCTGTTGGTCACGGCAAGAGCTTTTAAAGAGCTTGGCAAACCCGCTTCAGATATAATTGCAATAACCATGCCCGGTTTCGGTACAACGGGTAAGACTTATAATAACTCATTAAAGCTCATTCAGTCTCTTGGCGCGACATCCAGAACGATACGCATCGGCGACAGCGTTCTTCAACATTTCAAGGATATCGGTCACGACCCCGAAAAGACCGACGTGACCTACGAAAACGCTCAGGCACGTATGCGCACGCTTATTTTAATGGATACGGCAAACCAGACGGGCGGACTTGTTATCGGTACGGGCGACTTAAGCGAGCTTGCGCTCGGTTGGGCGACCTATAACGGCGATCATATGTCTATGTATGCAGTCAACTGTTCGGTTCCTAAAACTCTGGTCAAGCACCTTGTCGGCTATGAAGCTCACCGCCTGGGCGGAGATTGTGAAGAGGTATTAACAGATATTTTAAATACGGAGATCAGTCCCGAGCTTCTTCCTCCCGACAAGAGTGGAAATATAGCGCAAAAGACGGAGGATCTCGTAGGGCCGTACATTCTTCACGATTTCTTCCTGTATTACGCTATCCGTTGGGGATTCTCGCCAGAAAAGGTAAGGTTCCTTGCATTAAAGACTTTTAAGGACGATTTCAGCGAAGAAACCATAGATAAATGGCTGAAAAATTTCTACCGTCGCTTCTTTGCTCAGCAGTTTAAGCGCTCGTGTATTCCCGACGGAGTAAAAGTCGGTTCCGTTTCGCTTTCACCGCGCGGAGATTGGCGCATGCCTTCGGACGCTTCTTCCGTGCTTTGGCTGAGCAATTTGTCCGATTAATTGACCAAAAAATCAATAATTTATATAATTTTTGCTATTCACGCCTGAAGAGTTAAGATTGGTTTATCTATTTTGATAAATAATTTGACTTTTTAGGCGTTTTAGTTTATAATTTAATGAGGATATAGAAGAATCCGTTTTTGGGTTTTTGATATATTAATAACTACATCAGGAGGCTTAAATGCAAAGCACATTATTAAGCGTCCTGTTTCTTGCAAGCGATATGAATATAGGCTTAGCAATCGGTCTTATAATCGGTTGCGCCGTTGTAGCGCTCGCTTTGGGATTGTTTGTCGGTTATTATTTTTATAAGAAAAGAACCGACAGTAAGTTAGGCGACGTTGAGTCCCGCGCCAAGAAGATGGTAGACGACGCAACCGCAGAATGTAAAGCTTTAAAAAAAGAGGCAATTTTAGAGGCTAAGGAACAGGAGCTGAAATTACGAAACGAGTTTGAAAAAGAATCTAAAGAGAAGAGAGCCGAACTCAACAAGCAGGAGCAGAGGCTTTTACAGAAAGAGGACAACCTCGACAAGAGAGAAGAATCTATCTTAAAGAAGAACGACGAACTCGAAAAACAAAGACAGAATTTACTTAATAAAGAACAGGAAATCAAGCGCACTCAGGACAAGATAAATCACCAGCACGAGCTGATGGTTCAGGAACTTGAAAAAGTTGCGCAGCTCACTAAGGAAGAGGCGAAACAGCTTCTTACGAACGAAATTCTTGAAGAGACCAGAAGGGACGTTGCGCTGCAGGTTCGCAATATTGAACAGACGGCAAAAGACGAAGCGAATCTTGAAGCTAAAAAGATTATTTCTTTAGCTGTTCAGCGCTGTGCAAGCGACCACGCTTCGGAAATTACCGTTTCGGTTGTTCCTCTGCCCAGCGACGATATGAAGGCAAGAATTATCGGACGCGAAGGCAGAAATATCCGCGCTCTTGAGAACGCAACGGGAATTGAACTTATTGTCGACGATACTCCCGAAGTCGTCATTCTTTCAGGCTTCGACCCTGTAAGAAGAGAAGTTGCCCGTCTTACGCTTGAAAAGCTCATTACCGACGGCAGAATCCATCCCGCAAGGATAGAGGAAACCGTTGAAAAGGTAAGAAAGGAGCTTGATCAGGAGATTAAGGCTGCAGGCGAAAGCGCAATGTTCGAAGTCGGAATTTTCGGACTTCATCCCGAAATTATCAAGCTTCTCGGCAGACTTAAGTACAGAACGAGTTACGGCCAGAACGTATACAGACATTCTATTGAAGTGGCACAGCTTGCAGGTCTTATGGCTTCCGAACTCGGACTTGACGTAAATCTTGCAAAGCGTGCAGGTTTGCTTCACGATATCGGTAAGGCTGTTGACCATGAACAGGAAGGCACTCACGTTCAGCTCGGCGCAGATCTTGCAAAGAAGTATAAGGAGAGCGCAAACGTTGTAAATGCGATTGCTTCGCACCACGGCGATTGCGAACCTAAAACTATCGAAGCCGTTCTTGTTGCTGCGGCAGATGCTATTTCCGGCGCAAGACCCGGCGCAAGAAGGGAAACGGGCACTAACTACGTTAAGCGTCTTGAAAAACTCGAAGAAATCGCTTCAAGCTTTAGCGGCGTAGACAAGAGTTACGCTATTCAGGCAGGCAGAGAAGTGCGCGTAATAGTTAAACCCGAACAGGTTGACGACGCTCAGGCAATGTTCCTTGCAAAGGATATTGCAAAGAAAATCGAAGCTGAACTTGAATATCCCGGACAGATAAAAGTAAACGTAATCAGGGAATCCCGTTGCGTTGAATATGCTAAATAATCAAAAATAATCAAGCCGTCTGCAAATAATTTTGCAGACGGCATTTTCGTTACAAATTGGACGAATTTTAACAGTAAATAAAAACAGATACCTGAAACGTTTTCAGGTATCTGAAAATAATTATTTTGAATAGATGCGGCACTCTAAATTGCTTGAAAATCAGCACTGTAAGAGCGATTATTATTTATCTGTTCCTGACTATGAAATAGAACGAAATTGCGAAAACAGGCACGTTTAAAGCAATTACAGACGGGATAACAAGTTTGGTTAATACGTCGGGTACAGATTGAACGTTTACGTTGAGCAGGAAGCCAACAAGGCAAATAATTAAAATTGCTATTATAGTTAAAATAATGCTTACGGCAATATAATTGTGTTGAGTAGGCTTTGTTGAACCTTTACCGAATCCTCCAAGCGCAAGCGTACCGAAAATTGCAAATTGAGCAATTCCTATTGCCAATATGACCAAAGGATAAGTAACGGTTATCTGAAGAGCGTCCTTGAAAATCAAACATAACGCAAACTCAAGCAGAAATAAAACTCCAACGATTGCAGAGCTGCAGAAAAGCGTAGAACCAACGTTATAAGAGGTCTTGACCGGGTTTTTAGTGCCAGACGAAGTGGAAGATTTTACGTTAAGACCGTCAAGTTTTCCCTTTTCTACGATAGGATCGACGCGCTGCGGCTGTGAGTAAGCCTGGCGTTCGTAAGTCTGCTGGGCGTGCGGCTGTTGAACCGTTTGGTTCATGCTGCTTTGAGACGGATCTTTTATCGCCTTGTTAAATATCAGGTTTACCAGCTTTTTATAATCCCTTTCAGTTTCAGGTTTATTGTTATAGATTAATTTTTCGGTATCTATTTCCTCGGAATGAGGGACAATGTTATCGTCCTTGGGCTTATTATTGACAGGCGCAGAAGGCGCTGACGATATAAGTTTTAAGAAATTTTCGTGAGTAATACGCCTTTCTTCTTCGCTCCTTTCATTCGAAGAATTAGAAGGAGTGGGGGCGTTTGAGCTATTATCCTGAGCCTTGTCAATCAATACTTCAGCCGTCGTCTGCTGCGAATACTCGCTCTTTACGGGTGAAGTTGTTAACGTCTCAACGTAAGCTCTGCGGTAGTCTGCCTGAGCGTTGCGCTCCGCCTGTTCAGGAGTAGGCTTTTCGCCCTCTTCAGCTTTATCTCCCGTAGGTACGCGGGTGACTGATTTTTTTAATAAATTAAAATCTACGTCAGTGGGCGCAGGCTTTGAAAAATCGAAAGGTTTGTCGGAAATCAGACTGTCGATTACGGTTCTGGAATATTCCCATTCGGATTGGTTCTTTTCGGAAAACTCTCTGCCCAGTTCAGTAAGGGTGAAATACTTTCTTCTGCCGCCGGAAGTAACTTCGTCCGTTTTCCAATAAGCTTTTATATAACCTTGAGTTTCCAACCTCTTTAAAGCGCTGTAAAGAGTGGGTTGCTTGAGCGTATATTGCCCGTGAGACTTGGCCTCTATTTCGTCGATGATTTCGTATCCGTACTTGTCGCGCTCGTCAAGAGTACGGAGAATAATAGTATTGATATGCCCTCTTATAAGGTCGGCGCTGATTGCGTATTTTCCTTCGGAAGGTTGTTCGTATGTAGGTTCGGTATCTAATCCGTTATCCAATTCTTCATCCATAAACAATACCTCAATATTTTGTATAAATTATAGCATACAACAAGATATATGTCAATATTTTGGCAAAATAAAAAGTACTATGTCACACATAATCTAATCAAAATTGCTATTTTATTGGACTTTTTATATTAAAAGTGATAAAATAATATGAAATAAAATTCAGAGGGTAAATTATGTATCTTCATTCAAAAGACTATCAATTTCGTTATACCGACGCCGATTTTCAGGACAGAATAAGACCTGCCGGATTGTTGTCGGTCATGCAGGAATCAGCCTGTCTTTCCGCAGATGAACTGGGTTTCGGATATAAAGTTTTACAGCCCAGAAATATAGGTTTCATTTTATCCAACTGGTTTGTTGAGCTCTTCAGACCTATTAAGTATGACGAAGTACTGACCGTACATACCTGGCCTGTTAAACCCAAGAAGCTTATTGTATTCCGTGACTTTGAACTGTTTGTCGGAGACGAGAAGGTTGGCTTGGGTACTTCGCGTTGGTGCGTTATTGACCTCGGTAATTTTTCCATGCTTCCTGCGTCTGCAGTTTTTGAAGGAATGAACGTGGAATATAACGAATTCCGTTCAACCGAATTCAACAGTTGGAAAATTCCTTCGGTTTCAACACACGAACCTTCATACACTAAGTACGGCTCTTATTCTGACTACGACCATTATCAGCATATCAATAATACTAAATACGCTGACCTGCTTATGGACGCTTTTTCCGTCGATGAATTAAGGGGAAAATGGTTTTCTCAGTTTCAGATTTCCTATATCAAGCAGTGCAAATGCGGTGAGAAAATCGATTTCTATAAAGAACAGTCAGAGGACGGCTGTTGGATTGTCGAGGGAAGAGTCGGAGACGAAACCAGGGTTCAGTTTAAGGTCAGACTGAATGAAGATTGATTACACCGTTAAGTACGCGCGCCGCAGAACAATTTCTTTAAAAATTGAAAACGACGGAAGCGTAATAATTAGTTGTCCCTTCGGTACGCCGAAATCTGAAATAGATAACTTTATTCTGAGTAAAAGAAACTGGATTGAAAAACACTTAAATTCTGTTACGCAAAGGAACGCCGAATGGGCAGACGTCATTAATTATAAAAAAATTCTTATCGGCGGCAAGGCTTATGGGTTAAAATTCGGAAACGGGAATATTATTAAAGATTATATAGAAATAAATAATTTGAAGAGTTTGCGAAAGCTGTTTATCGAAAATTTTTCATCTGATTTTTTGTCGCTATTTAATTCCGTCTGTGAAAATTGCGGTTTAAAAGCAAATTCAGTTAAGTTTAAAGACTACAAGAGTATGTGGGGCTGCTGCGACGGAAAGAACAATATCACTTTTAACTATAAGCTTATGATGCTTCCGCGCAATCTGCAAATTTACATAATTGTGCACGAGCTCTGTCATACGCTCTATCACGACCATTCCAAAAAATTTTGGGGCTGCGTAGAAAAAATTTTACCCGATTATAAGCAGCGCATCAGGCAAATGAAGGAATACTCTTTCATAACCCGCATATACTGAATTCGATTTGAATATTTATAAATATTTTTTTAAATAAATGCATAAATATTAATTATTTAAATTGATTTTGAAAATTTATGCATTATATTTTTTAAATATTTTGATTTTTGAGTGGTATTTTGCTTGACTTACGTTATATACGTATTGTATAATTTTCCAAGATTCAGGTAAAAATTGCCTGAATCAAATAATATTCTTCGGATGACACAGTATATGGAAAAGAAAATTAAAAAAGTTGTACTCGCTTATTCGGGCGGACTTGATACTTCGATAATCATTCCCTGGCTCAAAGAAAATTACGACGACTGCGAAGTTATCGCCGTTTCCGGCGACGTAGGTCAGACAACCGAACTCGAAGGTCTTGAAGAAAAGGCGCTTAAAACAGGCGCATCCAAGCTCTATATTGAAGATTTAAAGAAGGAATTTATAGAAGATTATATCTATCCTACTATGAAAGCCGGCGCAGTTTACGAAAATAAATATCTGCTCGGCACGTCTTTTGCCCGCCCCATTATTGCAAAGAGAATTGTTGAGATTGCAAAGAAAGAGGGCGCTGACGCGATCTGTCACGGTTGCACAGGCAAGGGCAACGACCAGGTGAGGTTTGAACTCACTATCAAGGCTTTCGCTCCCGAAATGCAGATTATAGCTCCTTGGCGTATATGGAATATCAAGAGCCGCGACGAGGAAATCGACTATGCAGAAGCTCATAACATTCCTCTTAAGATAAACAGGGAGACCAACTATTCCAAAGATAAGAACCTCTGGCACTTGTCTCATGAAGGTCTTGACCTTGAAAATCCCGCAAACGAACCCGATTACGATAAGATTTGCGAACTCGGTGTTTCTCCCTGGAAGGCTCCCAATAAGTCGACTTACATAACCATCCATTTTGAAAAGGGTATTCCTACCGCAATCGACGGTAAGAAGATGAGCGCCGTAAAAATTATTGAAAAATTGAATAAGATCGGCGGCAAAAACGGCGTAGGTCTTGTAGATATGGTTGAAAACCGCCTTGTCGGCATGAAATCCCGCGGAGTATACGAAACTCCCGGCGGTACGATTTTGTATACCGCGCACGAGATTCTTGAATCGATCTGCCTTGATAAGGCCACCCAGCACTACAAGCAGCTTATTGCGGTTAAATACGGCGAACTCGTATACGACGGTCTCTGGTTCACTCCTCTGCGCGAAGCGTTGGACGCATTCGTTGATAAAACGCAGGAAACTGTTACGGGCGACGTTAAGCTTCGCATTTACAAGGGCAACGTTATGAATGCCGGAGTAACTTCGCCTTATTCGCTCTACAGTGAAGATATTGCAACTTTCGGTGAGGACGATTGCTATAACCAGATGGATTCCCAGGGCTTTATAAATCTTTTCGGATTGCCTGTTAAAGTTAAGGCAATGCTTGACCAGAAGAAGATTAAATAATGTTTAACGTTTTTATTGACGGAAAAGAGGGAACGACAGGTCTGCAGATTTACGACAGGCTTGAAAAACGTTCCGACATAAATATTATTTCGCTTCCTGAAAAGTTACGAAAGGATACAAAGGCAAGAAAGGAATGTTTAAATTCGGCAGATATAAGCTTTTTATGTCTGCCCGACGCAGCGGCAAAAGAAGCCGTTCAGCTTGTAGACAATCCCGACGCAAGAATTATAGACGCTTCGACCGCGCACAGAACAAACCCCGAATGGGTTTACGGTTTTCCTGAATTGTCGAGCGAGAGGAGAGAGCAGATTGCCAAAGCGAAAAGGGTTGCAAATCCCGGTTGTCACGCTACGGGTTTTATCTCTCTCGTGGCTCCGCTTGTAAAAGGCGGAATTGTTTCCGATGATTATCCGTTTGTAGCTCATTCTGTAACAGGATATTCTGGCGGCGGAAAAAAGATGATTGCGCAGTACGAGGACAGGGAAAGGGCAACTGCGTTTGCTTCTCCGAGACAGTATGCGCTCAATCAGTGTCATAAGCATCTACCTGAAATGGTCAACGAATGCGGGTTGAAGTATGCTCCCGTATTCAACCCTATAGTGGGTGACTTTTATTGCGGAATGTGCGTGACGGTGCCTCTTCACACAAGATTATTGGCTAAAAATTACAATTTTAACGATATTAGAAAGTATTTTGCAGAGTACTATGCCTCGCAGAATTTTATTAAAGTAGTCGAAAGCGACAGCGTGCCTGCATTTCTTGCGGCAAACAAACTGTCGTGGACTAATAATCTTGAAATATACGTTTCCGGAAACGAAGAAAGAATTATACTTGCAGCTGTGTTTGATAACCTCGGAAAGGGGGCGTCGGGTGCCGCTGTTCAGAATATGAACGTTATGCTTGGTCTGGACGAAACGACCTCGCTTATTTGAAACCCCTGATTTAGAATATGAAAATTAATGAAATATGCGGCGGAGTTTGCGCTCCGCGCGGCTTTAAAGCCAACGGCGTTCATTGTGGAATCAGACGTAACCGCACGAAGAGAGATTTTGCGCTTATCGTCAGTGAGGTTCCCGCATCAGCCGCAGGCGTATATACGCAAAATTTAGTTAAGGGCGCGCCTGTAATTGTGACTAAAAATAACTTGACCGACGGCGTCGCACAAGCTATAAT
>JBJEUX010000048.1:0-19039 GCA_051884055.1 Candidatus Coproplasma sp.
ACACTGTAGAAAAGCTGTTGGACGGCGACAGAAAGACCATTTTAGAGCGCCAGAAGGCGGAAGCAGAAGCCGCGGGAATAGAGTGGATAGAACCCGAAGAGAGACTTCGCCGCGAGGAAGAGGAGTCCGACAGGCTCGCCGAAGAGGCAAGAAAGGCAGAGCTTAAGGCCCGCTGTGAAAAGAAGGGACTCGACTACGAAAAAGAAGAGGCGGCTTATCAGGCTAAGCTCGCCGCGCGGGAGGCAAAGAAAAAGAAATAATGGCGGCGGTCGCGCCGTGATATATACGTCGGAAAAGGTTAAGCGTGCGGTCTGTTGACCGTACGGACAGCCGACGGTAAAAATAATAAAAATCCGTGGCTTTAAGCCGTACGGATACGGTTTATACAACCTACTGATAACTGATATTTTTTCTCCTTCCTTTTTATTTTGCATGCACCGCTGTAGGCTAAGCTTTTCAGCGGTGCATTTCCCGGTTGAGCGGACGGATTTATTGCTGACCCGGTTTTTCGTCGGTGATAAGGGTATTGACAAAATACGGTACGTATGAAATAATTGATAGCGAACAGGTGGTTTAAGGAGAGAGAGTTGAAAAGAAATTTCAAGACGGTAATTTCAATAGCAATCCTCGTATGCGCCGCAGTCGTACTTTTAGTGCTGAGTTTTACAGATATTAAATTCAGCGACGATAGCGTTACGTCAAAGCTTATAAGCGATATAATCAGCCGCGGCGTGACGATTTTTGCGCTCGTTTCGGCGGCGTGTTTAATCGACGGCAAGGCGATTTTGAAGCCCGGAAAGGTTAATTCGCCCAAGCTTGTTCTGTGGTGCGTTCCCTGCGTTCTGGTGGTGCTTGCAAACTTCCCCTATACCGCCCTTATAGGCGGCGGCGCGAGGATAGTGCGCCCCGAACTTATCGCTCTGTTTGCGCTTGACTGCCTCTTCGTGGGGCTTTCGGAAGAGCTTCTCTTCCGCGGTCTGTTGCAGTACGCCGTGGCTCGGCTGCCGTCAAAAAAAGCTCCGTCGGCGCTGTTTACCGTTGCAGTAACTTCGGCGGCGTTTGCCGTAGCGCATCTTTTCAATCTGTTTTTCGGCGCAGGAGCGGCGGCGACGCTCATGCAGGTGGGCTATTGCTTCCTGCTGGGCGGAATGCTCTCTGCCGTAATGATAAAGACCAACAACATCTGGCTGTGCGCCGCGCTGCACGCGGTCTTCGACTTTGGCGGAAACCTTGTTTCAACACTCGGCGAAGGTCAGTTTCAGGACTTGTGGTTCTGGATTTTCACCGCGGTGGCTGCGGCGGTATGCCTTGCGCATATTCTGCGCTTTCTCATAAAAGACTACAAATCAAGTCGGACTTGATTATTTTTGTCAACGTGGTATAATTAAATAGCAGAGATTGGTAAAAAAGAATTATAATTAAAATAGATTAGGACGCATTTTAAGGGCTTCGGTTCCGACGGCGAAAAGTACCAGCGGCGGCAAAGCGCTTGGTTCAAAAAGTACCGACGGCAAAAGGTTTCGTCCAAAAACTGTCGACGGCGGCAAAGTACTTTGTTTATAAAAAGAATGACGGTGTTGCCGTGCCTTAGCTTGCGTTTTTTGAGGGGGATAAATGGATATCGGGGAAAAGTTGGTGATGTTATATCGCAACAGAATTTTCAGCGTTGCGGGAATCATCGACAGCGCCTGCTTTATTGTCGCGCTGTTGGTGTTGTTCTACGACCGCAAGGGGCTGAACTGGAAGAACGCGCTCGTTTTAGTTGCGCACGCGGTGGGCATTTACGCGGTTTTCGTGGCTGCAAACACGCTGTGTTTTCTGCTGTTCGACGAAACGAATATCCTGCTGGCGTATCTGCCCAAGCTGATTGTGATAGTGCTGTACGTCGTATTCTTCAACAGATACAAATGGCAGGCGAGAGTAATTTTAGGTACGCTGTTATACGCGTTCAATCACGTGTTTGTAGAGCTGGGCGCAAGCCTTCAGGGCGTGTGCAACGCCAACGCAGACGTGACTCTTCCCCCGACCTTCCGCAGCTATCTGCTGCCGCTCACCGTCGGCGTGGCGGCGCTGTTGCGCTATTTCAACGTCAATAAATACAGGGTAATTCCCATCCGCTCGGTCTTAGAGAGCGTTTGCTACGGCGTCGTGGGCGTTTCGCTTTCGATTTTAAGAAGTCTGGTTATGCCCTATCTTATGGTGTTTGAAAGGACCGAGTATTATCTGTACGGACTCTATCCGCAGATTTACATATTCGTAACGCTGTGGTGCGTATTTGCGCTGTTGCTTGCGTGCTATTTCTTTATGGTGCGCGACCTGCGCTCGCACGAGGAAAATATGGAGCTGAGCAAGCAGACCATGCACGAGGAAATCAGCGGCACGCTTGCCTCGATCAACGCAAGCAATCTCGAGCAGCTTAGAAAGATAAGGCACGAAATAAAGAACAGATACGCCGTTATGCGCGTTATGCTCAACAAAAAGGATTACGACGGACTGGACGCGTATTTCAACGAGATAGAGAGCGAAACTTTTGCGCTGCTCTCTCAGGTGGATACGGGCAACTCCGCTTTCGACATGGTGTTCAACCTCGAACTTTCAAAGGCGGCGGCAAACAATATTCAGGTTATGCATAAGCTGATGATTCCGCCGACCCTGCCTCTGTCGGAAGTGGATTTAAGCGGACTGGTTACCAACCTTATGGACAACGCCATAGAGGCGTGCGAAAAGGTGGAGGAGGGTCAGCGCAAAATCGACGTCTCCGCACAGCTGGTTCACAGTTACTTTATTTTCAGCATTTCCAACACGGTTGCCAAGGACAGGGCGGAGGCTGCGCTTTCGCTCGAGACCGATAAACCGAACAAGGAATTGCACGGCTACGGCTCGAAGATAGTCGACTCGCTCATAAAAAAGTATAACGGACAGATTCTGCGCCGCGTTGAAAACGACAGGTTCGTGGTGGACGTTATGCTCGAGCTCGAGGGCGATTTGTAAAGCGAAGGGATAAGACGGGGTAAGGAGGAAAGAATGAGTACGTTAAGAGTCTGTATATGTGACGACGATTTGCCGTCGCTCACCGTGTATGCGGCGGCGGTAAAGGCAAGCTTTAACAAGTACGGAGAGGCGGCGGAGGTGGATACCTACAACTGCGTTGCGTCGCTCCGCAACAGAATGGATAAAATTTCTTACGATATAATTTTCCTTGACATAGATATGCCCGGCGAGGACGGCATTACCTTTGCCAAGTCGTTAAGAAAGGTGGACAACTCCGTGCCCGTGGTGTTCGTCACCGCGCGAGAGGACAGAATGTTCGATACGTTTGCCGTTCGTCCGTTCGGGTTCGTAAGGAAGTGCGTATTTTTAGACGACCTGAACGAGGCTGTCCGACTGTTTTTGGAGGCTAAGCCCGACCTGGTTGCCGATATGATTATGTTTTCGACCTCGTCAGGCGGCTTTCAGGTCAACGCCAAGCAGATTATTTATATCGAGAGCAACCTGCACACCCAGTGCGTGTATCTCAACGATAAGAATAAATTCGAATTGCGGCTGGGAATGGACAGCCTTGAAAAGTTGCTGGCGGAAAAGCGGTTTATCCGTATTCACAAGGGGTATATCGTCAATTACCGCTACATAAAGCGCATCGACAATACCGAGGTGTATCTGACTACCGGTCAGGTACTGCCGCTCTCCCGTTCGAAGAAGAAGGAAGTAAAGGCCCTCTGGCTCGAATACGGAACCAAGAACGGATTCATAAATATCGACGGCTGAAAAACTTTAAGGACGTGCGCCGTTATCATAATCGGGTGCGCCGTTATTATAACTGCTGAAAATCAGGCTCTGCGTAATGCAGCGCTTTTTTTTGTGCAAGAAAAAAGACCGTTCGTGTCAGAAATTTGACAGTTCGTGTATTTTTGGTGCGCGTTGTGCCCCCTGAATGCGGCTTATGCCGTAATTATTGAAAGTTACAAACAAATTATGTTAAATTTTTTTACGCAACAGGGGTGAGTCTCGTTGTACCCTTTTTGCGTGTATTTAAAATTATCAGGAGGTTTGTTTGTGAAGAGAAAATTAGGGAAGAAAGCGATGAAGTTAGCTGCCGTTTGCGTAACGAGCGTTATGGCAGCGTCAGTAATGGCAACGCCCTTCACGGCTTCGGCGGCTACGCTATCGGCAAACGGAAAGTATTATTCCAATTACAATAGCTATGCAGAATTGCTTGAAGCGGTAGGCGAAGTCAACCTTCAGACCGCTGAAGAAGGACAGGTCCTTTTAAAGAACGACGGAACTTTGCCTTTGACGGGTAAGGAACGCGTAAGCGTGTTCGGCGTTGCGTCGTCTAAGACGGTAGCCGGTCCCAGCAGCAACGACGCGTACTTCAAGTACACGGATTTCGAAGTCAGCAGCAGAGGTCCCATCTACGACAGCTTGGAATCGGCAGGATTTAAGGTAAATCCCACTCTGGCTGATTTCTATGCGGATAAGGGCTTCTCCACGAGCGATTGCGGAAAAGAGACGATCGACTATACAAAGTCGGTTGAAAACTCTTTGAATCTGTACGACGACGTGGGCATTATCGTGCTGGCGAGATACGGCGGCGAGGGTTCCGACCTGGATATGATTACCAGCGAAGAACAGGACAACATGTACGGTGAACAGGAGTCGATGTACGAGAACGACGCCCTTTACACCGGCGAATATGCGGCGTCCGCAAGCAGCGGCGGCGGCATGATGGGAGGTCCTCCCGGAATGGGCGGCTCCTCGCACGACGTTTCAAAGACGAGTGCAAATTACGATAAGGACGGTAAGACTTATAAGCATTACCTGCAGCTTACCGACAGCGAAGAAGAACTTATCGATTACGTAGCAAAGAATTGCAAGAAGGTTGTAGTAGTTCTCAACACTTCCAACGCAATGGAATGTTACAACCTGCGCGAGGACGACCGCGTAAACGGTATCCTCTTAATGGGTCGCGGCGGCGACAACGGACATATGGCGGTTGGCGAAATACTTGCAGGTCTCGTCAATCCTTCAGGTAAGTTGGTAGATGAGTGGAATACCGACTTCACCGCAGATCCTACGTGGAACAACTATGCGTGGAACGATCAGACGGGTAGCCAGAATATGTACTACGACGGCGAGTACGGCAAGGGCATGACCGAATATACGGGCAACGGCAACTACGACGACTACCTCACCCGCGGCACCACGGAAATTACTTACGGCTCTCATAACCAGAACGGTTACTACGGCACGGACTACGAAGAGGACATCTACCTCGGCTATGCATACTGGGAGACGCTGTACTACGAAATTTATAACGGACTTTTAACCAACGATTCCGTCACCTATCAGGGCAACGGCGTAAAGCACACCGTAACCAAGAAGGTTGTCAACGGCGTTCAGCAGACCGCCGAGCAAGCGGCTAACGAATGGTGGGAAAAGAACGTAACCTTTGCGTTCGGCTACGGACTTTCCTACACGTCGTTCAGCTACAACATTGACAAGGGCGGCATAATCGCAACGGGCGGCGCGCTCGAGTCCAAGAACGAGCAGATTGTCAAGGATTTCGACATTTCGACGTCCATGACAAAGGCGAACCTCGATTCTTCCGACGGCAATCCCGCAAAGATTAAGACGCTCTACATACCCGTAACCGTAAAGAATACGGGCAGCTATGCAGGTAAGGAAGCCGTTCAGATTTACGTAACCGCTCCTTACGACAGCGAGGACGCAAAGCTTGAAAAGAGCTTCGTAACCTTGGTAGGCTTCGCAAAGACCGACGTGTTGAAGCCCGGTCAGGAACAGACCGTGCTCGTTCAGGTCAACGTGCAGGATATGGCGTCATTCGACTACGAAGACGTATACAACACGGGCGTTACGGGCTACACCCTTGACGCAGGCGACTACACTATCCGTGCGATGAGCTCGTCTCACTTCGACGTTGCGACCAACACCGCGGACACCACCGACAACTACGACGAAGTCAAGTTTACTATCGCAACGAATTCGTCGGCAAAGGACAACGGTGCGGCTCGCCTCGTGCTGGACGACTTCAGCGGCAACGTGTGCGGCGCGATCTTCTCTGAGAGCTACGACGACAACGAAAACGTAAACGGCAACGTATGGGCAACCGATACGGACGAAGATCACTACACGGTTTACAATTCGCTGCGTACCTCCAACCTCATGGCGGACGGCGCGAGCGAAGAAGTTCTCCTCACCAGAGACACTATTCTCTCTTACTTCCCCGAAACTCCCTCCAAGGGCGATTTAACGTTCAGCTCCAGCTACGTTGACCACCTCGACTACTGGAACCAGTTCTCCGCTTCGGATACCGAGGACGACGAATGGTATCACAGCAACGAAGAACTCATCGCTCTCGGCTGGAAGCAGAATCAGGGCGAGCTCGGCGAGAACGGCACTTACGACATTCTCCTTTCGGATATGTCGGGAATCGCACTGTTCGACGTCGACGGCAAGATGACCGAAGCGTGGGTTGAATTCATGAACCAGCTCACCGTTGAAGAGATGACCACCTTGATCCGCAAGAACTACAACATGTGGAGAAGTACGGGTCTCGAATCTATCGGTAAGGCAGCTAACCAGCAGAAGGACAGCTACAACAACAACGGCGACACGCTGCTCTGGGTAGACGCTCCTACAATCACGGCAACCTGGAACACCGATCTCGCATACGATATCGGACGCGTCCGCGGCAACCTCAGCCTTTACAACGGCTGGTCCGCATGGGGCGGTCCCGAAATGGATACACACCGTTCGCCTTTCTCAGGACGTAACTACGAATATCTGTCTCAGGACGGTATAGTAGGCGGTTACATTGCCGCAGGTCTTACGGGCGGTATGGAAGCTATGGGCGTAACCTGCTACGTTAAGCACTTCGCTCTCAACGATCAGGAAACCTGCCGCGACGGTATGGAAAATATGGTCTGGGTATCTGAACAGGCTGCCCGCCAGATTTACTTCAAGGTATTCCAGATGGCAATGCAGGAAGGCGGCTCAAGCTCCTCGATGACGGGCTTTGCACGCTTCTGCGGCGTTCCCACTTCCAGCAACAACAGGCTTATGGAAGGTATGGTAGTCGATCAGTGGGGCTGGAACGGCTTCTTCATCACCGACGGCTACTCAGGCTTCTCAAGATGTACTACTATGGCAACCATGATGCGTTCGTTCGTAGTTCCTCTGCCTTTGAACAGCGCTATACCTGCAATCTCCGGCAGATACGACGAAACGACCGGTAAGTTCTACGCTTACACCGGCGCATGGGATACCGAACTCGAATACAAGGACGATCAGGGCAACGACATCGAAACGCCTATGTACAACGACCGCGGCGGCGCTGCAAGCTCTGCAAAGGGCTACTTCACCGGTACGGAAGTTGAAAGCGGTACTCAGTGGTACTATATGAGAACGCTCGCTGCAAGAATTCTCTACATAGAATCCAACGCGCTCACCAACCTCAACGGACATTCGATCACGACCCTGCCTACGCTCAGCGCACAGGCAACCACTCTCACTCAGGGTTCCGAAGCTAATATCTCGTTCGAGCTCTCCGGCGAAGCTAAGAGCTGCTACACCGTAGACGAAGCAACCGGCGTTAAGACCAATCTCTACACGACCGAATACGAACTCGAAGGCGACCTGCCCGCAGGCTTATCCTTCGATGCAACCACCGGTAAGATAACCGGTACTCCCACCGAAACGGGCACCTACAACGTAACCGTAAGCGTTACCATCGACGGTTGGGTAAACACCACTCTTGTAAACGACGACAGAGACAGCATCAACCCCAACTTAACCAAGAGCTACACCATCACGGTTGAAAGCGGATTCTATCTTGAAGACGCAAACGAAACCAGGATCGAGTCCCTCTCCGTTAAGGCAGGCGACAGCTTCGCTGCATACATCAAGTCGGACAACATCGAAGCGACCAAGTACGAAATCGCAAGCGGTTCACTCCCTGAAGGTCTCACTCTCAATGCTGAAGAGGGTACCATAACCGGTAAGATTTCCGCAGATGCGTTAAACGGCGAATACAAAGTCGTCGTCAACGTAATCAAGGAAACCCAGAGCTCCGGCAACCAGGGCGGTTGGGGCGGCTTCCCCGGCGGCGGCTTCCCCGGAATGGGCGGCACTTCCTCCACGAAGTACGCTTACGAACTGACCTTCAACGTAACTGACGGCGCTGAACCCGCGTCCGATCCCGTATACCTCACCGAAGCTCAGGTAGTTGAACTCATCAACGCTTCCGGACTTTCCGAAGCAGACGTTCAGGCGCTTATCGAAGCGGCTCAGAGCGAAAACCTCACCGAAGCAGACGTTCAGGCGCTCATCAGTCAGGCTCTTGCGGCTGAAACCCAGAGCTCAGGCTGCAGCGGCACGGTAAATACGGGTGCGGCAATGATAGCTATGCTTCTTGCAGGCGCGGCTGTTATGGGTACTGCAATCGTATTGAAGAACAAGAAAAAGAACAATAAGTAATTAATCTTACACTAATTGTTTCGGGTAAACAAGGGGTATGATGCGGTTCGCCGCATCATACCTTGCCCGAGGCAGACCTATTCAGACAAAGCGTTCCTTTTTCCGCGCGGCGGAGAAAGCAGATTGAATTATTTACCCGAAATTAAGAATACAGGAGCAGTTATGAAGAATTCGATTAAAAAGATTTTAGGCGTAAGCGCGGCGATTGCGTGCGCAACTGCGCTCACCATGTCCGTTGCGGCATGTAACGGCGACAATAACAACGACGACAACGGCGACGGCGGTACCACGAGTTACACCGTCACTTATGAATACAATAACGGCACCGCGGCGACTACAGACACGGTAGCCGAGGGAGGAACGGCGGTTCGTCCTCAGGACCCTGAAAACGGAAACAACGTATTTTTAGGTTGGTTCAAGGACGCGGAATGTACGGTTCCCTTTGATTTCTCAGCCGAAATTACCCAGAACGTAACCGTATACGCGGCGTGGACGACGGTAGCCGAGGGCGAGTGCGTGGCGACCTTCTATATGAACGACGGCACGGAAAACGCGTTTGCGCGCGTCATTTTCGAAGAGGGCGACTTCTATCAGGACATTCTCGCCGAGGTTTCGACGGTTACTTGGGAAAATCACTATTTCAGCGGCTGGTTCTCCGACGAAGAATGTACGCAGACCTACAAGGCGTTGAATTCGTTCAGCGAAAACTTCTCGGTTTACGCAGGCTGGAAGCTCATCTACACGCTTGAAGCTGAACAGACCGACCTTACGGGCAAGGCTGGAAGCGGTTACTCGGGCTCGACGACGGGTACGGGTATGGTCACGGGCGACAATACCGACAGCCTGAGCGCAAGCAACGGCTACTACGTAAGCTGGATGTACTATAACGGCGCATACCTCTCGTTCGAGTTCGTGGCAGAGGAGGCGGCTGACGACGTTACGATAGTTTTCCGTCTGTCCGCGCAGTACAACGACGTTGAAGTTACGGGCGACGAAGTGTTCGTCGGCGTCAACTATAACGAGGACACCGAGCAGTACGAACAGACCTACGACTTCCCGTTCACTATCGCGTCCTATCCCGAAATGAGCAGCAACGTAAAGGATTTCAGCAACTATATCGTGGTTGAAAACGCGTCCGTAAAGAAGGGCACCAACACGATAGAGCTGGTTATCAACAACAACATAAAGGGCGTAGGCGGCACGATGAAGGCGGCGGCTCCGTTGGTTGACTGTATGTATCTCTACACCAACGCCAAGATAACCGCAACGACTTATAACCCCGAATTCGGCGGTTGAGTCAAAGGAGCAGTATGGGCACTTTAAAAAACATAGGCGGCGCCATAGGTAAAACCGTATTAAAAAGACGCGGACTGAGCTTTGTATTCACAATCTCTGCGGCGGTATTTATAATTGCCACCTTAATAACCTATTCGGCGACGGGCATAACTTCGTTTACCCCCGTGCTTTCCTCCAAGGTAATCACGATTTTCAGCGTTGCTCTGGCGCTCATAGTGCTGTTCGCGCTGTTTGAAATCAAGGTGGGCAAATACGCGGCGTATCTGGTCTGCTTCTGGGCGTGGCTTGAATACGTCATATCCGAAATGCCCTACATATCGAACGTGCTCGTTGCGATAGACGGCAATTCGTTCAGCGCAAGCTTTATCGTTACGGTAATTTTAGGCATGCTTTCCTGGATATGCATACTCGTCGCGGCTATCGTTCAGCGGGGCGAAATCGGTTCGGCTTCTCAGCCCGAAAACGCAACAGGCGTGGAGGTCAGATGATGGAATTTTTTAAAAAAGTAATATCCAAAAAGAAGCTGTGGCGCACGCTCAGCGTAATACTTTTAACTTTTGCAATAATCTTTACGGTCGTATCGGAAGTGGCTTTCGCATTCGAATCCACTTTGAACTATGCCTTAAAGACCTCCTCGTTCGTCACAGTAAATCCCGACGGCTACGACCCTGCGGACTATATGTATTACAGCTCCGACTACGGTTCTTCGGACGCGGTCACCGCGTACGGCAAGGCGGTCAGCAGAGAGGTGGAGTCCGAAGGTCTGGTTCTCATGAAGAACAAGGACGGCTTCCTGCCGCTCTCCTCGGGCAGCAACGTAAGCACGGTGCTTCAGACTGCGTATAATTTCAGCTACGGCTCGTCGGGCTCGGGCGCGATCGACGCGACCAAGTACACCGATTTAAAGACCGCGCTTGAAGGAGTGGGACTCAACGTGAACAGCGCGCTCTGGAATTTCTATGCGGCAAATCCTTCGCAGCAGGCTATAACCTACGACAGAAACAGCAATCCCCTGTACAAGGTCAACGCGCTTGCATGGTCGGATTACACGGACGAGGTCAAGACCTCCATCTCCTCGGTCGGCGGCACGGCGATAGTAGTCGTAGGCAGACTCGGCGGCGAGGGCGAGGACCTCTCCACAAAGAAGAGCGACGGCTACGACGGCAGCTATCTTTCGCTCACTAAGGAAGAGATTGAAATTTTAGCCGAACTCACCAAGCTTAAAAACGCAGGTAAAATTAACGGTATTGCGGTCATTATCAACACCGCTTTAGCAATGGAAACCGCCTTTTTAGACGACAACTGGACGGTGACTATAGACGATACTTCCTACACGGTTGACGTGGACGCGTGCATGTGGGTAGGCAACGTGGGCATCGGCGGCATTTACGCCGTAGCGGACGCGCTGGTCGGCAAGGTAAACCCTTCGGGCAGACTTACCGATACTTACGTTAAGAACAACTTCGCGTCTCCTGCAACCGCTTCGTGGGTACTCCAGAACAAGACGGGTACCTTCTCGACCGCATACGACGACGGCTCGCTCGGCGACTCCCAGAAATATTACGGCGTATACGTCGAGGGCATCTACGTAGGCTACAGATATTTCGAAACCAGATACGAGGACTATATCCTCGGCAGAGCCGACACGGGCAGTTACGACTACGACAGCGTGGTATCGCGCCCGTTCGGCTACGGACTTTCCTACACAAGCTTTGAATACAGCGACTACACGGTTGAAAAGACTGCAGGCGGAGACTACGAAGTTTCCGTAACCGTCACCAACACGGGTTCGCTTGCAGGCAAGGAGAGCGTTCAGGTCTATCTTCAGAAGCCCTACACCCAATACGATATACAGACGGGAGTCGAAAAGGCTTCGGTAGAGCTTGCAGGCTTTGCAAAGACCGCAACCCTCGCACCCGGAAGCTCGGAGACGGTAACCGTTACGGTTGAAAAGCAGAGCTTCAAGACCTACGACGCATACGGCTACGAAACTTACATATTGGAAGAGGGCGACTACTATCTTGCAACCGGCTTCAACGCACACGACGCTCTCAACAACATTCTCGCCCTCAAGGGCGCAGAGGTGGAAGGCGATTCCGCGCTTGCAAAAAAGGTGGGCGAGGACATCACTCTCGACTATACTACTTACTCCGTATCCGAATATACGGGCGAAGATATCACCAATCAGCTGGATTTCTGCGATATCAACGAATACTCGGGCAAGGGCAGCAATTCGGTTGAATACGTTTCGCGCAGCAACTGGGCGGGCACGTTCCCCACGCAGGCCATCGTGCTGGCGGTGACCGAACAGATGAAGGCAGACCTTGTCAACGGCAAGGATATAGAAGAGGAAGAGGATTCCGCTATGCCTGCCTACGGCGAATTCAACGGGTTAACGCTCATCATGCTCCGCGGTAAGGACTACAACGACGAAGATTGGGATAAGCTCATAGACCAGATGACCTGGTCGGATCAGGCGAAACTGGTCACTTCCGCCGCATACGGCACCACGGGTATAACTTCGGTCACTCTCCCCGAAGTCAAGGCAGAGGACGGTCCTACGGGCGTCGTCAGCAGTAAGGATTCCGTATCCTTCCCCAGCGAGGGCGTCTGGGCGGCTACGCTCAACACCGAGCTCATCGAAAAGGTAGGCGACGCGCTTGCAGAGGACGCGCTCAACGTGGGCGTAACCGGTCTGTACGTTCCCGGCGTGAACATTCACCGTTCGGCGTTCGGCGGCAGAGCTCACGAATACTTCTCCGAAGACCCCTATCTTTCGGCTGTTTCGGTTGAAAGCGAAATCAAGGGCATACAGGCCAAGGGCGTCGTTCCCTACGTCAAGCACTACGTGTTCAACGATCAGGAAGATAACCGTATCGGCGTGGGAATATGGCTCAACGAACAGTCCGCACGCGAAATATATCTCAAGCCCTTCGAGTATGCGGTTGCGCCTACGCGCGGCAACGCACACTGCGTAATGAGCTCTTTCAACCGTGCAGGCTGCATCTGGACGAGCGCAAGCGAGGAGCTTATGGAGACCATACTGCGCGGCGAGTTCGGCTTTGACGGCGCGGTTCTCACCGACATGGCTCTGGGACAGAACGCGTATATGACCTACGACGCGTTCACCTGCGGCACCGATTTGTTCCTCGACCCCAACGGTTCGGGCGACGCGCTCAACGCATATTCTTCGAGCGTAACCTTCCGCAACGCCGTTCGCGAGGCTGTTCACCGCTATCTGTACGTCATCGCAAACTACAGCGCGGCAATGAACGGTTACAGCCCTGAAACCAAGACTGTAAGATCGTTCAACTGGTGGCAGACCACGTTGATTTCCGTAGTGGTAGTGTTCTTCGTGCTTGCGGCTGTGGCGGTTGCTCTTACGGCGGCTTCTTACCTGTACGAATACCGCTCGGCAGACAAGAAGAGAAGAAGCAACGATTAACCCCCGATTCTCAGGTCCGCGCCCTGCAATTTGTAAAGCAAAAGGCGGGCGAGGACTCGTAAACTGAATATATCGGGCGTAAAAATCGCCCGATATGCTCTTTACGGAAAGTAATTACGCGCTTTTTTAGGTTAACTGAATGAAACTGATAACTTTTACGGTACCCTGCTACAATTCGCAGGAATATATGCGCCACTGCATCGACAGTATTCTGGTCGGCGGCGAGGACGTGGAAATTATAATCGTAAACGACGGCTCCACCGACAGAACGGGCGAAATCGCCGAAGAATACGCTGAAAAATATCCCACGATAGTAAGGGCGGTTCAGAAGCCCAACGGCGGACACGGCTCGGGCGTAAATAAGGGATTAGAGCTTGCAACGGGGCTCTATTTCAAGGTCGTCGACTCCGACGACTGGCTGGACGGTCAAGCTCTCAGAACTCTTCTGACCACGATAAAAACCCATTTGAGCGAGGGCAACGCCGCAGACCTCTACGTAACCAATTATATATACGACAAGACCTTTGAAGACAGAAGGTTTGTCCGAAACTATTGTAAAAATCTTCCCGTCGGCAAATTCTTTACGTGGGATGAGGTAAAAAAGTTCAGGACTTCAACCGTGCTTCTGATGCATTCCATACTTTACCGCACGGAAAAACTGCGCGAAAGCAACACGGTTCTTCCCGAACACACTTTCTACGTGGACAATATCTATGCGTATAAGCCCTTGCCTTATATGCAGAAGATATTCTATTTGAATATTGATTTATACCATTACTTTATCGGCAGGAGCGACCAGTCGGTCAACCAGAGCAATATAACCAGGCGCTACCGTCAGCAGATAGCCGTTATGAAGGAGATGATTTCTTTCTATTCGTACGACGAGATCCGTGCAATGCCCAAGGGTTTGCGCAAATATATGCTGCACGATCTGTCGGTTATTATGATGCTCACGCTGATGTTTACGTCGGCAGGAAAGGACGAGCGCGACTTGCGTAAGGCTGCGCTCTGCAAGCTGTGGGATTTCATCAGGCAAAGAGATATAAAGATGTACAGATATCTCTATCACCGCTCGTACCCCGCGCTCTTCAACTGGATGCCCTTCGGAATGCTCGGCAAGGTCACGTTTACGGGCTACCGCGTGTACAGCCGCGTACTCAATTGCAGTTGAGAAGAGTAAAAATCGCGGTTGAATGGGTTTATTCAACGCTTATCCGACAGGCGGCGGACGCTGAATAAAGGCGTTTCCGCCCCCGACGAAACGAAAATATAACGAAAGACAAGACGAAAAATAAATAAAAACAATATTTCTGCAAATTTACTGTTTTTTCATTATTCCCCTCCAAAATATAGCCGACGCAAAAACGACTTTTGCGTCGGCTATATTATTTATATTCTCACCCTGACCGCATTTATATTCTCACCCCGACCGCAGGCAAACTGTTCTCAGGTCCAGTCCTGCCATAGTGCGGATTTCACAAATTCTGTTCCAAAATTTACCGATTATGTCATTAAAATAGCAATTTACGCTATTGTTATTGAAAGGAATTTTTAAAGATGATAAAGTAAAGAAAATATAATCAGAGTAATAGGAGTTTCGTGATGGATAGAAAAGAAATAATAGGAAATATGACGCTCAGGCAGAAAGCGGACTTTCTGACGGGCAAGGACTTCTGGCAGACGAGAGAGTACCCCGAATTGGGAATAACGTCTATGTTTCTTTCGGACGGTCCTCACGGCTTAAGAAAGCAAGCGGCGGCGGCAGACCACCTCGGGCTCAACCCCAGTATTCCTTCAACCTGTTTCCCCACGGCGGCAACCATGGCTAACAGCTGGAATACCGAGCTCGGCGAAGAGATGGGCAAAGCCCTTGGCGAAGAGGCGGCGTCGCTCAACGTTAACGTCCTCTTGGGCCCCGGCATAAACGTCAAGCGCAACCCCAGATGCGGCAGAAACTTCGAATACTTTTCCGAGGATCCCTACCTTGCAGGCAAGATGGCTGCGGCATATATACGTGGCATTCAGGCAAACGGCACGGCGGCGTGCGTAAAGCATTTCGCGTGCAACAATCAGGAAGAGAGGAGAATGGTCTCCGACTCCGTGGTTGACGAAAGAACCCTGCGCGAGCTGTATCTCACCGCATTCGAAATAGCCGTAAAGGAAGGCGGCACGAAGGCGCTTATGTCGTCCTACAACAGAATCAACGGCACGTTCGCGGACGAAAATACCTATCTTATGGACGTTCTGCGTGGCGAATGGGGCTACGACGGCGTAGTCGTCTCCGACTGGGCTGGCTGTAATAATAAGGTTGCCTCCACAAAGGCGGGGAGCGATCTGGAGATGCCCGCCTGCCGCTACGGCGCGGACGATATAGTCGAGGCGGTGGAAAACGGAACGCTGGATATTTCCGCAGTCGATAAGAGCGTTGAAAGACTGCTTGAACTCATGGAGAGTACCTCCGCAGGCAAGAAGGGCGAACCCTTCAACAAATACGAACACAACGCGCTTGCAAGAAGGTGTGCGGAAGAGAGCATAGTTCTTTTGAAAAACGACGGCGTTCTGCCCCTTGACAATTCGGTAAGGGTGGCAATTGTCGGCGATTTCGCGTATAACCCGCGCTATCAGGGCGCAGGCTCGTCCATAGTAAATCCCACGATTTTAAGCAGGTTTACCGAAATAGTCAACCCTCCCAAGAACAAGACCTACTCCCAGAGCGTAGGCACGGCCAAGAACGTGCCTATCGCTGTGGTCGAGAACATAGTCGAGGACGTAAGCGAGTATTCGCTGAATATCATAGGCTACGAGCAGGGCTACGAGCGCTACGGCAAGCCGAGCGAAAAGCTTGAAAAGAACGCGCTCGCCCTCACCGAAAAGGCGGAAGCCGTGCTGTTCTTTGCAGGTCTTGACGAGGTTTCCGAGGCGGAAGGACTTGACAGAGAAAATACGCAAATCAACGAAAATCAGATTAATTTATATAAGAAAATAAAGGCGACGGGCAAGAAAGTAATAATAATGCTCACGTGCGGCAGCTCGGTAGACCTTACCTGGGCGGACGACGCGGACGCAATCGTCTATGCCTGCCTTTCGGGACAGGCTTGCGCCGACGCCATGCTGAACGTGGTTACGGGAAAAATCAACCCCTCCGGTAAGCTTGCCGAAAGCTTCCCTGTTAAATACAGCGACTGCTCTTCGGCAAGCCGTTTCCCGGGTCACGAGATGACGGTTGAATACCGCGAGGGACTCTACGTGGGCTACCGCTATTACGACACAGCGAAAATAAAGGTTGCATATCCCTTCGGCTACGGACTTTCCTACACGACTTTCGGGTATTCCGACCTTAAACTTACCGACGAGGGCGCAACCTTTAAAATAACCAACACGGGCGCGGTCGACGGCGCGGAAGTAGCCCAGCTTTACGTAGGCAAGCCCGACGGAAAAATCTTCCGACCCGATAAAGAGCTCAAGGGCTTTAAAAAGGTTTTTTTAAAGGCTGGCGAGAGCGTTGAAGCGGAGATATCCTTCGACGACAAGACCTTCCGCTATTTCAACGTGTTCACCAAAAAGTGGGAAGTAGAGGGCGGCGATTACGTAATATCCGTGGGTGCAAGCTCGCAGGATATCCGCCTTTCGGGCAGCGTTTCAAGACAGGGCACGACGGATATTTTACCTTACGATAAGGATAAACTTCCCTCGTATTTCAGCGGCAAAGTCGCAGACGTCGGCGACGAGGAATTTGCGGCTCTGCTCGGCAGACCCATTCCGCCTTCGGGATACAAATTCTATAAAAAGAACCGTATGGTAATCGGTGAGAACAGCACTGTAGCCGATCTCAGATACTCAAAGCGCTGGGTAGGCAGACTGTTTTCAGCCGCAATCAGGTTTGCAATCTGGTTCTCCCGCGCGACGGGCAACCGCACTCAGGCTAATACGCTGGTGCAGGGTATGCTCCATCAGCCCGTGAGAGGACTTGCCAAATACAGCGGCATGTCGAGGCGGCAGATGGAGGCGTTGATAATGATCTTCAACGGGCACTTCTTCAAGGGTGCAATCAAATTTATAACTAAACAGAAGGGAGGAAACAAATAATGGCACAAACGGGCAATAGTATATTTGAAAAGCCGATATTATCTACCAAGATAAAGTCGGCAAACGTAAAGCCTGTGGAATCGTTGATAGGATACCTTGTGGGACCGTTCTGCGCAATGCTTGCAAACGGCATATTCACGACCTATCTTACGAGATATTTCAGGGACGTACTGTTCGCCGAGGAGCTTGCGGCAGGATCGCCGCACGTCGCGGCGGTGGAGACCTTCTTAACGCTGTTCCCCATACTTTCGGCGATACTGATTGTAATAGGCAACCTCGTAGCGGGACAGATAGTCGAAAGGACGAGGACGAAGGCGGGCAAGGCGAGACCGTGGATTCTCCTTTCGTCCGTGCTTTTAGCGGTATCGTCC
The DNA here is from genome assembly GCA_051884055.1 of Candidatus Coproplasma sp. Classification (GTDB taxonomy): domain Bacteria; phylum Bacillota; class Clostridia; order Christensenellales; family Borkfalkiaceae; genus Coproplasma. The sequence goes on from JBJEUX010000048.1 coordinate 17,695, forward strand.
GTGCTGATATTCATACAGCCTTCGGACAATCTCACCTTTAAAGCCGTATGGCTGGTAATCGCGTATAACCTCTACTATGCGGTGGCGTTCCCCTTATATAACACGGCGAACAGCACGCTGACACCCCTCTCAACCCGAAACGGTAAACAGAGAAGCGTTTTAGCGTCGTTTGTAAACATGTCTTTACTTGGCGCGGTGGGCGCAGGATCAATGATATTCCCCTTCCTTTTGGGTATACTAATCCGTCCCGAGATGTCGCTCGGCACGCAAAAGACCTATTGGCTGGTTCTCTTCATCATAGTTGCGGTAATAACCTTCCTGGGTACGGTTTTACAGTACTATTTCACTCGTGAAAGGGTCACCGAAGAGCAGCTCGCGTCGCCCGTGAAGGAAGAGGGTAAACCGGGTATATCCGTGCGCGAACAGGCGAAATCGGTCGTAAGCGACAGATATTTCTGGATAATAATAGTGTTCTATCTGCTGTACCAGTTCAGCGGAGGCATAAAGAACACCTCGATGAACTTCTACGCTGAAATTCTTGCAACCGACGTGCTCTCAACCGACTCCATAACGGGCACGCTGGGAATAATCGGAGCAGTGCCTATGGCGGTAGCGATACTGTTCGTAGCTCCGCTGTGCAATAAGTTCGGCAAGCAGAAGGTTACCATAGCAGGAATGTTGCTCGGCGTAGTCGGCGGCGTAATAGCGGGAATATGGTACGATAATTTCATAGTAGCTGCAATCGGCATAGCGTTAAAGTGCCTCGGTTCCGCACCTGCGGGATACATGATTCTTGCGATGATAGCCGACAGCCTCGACCATATCGAAGCCAAGAGCGGCAAGCGCTGCGACGGATTCGTAATGTCGATATACAGTTCTATAATGATAGCGTCCACGCCCGTGGCGCAGGGCATAACCAGCGCGCTTGTGGGCAGCAGCGAGACGGGCGCGGTGATAGCGTACATATGGATAGAGACCGTCTGCTACGGCTTAGGTGCGGTAGTATTGCTGTTCTACACTGTAGAAAAGCTGTTGGACGGCGACAGAAAGACCATTTTAGAGCGCCAGAAAGCTCAGGCGGAAGCCGCAGGAATAGAGTGGATAGAACCCGAAGAGAGACTTCGTCGCGAGGAAGAGGAGTCCGACAGGCTCGCCGAAGAGGCGAGAAAGGCAGAGCTCAAAGCCCGCTGTGAAAAGAAGGGACTGAATTACGAGCAAGAGGAAGCCGCATATCAGGCAAAGCTTGCGAAAAAGCAGTCCAAGAAAAAATCCTGATTACACTAATACTTACTATATTTTTCTTATTATTTTTCTCCTTTACTCTGCCTGAGGTCGCACGCGAACG
>JBJEUX010000049.1:0-4029 GCA_051884055.1 Candidatus Coproplasma sp.
TTTATATGAGCCATTTTTTTATTCACCGTTGTTGCACTTAATATTATAATCCACCCTTAATAACAACTCCCCCTGCAGGCTATCGCCTGCAGGGGGAGTTTAGTTTTTTACCGTTAATTTTTAGATAATTAATTAATTTTGCTGCGATATAATACGATAAATTTACGATATAAGTACGTAAAACAAAATATACGGCGAGCGTTTCCGCTCGCCGTAAGATTAAGTCTGAACCTGACTACAGATTATCTCAACGTGCAGTAAGGTGCGTTTTCTGCGTCGAACTTCCATACGTTTTGGGTATCGAATCCTACGGACTCTGACCAGAAATCAGCCTTCTTCATAAGCTCTTCATAGATGAGCTCTACGTTGTAGCTGGAGTTATGTTCGTCGAACTTCGCATAGCATCTGTTGACGATTGTGTTAGCTGCAGCAACGTAACCGCCGAATATACCGGAAGCGTTCTTCTGAGCAAATTCGGAAGGATTCTCGCTCTTGTAGTAGATATCGCCTGCGTTTACGCAACCGGTTACTCTGAGCTTGCCCAAGCCCTGCTGATATGCAATGATACCGCCGATTCTGTTGTCGCCGTAAGCCTTACCTACGAAGTAGCAGTTGGTAATTGTTACGGAGAAGTCTACGACGCCGTTGGTGTTGCTGGAGTCGTAAGTACCGATGATACCGCCGTTCTGCTGAGAATTGAGGTTACCGATAGTAGCGTCTACGTAGCAGTTGGAAATTCTTACGTCTACGGTGTGCGACTTGAGCGACGACGAGGAGTTGGTCTGAATGAAGCCAAGGATACCTGCAACACGCTGGTTGGTGCTCTCTACAGCTACGCCTTCCTTGTTGATAAGCGAAACGTTATCGATAGTTAAAGGAGCCGTGCCGATGAGCTCGTATGCATGACCTACGAGACAGCCGATTCTCTGTTCGCCCTTGACGCTTACGTCGGTCATTCTGATGTTGCCGAGGTAGCCGCCGTATGCCTGAGCGATAATACCAACGTCCTGAGAACCCGAAAGAGTTATCTTGTCGAAGTTAACGTTGATAATAGTACCGCCAGCAAGACGATAGAAGATGCTTGCCTTACCCTTCGTGCTTGACGAATCTGCAACCGTGATATTGGAAATAGTGTGTCCCTGACCGTTGAGGAGTCCGCTGAATGCAACGGAGTCGCTGGTGTTTACAGTCCAGGTTACGCCCGTGAAGTCGAGGTCGTTTTCAATGAGGTAAATCTTGGACGAATCAGCGCCGTTGGTTGCAAGGCTCTGGAATTCCGCAGTGGTAGTAATCTTGGATTCCGAAATGGTCTTGGAGTAAACCTTGGAGGTTACCTGACCGTCGGGATTGCAGATTACGTAGTAGAGCGTGTATCCGTGCGAGTTGTCCGCCGTGAAAGGAGCGTAAACCATATCGGTTGTAACTTTAAACGCCTGACCCTTGGAAATAAGCTGCTCTGCCGTAGGTTCGGTATCGGATACCATAGAGTAGATCGTACCTGCAACGTTGTTGAGTTCGCCGCTTATGGTATAGCCGTCCTTATTTACGCTTACGGAAACCTGAGAAGCGTCAAGGAAGTCGATAGTAGCGTTTGAAGCAACTACGTAAATCGTATAAGTATACGAATTAGTGCTGTTGGGAAGTATTACTTTTTCGGTTATCTGATAGATACCTTCGTTCGAGGTGGTGAAGCCCTTTACCTCGTTTAATCTTGCGCCCTTGACGGGAGCGTACAGATAGGTAGTTTCGGTCGTGTAGCTGCCTTCGGGAAGGAGCTTGCCGTTATAGTCGGAAGCGTTGGTTACGGTGAACGCGGGCTTGCCGAGAATTTCGTATTTTTCTACCTGAATGGTGTTGTTTACGTCAACTCCCTCCACCTGAATTTCGCCGACTTCGAATACGTTCTTCTTGAGCGTAATCTTGAATTCCTTGGTAGCGGTTTCCTTGCCTGAAGGCGAGGTGATAGTTGCGGTGAGAGTTACCGTCTTATCTTCGTTTGCATCACGGTAAACGTATGCGTTTACAAGCCTTGTGTTGGATACGGAAGAGATTATCTTGGTATCTATCTTGACAAGGTTTTCATCTGAAGATTTCCAGGAGATGGAACAGCCGTTCATCTGTCTTACAAGCTGGAAATCCTGGAAGCATGCGCTGTTGATGCAGGGAACGTAGAGCATATCCTTAACTGCCGTAAGTACCGCGTTGTCGTCGGAGGTGACTTCTTCGCTCGTAAGATAGGTATATACGGGGTGAGGATAATCTTCCCAGCTGGACTTGGAGAGGTCGCAACCGATCTTGTTATCTTCGCCTAAGAGCTTGGAATAATCCTTGATCTTAAGCAACTTGCCCATATTTACAGAGCCGTCTGCGTTACGGTAATCCTTATGTATGGTCAGGCTCATGCCCAGATCGTTTGCAGGAACTGCCTCGAATATTTCGCTTGCAGCAACGGCGGGAACAACCGTACCCTTCTTTTCGCTCTTGTAGGAGTCTGCATCCATTACTTCGGTAATTTTATACCAGTTGGTATTGTTTGCAAGCAAGCTGTATGCGCCCGCGCCCCTGAACTTATCGTTGCCTAAGCTGTTGCTGTTGTCGTCGATAGAGAGCACGTGAGCGAAGTTGTTGTAGCTTTCTTCTTCGTGACGGGCTATATCGATGTTGTTGCACACGTCGTCTTCGCCGGTGACTACCTTGTCGACAATCTTACCGGTTGTATTATCGATCTGTGCGCTGTTGTTGTAGGAGGTGACGTAATCGAGCGAGATAACGCCGGGGTTGGAGTTATCCGTTACGCCGTGCATACGGTTGTTGAACGACAGGCAGTTGTACATGAACGAGTCGCCTTGCATCGTAGAACCGCCGAGCTTGAAGCCGTTGCCGTCGCCGTTCATCGTGGTGTATACGTCGAGGTTGTCTTCGTTAAATGCAGGATTGTAGCTTTCGCCGTACCAATCGTTGTACTCGCGCTGGGTTTCCAGAATATAACCGTTTTCGAAAGCAACGCAGTTATAGAGAATAACCGAGCCTATCGTACCGCTGTCGGGTTTACCGTAGAGGTCCCAACCGTCGTCCGAGTTACGGTATGCGATACATCCGTCGAAGATGTTGCCGTAGCCTACGGTAAGCTTTGCAGCGAAGCCGTCGGCGTTTTCACCGTAGGTTTCGTTGTCGTAGTTGTTGTATGCCGTACAGTTTTTAATGTAGTTGTAGCTGGGCCACTGGTCGATTGAAACTGCGTCGCCGTTGCTTCTGCCGAGCTGGAGACCGGTATCGCGGTTCTTATAGAATTCGCAGTTTTCCACGAAGTTATAGCTACCGCCTATATACAAGCCGTTGTCGCCCGCGCCGCACACGTCGATGTTGCGCCAGTAAACGTAGTTACCTTCGATTTCGATACCGCGGCTGGTTGAAAGGAACTTCTGCTCCTTGAAGTTGAGTATCGACTTCTGTGCAGGGTCTGCCGCTTCGAAAATTATGTAATCATCGTGAGTACCGCTTACAGCTATGGTCATCGTAAGCTTTGCATAGTGTTCGCCGGGCATTACGCGGACGATGTCGCCTGCCTTAAGAGTATCTACTATCTTGCTCGTGAAGTAGTCGATGCTGTAAGGCGAATCCTGCGTGCCTGAGCCGTCCCCTTCTGCAGGAGTACCGATATAATATACGGTAGCTTGAGATTCAGGGGTTTTGTTAACAATCTGAGTATCAGCAAGGGCTCTGAAGTCGGTTCCGTTGCTGCTTGCAAGCGTTACGCCGCCGAGAACGGCGGTTGCCGATACTGCGAGAATGGTCATTACTGAAATTATTTTATTTTTAATTTTTAAATTCTTCATAACTATTCCTCCCCGTCTTAAAGCGTGCCCGTTTCACCGGTTTCGATGACGATACCGTAAACGCCTACGCCGCTCGCGCACGAGCCGATATAGTAAGTTCCGCTTTCCGCAATTTCAAACGTCACAGCGTAAACCAGACCGTCGCCGTCGGTGTTGAATTCAACCTTTTCAATAAGGCGCAGACCGGTGTTGA
>JBJEUX010000050.1:0-17949 GCA_051884055.1 Candidatus Coproplasma sp.
CCCTAATACCCCTCATTTTTGCTTGACAACACATTAGCAGGTCTCGCTATCTGCGGTAAACATAGTTCTCCCCTGTAATTTGCTACATCAGTTTTCCTGCCAGCAAAAAGCGGAACTGCTAATTACAGCTCCGCTTTCGGGTTACGTTTATTCAGTTGTCTTTTAGTTTGGTGGTGCTCGTTGCATATAGTTCTCCTTTTTGGGTAATAAAAAAACCTGCAACGAACTTGTTACAGGTTCTCTACCGTTTATTATTACAGATGGAGCAATGACTGCCTTCTGTCAAGCCAGTGGTGGAACATGTTGCTTCTATGGCTTCATCAGTTACAGGAGTATGAGCGGATTTAGCAATGGATTGACTTTCACTCAACTGACATTTTGAACAAATATGTATTTGAGTGCCTTCTTTTAAACAAGTGGCTTCCTCTGTAACTATCCAACTTCCCCAGCTATGTTCACAAGCATTTCCATCAGCTGTTGAGTCACTTGTATCACACGCTGCAAATAAAAGAAATACTGACATCATTGACAATAGTAGGATTATCAATTTTTTCATCTAAAGCACCCTCCAAAATTAAAAAGTGCGCTGACCGAAGCCAACGCACAAAAAACGCAAACTCCGAGTCGCTAAACCAACTTGAATACAACAAGAGCAATCTTGCTTTCTACAAGTGGAATTTGCATTTTTATCAAATCCATATGTAGAAAGCTCAAAAGTGTACAATACGCCCTTGAAAACAAAAAGCCCTTTTTATAAGTATTAAGTTGGTTTAGCCTTATTAGTATAACACAAAACGCAAAATTTAGCAATATGTTTTTATATTTCCCTTTTTAAAAAAAGGAAAAATTCTAAATGACTACTATTATTAATTTTTTATATTGACTTTAATCTATAATTGTGATATATTGGTCATATAAAAATCGTTGGAGGTTGTGATGAAGCAGAAACCAACCATTGTAGCACAAAGATTGACGGAACTTCGTGAGGGAGTACACCTATCGCAAGCAAAACTTGCCGCACAGTTTGAGGGGGTTGAGCAACCTGCTATATTCAGGTATGAAAACGCTCAATCATTTCCGCCTTACGGAGTGCTTATGCAATATGCCGATTTCTTCGATGTATCGCTTGACTTCATTTTCGGTAGGACGGACAACCCGCAGGGTAAACTATACGATTATCAACCCAAGGTTCTGAAAGACAACAAACAAATGCAGGAGTTGATTGAAATGTGTTTTGATCCTAACTCCCCCGCAAATGCGAAGTTGAAAGAAACTTTACTTAATATGTTAAAGGAACAACAAAACAATAACGAATAAATATCTATTGAATTTTAATAAAGCTATGGTGAGATAATAAAAATGGAAAATGTATGGGAAGTCGTCAGGTATTCAAAAATATATGAAATCTGTGAAAGATATGATGGGTTTAACGATACAAATGAGGAATGGAATTTTAACGAATTCAAAAAAGCGTTAAAGGTTCATACTGTACAAAGTTTGCAAAATTATTATAGGGATATGCAAATCAGAATGAGAAAACTATTTAATTGAATAAAAAACGATTAATTAAGGATATTCCCCAAGAAAGGTGACCTGCTAATAAAAAATCAACTCATAATTTTAAATACAACTTAAAACTGTACAATAAAACGGCTCAATATACCGAATTCGGTATATTGAGCCGTTTATAATATAGTTGAAAAATTACCCAGAGGTGTACACTTATGAGATTTTACGAAGTCAGAGTTGAGACGAATTTTTCTTTAAAAGAAGAAAACGACAAGGAAGTTAGTGTTGCCGAAATATCCCGCAAGACGGCTACTTTTTCAGAGGAGTATGAAGGCAGGGCTTGTGCAATTATGGCTACTGCCAAAAAGGAAGTTGCACTTGCTGTCTGCCTGCTTTCAAACGATATTAAACCTGCCACCGTAGCGGAAAAGTTTTTGAAAAGGTTGGGGATAGAGTACAGTTCTATTAAGTTAAAGGAGATTTCCTTAACTAATTTTATGCACGATATCGATTGCAGTTTAAGAAACAGATTGATAGACGATAAAGACCGTTATATTTTTATGATGGGTATTAAGAGTATTATCGATGACAGAACTACTTTCTACTACGATAAAATTGTTGGGGATGATAAGTCGGTCAAGGATTTGAAAGCTGACGTTGATAAATATCATCTCTGCGATGAATACGAGGCGGAACTCAACCGCATTTTGTCGGGCAAAAAGCGGGGTGCGTTTGTTGGCAACCCTGCCAACTATTTTATGATGAGCAAGGACGATACGGCAAGAAGGGCTATGGCAAGGGATTTGATTTCTGCCCTTTATCGCCGTGGCAGACTGCAATCTAAAAGATACACCATAATCAACCTGGACGACTGCGATTCCTCAATCGAAGGATTAGAAGAGTTTTATAGAATCAACGAAGGTGCAACCGTACTTATAAAGATTTTTGCTCACAACTTCTGCGAAGGGCAGTATACGTTCGGGGCGGTGGACATCAAAAAGGTATGCGAGATTATCAGGCAGAAGGGCTCTAAAACTTTGACGATATTTTCAATGGATACCCCTTCCGATAAAAACCGCAACAAGCTTGAAAACTATATGTTGGGCATTCCCTTTATCGTCTTTACGGACAAGGCGTACAGCAAGCAGACTGCATGTGAACAGCTCACCAAAATGGCAGAAAGTGAAAACTTCACCATATCGGACGAAGTATTGGAAAAGGTTAAAAATGCAGAGCGTGGCTACACCTTTGAAGAGCTCAACGCAATATACAACGAGTGGCGTGTAAAGTACGTTGGCACGCAAGTATTCCCCGAATACAGCAAATTTATAACCCATATCACGGAAGAAAAAGAGCGTAACAAGGAATGTTCGAGTGCATATGACAGGCTTATGGATATGATAGGCTTAACGCAGGCAAAGCAGGTTATCGACGGGGCAATCAACTATTTTAAAATGCAAAGAGAGCTCAGGAATCGCGGGTTAGAATTTAACCGCCCTGCAATGCATATGTGTTTTACGGGCAGCCCCGGCACGGCAAAGACGACGGTGGCAAGGCTTGTTGCGCAGATTTTAAAGGACAACGGTATTTTAAGCGAAGGCAGGCTCATTGAAGTGGGCAGAAGTCAGCTTGTGGGCAAGTACGTCGGTCATACCGCACCGAAGGTTAAAGAGCTGTTTGAAAGGGCAAGGGGTTCCGTACTGTTTATCGACGAAGCGTATTCGCTCATTGAAGATAAAAAGGGGATGTACGGCTCGGAAGCTATCAATACCATAGTGCAGGAAATGGAAAATTGCAGGGAAAATACCGTCGTGATTTTAGCAGGGTATCCCGACGAGATGAACGAGCTTTTAGAGTGGAACCCCGGCTTAAAATCGAGAATTGCCTTCCACGTCTCCTTCGACGATTATACCGAGGAAGAGCTTCTGGAAATCACCAAGCTGTTTGCAAAGGACTATAATATGCTTTTGGCTGAAAGTGCAGAGAGTAAGCTTCTTTCTATCTATGCACAGGCAAGGAAGAATAAAGGCTTCGGCAATGGTCGTTTTGCCCGCAACCTTATTGAAAAGGCTAAGTTAAATCAGGCTAACCGCCTTATGAAAAAGGATATGCGCTACGTCTCCGACGAAGAGATACGCACTCTCACAGCGGAGGACTTTGACTACGAATTCCCCCAAGACACCCGCATCCGCTTAGGCTTCGCCGCCTGAGCGTAAGAAACAAAACGCATATTGATTTTTGATAAAAGGGGTGATATAGTAAATATACAAGTTAAAATCACTCAGGAGAATTATTTAAGAGTTTTACAACCGTACTTAAACGGAGAAATTGACGCGTAAAAAAGCTTTTTATAAGAATTATTAATTGAACCGTTTTATGGGACAGAATTTTCGCCTAGATAATTAATGGGTGTTTATAATTATAGTAGAAAAGATAAAAAGGAGACATATTATGAACGCTCAACTATTAAATAGTCAACCTGCTGTAAAAAAGTTTTACGAAACTCCCGCTATAAAAAGACGACTTGACGGTGCCGATCCCGTTGACGGGGCGTTTGAAATTGCCTACTCTGATTACCGTCGTAGCCTGCGTGAGACGGGTAATACTACCCAGAGAAAGCAGTTAAAAGCTTTTATTTATATGATTACCACGGCGTTTTATTATAATATGGTTGCCGTGCGTAAAGATTTCTATCAGAAAGCGTTTGACAATAATCTTGTAGGCTCTTGCAATAAGATGATTGACGGAGTAAAAGAATACGGCTATGAAATCAGTCTGGGGCAGGCACAGAGGATAATAAACGTCTTTTTCAAGCTGATGCTTATCGTAGACGAGCGTGTAAACGACATTATACACTATTTGCACGTCCCTATCGACGACGTTATTTTAAAGGGCATTACCGAAGGACATGAGTTCAGTTTGCTCTGCAATACAGCCAGATCTTTAATGCCTTATGAAAATATTTCAGACGAAGAAAAGTATATGGAGTTGCAGAACGGCTTGGCGTGTACATGTGTAAACCGTATTCTTTGGCATTTTGCAGTTGAGAAATCCTGGAAAAGACAATTCAGAGCCGTGTAAAGCGGAGGACAATATTATGAAACAGACGTTACCGTCAAATATAAAAGTGTGTGCAACTTGCGCCAGATGGGGTGGGGAGAGAAAACCTCTCTTGCCCTCTTACAATCGGGTTGAATTTGACCATCTTGGCAGGGGTAAATGCTACGGCGGCGCCTTTGACAGGACGGACAGGAACGCCATGAACACTTGTCCGAAGTGGGAACAGCAGTACGATAAAGATTAATATGTTTTATTCAGTCTTATAATGATGAAAAAGGAGCAAATATGGCAAAGGGTAAAAACCAAAGATTAAAGACTTTAAAAGTCTACGAGTTCTTGAAGAATAACAGCGATATAAATCACCCCCGTACGGTTAGCGAAATTATCAGATTTCTTAAGGAACAGGGAATAGACTGTGAGCGAAAATCTGTCTATGCGGATATTGAAGCTCTGAATGAATACGGCTATAAAATCGTAAGCAAGGGGTATAAGTACTACGCTGACGACAATAGCCTGAAAATAGAGCATCTCAGGTTTTTGCTTGACGCTACGCAGTCGGCTTCCTTTTTGACTCCCGATCAAACCGACCAAATTTGCTCTGCACTCACTTCACTTGCGGGAGATTATAAGTCGGAGCTGGTAAGCGACCAGGTGCTTTATTTTAAAAAGATCAAGCACGATAACGACGAGGTGTTGGATACAATAAGGTTAATCAACCACGCCGTAGAACTTGATTGCAAGGTGTCTTTCAAGTATTTCAGTACGGGGATTGGCGGTGTGCGTAAATATCGCAGGAACGGTGAGCGTTACGAAGAAAATCCTATCTGCCTTGTGTTTAACGACGGGTTATATTATATGATAGGTTATAGTGAAAAGTATAACGATATGGTAATATACCGTGTTGACAGAATCAACGATATGAAAATTGAGCGCGGGAAAGCTATCAAGCATTCTGACAGAGACGGGCAGATATACCGCGGCAACGTTAAAGACAGATTGACTGCATTCGGTATGTGGAACAGCGAAGTAAAGAGGGTCAAGCTGCTTGTTCATAATAAGTACATAGAGGAGATGTACGATAAATTCGGTAGGGATATTTACGTCAGACCTTACGATAGCGAGCATTTCACCGTTACCGAAAAGATAAGCGTAAGCGACGTGTTTTTCGGTTGGGTGGCGTCTTTCGGGACAAATATAAAGATATTGGAACCGCAGGACGTTAAGTCGCAATTTATCGAAAAGATGAAGGCGATTTACGAAAATTATTAGTTACCTTACGGTGCGCCACGAAAGACCTGAGTCGGATATCGGCTCAGGTTTTACTATTTGCCTGATTTTAAGTGTGGCATGGAAAAGAATTCATTGTTTTCTGAAAATACCTTGCAAGATATTAAAAGATGCGCTAAACTAATGTTATATACAAGTGTGAAACGCCGTAGCGAAAAAATAAAGAGGAATTATGAAAAAGTTAAGTACGTTTATAGCCTACGTTCTCAGGCACAACCCGTCGGCAATAGGAATATCGCTTGACGGGCAGGGTTGGGCGGACGTCGGCGAATTGATTGAAGGAATTAACAGAACGGGTCGGATTATCGACGTGGCGTTGTTGCAAAAAATTGTGAAAGACGATGAAAAGGGCAGGTATTCTTTCAACGGGGATATGACTAAAATACGTGCAAATCAGGGTCATTCGATTGACGTGAACCTCGACTTTGAACAGCGTATTCCGCCTGATTTTTTATATCACGGTACGGCGCAAAAATACCTTGAAAGGATAAAGCAAAACGGAATATTGAAGATGTCGCGCAGATACGTTCATCTGTCCGGGAACGCAGAAACTGCCTTCAAAGTCGGCAGTCGGCACGGCGCTCCCGTCGTGTTGAAAATCGACGCAAAGCGTATGGTCGGGAACGGATACGTCTTTTACATTTCGTCAAACGGCGTGTGGCAGTCGCAGGATATCCCGTGGGAATACGTCTGCGAAATTCTGACGGCAAAAAATTGAATTTTCAATATGAGCCGATCGGTAAGCTGTTTGTTTGGTAAATTTTATGGAAATTATCAGAATTTTAATTACGGGATTGATAATCTGCCTGAGTTCCTGGATCGTGGGCTTACTCGGCTCTTATTGGCGTACAAAAATTTATGATAAAAATTTAAAAGTGCTTAAACCGCCGTTTCTTATTTTTTGGATAGGGTTCGTTGATTTTTTAGGCTGTATTATAACGATTATTGTAATTTTTTTTGCGGCTTTTAATGAAGAAAATTTAGTTTGGGCAATAGGTTTTTTTCTGTTTTCATTTTTAGGCTTATGGTTAATGCTATATGCTTTGAACTGGAAAATTGTAATAAAAGATGAATCTTTCGTTTTCCGAAACATGTTTGGCAAGAAAAGAGAAATCAAATATAGCGATATCACTGAATTAAAGAGAATAAAGATTGGGGGATATCGTATATATGTAGGAAAAAAATCTATAGCCGTGGATTATTTTATTAAAGGTGCCGATAATTTATGGGATAAACTGAAAGTTTTAAAAATTAAATGATATATTTAAATGCGGAAAAGGGCGGGTAGAAGTACCCGCCCTTTTTTTTACGCCTTGCAAAATTTTTTTACGCCTTGCTAAATTGCAGGGTCGATAAACGCTCAGTTTGTATTCTGCCTTTTAATAAGAAATCCGTTTACCGTTTCTATAAATTTCTTGCCTGCCTGCGTCGGCTTGTACGACTGCTTGTAGCAGAGATTAATCTCCATCTCTATCTTGGGCTCTATGTCCAGCACTTTTATGTGCGGATTGCGCATAAATTTGGTCTGCCCCTCGGTGATAAGCGCAATCGCCTCGCCCTTGGTTACAAAGTCCGCAATGTTGGTCAGGTGGTGCCCCGAATAGAACACCTTCATATCGAATCCCGCCTGCTTGCAGACCTTGTCGCACAGGTCGTAAAGCATGGTGTTCTGCGCCATAACGCACAGATCCTGATCTTTTAGTTGTTCCAGCCTTATGGCGCTCTGGGAGGAGAGCGGGTGCTTTACGGGCACTACCGCGACGAGGTTGTCCAGGTGGAAGAATATCCTGTAATAGTCGTCCGTCTGCTCCGTATCCCTTAAAAACGCCATGTCTATCGTCCCGTCGTCCAGCTTTGCCTTGAGCTCGTACGTGTCGCCCATTATCAGGTTTAGCTTCATATCGGGATTTTTGCGCTGGAAGGTATAAACTATATCGGTTATGTCGTACTGCGCCATGGTCGGCAGCGCGCCAAGCGACACCACGTCGTCGCTCTTGGTCAGAATTTTATCTATGGCTTTGGTGTATTCCGCCTGCTGTCTGGCGATCTCCCGCGCGTAAATCAAAAAGGTTTCTCCCGCCTCCGTAAGGCGGATTTTTCTTGTTGTGCGGTTGAAGAGCGGCGTTCCCAGCTCGCTCTCTATCGCCTTGATATGCTTCGACAGCGAGGACTGCGAAATGAATAAATCTTCCGCGGCGGTCAAAAAATTCCCCACGTCGGCAAGATGTACGAATTCCTTAAGATAGTTGATTTCCATTTTAAATCCCCCTGTTCAACTTAATAATAATACACTTTCCGCATAAAGTCAATTAATTTATTCCATATGGGAATAAGTAATAAATATATTTGAATTGATACTAATTAACGCATAATGATAGAATTTAACTACAAATAGATTTGGAGGAATTTATGAAGAAACTCAAAAGTCTGATATTGGCAATAATTATGCTTGTAGTAAGCATCGCGTCGGCCATAGGTTTTGCTGCCTGCGGCGGCGGTGTCGACATAGCGTTCTGTATGTCGCAGTCCAACGAGCTGAACGAGGCTATAGAGGACGCGCTTCAGGAGGCGTTCCCCGGACAGAAGGTGCGTTCTGAAAACGCAAACAGCAATTCAACTACCCAGACCGACCAGGTCAACAACTTTATCACGATGGGCGTTAAGATGCTGGTCGTATCGCCCGTCAGCCTCGAAGCTCTGCAGGCTCCCTTGAACGAGGCGAGGGCGGCAGGTATAAAGGTAGTCGTCAGCGGCGCAACCACTCAGGGCGTGGACTGTTACGACGCCGTAACCGTCAGCGACGAGTTCCTGCTCGGCAGCTACATAGCAATGCTCGGCAAGCTCTGGGCGGAGGACAATATGCAGGGTAAGACCTTCGATACGGTCATCTGCTACAACAACGACTTCGAGGACAATATAAACCGCTCAAACGGCATAAGGACAATTACGAGCGAAAAGCTCAAGAATAAGTCGGGGCAGTGGATAGACGCGGACGGCAACGTCGTTTCAAGCGAGGCGGAGGCAGCCGACAACCCTGCTTACTGCGAAATGCTCACCACGGGCGGCAATCACGTACATGAATACGCTATGACCCCCAACCAGACGATGAGCGAATATATGCCCAGCATCAAGGCGATGTATCCCAACGCAAGGTTGTTCCTGCTCTACGGTTCGCTTGCCGCACCCACGATGAGCAACGAGATAGTGGCTAACACCACGGGCGCAAACCTTGACGAATACGCGATTTTCGGCGGCGGCGTGAGCGGCACGCAGGAGCCTGCCTGCCTTTTAGGCTCGCTTGCTTCGGGCGTGGGCAAGACCTTTACCCAGTCGGGACAGACTGTTACGGGCATTAAATCCATATTCCGCGGCGCGGTTTCGTTCGGCGGAGCGGACGCGGCTAAGTCGGTTGTAGATCTGTGCAAGAGAGTATACGAAGGCGAGGCGGGCGTCGATTACGTAAAGAACAACGTAGAGCCTCTGGGCGTCTGGTATGCGCTCAATGCGCAGGGCGATACTCCCGATACGCTTGCCTGTCTGCCCATAAACGTTCCCATGGGAACGCCCGTATCTGCATTCGACCCGATCGAAGCCCTTAAAAATCCCGAAATCGAAATTAAATGGCAGAACGTTTAAAGGAGGGCGGTATGATACTCGAACTTGAAAATATCTCCAAGATATATCCGGGTGTCGTTGCGTTAGACGGGGTCTCTCTGCAGTTTGAACAGGGCGAAGTTCACGCCTTAATGGGCGAAAACGGCGCGGGAAAGTCAACTTTAATCAAGGTTATTGCAGGGGCGATAACGCCCAACGGCGGCAAGATTAAAATCGGCGGCGGAGAGTACCTGAAGATGACGCCCAAGCTCGCAAAGGACAACGGCGTGGCGGTAATCTATCAGGATATAAACCTCATACAGCCGCTGTCGGTGGCGGAAAATATCTTCTTCGGCTCGCACAAGGGCAAGCTGTTCTCCAAAAAGAAGCTGTGCGCCCTCGCGCAGGAGCTGTTCGACGAATACGGGTTCGATTTAAACCCGGCTATGCCCGTAATGGCGTTGTCGTCGGCAAACCAACAGCTGGTTGAAATCTGCAAGGCAATCTCAAACGACGCAAAGATTATGATAATGGACGAACCCACGGCGGCGCTTGCAAGCCACGAGGTGGAACTGCTGTTCGACATTATCAGGAAGCTCAAGGCCAAGGGCGTGACCGTCGTATACATATCGCACAGACTGGACGAGGTGTTCGAGCTGAGCGACAGAATAAGCGTTTTAAGGGACGGCAAGTACGTCGGCACGGTCGAAACGGCGGAGACCTCCCGAGCGCAGCTCATCTCGCTAATGGTAGGCAGAGAGCTGGGCGCAAGCCATCCTCCCCGTGCGAACAAGCCGGGCGAAGAGGTGGTGTTAAAGGTTGAAAACCTGACGGGAAACAGCGTGGAAAATATAAGCTTCGAGCTGCACAAGGGCGAAATTTTAGGCATTGCAGGGCTTGTGGGTGCCGGCAGAACCGAAACGGCGGAGCTCATATGCGGCAGTAAAAGGATAGAGAGTGGCAGCATAGAAGTAAACGGTAAGCCCGTAAAAATCCACTCGCCCTCCGACGCGCTTTCAAACGGAATCGGGCTCATTCCCGAGGACAGAAAGAAGGACGGCTGCGTTATGCACAATTCGGTGCTGTTCAATACTACTCTGCTCTGCGACAAGGACTATATGAAGTTCGGCGTGATAAACGGCAAAAAGCGCAGGGAAATAGCCGAAAAGTACCGCGAGGCGTTGAGAATCAAAGTGCCCAACGTTCAGCAGAGCGTAGGCAATCTTTCGGGCGGCAACCAACAGAAGGTGATAGTCGCAAAGACCATGGCGGCGGATATGGATATAATCTTCTTCGACGAACCCACCAAGGGTATAGACGTCGGCGCGAAGTACGAGATATATCAGCTTATGAACGAGATGACCGCCGCAGGCAAATCCATCGTCATGATTTCTTCGGATATGGAGGAAATTTTAGGCGTGTCGGACAGAATATTAGTTTTATACGAAGGCGGAGTGGGCGGTGAGCTCTCCAAGGCGGAATTCACTCAGGAAAACGTGCTCACGCTGGCTTCGGGATTAAAAATCGGAGAGGAGGTAGCTTCGTGAAAATCAAAGAAAAGGCGTCCGAAATTTTCGGCAACGTAAAAAAACAGTTCGTCAGGGACGAAAACGGCAAACTCCCCTTATGGGGAACGGCGAAGAAGGCGGTAAATTACGCCTACAGGGAGGGAACGGCTTACATAATTTTCGTGGTGCTGTTCATCTTCTTCACCTGCCTTAACCCCACCTTTGCAAGCGGAAGAAACATAATGAACCTCTTGCGCAGTACCGCGCCCTACTTAATCGCGGGCATGGGCATAATCTTCGTCATGATGACGGGCGGCATAGATTTATCCGTCGGCTACATAGCTGCCACCAGCGCGTGCTGCGGCGCAATGATGATTAACGTCGGCGTGCCCTCGTTCGTTGCGGTCCTGATATGTATAGTAATCGGCTTTGCGCTCGGCTCTATTAACGGCGTGCTTGCGGCAAAGCTCAAGGTATTCCCCCTCATAATCACGCTTGCAACCCAGATGGTGTTCAGCGGTCTGGTTGCGGTAATCGCAGGCAAGGGCAAGCACAATATAGCGGTGGAGGACCAGTGGCTCAATACCGCAAGGTTTTTGGACCTGCCCGTCAGCTTCTGGATAGGCGTTGTCTGCATAATCGCAGTGTGGTTCGTTTTAAACAAGATGCACTTCGGCAGAAACGTGCTCGCCGTCGGCGGCAACAAGGAGTGCGCACGCCTTGCAGGCGTAAAGGTCGACCTCGTAACAATGCTCTGCTATGCAATCTGCGGCGCGTTCTTCGCTCTGGCAGGCTGCGTGGTTATGTCCGTGCAGGGCTATGCTGACACGACTACGGCGAACGGCTACGAGTTCACCTGCCTCACCGCGGCTATTATCGGCGGCATCTCGATGATGGGCGGCAAGGGCAACGTAATGGGTATGGTCGTCGGCATATTCATCATGCAGATTATCGGCAACGGTATGCAGATGGCACTCATAGATTCCGACGCGCAGAATATAGTCAAGGGCGCAATCCTGCTTGCGGCAGTCGCGTTCGATATATTCAAAAACAGACCGCACGCAAAGGTGCGTATAAAGAAAGATATGCTGCCTCCGCAGGCTCTTACTCCGTCGGGTGCAAAGCCCGAGGGCGAAGTCGCGGCGACCAAATAAGACGACCAAATAAGGCGATAAAATAAACTGTTCAAGGAGTATTATATATGGATTTCGATAAATTTAACGGAAAACCGCCCTTCGACGGCAAGCCCCCTATGGGCAATCCCCCTGCTGGCAAGCCTCCCTTCGACGGAAAGCCTCCCTTCGGCGATAAGCCTCCCATGGGCGCGCCCGGCTTTAAGTTCAGCGGCGGTAAACCCCCTGCAGACGCTATGCCTCCGCTTGTGGACGTCAGCTTTGTAAAGCGCAGTTTTCTGGACGTTAAGTACGGCGGGGATTCGGCGGCTCAGACAATGGATATATTCCTGCCCGACGAGGGCGAGGGTCCGTTCCCCCTTCTCATACATATTCACGGAGGCGGCTTTGCCGTGGGCGACAAGCGCGACGGACACGTTAAAAAGCTGCTCGACGCAATTAAAATGGGCTATGCTTTCGCCTCTATAAATTACAGACTCAGCGACGAGGCTATCTTCCCCGCGGCTGTGCTCGACTGCAGAAACGCAGTGCGCTTTTTAAAGGCAAACGCCGAAAAGTACCGCATTATTCCCGAACGCATAGCGACTATCGGCGGCAGCGCAGGCGGAAATTTATCCGCTATGCTGGCGATGAATATTCCCGACGGAGAGTTTTTGGGCGAGGAGGGCAGGAGCTATTCTCACGATTGCCGCATAAGGGCGGCGATAGACTGGTTCGGACCCACCGACTTTTCTAAGATGGACGAACAGGCGCTTGCAAACGGCGTATCCTTCACCGACCACGGCGAAAGCTATTCCGCGGAGTCCAACTATATGGGCAAGCCGCTCGGTCAGGTGGACGGGGACTTTATCGCAAAGGCAAACCCCATCAGCTATATCTCCGACAATATGTGCCCTCTGCTCATAGAGCACGGCACGGTGGATAAACTTGTGCCCTACGCGCAGTCTGAAATACTGTTTGAAGCGATTGAAAACAGACTGGGCAAGGGCAGGGCGCGCTTCCGTGCGCTTGAGGGCGCCGACCACGAGGACAAGATGTTCGAATCGGACGACAATATGCAGATCGTCTGGTCGTTCGTAAGGGAAAACCTTTAAGAGGCTGAAATGGAAGATTTCGACTTTGTAATACCTCTCATAGACGAAAAACTCACCGCCGCGGTAAATAAAAAGCTCCTGGACGTAGCTTACTGCGATTCTTCTCCGTCGCAGAAGATGGATATCTATTTCCCTGACGTGCAGTCCGGAAAGCTTAACCCGGTCGTAGTCTATTTCCACGGCGGTGCGTTTATGAAGGGAACCCGAAAGGACGACGCGCTGGAGCCCATGCTCCGCGCGACCCAAAGGGGATACGTAGTCGTCAGCGTCGACTACCGCTTAAGCGGCGAGGCTCGCTTCCCCGCAATGGTGTACGACGGCAAGACGGCAATCAGATTTTTGCGCGCTCACGCTAAGGAATACGGAATAGACCCCGAAAAAATTGCCGTCTGGGGACCCTCTTCGGGCGGCTGGCTGGCTTCGTTTATTGCAGTGACCGCATTCAATCCCGCGTTCGAGGACAGGAGTATGGGCTACGGCGAATATTCCTCCCACGTTAACGCGGTAATCGACTGGTGCGGACCCGTTGCTAACTTCCTTAAAATGGACGACGAACTCAAAGAGAGCGGCGCGGGACTTCCCGATCACAGCGAGGAAATTTCTCCCGAATCGAGGTTTTTGGGCACGCAGATAACCAAAGTCCCCGAGCTCTGCCGCCTCTCGGCGGTGACCACCTACGTCGACCGCCGTGTTCCGCCCTTCTGTATATTCCACGGCGGAATGGATCAGGTCGTGCCCGTTCAGCAGTCGATAGAGCTCGCTGAAACAATACGGAAAGCCGCTGGTGACGACAGGGTTGAACTGCACGTCGAGGAGGGCAGACTGCATCACGGCCACCCCTGGTATCACGAAAAGTGGGTGAGCGATAAGTGCATAGACTTTTTAGACAGAGTCTTTTCGGACGAATATATTTCGGCGCATTTTTTAAGAAAGGACGGGCACGGTCACGGACGTCACGGTCGGCACGGACACCGCAAAGATGCGGATATATCAGCCGACGAAGATACGTGCGACGGCTGCGACAGGGGCTGTTCGCTGTCCCGACCGCACTGTGAAATCGGAAGGGCAAAGGTAAATAAGAGAGATGATTAACTTAAAGGCAAACCCCTTCTACCTGACCGACGAACAGGAGAGACGGGTATACGAACAACTGAATAATCTCACGACCGAGCAGAAGGCAGGGCAGCTGTTCTGTCTACTCGGAACTATCTACGATGCGGACGAGCTCAAAAGGCTCGTAGAGGACTACTGCATAGGCGGCGTATTGTTCCGCCCCGAACCCACTGAGGTCATTAAGGAAAAATACGATAAGATCGACTGCGGCGCAGTGCCGCTGTTGAGAGCCGCCAACTTAGAGGAGGGCGGCGTCGGCGGAGTGTCGGACGGAACGTGGTTCGGTTCGCAGATGCAGGTCGCCGCAACCGACGATTTAAGCTGCTGTAAGGACTTTGCGGAGGTCTGCGCGGAGGAGGGCGGCGCCGTCGGCGTGAACTGGACCTTCTCGCCCGTGTGCGATATAGACTACAACTTCCGCAACCCCATAACCAACGTGCGCACCTTCGGTAGCGACCCCGACAGAGTGGAAAGGTTCGCGCTCGAATACGTCAGAACAATTCAGAGCAAGGGCGTGGCTGCCTGCGCAAAGCACTTCCCCGGGGACGGCGTGGACTTCCGCGACCAGCATCTTCATCCCACGATTAACAGCTTATCCGCGGAGGAGTGGCACGCAAGCTACGGCAAAATTTACCGCACGTTGATTGAAAACGGACTTTTAAGCGTGATGGTGGGGCACATTAAGCAGCCCGCGGTGGAGATGAGTATTGACAAATCCCTCACCTACAAGGACTGTCTGCCCGCGTCGCTTTCAAAGGCGCTGCTTACGGGCGTTTTAAGGGAGAAGTACGGCTTCAACGGCGTAATCACCACCGACGCAACCATTATGGGCGGCTATACAATGGCAATGGAGAGGCGCAAGGCAATTCCCCACACCATAGCCGCAGGCTGCGATATGATAGTGTTCTCCACCGACTTTTACGAGGACTATGAGTTCATGCTGGAGGGCATTAAATCGGGCATAGTCACGGAGCAACGCTTAAACGATGCGGTGACGAGAATCCTCGCGCTCAAGGCAAAGGTCTGCCGCGGCGATATGCCGGAAAAGGTTGAAAATAAGGCGGAAAAGGTTGAAAAGTGCGCCGACAAGGCGGTCACGCTGGTTAAAAATATCGGCGATATCCTGCCCGTAACGCCCGAAAGATATAAAAAGATAAGGCTTATAACTCTCGGCAGCGACAATCTCGAAGGCGAGAGTCTGACTCAAACGGCCGCAACTATGCTTGAACGAGAGGGGTTTGAGGTTGAAATATACCGCCGCGAAGAGGACGATATGCACGGCGTTAAGGGGCTTTCCGAAGACCGACTCACCTTATATCTTGCAAACGAGGCTACGGAGAGCAACCGCGTCACCGTCAGACTTTCGTGGAATCCTAAGCACGCGATGGATATACCCCGATATATCCACGAAGAAAAGAGCGTATTCGTCTCGCTGTACAACCCCTATCACCTGCAGGATATACCCGCGGTAAAGGCGTTCGTCAACGCATATACGCCCACCAAAGTCAATCTGCGCGCGGCACTTTCAAAGATTTTCGGCAGGAGCGACTTCAAAGGCGTAAGCCCCGTGGACGCGTTCTGCGGATTAGAGGATACGAAGTATTAAGTCAGAGTACACAGAGTATTAAACCGTACTTTAAAGGTACGTTAATAAAAAATTAATCAGGAGGAAAAAATGAAAAAATTATTCAGACCGTTACTGGCAGTCGTTGCTGCAGTTGCTTTTGTTTTCGGTTGTCTTTCGCTTGCTGCATGCGGCGACGACGGAAAGACCGAGGGCGTGGACGGCACCTATACCGCCACGGTGGTTACCGATATGGGCGACAATAAATTTACGCTCATTCTTTCGGACGGCAAGGACGCGCAGATGAACATTCAGGCGGGACCTATCAACGATTCCTACTTCGGCACGTACACCGCCGAGGGGAACGAGGTCTCGGTCAAGGGACTCAACAATCCCAACAACGCTAACTCGGCTACACCCGGGCTCTGGAACGACATCATCGACGCGGAGACGGGCGACTGCGAAGTTACCTTGAACAGAGAGGACAACACCTTTACGTTCAAGCCCACGGGCAACAGCTCGGCTCTGCCCGAACTGCCCGCAGGGGATAACGTTTACACCTATTCGCACGAGGGCGCTTTAGGCACCGATACGTTCACTCTCACTCTCGGCGACAACGGCGAAGCGACTATGGTAATATCCAACGCCATGTTCTCCGATACCTATACGGGTACCTATACGAGAACCGACGGCAAGGCTGAAATCAAGGGACTCACAGGCGAAACCGTAATGGGCGTAGGACACCCCGGACTCTTTGCAGACCTTATAGACCCCGAAACGGGCGACTGCGAAGTAAATCTCAACGATACGGATAATACCTTCACCTTCACGCCTACGGGCGCAGAGGGCGGCATTTCAGGCGGCATAGGCGGTGATGAAGAGGAGTGGACGGACGGCACGGTTTACGAGGCCGTTAAATACGTAGTCGACGGCACCGACAGCCAGACCATGAACGTATACGTCCCCACGACCACTCAGGAAGCTCTGCCCCTGCTCGTCACCATTCACGGCGGCGCGTTCAAGATGGGCAGCGCGGAGATGATGAGCGACGTCTACGGCTATTTCCGCGATAAGGGCTTCGTGTGCGCAAGTCTCAACTATACACTCGGCGAGGGTACCTATCCTCAGGGCGTAATCGACTGCATGACGGCCGTTCAGTATCTCGTAGACCACGCTTCGGACTATAAAATCGACTCGTCCAGAATAGTCGTTATGGGCGAGAGCGCAGGCTCTACGATCGCGTCACTCGTCGCTCTTTCGGGCGCGGCTGACTTCAAGGCGGAAGGCGCGGCTGACTACACCTTCAGCGTCAATACTTACATCGATTTCTACGGACCCGTCTCCAACGGCGACTCCGAAATAGGCGCAAACGTCGACGGCGGCGTGAACGCATGGCTGGGCGAGAATTCTGCGGTTGACCTTTCAACCTACTTCACGGGCATGTTCCCCTGCAAGAATATCTGGATACAGCACGGCGACGCCGATACGAGCGTAAATATGGCTCACGCAGCGCTCCTTAAGGCGGCTATCGAAGAATACAACGAGGCTCAGACCATTCCCGTAGCGAAGATCAATCTTCACTACTCCATAATCGAAGGCGCGGGACATATGGACGCGGCGTTCTATACGGATGAAAATCTCGGCGAGCTGTACGACTGGCTGTGCGGAGTTTACGGCATAGTGACCGCCGAACTTACCGCAACCTACAGTTATTCGGCAACCAGCCTCAATCCCATTACTAACGAGCAGGTGACTGACGTGTTCACGCTCAATCTCTACAGCGACGGCAGCTGCACGATAGGCATACCCGAAGGCTCGGATATGGTAAAGGGTCCTTTCAAGGGCGTTTACACGGTCTCGGACGGCACTGTTTCGGTCAGCGGATTGAGCGGCGTTCCCGGCATAGGCTATACTTTCGTGGTTGACGGTGCGTTTACCGCTACGTTAAACAATACCGACAATACTTTCACGCCCGTTACTGCGGAATAATTCGAATCTGCGGCGGCGGTCCAACCGCCGCCGCATAATTTTTACAGCGAGGTATATATGGTTGTCCCTTACGGTATAATCGCCGACGTTGCGGCGGT
>JBJEUX010000051.1:0-62235 GCA_051884055.1 Candidatus Coproplasma sp.
CGCCTATTTCAAACGTGCGGTTTGCAAGCGCGTCGTTTACGAGGTTTACAAGCTCGGTCAAATCAAGGCAATCCGCAGGATATGCAGGCTTGGTCTGTTCGCTTACGCTTGCGGTAAGCCCCAAGCCGAAGTTTGCTGCATTTACTGCAAAATTCTTGTCTGCAGTGTTGTAATTGAGCGTTGCCTTGCCCAGCTCTATGTCAAGCTCCGTGCCGAGAATTGCAAGTATGTTGTCAAGATCTACGGTCACGGTGAGACCCGCGCTGTTTGCCGTAAGTTCGCCGATAAGCGTTTCGAAGTCTGCGGAAAGTATGCCTGAAATTACGCTTGCGGTGTCTATCGAGGTTTCGGGCATTGCTATTTCACCCACGTTGAAGTAGGTCAAAAGCTGCTTGACCGCCTCTGCTATTTCGCTCACTTCGCAGTATACTGCAAACGCAGGTTCAAGATTGCCTATCTTATTTAAGGTGAGATATACGTTGTTCTTGCCGTCTGCATATTCGTAGTATGCGCTAAGTTCAAGGTCGATTACGGTGTTTTCGTCGTATGCGTAGCTTGCTTCAACCGTTGCATACGCCCAAGGGGTTTCGCCGAGGTTTACAAACGCAGTCGCGTCTGCGGTTACGCCCGTAAGGTCCACTCCGCCGATGTTTGCTCCGCCGAAGCTTAAGCCTATTTCAAACGTGCGGTTTGCAAGCGCGTCGTTTACGAGATTTACAAGTTCGGTCAAATCGAGGCAATCTTCCGTACTGTTGGAGGGAGCTTTTTCGCTGCCGCTGAGCGAGAGCGCAAGTCCAAGATTTTTGACCTCTACGGACAGCGTTCCGCCGAGATCGGAGTTGCCGACCGCGTAATCAAGCTTGATATTGCCTATCGAAACGTCCAGCTCAACGCCGAGCTCTTCCAAAAGCTTGTCGGCGTCTACGCTGACGCCCAATCCGTTCTTATCGGAGAACACGCCCGAAATTATTGCGGAATAATCGGCTTTGAGCGCGTTTTCAACAAGGCTTTCAACCTCTATGGGAGCATCCGACCCGATTCCATCAACGGAGATCTGAGCGGAGGTAAGAAGCGCGGAAATTGCCTCGGTCATTTCGCTTATTTTACACTTGACGCTGACTGCGCAGTCCGCGCCGTTGACGTTGGTGAGGTGGAGATAAATCTCGTCATCCTGATAATAAGCGGAAACGGTTGCCGATACGGGCATACCCGAGTACACATACGTTACGGTGAGGTCTTCTACGCCTACGGTAAGTCCCTTGGGGCTGATATATACCGCGCCTTCCGCTTTAATTCCGTAGTCGGAGTTGTCAAGAGAAAGGTTGAGCTCGAGATTTTCCGCGTTTACGAGATTGAGTACGTCAACGATATTGAGCGCGGTGACCTCGGAGAAATCTATGTATTCGTCTTTATTTATATTTTCGTAGTCTTTTTCGGCAGAATACGAACCGATCGAAAGCCAGATCTTTCCGTTATTTACAGCGTTGACCGAAAGCTTAGGCGCCTTGCCTTCCTGAGAAGTTATGCTAGCCTTGACGCAGCCGATTGAATATCCGGGCTGTATGCCGAGCTGGTTCAATGCGTTGTCAAGATCGAGAGTGACGCTCTTTACGTTTTCGGTCTGAGCGCAGATAAGCGCGCTGTTCCAGTCGAATTCAACCAGCGCAGTCACAACCGAAGAGATGGAAAGCTTGGTCTCTTCGACCTCTTCAGAGCCCGTATCAACCGCCAGCGACTGAGATAAGAGATTGGAATTTACCGCAGTGTCAATCAGGTCGGAAACGAGCAGATACAGGCTGTCGGCTGTGGTTCTTATCTTAAGATGAGGTATTTCGTTGCCGCTTACGTTGATTAAGCTTGCATAGATATCCTCGCCGATAAGGGTGAGATTAAGCTTTACCTGAACGCCGCTTACGCTAATATCGAGCATTAAATCCGCGACGTTGCCCGCCGTGCAGCTTGAAAATCCTAAGGTTGCGTCCACCTTGATTCCGCTGAGCGCGGAGACGGGGCTTTCATCGCCGTCGAGCGTAAGGCTCAAGCCGTAGCTTTCGCCGAGAACGTTTTTAATATCGACCGAGTTGAAGCTGTCGAACGCGAAGTCGTAAATAAGCTTGACAAAGCTGTCGCCGTTCGCCGTGCTTGCAGGGGACATAGCGTCGAATTCGCCCGAGAGCCTTTCCGCTACGCCCGTCGCGGAGCTTGCGGAAATTTCCGCAGCGGCGACGAGGTCGTTATAACTTAAGTCGTACGAAAGCTTTAATTCGCCGTCTGCGCTGAGAACGACGTCTACAGCCGCGTCCGAAAGATAGCTTACCGCAACCGACTTGCCGTCGGAGGTAAGCGTGAAGTTGTTGAGTTCCTTAACCCAGTCCGTACCCGACAGAACGGAGAACAACAGCGACAAAAGCTGATCGGTGTCGCCCGTTTCAATCGCGGGAGTCTGAGCGAAGGTTGAAGAAAGACTGTCTAACTGGGTACCGAATCCATTTAAGTCCTTTTCATAAATATCTATAGCCGCTTTACCGATAGCAAGGCGGATTACGGGCTTATCGTCGCCCGCATTTTTATCGTAAATTAATTTAAGTGTCGCGCTAACGTCGGCATTGTTCGAGAGGGCAACGGATAAATCGAGAGCAACGCCCTCTTCTCCTTCCTTCCAGCTGACCTCGCCGCTGCCGCTTAAGCTTGCGCTTACTTTGCCGTACGTAAGAACGGTTTTATCCGAAACCGTGAACGACAGCTTCTGCGTCTGAACAATCTTACCGATTTCACCGTAGACGCAATTTACCGCGTTTACAAGGTCGGTCAGATCGAGGCAGTTTTCGCCCTTGGGGTTGATAATTTCGCCGCTTGCGCCCGTGACAGCCAGATTAAAGCCGATCGCGGGGAGAGCTACGCTGAGTTCGCCGCCTTCGTCTGCGAGAGCGTAAACAAGATTGCACTTGCCGAACTGAACGCCCGCGTCAACCGCAATAGCGTTTAAAATTTCGTCCACGTCGACGGACACCTTGATTTTGGACTTGTCGGCGTAGAGCCCCGACATTATATTCGAGAAATCCGCGCTGAGCGCACCGTTGATTATTCCTACAACGTCCGATGCGATATCAAACTCAGACGAATCGAGCGCCGAATCCTGCAAGCCTGCCGCCTGTAAGAGAGGGGTTATCGCCTGAATGAGTTCGGAGAGGTCGCAACATACCTGCGCGTCGGTTTCAACGCCGTTTAAAGAGGTTACGGTAACGACCAGCTTGCCGTAAGAGGAGGACGCGGGGTCGTAATCGTAATAAGCGTTCACGGTTGCGGAAATTTTGTCGCTTCCGCGGGTATAGCCGAGATTTACGTCCGCACCCACGGTCACGCCGTCGATATCCACGTACGCGGTAGCGGAAATTTCAAGCCCCTTAAGTCCGCTTATCATTACGTTTTCAGAGTTTCCGTCAAGCTTTAAATCCACCTTGATTAGGTCGGACGAAAGCAGCTTGAACACGTCTGCAACGTAGTCGGCAAGATTCGCTTCGGCGTCGGTCTTTTCGCGCGAAATAACGTCAGCCGTGGTGGACTTGAGGGTTAACGTCAAATCGAGCCCCTCGCCGCCTACGGAAATTCCGCTGATGGACGCGCTGCGGAAGGTTATCGCGTCCTTGGTTACGCCGAAAGCAAGTTCAGCGTCCACGCCGACTCCCAGTCCGAGAAGGTCGTCGGTGACGAGCGAAAGCAGCGCGGAAGAATCGGTTGTCTGCAGAGCCATTGCGTTCATAAGCTCGGTGAGGGGGTCGCCGTCCGAAGAGAATACGCCCGCCTGTTCAGCCTGAACCGCTCCGCTGAAAACCTGATTGAGTCCGTCCAGCCATTCGCCGAACGCATCTATGTGCGGCTTGAGAGCCGCGATATTGACGGTGAGCGCAAAGTTTTCACCGTAATATGCCAGCGCTTCGCCGTCGGCATATTCTATGTAGAGGGTCTGCTCGTCGAGGGTCTGACCGAGGCTTATTCTTGCATGCAGAGTATTCAGAGGATCTGCGAGGTCGAGCGAGAGGAAGATATATCCCACGTATTCGTTTTCGCCGAGCAGTGCCTTTACTTCGAACTGCTGACCGCCGTCCATTATCTTGGCAAAGCCGTTTGAAAGAACGTTGGTTACGTCCACCACCATTTCCTGATCGACGTTGCCGCCCTCTTCAAGGTCGGTCGAGCCGATATACTGCTTGAAATAGTCGTTATAGAACGCGTAGTGTCTGTTGTCGAACGTATCGTCGCCGTAGGAATATTCCGCATGCGAAACGGACGTGCTGGTTACGGTGACGCCCTTGTTTACGAGCGAAACCTCGTCGATATCGAGCGCGGTGACGCGCCAGGAAGAATCGAAGGTTACAGAAAGCTTTACGCTCTGGAAATCGGGATAGCTGCCGAGGTTGCCGCGCGTCTTCATGCCGTACTGATAATAATAAGTACTAGCCTTGGGGTCTAAAGTGACGCTCTGGGTATACGTGCCGTCCCCGTTCACCTTAATCTCCTTGCTGTCGATTATGGTCTGGGCGTTGATGATATAGTTGGTGAGTTCGGTCTGGAACAAGCCGTACGTATACAGATACGCCTGCTCGTTGAAATGAACGGGCGCGCCGTTCGACCACTTTGCGTTCAGGTGATCGGTATTGGCGTCGGGAGCTTCGGAAAAGCGCATATAGGCTTCCTGTCCGTTTTCGCCGTTCACAAACACCGCCTGAGAACCGGACTTGACCATGCTTGAGTAGGTTATATCCGAGGAGACGGTTACGCCGTCCTTATAGTCCTTATAGCTCTTGGTATACTGCGTGGCAATCGACGCATTCGTCACCGTGTAAGTATAGCAATGGTATTGCGGCTGACTGTCCAGAACGTACGCAACGTAGGCAAGATTTTCCGCCGCAGAATGAGCGGTGGGCAAACTGCCGTCCGTGGGGGCCGCCGTTTTGGTGATGTCCACGTTTGTGGGGCGTTCGGTTTCCTGAGTTTTACCGCCGCATGCGGAAAGACCTCCGCCGAATGCAAACGCGCCTACTGCAAGCGCAAACGCCACAAATGATTTTGCAAATTTTTTCATATTTTTCTCACTCTCTGATTATTTTACAAATTAATAAATTTAAATCGTCCGTCGTATTTTCCGCCTCCCTTTTCAGGACGGCATACTACGCATTATATTTACATAACAAAATGATAATTTTGATTATAAACTAAAAATAAACTGAAAAAAATTTGCCGTATATATTATATGGTATAATTTTCCACCCGCAATAAAGAAAAGTAAATTACTCACTTACCCCGCGGAATTTTTGTGATTAAATTACACGTTCCGTCACAACAGGACAGAATATACCCTTTTTTTGCAACTGAAAAGGTATACAATAAATAAAAAAATATTTATATAATTTTCGGAGAAATTTTTTAAAATGTCTGAAAAAATACTCATCACGAGCCTTAAAGGCGGCGTCGGAACAACCGCCTGCGCCGTGGGATTGAGCCTTGCGCTCTCCGCTCTGGGCGAAAGGACTCTGCTCTTCGACGGCGACAGCAGGTGCGCGGGCGCGCTTGCAGCGTCCGGAGTCGCGGGGTTGCAGGTCTATACCCTTGCAGAGGCAGAGAGCGGAGCCTGCCGCGTCAAACAGGCGGTCTTACAGCATCCGCGCTCGCCGAACTTCTATCTCTTGCCGTCGCTGGGGTGCAGTAACGCAAAGTTTGCCGAGCGCGCCGTAGCCGACCTGGACGGACTTTTCGACTACGTAATCTGCGATAAAACCGCCGAGGGCGCGTGCGACAGGGCGATAGTCGTCACCGACCCCTATCCCGTCTCGGTCAAATGCGCAGACGCGGAATTGAGCAGGCTTAAGGACGGCGGATTCAGGAACGCGGCGATTATAGTCAATAAGGTGAACGGCGGGCTTGTGTTTGACGGAGAAATTATGACCCCGCAGGAAATTTCCACCCTGCTCCGCGCGCCGCTTGCCGCGGTTATTCCCGAGGACCTGACCATGCCTTTGGGAAAGATGAAGCCGTGTACGGTCAAGGCGTTTAAGATGGCGGCGGACTACGTCGTGGGAAAGAGCGACAAGACCTACGGAGTTATAAGACCATACCTGGGAGTGGGCGGACTGGTTAAGCGGAAAATGAGGAGCAGAATATGATTGACGCGCTGATATTGGACAGGGAAGAGATGACGGAGGGCGAGAGAGAACTGTTTGTTTCCGACCTCAAAAAAATATGCGAAGAATATTTCGAGGGCGAGGGGAAATTCAGTCTGGACGTAACGCGCGTGGAGAGCGGATACTCGGTCTGCATAATTTTTGACGCAAGACGAATCAAGCGGTTTAAAAAACCGCAATAAATTTTTAAGCGCAACGTGCGCGGCTTTCCGCCGCGCACGTTGTTCTTAATTTTTCGCAAAGGTGCGGCAATATGCCGCTCTCACCGCCTGAATTTTATGCAAAGGTGCAGTAATATGCCGTAACTACCGCATTTTTATACAGAAAAGGCGCGGCAGTATGCCGCGTCGACTTGTTTTATTGCAAAGGAGCGGCAATATACCGCTCTCACCGCCTGGATTTTCCGCAAAGGTGCGGCAATATGCCGCTCTCACCGCCTGGATTTTCCGCAAAGGTGCGGCAATATGCCGCAACTACCGCATTTTTATACAGAAAAGGCGCGGCTTACTGCCGCGCCTTAATTTGCGGTTAACCCGCATATATCCTTGAAGCAACGTCTGAAACGACGGATTTAAGCTCTTCATCCCCGTAGGTTACGCTCCACTCGGCGCTAACCGTTCTGCAACCGTCCTCGGGGGTAAGACCTATTCCGTGAATGGTCCTTCCGTTAGGCCAGTATACCACGGCGGTGGTGAGGCTGATGGCTTCGCCCGTCACGTAGTTGGGATAAGTCGTCTGCATTATTCCCTTGCCGTAGGTGCAGCAATTCTTTGCGGTGTTGCCCGTAGCCTGGAGATATTCCTGAGAAAAATCCGAAATATATATGTTATCGTAGGTCGTTATACCGTTGGAAACCAGAATTCCTATAAGCGCTTCGGACGCACTTGCCGTGTTGCAGTTGGCAAGCACGTATACCTGAGCGTCCGCAGGCAAACAATACTGCTCGGGAGCCCAGTCGACTACCCTTGCAATCTCCTGTTTGCCGTCTTTATAGGTTGCCGAAATCGCCACTTCGGAAGCGCCCTCACGGGTGCCCGTGAAGAGTCCTGCTATATAGCAGAGCACTTCTACCGAGCCGCCTCCGTTATTTCTGAGATCGAGAATAAGCGTCTTGCACTCCTCTGCGTTGAAGCGGTAAATCATTTCAGCCATTTCTCCGGCGGCGTTGCCGTAGAAGTCGGGGAACGTGAGATATGCGGTATCTTCGGGCAGGAAGCTCATTGCGCTCCCGGCAACCGAAACCACCTGCATCGACCCGTCGCTGTCGTAAATTACGTCCCACGCCTGAGTCGAAGTCGCCATAGAGCAGTAGCTGGAACGGTAGACTTCCTTTGCCATAGTATAATTTCCGCGGTCGGTTACAAGCGTAAACTCTTCGCCCGTTGCGCGCGCGTTTACAAACGATATAAACTCGTTATGCGACGAAAACTCTACCGCCGTATCCCCGATAATGCCGCCCGTAACGAACGTGCCCTTTTTAAGTCCGCTGCGATATGCGGGAGAATTGCCTATTACCCCTTCGATGAGCGAGCCCTTGCCTTCAACGTAACTTACGTAAACGCCGAGTCCGCTCTGGTTGCCCGAGACGGTGGCAGTCTGAGCCTTGTATTCCTCGGGAGTATAGTAGCGCGAATAAATATCGAGCACCGTTCCCCTGAGATTTGAAAGCCCGACTTTATACACGTCGTCCTCGTTCACCTCGTAATAGTAGTGGTCTTTTATGTTTCTTATTACCCATTCGTAGGAATTGACGTACTTGTTCTGCGTGCAGTCCTTGACCAGAAAACCCAGCCCGAACGACGCCGCGGCGATTATAAGCGCCGCAACGACCGCAAATATTCTTTTATATAATTTTTTCTTATCCATGCTTCTTGCTCCGGAAATTACTTGGCACAATACAGTTTGTGCAGAATTATAAACGTTACCGCATCCGAAAATTCACGCGGGTCCAGACCCGTCTGTTCGGATATCTTGTTCAGCCTGTAAATGAGCGTATTGCGGTGCATATACAGCGCGCGCGAAGCCCGGGAAACGTTCAGGTCGCTTTTAAACAGACAGTCCAGCGTGTTCATCATATCCGCGTCTTCAAAAATTTTCACGAAATCTTTTAGCTCATACCCCTCTAAAAGCTTTTCGCGTTGAGCTTTCGTAAGCTCTCCTACCACCTTATTTAAAGAAAGATTTTTGCCGTTTTTTCTCGTTAGTTGGGACATATTACCGCTCCGATTGAAATATTGCGTGCATACCAGCCGGTCGTTTTCATGTTATATTTTTATAATAAGTTTATATTATTATACTATACCGGTTGAGAATTTACAAGAGATTTTTCAGTCGGCTTTGAGCGTAAATCAAAAATAAATGCAGGGTGAATAACTAATTCGCGTTGCGACAAAATTATTTTTAAAGGTAATTTTTTCTTCCCGCGTGGCTGAGTCGCTGTGAAAATTATATTAAATAAGTACAATTTTACCCGCTACATCTTGACAGCCGTCAATTTTTGTATTAAAATGATCTAAATAATTTTATTATATTATTTAGTAAATACGCGTGCGAAATCATCTCGCCGCAAAAATAAACAGTTACGGAGTACAATTATGTCAACTGAAAACGTCAAAAGTCCGAACAAGAAATCGTCGGTTATCACCTATATAATCGCACTTCTGGTAATTATCGGCGCATGGTTTATTCCCCTTTTCGGCTCGTTTGCTTCATTCGGAATCGATGGTATGGCTTTCTGGTACCTTCCCGCAATGATAAACAGCGCCCTGGGATTTAATCTGCTTCCCGCAAGCATAACTTCAGGACATCCGCTTCCCGAATTTGTTGCAACCAGCGTAGATTTATTCGGCATATCTTTAAATTTATCATCTATTCTTTACGTTGCTTACGCCGTAGTTACTGTTCTGGCTGTCATAATGCTCATCCCCGTTCTCGCAGGTAACAAAAACAAGAGAACGAGCGGCGTGTGCGCGTATATCGTTGAAATTCTTGCAATATTCGTTATCGCAACTATTCTCATTTCCTCCGCTTTCAACGCCGCTCCCGGCGTTACGATCGACAACAACCTGCCCGTTGTTGCCGTAGGCGCTGTACTCATTATAATTCTCGCAATTCAAAGTATAATCAACAAGAAGGGTCTGGGCGCTTACAAAACCGTTGCGTTTGTTCTTTCGGCACTGTCTTTCGCGTTACTGTTCAACGTCGTAGGCGTTATTACCTATTACCTCGGCAACCCGATTCAGACCAGCCTTACCGATTTGCTTGCCAATATCAATTCCGACTTGACTTTCGCAACCATAGCAGGTCTGTCTTCCTATACCCCTGCTGCTGCGATCACAAGCATTTATTACCTCTTCCATCCCGCTACTTTAGTTGAATACCTTACTTCCGGCTCAATCGGAATGGGCGACAAGGTGATGTTCATTGCAGTCCTCGTTGCAGTTGTATTCGTCAGCCTCAACTTCATCATCGACCTCATCGGTCTTTCCGTAGGCAAAAAGTATAACGAAGACGGCGAAATCGTTTACGCAAGAGGCGCTAAAGTATTCTCGCTTATAAGACACCTTATCGTCCTCGCTGCGGCTGTTACCACCATAGTTACCCTGCTTGTAATTAAAGTTAACGTGGGCGTATACCTCTACGTTTTAGCTGTCATCGCTCTGATTGAAGTTATTATTTCAATCGTAAGAGTTTGCAAGGCAGGCTCGGCTAAGAAGAAGAACGAGACCGCCAGCCCCCTCAGAATCGAAGATCCCGGACTTACCGACGCCAAGGTTGAAGAGACCAACATCGTAAGCACTCAGCCCGAAGTTGTTTCCGCAATGGAAGAAACCGAAGAAGAAGAGATCGACGAAGTCGAGGAAGCCGAAGAGGAAATCGATACCGAAGAGGAAATCGAAGAGGCCGAGATCGATACCGAAGAAGAGATCGACGAAGCTGAAGAAATAATCGAAGACGAAATCGAAGAAGCTGAAATCGACACCGAAGAGGAGATCGACGAAGCTGAAGAAATAATCGAGGAAGAAATCGAGGAAGAAACGGTTGAAGAAGTAGAAGAAAGCGCTAAGGCTTCCGAAGAAGAAGTTGAAGAAGCTGAAGAAATAATCGAAGAAGAGATCGAGGAAGAAACGGTTGAAGAAGCTGAAGAGACCGTTGACGAAACCGAAGACGAGCTTACGGCAGAAGAGAGCGCTCCCTCTGTTCCCACCATCACAACCGTAACCGAAGAGATTGTTGAAGACGAGCAGCTTTCTATCCCCGTCGGCGGAGAGAGCAAGCAGACTGAAGAAGTTCCCGTACGCAAGGTTATCTACAACGTACAGACCGTTTACAGCGGTCCTACCGACGCGTTTATGGATACCCTTACCAACGACGAAAAAGTTGAGTTCACTAAGGTATTCATCAGAAAGGCGAAGGGCGACCTCCCTGCAGAATTACCCGACTACGAAATCGGCGGAAACAACGACGACTTCTTCCCTGTAATCTTTATCTACCTTGGCAAGTTCCGTACAATGCTTTCACGCGGATTGCTTTCCAAGATTTACAGACATCTCAACAATAACAGGAAGTAATTTATCGTAATTAAGTTGCGGTCGCAGACTTATGTCTGCGACCGCTGTTTTTTTCGCGCTGTATTTCAGAAAGGTATCAGGTTAATATTCTCCGCTTAATCGCCATAAAAAGGTTAACCGCCCGTATCACACTGATAACTTTCTGAAAAGGAAGGCATTAAGGCACGCCTTGTCGGCGTGCCCTTGTTTGTTATTTTATAGTAATGTAATTAATCAAAAAAGATAAGGCACGCCTTGTGGGCGTGCCTTATTCTATATAAAACGTGATTTGAAAAATTATTTAAATGTTTGTGCGATACCCGACGCGGAAACTACGCTTACGGTTCATCGGGCAAAGCGGATGATAAAACGCGCAGTTATTTCATCTTGATGTTTACGCATATTTCGTTGCCGACAACGTGCATATCGCCGCCGCAGATTGTGTTGACTATATACAGTCCCCTGCCGCTTTCTGCGAATACGTCGGGCAGAACGGGCTTTACGGTTATGCCTCCGCTGTTCTTGGAAGATACGGCGATTACTATCTTATCACCATCGATTTCTCCCCTGAAAAAGGCTATCTCGCCGCAGTGACGAATGACGTTGGTTATCAGCTCGCAGCTAACAAGGCGACTGTCGAACACGTCCTCCTCCGCCACGTTCTCGCTCTCTAAAAAATTTAAAAAGTCCTGAAGCGCGGAGTTCATATTCATTAAATTGTCCACTTTAAAAGTAATCATTTTAAAAGCGCTTCCTTTAACGTTTCGACTATTCTTCGCTCCGCACGCGAAACGTACATCTGGCTTACGCCGAGAATTTTACCCGTCTCCACCTGAGATTTGCCCTGTAAAAATCTGTACAACACCACCTGCTGATCCTTGGGGTGCAGCTTGGCTATTTCGGTTTTTAACGCGTCCAAATCCTCGAATTTTTCAAACGAAGAATTGTCGTCGGCAATGACCTCGTACAGCGGCGTATCGTTCTCGTCGCCCTTTACGGGCGTGTCAAGGCTGATGGGAGCATGACTTTCCATAGCCTCGATAATACTTTCTTCGTCCTCGTTCAGAATCTCGGAGAGCTGTTTTACCGTGGGCTTTGAGCCGTGTTGCTTATAGTAATCGTTAATAGCTGATTTGACCCTTGCCGAGAGCGCGTAGATGCGCCTGGGCAGACGGACGGAACGGGAATAATCGCGGAAATAGTTGCGAATAATGCCCGTTATCGTGGGGGTTATGTAGGTCGTAAAGCGGTTGCCTAAATCGGGGTCGAATTTTTCGACACCCGAAATCAGCGCTTCAGATGCGACCTGCAACAAGTCGTCGTACTCTACGCCGCGTCCTGAAAACTTTTTTGCAAGTATTTCAGCAACGTACATATAATTTTCGACAAGCTGGTTTCTAAGCTTTATATCGCCCGTGCGGCGGTATTCCTTAAACAGCTCGGTTGCCTGTTCGTTAGTCATAATTTAAGAATAATTTTTGAAATGGCTTCGCCCGTTCTTTCGATTTCGCACGAGCTTACGAGTGCAGAGACCAGCGCAAGCGAGAATTCGTTGTCGCCTTCGCATACATTTCCGCCGCTTCCGCTTACAACCGCGCTTACGCCGTCGGCTATGCAGAACGTAATTTCAACGTTTTCGAATCCGCAGTTCTTTAAAATGAGGCAGCTTTCGGTGACGCAGACCTTAAAATCTTCGGTTTCGTCCACTCCGACTTCGGCAGTGGAACATATCGCCCCCACTACAAGCCTTTCCGCGGTGAGAAACTCGCTGTCCGCAAGAGCAAAACTTACTTTAAACTCTTTCATTATTCTATCTCCATAATCCTGTCGAGCGCGCAGATTGAAAACAACTTTTTAATTCTGGGCTGAACGTTGATAAGTTTGAAAGTGTAGCCCTCGCTCTTTACTTTCTTAAAAAGTTTTACAAACGTGCCGAGCGTCGTACTGTCGATGAACTCCAACGCGGTACAATCGAAAACTATATCCTTGGGGTCGTGCGCAAACATTGCGGCAACCTGCTGATAAAAGTCTTCGCTGGTGGCGGAATCGATTTCTCCCGAAAGCGAAATTAAAAGTTTTTCGTCAGCGGAAACTAATTTAACCTGTTGCATAGAATCTCCTTAAAATTATAACTGTTTAGCTCTTACTATATTATATAAACTCATTAAGGCGCGTTTTAAACCCCACGCATATATTTTATTTATTTTGTAAAGTTTTGTCAATATCAAATTTTTAACCGACGTATCATAATCCTCTCACTTACCGCCCATTAGATTTTCATTTGACAAAAGACCGCCGATATGGTATAATTTTTTAAATTTATGTTTTTTGGAGAACGGTATTGGATTTTAACGAAGCTAATCTGATAGTAAAATATTCGCACAATATCTCACGGCTTGCAAACGAGCTTTCCAAGACCAACGTTATCGATTCTTCGCTGTACGAAAAATACGACGTAAAGCGCGGATTGCGTGACAAGAACGGAAAGGGCGTGCTTTGCGGCCTTACTGAGATTTCGGAAGTCACTTCGTGGCAGCACATCGACGGCGTAAGAACGCCCGTTCCCGGCGTTCTGTGTTACCGTGGCTATAACGTCAAGGATCTGGTAAAAAACTGCGTTGCAGAGAACAGATTCGGTTTTGAGGAAATTGTTTATCTGCTTCTTTTCGGCAAGCTTCCCACCAAGTCGGAATACAACGATTTTTCGGATATGCTTGCAGACTTCCGCGTTCTGCCCAGAAACTACGTGCGCGACGTAATTATGAAATCGCCCTCCAAGGATATGATGAATATGCTTGCAAGGTGCGTGCTCAATCTGTACAGCTACGACCCCGACCCCGACAATATAATGCTTTCGAACGTTCTGCGCCAGAGCCTGCAGCTTATTGCGCAGTTCCCCATGATTGCGGCGTACTCTTACCGAATTTACCGCTACTACAACACAAACTCCGGTTCGCTTATCATTCATAAGCCCGTTCAGGAATACTCTACCGCGCAGAACATTCTGCACATTCTGAGAAAGGACAGCTCGTTTACCGATCTGGAAGCAAAGGTTCTGGATATTTCGCTCATTCTGCACACAGATCACGGCGGCGGCAACGCTTCCACCTTTACCACTCACCTGGCAACCTCTACGGGAACGGACACATATTCGTCTGTCGCGGCTTCGTTGGGATCGCTCAAAGGGCCCAAGCACGGCGGCGCGAACATTAAGGTAAACCAGATGTTCCAGAACATCAAGGAAAACGTTACCACACGTTCGGAAAAGGCAGTACGCGACTACGTATATAAGATTCTGAACAAGAAGGCGTTCGACCACTCGGGTCTGGTCTACGGTATGGGACACGCTATTTACACCATTTCCGACCCCAGAGCGGAAATTCTGAAGGAATACGCAGGCATGCTTGCCACCGAAAAGAACAGGGAAGAGGAATTTGAACTGTACAACACGGTTGCAAAGGTTGCGGGCGAGATTATCTCCGAGCAGAAAAAACTGAACAAGCCCATAACCCCCAACGTGGACTTCTATTCGGGCTTCGTATATTCAATGCTCAACCTGCCCGTCGCACTGTACACCCCCCTGTTTGCAATAGCGAGAGTTGCAGGTTGGTCGGCGCACAGAATGGAAGAATTGGCAAACGGCGGAAAGATTATCCGCCCCGCTTACCAGTGCGTTCAGGAAAGGCGCGAATACGTACCCATGAACAAGCGCAAAAAAGAATAATTAATAAAATTAAGCGCGGAGACCGCATTTTGCGGTCTCCGCGATTTTTTATGTGTTTGAGACTGATTGTTTTGAGTAATTCGGCGAATTATTTCCGGCAGTTAAATGCTAAATTATTTAAATAATTCAGGCGATTAACAATTTACAGTTCGCACGGTTTGACTTTTGAATATTTCCTGCTTTTTACCGTTTGTTGTTCGGACTGTTTACTTTTTGGGCAATTCGGGAGTTTGTCCGCTCACTATTTCGTAGCTTTTGCCGTACATATTGAAGGAGATTTTTTTAGAAATCAAAATCTGGCGCCTGACGCCGTATTTTTTATTGAGAGCCTCGTCGCCGTACTTTTCGTCGCCCAGAACCGGACAGCCTATGTGCGCAAGTTGGGCGCGTATCTGATGGGTCTTGCCCGTGTGAAGAATAACTTCAACCAAGGCATAGTCGCCGTTCGTTTCAAGCAGAGAATACTGCGTGACTATCTTTGAATAACCGTCCCTATGCCTGTCCGCAACTTTTACCTTACTTTCCTTACTATCCTTACTTAAATATGCCGTGAGCGTCGCATTTGGCGTTTTAAATGCGTTTTTTGCATAGCAAAGGTATATCTTTTGCACTTTTTTCTGCGAAAATTGGTCGACAAGGTCGTCTTTTACCCTCTGAGACTTGGCAAAAATTATCACGCCTGCAGTATTTCTGTCCAATCTGTGGACGGGAAGATACCCCAACTCGCAGCCCAGAGCCTCGGTGGATACGCCGCTCAATTTGTCCACGCAACAGATATACTCGTCCTCACAGAGCACGGTGTGGCTCTTCTTGCCCTCCTGTGCGGCGGTAGTATAGTAGGTTACTTCGTCGCCCGCCTTCAAGGCAAGGTTTTTATTGACCTTAACCCCGTTAACCCTTACGTCTGACGAGCGCAACAAAAGGTTAAGATAAAAACTGCCCTGCGGATAGGTGGCGTCGGTGAAGTCTTTTAAATTTGTATTTTTATCTACTGTGAACTTTTTCATAAAAGAAGGAACAAAAGATTTGTAAGATACGCGAACGCGAATGCGAACGCAAGCTGTAACAGGTTGTATTTAACCGTCGTCTTTAAGCCGATTTCCTTTGAGGAAGCCGCAAACGCAGAGATGCACGCAGGGCAGCACAGCACAAACGCGCAAGCCGACATTGACGGCGCAAAGGCAAGATTTATGCCCTCGGGCATGAGCATAGATATGGTCGCCGCGACGTTCTCCTTGGCGGCAAAACCCGTCACCATTGCGTAGGCTATGCGCCAATCGGTTATGCCCATCGGATAAAAGAGTGGTAAAATTATTTTCGAAAGCGCGCAAAGCATACTGCCCTGCACTTCGACGTACTGCATTGTAAAGCTGAAATGCGACAAAAACCAACTTACCGCGCAGAATACCGCAACGTAAGTGGTCACCTTTATTATAAACGATTGCAGCTGAAAAAACAACTTGTTTTTAACTGCCGAAAACTGCGGAAGCGACACGGGCGCAATTTCGCTGATTAATCCCTCTCCGTCGCCCTTTATAATTAGCGAAAGCCCGACCGAGAGCGCAATTCCGCAAAAATACAAAATACACACGGCGGGGAACGGGTTTGAAAAAATCGGGGATAAAAATGTTAAAAAAACGGGCAGTTTTGCGCCGCAGGGGACGTACGGCAGGATTGCCACCGTGCGCCGCTGCGCGCTCTTCGACACGTATCCGCGCGTGGTGGAGATTGCCGCCGCCGTGCAGCCGAAGCCCGAAATGAGCGAAAACGCCGCCCTGCCCGAGAGATTTGCCCTTTCGAATATTCCGTCGGTGACGAACGAGAGTGCGCTCATAACGCCGCTTTCGTCCAGCAGAATCAGCGCAAGATACAGCACTGCAAGCTGGGGTATGAAGGACAGAACTCCGCCCACCCCGTCAATTATCCCGTCGCACACGAAGCTTGCCGCGATTCCGTTGGTCATTACGCCCCTTACCGCCCCCGAGAAAAGGTCGCAGACGAGGTAGCTTACAAGCGATTTCAGCGCCGCACCGGGCATTATCGGGTGAAAGGTTATAAAGAAGGTCAAAACCATCGAAAGGACGAAAATTACAGGCGCGGCATACTTGTTGTAAAACAGCTTTTCGGCGCGGTTCAATGCGCCGTCTCCGCAATAATACGCGTCGTCCAGCCTGAAATCGGGCGCCTGAACGCCCGGAGTTCGGCGGTTTGCCGCCTCCCTTACCGCCCGCGCGACCTCTCCGCTGTCGATAAGTTTTTTCAATTGCCTGGGCGTGCAATCGTACACGGGAACACCCACAAGCCTTTGAAGCTTCTCCGCGTCCAGCCAACCGCCTCTGGCTTTAAGGCGGCGGGTTTTAGTTAAATACAGCGCGAGGTTGCCGTTTATCGCCAACAGCTTTCGGGTCAGCTTTAAGGCGTTTTCCAGCGTCAGACTGTCGGCTACGTTGACAATCAGATCCGCGCCCTTTACGCCCTCCTGCGCCGCCTTTTCCTCCATGGTGTAGCCGTCGAAGGAGTACAGCCCGGGGCTGTCTACGTAGGTTACGCCGCCGATTTTCTTCGTGAAGTTTTCAGTCGTCACGCCGTGCCAGTTGCCCGTCTTTAATTTGCTGTGAGTGAGCGCGTTGAAGAGCGTGGTCTTGCCCGCGTTGGGATTGCCCGCCAAAACTATCTGCACCTTTCCACCTCCACGCACTCCGCAACCGACTTTCTGAGCGCAACGCGGGTGGAATTTACCGCCACTAAAACGCTGGATTTAAACAGCGAAAAGCCTAGCACGGTCAGCCTTTTCCCGTTCGAAAAACCTATCGCGGAGAGCCTGCTCGCCGCCGCTCCCTGCGAGCTTATGCGCATAATTTTTCCGCTTTCGCCAACCTGTAAATCAAAAACGCTCATAGTATATACTACGAGCGTTTTTTATCAGTTATGAATTTTTTGAGAGACGCCTGAACGTTTCTGTCGAAAGCCGCCGCAACGCACGGTTGATTCTTCGCAAAAAACTTTTTGCGCAATCGTCCGATTATTGCTAAGTAGCCTTAAATTACTTTCTTACAAGCGTAATGGTGACTTTTTCGCCGTTTATCGACTGTTCCTTAGTAAAGCCTTCGGGAGTGCCTGCTTCAACCTTGCCCGCAAGCACGTCGCCTGCAAAGTTGCTCTTTTCGAACACGCCCTCAGACCTGCCGCTTGCAACGTAGTAAACCTCTATGCGGTCGGTGACTTCAAAGCCCGCTTCCTTGCGCATATTCTGGATTTTGGAGACGATTTCGCGCTCGATACCCTCGTCGATGAGCTCTTCAGTGAGGTGGGTATTGAGAGCTACTGTTATTCCCTTATCAGCCGCGGAGACGTAACCGTTTGCGCTTTCGGTGAATATCTGCAGATCCTCCTGCTTTAAGTATACGCCCTCGCCGACGATTTCGTATACGCCGCCGTCCTTGACCGCCTCGACAACTTCAGCCGCGTTGCACTTTGCAAGGAACGCCGAGATCGCGCCGAGCTTTTTGCCGTACTTGGGTCCGAGCGTCTTGAGCTGGGGCTTGAGCTTATAGGAGATATACTTGCCTGCGTCGTCGGCAACGGTCAGCGACTTGACGTTGAGCTCCTCTAAGACAATCTGCTTTTCCTCTTCGGAGAGGGTGAACTCACGTGCGGTGACCATAACCATTTCCGAAAGGGGCTGTCTGTTCTTGAGGTTGCCCGCGTTGCGCGCAGCTCTGCCCAGAACGACTATGTCAAGCACGCCGTCCATACCCTTTTCAAGCTCGGAATCAATCATAGCCTCGTCGGCTACGGGGAACGAGCAGAGGTGAACGGACACGGGCGCGTCCTTATAGAAGTTGGGAACGAGGTTCTGATACATCATCTCCGCGATAAACGGAGTATAGGGCGCGGTGAGCTTTGCAAGCGTTACGAGCACGGTGTACAGCGTGGTGTAAGCCGCCGCCTTGTCCTCGGTCATCTCGCTGCCCCAATATCTCTCTCTGCCGCGACGAACGTACCAGTTTGAAAGCACGTCCGCAAAGTCCTGCAATGCGCGCGAGCTTTCGGTGATTTCGTACTTAGCCAGATCCTTATCCACAAGCTTTACAAGCGAGTTGAGCTTGGAGAGAATCCACTTATCCATAACGGACAGCTTGCACTTGCTTAAATCGAACTTGGAGGGGTCGTATTTATCTATCTCGGCATACAGGCAGAAGAACGCATAGGTGTTCCACAGCGTGCCGATGTACTTTCTCTGAACTTCGGACACGGCCTCTTCGTAGAAGCGTGAAGGGAGCCAGGGAGCGCTGCCTGTGTAGAAATACCAGCGAACCGCGTCCGCGCCCTGCTTGTCAAGAATGGTCCAGGGGTCCACGACGTTGCCCTTGTGCTTGGACATCTTGATGCCGTTTTTGTCGTTTACGTGTCCCAAAACTATGCAGTTTTTGAAGGGAGCCTTGCCGAAAAGTATGGTGTTGATAACCAACAGAGTGTAGAACCAACCGCGGGTCTGGTCGACCGCTTCGGAGATGAAGTCTGCGGGGAAGGTCTGCTCGAACAGATCTTTATTTTCAAACGGGTAGTGATACTGAGCGAAGGGCATCGAACCTGAGTCGAACCAGCAGTCGATAACCTCCGCCGTTCTCTTCATCTTGCCGCCGCATTTGGGGCAGGAGCAGGTGAGCTCGTCAAGGTAGGGGCGGTGAAGCTCTATATCCTCGTCGGCAGGGATGCCGCACTTTTCCTTGAGCTCGGCTTTGGAGCCGATAACCTGAATTTCGCCGCAGTCGGGGCAAATCCAGACGGGCAGGGGCGTTCCCCAATACCTGTCGCGCGAAAGACCCCAGTCGATGACGTTTTCAAGGAAGTTGCCCATTCTGCCCTCCTTGATGGTGTCGGGCATCCAGTTGACCGAGCGGTTAGCGGCGATTATGTCGTCCTTTACCTTGGTGACCTCGATAAACCAGCTCGACTTTGCGTAATAGAGAAGGGGCGTGTCGCAACGCCAGCAGTGAGGATAGTCGTGCTCGAAGGGAATTACCTTGAACAGGAGTCCCTTTTCTTCAAGCATATCCAGAACGTGCTTATCCGCCTTCTTGGCGAACAAGCCGTTTAAGCTTTCGAATCTTTCGTCGAAGCAGCCGCGCTCGTTGATGAGCTGAACGACGGGCAGAGAATAGCGCTTGCCGACCTTATAGTCGTCCTCGCCGAATGCGGGAGCGATATGAACCACGCCAGTGCCGTCGCCCATT
The DNA here is from genome assembly GCA_051884055.1 of Candidatus Coproplasma sp. Lineage (GTDB taxonomy): Bacteria > Bacillota > Clostridia > Christensenellales > Borkfalkiaceae > Coproplasma. The sequence continues at coordinate 19,691 of JBJEUX010000051.1, forward strand.
GTTACGTAGTTGTCGCAGACCACGTAGTGCGCCTTTAAGGGCGCGTTTGCAGGGCTGATGCGCACGATTTCGGCAGCGGTTTCACCAAAGAGGGGTTCGTATTCCAGTCCCTCCCATTCCTTGCCGCTCTTCTCTGCAACCACTTCGTACTCTTCAAAGAAGTTGCCGACGAGCGCCTTGGCAAGAATATAGTTTACGCCGTCCGCCTTGATTTCGACGTAGGCTTCGTTGGGATTCATACAGAGCGCTACGTTTGAAGGGAGCGTCCAGGGAGTGGTCGTCCAGGCTAAGATATAGCGGTTTTCTTCGCCCTTAACCTTAAAGCGCGCAACCGCAGAGTTTTCCTTTACAAGCTTATAGCCCTGCGCAACCTCGTGCGAGGAGAGCGCCGTGCCGCAACGGGGGCAATAGGGAACGATTTTGTGACCCTTATATAAAAGTCCCTTTTCGTGCATGCGTTTGAGCGCCCACCATTCGGATTCGATATATTTATCGTCGTAGGTTACGTAGGGGTTGTCCATATCCACCCAGTAACCGACGCGGTCGCTCATCTTTTCCCATTCGCCCTTGTATTTCCAGACGGACTGCTTGCACTGCTTGATGAAGGGCTCTATACCGTAGCTTTCGATCTGCGGCTTGCCGTCTATGCCGAGGGTCTTTTCGACCTCGAGTTCAACGGGCAGACCGTGGGTATCCCAGCCAGCCTTTCTCAAAACGTGCTTGCCCTTCATCGTCTGATAACGGGGGATTATATCCTTCATAACGCGCGTTAAAATATGTCCGATATGGGGCTTGCCGTTGGCTGTGGGAGGGCCGTCGTAGAAGGAAAATTCCTCCCCGCCCTCGTTCTTTTTAACCGACTGTTCGAAGACGTCGTTCTTCTTCCAGAAGTCGATGATTTCCTTTTCTCTTTCAATGAAATTCAAGGAAGTGTCTACTTTATTATACATATCCGTAACCTCTCGAAATGAGTTTATAACGTGTTAAAATCTGCGGCTGAATTGACGCCGTATGCGCGATAAATAAAAAACAGAGTGCACCGATGTTCGGACACTCTGAAAAAAGCGCTTTTATACCACCAAAACAAACCGACATTTGCCGCAATTTATAACGGATTGCGAACCCGTGCGCCCTTAATCCCGTAAGCTTGCGCAAAAACGCACTAAGTTTCGGGGCGCAGGCTGAAAGGTGATATCCGTGCGAAGCGCTTGTCCCCTTGCACCTACCGGGAACTCTCTGAAAAGCGGTTCTTTCGCGCGGCGTTGTCCTTTGTAAACGCCTTTAATGGAATTTTTTTGTAAATTAATTATATTAAATCCGCGTTCAAAAGTAAAGCGAATTTAATCAGTTTATTTAATTTTGTCCGCCGCTTTACTGCGGCGATTTTAACAGCCCGTAGTTTAACCAACCGACGGATTGACCGACTCTTTGACGGAGCGTCTGCAGTGTGCGCGATAATTCAAACAGGCTATCGCGTAAATAACCAACCGATCAGAAGCCGAACAGATCGACCGACTCTTTGACGGAGTGTTTACAGTTTACCCGTAGGCAGAACTGAGCGTTTGCAACCTTTTTGCACTCCCCGTCTTTAACGGTAAATATGCGCCTGCCGTTGGTGATTACGAACGTGCCGTCCTCGGCAATATCGTAGTCGGCAACGCCCGACTTAATCACCGTGCCGCTCTCCACCTCCACAAGCTGCCAGCTGTTGGGAACGTAGCCGTAGTCCGCGTCCTTCTTGCTTGCGTTCTGCTTTTTCACCTTTTCAACGTCGATAAGGTTGCCGTAAATTTCCACCTTTCGGCTGTCTATCTCCCTGCCCTTTGCGGGATTGTCGCCGTCGGAGGTGATGCTCTTGCCAGAAAACGCCTTTACAAACACGTTTATAAAACCTGCTATACCCTGCAATATGCGCCAGGGAATGAGGATTATTTCAAGTAAAGGGTTGCCCTTCTTCTGTTTTGCAGGAGCCTTGATTGCATACAGTTTGCCCCCGTAATATGCGGGTTTGAAATAGCTGTACGAAGGAGATGACGCCACCTCTTCAACGTTAACGTCGTTCAAATTGAGCTTATATATCGCCGCAGGAGAAAAACAGACGAAATTTCCGCTTCCGTCCCTGCCCACCCCGCGCGAGGAATAGTATATAATATTGCGTTCGTCGGGGGATATGTAGGGGTCTTCGTCAATCGTGTCGCCGTCGGTAACCGTCTTATAGTCGCCCGAAGAGACGTCCATTACCGCAATATCCGCGTTGTAGTATCCGCGCTGAAGAGAGGTTGCAAGCTGACCGCTCACACAGTCGTAAAAGCCGCCCTTAAAGGTATAATCAATGGAGTTAATTACGTGCGATTCCAACGATTTTTCGTCACTTAAATCTTTTTTGTATATTCCCGAAGTCTGATTAATTGAAAACGCGTAAACAACCTCGTTTTCCCTTTCGGTGGGGAATACTCCGCTGATATTTACGTCGTAGACCATATCTCCGCCGTCGTCCGAATAAGCAGCTTCGCGGAAGCGCGCGCCCTCGCCCGTCGTCTTCCACTGCTTTGAACGGACTATACTTTGCGCGTTTGCCTTGTAGCTTTCTACAAACTTGCTGGTGTATTTTTTAACTTTTTCACCGTCGAACGAACATATGTCCTGTCCGTCCGAAAACATAAACTTAACCATTTTTTCTCTGTATTCTCTCTTTGTTCGGCTATATTGCGCGCTCAATTAATACGCACGCCTAATAAGTACGCCGCGCCGTTTCGGCTATATTGCGCGCTGTATTAATACTCCGCGCAGTTTCGGCAAACTAATAGCAAACGCCGCGCCGTAACCAGGGCGCGACCCGTTTACTGTTTGACGATATCGCCGAGGGGTATCGCCGCCTTTGCGTTGATTGAAAGGGGCGCGAAGTTGCCTGCAAGGTACTGATTGAGCCCTTCGGAGGCTATCATTGCCGCGTTGTCGGTGCAGAACTTCTTTTCGGGAAGGATAAGGCGCAGATTGTTCTTTGCGCAGGCATAGGCGAGCTTTTCCCTGAGATACGAATTTGCCGCCACTCCGCCGCCTGCCGTGACCGTGTTTACGCCCTTGATTTTAGCAAATTCCACGGTTTTGGCAACCAGCGGATCTATCGCCGCCTTCTGGAAAGATGCGGCTATATCCGCCTTTGAAACGCTTTCGCCGCGCTGTTCGGCATTGTGGCAGTAGTTTATAACCGCCGTCTTTAAGCCGCTGTACGAAAAGCGCGTTTCCGCACTGTTTTTAACCAACGCGGAGGGAAAATCTATTGAAGGTTGTCCGCTTTCGGCAAGGCGCTGAACGTTGGGACCGCCGGGATAGGGCAGACCGAGCACGCGCGCGCATTTGTCGAACGCTTCGCCCGCCGCGTCGTCGCAGGTCTGAGCGAGCAGCTCGTATCCGGTATAGGAACGGGTGTGAAGAATTGCGGTATGACCGCCGCTTGCAAGCAAGGTTATAAAGGGCGGTTGAATTTCGGGCGCGTCGAGATACGCCGCCGCAAGGTGTCCGCGAATGTGATTTACAGCGATTAACGGCACGTTTAAGGCGTAGGCAAACGCCTTTGCAAACGAAAGTCCCACAAGGAGCGCGCCCAACAGACCCGCGCCGTAAGTTACCGCGACCGCGTCGATTTCGCCGAGGGATATGCCTGCGGCTTTGATTGCGCGCCGCGTCACCTCGCTCACCGCTTCGGTATGCGCGCGAGAGGCGATTTCAGGCACGACTCCGCCGTATTTAGCCTGTTCGGTTGCAGAAGAAATAATTTCGTTTGACAAAAGCTGCCTTCCGCGGATTATTGCGCAGGCAGTTTCGTCACAACTGGATTCAAGCCCCAATATTACGGGTGCTTGTTTAATTTTTACGTCTTTTAATGTGTTACTCATAATAAGCTTTTGACGGAAGATGCCATGAAGATGCCAAAACGGCGCCGCGCGCGGCAGTCCGGCATTTTTTTCGTCTGCTTAAACGGCGGCGAACGCTTTCGCCGCCGTTTATATGTAAGTTTAAATAATTATGTAAGTTTAAATCTTTACGGACTTAAATCATTTCGTTAAATCCGTCTTCGTCGGAAGACTGATAAACCTGAACGTCAGGTGTCTGATAGTTTTTATCGCCGTAATTGCCTGCAGGCAGATTTGCCACGGGTGAGGTTACGACGCCCACCGGAGCGGAGGAATTAATGACAATGGCAGGCTTTTTAGGATTGGTATCCACAACGCCCACGGGAGTATCCAGGCGGATTACTCGCCTTACTTCGGGAACGGACGCGAGCAGTTCTTTGAGCGCAGCGATTACTTTGGCTATGTATTGGGTCAAAGGCTCGACCTGTGCAGGTTTATAGAGCTCCGCCTTGCACATTACGTCTGCGATATATTGAACCTGATTGAGCTTAATTATCGCCTGGTTAGCCGCGTCTATCTTTGCCTGACGGCTGGGAAGTTCGGCTATGCCCGAAAGTACCGCGCCTGCTTCAACGCCCGTTTTAAACAGCATCTCCGCCAAATCTTTGCCTGTGCGGACAAAGGTCTGGCACTTATAGACTTTTACGAGCCTTGTTGCAAGCTCTTCACTTGCTGCTGCAAGAGTTATTGTGCCTTTCTGTTGCTTGCTTTTTCGTGCCATTTTTATATTCTCCTTATATACCTTTTACACGGTCTTTTTAAGATAGTCGATGATAAAGCCCTGAATATCGCCGTCCATAACAGCCTGAATGTTGCTGTTTTCGTAGCCTGTTCTGTGATCCTTTACCAAAGTGTAGGGACAGAAAACGTACGAGCGTATCTGGCTGCCCCACTCTATCTTTTTAATCTCGCCCTTAATTTCCGCATCCGCGGCTTCTCTTTCGGCTATCTGACGCTCGATAAGCTTTGCGCGGAGGTACTGGAAAGCCATTTCCTTGTTCTGGAGCTGGCTTCTCTCGTTCTGGCAGGTTACCACTATTCCCGTGGGGAAGTGGGTAATTCTTATTGCGGTTTCGGTCTTGTTTACCTTCTGACCGCCTGCGCCCGACGAACGGTATACGTCTATACGAATGTCCTCGTCGCGGATCTCCACTTCGCCTTCGTCGTCGACCTCGGGCATAACTTCAAGCGATGCGAACGAGGTGTGACGACGCTTGTTTGCGTCGAAAGGAGAGATGCGGACAAGGCGGTGAACGCCCTTTTCCGCCTTTAAAAATCCGTAGGCGTTTTCGCCTTCGACCTTGAACGAAACCGACTTGATGCCTGCTTCGTCGCCGTTTTCCAGATCGAGCTCGGTAACCTTGAAGCCCTCTTTTTCGCAGTATCTCAGATACATACGGTACAGCATCTGAGTCCAGTCGCAGGCTTCCGTACCGCCTGCGCCCGCGTGGAGGTTGAGCATCGCGTTGTTCGCGTCGTACTTGCCCTTTAAAAGCGCGCGTATGCGCATATTTTCGATGTCCTCTACGGCGGTGGAGATCATTCCCTCAAGCTCGGGAATAAGACTTTCGTCGTCCGCCTCCTCGATAAGGTCGATAAAGGTGAGCGCCTCTTCTATTGCGTTTTCGCCCTTCTGGTAGGAAGATAATTTACCCTCGATAGAGGAAATCTCTCTGCCGACTTTCTTGGACTTTTCCAGGTCCTGCCAGACTTCGGGCTTTTCCTGCTCGGCTTTCAGCTCCTCAAGCTTTCCGCCGAGGTTGTCGATATCCAATGCGTATTTAGCCTCTGCAAGCGTATCCTGAAGGGCTTTTAATTTAAGTCTGTAATCGTCTGCTTTAAACATAATTTATTCACTTAGCTCGGGAGTATTACCGTAAATTTCAGGTTTTGCGGATTTTAATCCGCCAGGCTTTGAGCGCCGCCGCTTTTTCGTATTTTTTCCGTCGCGGCGTTGCGCTTCTATATTTGCGTGAAAGAGAATTATTTATTCTCTTCCTTTTTTCAACCGCCGCACTTTTTATCCGTCGCGGCGTTGAACGTTTTTAATTTTTGCGTAAAAGAGAATTACTTATTCTCTTCTCCGTCCTTTTTGGGGCGGTGAATACGAACGTTCTCGGGAACGAAGTTCGCGTCGGGAGCCATGGGCGCGTACATTCTGGAAGCCTGTTCAGCCCCTGCCGTCGTTGCAGGCGCAGGTGCGGCTGCGGGAGAAGGCGCGGGTGCGGATTCCGTTGCAGGCGCGGCGGGCGCGGGCATTGCTGCGGGCGCAGGTGCAGGCGCTGCTACAGGACGGGGAGGCACGGGCATGCGCTGAGGCATTGCAGACACGCGCACGATTTTACCCTTTAACAGACGGGAAATCGTGGTGGTCTGGATACGTTCGATCATTTCGTCGAACATCTCGTGACCTTCCTGCTTGTATGCGATTACAGGGTCCTGCTGAGCGTATCCGCGCAGACCTATACCCTTGCGGAGCTGGTCCATTGCGTCGATATGGTCGATCCAGTTTCTGTCTACCGCGCGCAGAAGTTCGTTGCGCTCTACCTGGTGGTAATCAACCTGACCGCGGGTTTCCTTGCTGATATTATCTATCTTCTGCTCGTACGACTTGATAACTTCCTTGGAAATTTTGTCTATTGCGTAGTCGTAATCCCATCTTTCAAGCATTTCACGCGTGATTTCAAAGGTACATTCTTCGGGATATACCTTCTGAATGAGAGCGGCGTTCAACGCTTCCTCGTTCCACTGCTCGGGCATAGCGTCGGTATTGACCGTCTCGTTTACGATCTTTGCAACGTAGTCGGGAATGTAGCTGAGCATCTGTGCGTGCACGTCGCCGCCGCGAAGGACGTTGAGACGTTCGGAGTAGATGAGCTTACGCTGTTCGTTCATAACCTCGTCGTACTGGAGGGTGTGCTTACGCGCGCCGAAGTTCCTGCCCTCGATAGCCTTCTGAGCGTTTTCGATCGAGTGCGAGAGCATACGCGACTGCAGACATTCGTCCTCTTCCATTAGCGTTGCGTATACCGCCTTGAGCTTTTCGCCGCCGAAACGCTTTGCAAGATCGTCCTCGAGCGAGATGAAGAACACTGAAGCGCCGGGGTCGCCCTGACGGCCTGCACGGCCGCGGAGCTGGTTGTCGATACGGCGGGATTCGTGTCTTTCGGTGCCGAGTATGCACAGTCCGCCCGCTTCGATAACCTTTTGCTTTTCAGCGTCGGTTTCAGCCTTATAGAGCGCGTAGAGTTCTGCATATCTCTTGCGCGCAACCTGCTCTTCCTCGGTGAAGGTGCGGTCCGCATAGGAGATAGCCACTTCGATCATATCGTGGTCGTAGCCCTCTTCGCGCATGCGCTTTTTAGCAAGGTATTCGGGGTTGCCGCCGAGCAGAATATCCGTACCACGGCCCGCCATGTTTGTTGCGATGGTTACCGCGCCGAAACGTCCTGCCTGAGCGACTATTTCAGCTTCGCGCTCGTGGTTCTTTGCATTCAGAATGTTGTGCTTGATGCCGTTGCGGCGGAGAAGTCTTGAAATTTCTTCGGACTTATCAACGGTTACCGTACCGATAAGCACGGGCTGACCCTTTTCGTGGCGCATAACCGTCTCCTGTACGATAGCCTTCTTTTTGCTCTCCACCGTGGAGAAAATTTTATCGGGATTGTCCACACGCTGAACGGGTCTGTTGGTGGGAATTTCAACTACGTCCAGAGAGTAGATGGTGCGGAACTCCGCTTCCTCGGTCTTTGCGGTACCCGTCATGCCCGAGAGTTTATTGTAAAGTCTGAAATAGTTCTGGAAGGTTACGGTAGCGTGAGTCTTGTTTTCCTCCCTTACCTTTACCTTTTCCTTTGCTTCGATTGCCTGGTGAAGTCCGTCGGAGTATCTTCTGCCCACCATAAGACGGCCGGTGAATTCGTCGACTATCATAATTTCGCCTTCGTCGGTGACGATATAGTTTTCGTCGCGTGCGAACAGCTCGTGAGCTTTGAGCGCCTGCTGAATGTGGTGGTTGAGTTCGGCGTTTTCGATGTCGCCGAGGTTCTTTATTCCGAAGAACTTTTCAGCCTTTTCCGCGCCCTTTTCGGTTATGGTTACGCTCTTGTCCTTGCGGTCGATGATATAGTCCCAGTTTTCCATATCTTTGCGGATAGCTTCAAGCTGAGCGTTTACCTTTTCTTCCTCTTCGGTAAGGGTGCCGTTCTTCTTTTTACGTACGGGAACGCGGCTCTCCGCCTCCTTCATATCGTCGTCGAAACCGCCGTGCAGTCCGCGAACGAATCTGTCCACCTGAACGTATAACTGAGAGCTTTCGCCGCCCTTGCCCGAGATGATGAGAGGCGTACGGGCTTCGTCGATTAAGATGGAGTCGACTTCGTCGATAATACAGAAGTTGAGCTCGCGCTGAACCATCGAAGGAATGCTCGTTTTAAGATTGTCCCTTAAGTAGTCGAAACCGAGTTCGTTATTGGTTGCGTAGATGATATCGCACTTGTAAGCTTCCTGCTTTGCCTTGTCGTCCATACCGGGGACGATAACGCCGCAGGTGAGTCCCATAAACTTGTGAACCTTGCCCATCCATTCGGCGTCACGCTTAGCGAGGTAGTCGTTGACGGTAACTATATGCACGCCCTTGCCGGTGAGTGCGTTGAGATATGCGGGAAGGGTGGAAACGAGGGTTTTACCTTCACCGGTGCGCATTTCTGCAATTCTGCCCTGATGCAGGCAGATACCGCCTATTATCTGAACGTGGAAGTGCTTCATTCTCAGCACTCTCCAGCTCGCTTCCCTCAACGCCGCGAATGCGTCGTATAAAATATCGTCCAGAGTTTCGCCGTTTGCAAGGCGGGCCTTGAAGACGCCCGTCTGGCTCTTAAGTTCTTCGTCGCTCATTACGGCGTATTTCGGTTCAAGCTCCTCAACCTTTTTCGCCATTTTGTCAAGCTTTTTCAAAGCTCTGCGGCTGTCGGAGTTTGCAAGGTATTTAATAAGTCCCATTTTCTGTTCCTTTATTCGGCGCTCAAAGCGCATAATACTAGATTTTAATCAACTAATATTGTACTATATTTTTGTCCGTATGTAAACGCGTTTATCGGAAATTTTTGTAAATTTTTGTATTTTAAATTAAATTAATTTAAACCGACGTATAAATTGCTGAAAAAGCGCCTGAAAAAAGCCCCGCGCGCCTGTCGGCGCGCGGGGCAAAATATTGCAGTTTTTCGTAGTTTTTAGTCTGCGTTGATGTCCATAAAGGCGAATTTCGTCACGTCGAAAAGTCCCGTATCCAGAAGCTTTACCTGCGGAATAACCGCGAGCGACAGGAACGCAAGCGACATAAACGCCTCCTGATTTCTGTCAACGCCCATAGCGTATGCGCGTTCGATCAACTGCTTGCTGTCGCGCTGTAAGCTGTCGGCATCGCGCGAGGACATAAGTCCGCCGATATCGAGGGTGAGCGAATGAATTTCGCCGCTCTCCTTATCGACGATTACCATGCCGCCGCCGATTTTTGCAAGGTGGTTTGCCGCCTTTGCCATGCTCTCGTTGTCGTCGCCCAACAGAATTATGTTGTGCGAGTCGTGCGCGATGGTTATGCCCATAGCGCCGCCCTTGAAGCCGTAGCCCTTCAGAAGTCCCTTGCCGATGTTGCCCGTGTAGTTGTGCCTTTCCACGACCGCAAGCTTAAGTACGTCGGTGCCTTCGACCTGAACGTCGCCGTTTTCCGACTTGATCTCCATAACCTCGCAGCCCGTGACCACGTTTCCGGGAAGAATGGTCATAACGTTCGCCTTTTTACCCTTTAACGTCAGGGTGAAATCCTCCGCCTTTACCGGGTTGATATGAACGGTGTTGAGTACGTTTTCGGGAAGGTAGCGGATAGACGTATCGAAGAGGGGCTTGCCGTCCTTTGCCACCTGTTTTCCGTCCTTGAATACGTACTTTGCATTGAAGTTTTCAAGGTTGTCGACGACTACCAGATCCGCAACGTAGAAGGGCGCGATTGCTCCGTGCCACTTGAGGTCGTAGCACTCAGCCGCGTTCAGGGTTGCAATGGTTACCGCCCAGACGGGGTCGAGTCCGCCGGCGACCACCTTTCTCAGCGCGTCGTCCATATGTCCCTTTTCCTTGAGGTCTGCGGCGTGCCTGTCGTCGGTGCACATTATGAACCTGCGCATATTAGCCGCGTTGACCGCCTTCGAGTTGGAGACGAGGTTGCGCGTAGACGAGCCGTGACGGAGATGAACGTACACGCCCTTGGCTATCTTTTCTTCGATTTCGGGAATATCGACGCATTCGTGGTCGGTGACTATGCCGCCGCAGAGATACGCGTTCAGGTCCTTGCCCGAGAGCGAGGGCGCGTGGCCGTCGATAATCTTATTTGCGGTATGAGCCGCTTCCAGCTTTTTAATGACGTCCGCGTCCGAGTACATAACCCCGGGGAAGTTCATAAATTCGCCCAGACCGAAGACGTAGGAGTTGTTAATATTCTTTTCAATGTCCTTGCCGGCGAGGATTGCTCCGCTGGTTTCGAAGGGAGTTGCAGGCACGCAGGAGGGAAGCTGAACCTTTACGTCCAGAGGAACGTTCTGCGAAGCCCTTGCAATGTATTCCGCGCCCGCCATGCCGCAGACGTTGGTTATTTCGTGGGGGTCGGCGATAATCGTGGTCGTTCCCCTGGGAACTATGAGCGAAGCGAACTCTTCGGGAGAGAGCTGGGAGCTCTCGATATGAACGTGCGCGTCTATATAGCCGGGGAGCACGGTAAGTCCGCTCACGTCGATCTCCTCGTTGCCCGAGTAGTCGCCGATACCTACCACCCTGTCCGCAACTATGGCGATATCGCCCTTTTCGATTTTACCGTTGAGAACGTTTACGTAAGTTGCGTTCTTTAAAACCAGGTCCGCCTTAGCTCTGCCCGAGGCGGCTTCAATGTACTTTTCAAGCATAATTTTTATCCCCTTAATTAAAATTTTATCTGTACGTTTCCGTCGGGAAACTGCGATTTATATTTTAGCGCGACAACCTTTTTAACCGCGGATATGTCCGCACGTTTGACGGGTTTGCCCTTGACGTTCCTGCTTTCGATAGACAGGTCCTCGGTGTTGATTTCAGCCACCGTATTGTCCTCGTTGATAACCGCAAGCGAATACGGCACGGTGACGTATTCGGCAAACAGAACCGAAGATTTGGAATCGGTAATCATAACGCCCTTTCTGCCCCTTGAAAGAGGGTCTATAAGCGAGGATATTACGCGCTTGAACGTTCCCTGCTCGGTGACTATTATAATTTCGCCCTCGCCGTTGATCTGGGTTGCGAAGATTACTCTGTCGCCGCTGTCGACAGCCATACCCTTTACGCCCGTAGCTATTCTGCCCTGACAAGGCACTTCGTCCTTGTCTGCGTTCAGGCATATGCCGCCGTGAGTCACGAAGCACATTGTCGAAAGCTCGTCGTCGACAAAGCTTTCAACGTTTACCACCTCGTCGCCCGTCTTGAGTTTGATTGCGGGATATACCTGCTTTTGCAGGCCGTACTCGCTCCACGCCGAGCGCTTTACAGCGCCGTCCTTGGTGAAGAAAATTATATCGCCCTGAGGCAGCCCCTGAGTTATATCGAAAATCTTTACGGGCACTTCGCCGTTCAGCGCCGCGTCGTATGCGGATTTAAGCTTTATGCCGCCCGACCTGAAGTCGACGTCGTCGAACTCCTCCAGATTGAGCCGCACGACGTTGCCGTAGTTGGTAAACACGAGAGCGGCTCCGTCCGACTTGGATATAACCGTCTGTTTAAACATTATATCCTGTTTGGAGGAGGGCGCAAGCGGCTTTTTGTATTTCGCGTCGAAGTCGACCTTCTGCATAAACTTGAGGTTGTCGTTTGCGGTAATCGCAAGCACCCAGTCGGTTGCAGGACGCTTGACGTCCTGACGGTATACGTTTATGTCGGTCACGCTCTGAACTATCTCAGTCTTTCTGGGGCAGGGGTACTTCTTTTTAATCTCGCGCATTTCGGACTTGACTATGCCCATCTGCTTATCCTTACTTGCAAGAATCGCCCTGTACTCCTCTATCTTCGCCTTGAGCTGGGCGAGCTCCTCTTCAAGCTTGCCTATTTCAAGCTTGGTAAGACGGGCTAAGCGCAAATCCAGAATGGCCTGAGCCTGACGCTCGGAGAGGGTGAACCTCTCCATAAGCTTTTTTCTCGCCTCGGCAGTGGACTGGGATTTTTTGATGATATCCACAACCTCGTCGATATTGTGAACGCCTATTATAAGACCTTCCAATATGTGGCAGCGCGCCTCCGCCTCCTTCAAGTCGAACTTGGTGCGGCGGATGATTACCTGGCGCTGATAGTTTACGTAGTACTTTAAAATGTCCAAAAGACCCAACTGCTGGGGCTTGCCGCCCGCAATGGCTACCATATTGATGCCGAAGGTGCACTCGAGGTCGGTATATTTGAAAAGGTAGGCAAGTATGGCGTCTACGTCCGCGTCCTTCTTGCAGGCGATGACCGCGCGCATGCCCTGCCTGTCGGATTCGTCCACAATCTCGGCTATGCCCGAGAGTATGTCCTTTTTATCCTCCTTAAGGAGCATGATCTTGCGCAGAAGCTCCGCCTTGTTGGTCTGATAGGGAAGCTCGGTAAACACAATCAGTTTCTTGCCGTAGTCGCCCTGTTCAACCGAATATTTTGCGCGCAGAGTAATCTTACCCTTGCCCGTCGCGTACGCCTGTTTAAGCTCGTTCGCGATGATATATCCGCCCGTCGAAAAGTCGGGTCCGGGGATATATTTCATCATTTCGTCAAGGGATATGTTGGGTTTATCGATATACGCGCACGCGCCGTCGATGACTTCTGCAAGGTTGTGCGTGGGGATATTGGTGGCGAGTCCCACCGCGATTCCGTTCGCGCCGTTCACCAGAAGATTGGGGTATCTGCCGGGCAGAATGTCCGGTTCCAGCAAGCTGTCGTCGAAGTTAAAAGAGAAGGGCACGGTCTCCTTGTCCAGATCGCGCAGGAGCTCTAAGGCGAGCGGTTCAAGGCGCGCCTCGGTATATCTCATAGCCGCGGCGGGGTCGCCGTCCACCGAACCGAAGTTGCCGTGTCCGTTGACGAGGGTCAGGCGCATATTGAAATCCTGCGCCATTCTCACCATCGCGTCGTAGACCGAGCTGTCGCCGTGGGGGTGATACTTACCCATACAGTCGCCGACTATACGCGCGGATTTTTTGTGCGGTTTGTCGGGGGTCAAGCCCATCTCTATCATGGTGTAGAGTATGCGGCGCTGAACGGGCTTAAGTCCGTCCTCTACGCGCGGCAGGGCTCTGTCGAGTATGACGAATTCCGCGTAAGGGAGCATCGAAGAGGGCATAACCTCTTCCAACGGGGTGGAAAACACGTTGCCCTGCGGAATAGCCGTCTGGAAAGAATCGTTGTTGTTCTTCTTAGCCATCAGTCCTCAGCCTCCCCGTTGTTTCTGGTCAGATTGACCTTTTCTATAAATCCGTCCACCTTGTTGAAGTTGGCGTTTTCGGCGAGGAACTGCTTTCTTCCGTCCACCTTGTCGCCCATAAGCATTTCAATCATCTCCGCGGCGGCGGCAGTGTCCTCTACGGTCACCTGAATAAGGTTGCGCGTAGCAGGATTCATAGTCGTATCCCAAAGCTGGTCGGCGGACATTTCGCCCAGACCTTTATAGCGCTGAATCTGGTATCCCTTGCCAACTTTTTTGATTTTTTCGTCCAGCTCTTTATCGTCGTAGGCGTATTCCACGACGTCCTTTTTGTACACCTTGTACAGGGGCGGCATACCGATATAGACGTAGCCCGCCTTGACAAGGTCGCGCATATATTTGAAGAAAAAGGTTAAGAGTATGCAGCGGATATGCATGCCGTCCTGGTCAGCATCGGAGAGGATTATTACCTTTTTATATCGGGTTTTTTCCACCTCGAACGAGCGGTTGAAGCCCGCGCCTATCGCCGAAACAAGCGTCTTGATCTCCTCGTTCTGCAGAGCCTGCAGAGCGGATTTTTTCTGCACGTTCAGCGGCTTGCCCCTCAAGGGGAGAATGGACTGATACTGCCTTACCCTCGCCTGCTTTGCCGTGCCGCCTGCGGAGTCGCCCTCGACTATAAACAGCTCGTTGAGCTCGGGATTCTTGCCCGAACAGGGTGCAAGCTTGCCGATAAGGTTCAGCCCGTCGTTTTCCGAAGCGGCCTTAGCCACGTCGCGCTCGGCGCGGTGCTTGATTCTGTCGTCCGCGGCAAACTTCGCCTTTTTTGCAATCTCGTCGAACACGGCTTTGTTGCCGCGCACGCCCATCAGTTTTGCCAAGCCCTCCGTAACAGCCTGCTCCACGGGGGCCTTGGCTTCGGGGTTGCCCAGCTTGGTCTTGGTCTGACCTTCGAACTCGACGTTGTTCATCTTGACCGTGAGAACGGCGGTCAGTCCCTCCTTTATATCGTCCGCGACGAACGCGGGTTCCTTTGCCTTTAAAATGCCGTTGGAACGGGCATATTCGTTGACCGATTTTAAAAGTCCGTTGTGAAAACCCGTCTCGTGATAGCCGCCCTCGACGGTGGATATATTGTTGACGAAGGAGTATAAACTCTCCTCGTCGTCCTTGGTATGGGAGAGCGCAAACTCGATTTTAATCTTGCCGAGAGGCGCGCCCTTGACCTGAATTTCCTTTTCCACACAGTAATACAGGGGGTTTGCGTACAGCGGAGTTCTGCCGTCGTTAAGGTAGTTTACAAAGTCGACAAGTCCGCCGTCGAATTTGTAGGTTACGGGCTCTCTGGGAGGCAGGGGAACCTTTTTATAGGTCACCTCCGCGCCGTCGTCCGAGGCGACCTCCTCCATTCTGAACTGCTCCCTCTCGTCGAAGAGGTTGATCTCCACGCCCTTGTTTAAAAAGGCGAGCTCCTTCAATCTTTTGGATACGGTTTCGTAGTTCCATTCAACCGTTTCGAACACCTTTTTATCGGGCATAAACCGCACGAACGTGCCGCGCTTTGCCGTCTTTTCGCCCGTATCCTCAAGGGGAGCATCGGGGATTCCGCAAGCCCACCTGCCGCGGCGGGAGTCGTACTTGCTGGTAAATCCCATTTTAAAGACCGTCTTGCGGTAGACTTCGACCTTTAACCATTCGGAGAGCGCGTTCGTAACCGACGCGCCCACGCCGTGCAGACCGCCCGAATAGGCGTAGTTTTCGCTGTCGAACTTGCCGCCTGCGTGAAGCTTGGTAAATATAAGCTCTACGCCGCTCATCTTCGCCTTGGTGTTTACGTCCGTAGGCATACCGCGCCCGTTGTCCTCGACCGAAGCCGAGCCGTCGGCGTGAAGTATTACGGTGATTTTATCCGCGAAGCCGTTTGCCGCCTCGTCTATGGCGTTGTCGACTATCTCCCACAGAATGTGGTGAAGTCCCTTCACGCCCGTCGAGCCGACGTACATGCCGGGGCGCACGCGCACCGCTTCAAGCCCTTCCAATATTTTTAAGTCGTTTGCGTTGTAACTCTTTTCTGACATATATATTTTTCCGTTCCGTATTTTATGGACGTAACCGCAGAGCGGTATACTGCAAGCACCGCCTCCGCTCCGCGCACAAAAATACGCCGAACGCAAAAACCAAGTACTATACCTTTTAAATTATACCAGATATTGTGGTAAATTGCAAGGATTCGACGAAATAACATTCGTCACTTATTATTCTGTTTTTTGCCGACGACCGTTTTTTTTGCAAATTTTCGCGCGGCAGACCCGACAAGATCACGACAATACCGTCAGTCCTGTTATTTGCATTATCTCCGCGCAGATATTTCCGCATAAATAGCAGATATTTCACACGTAAAACAACCGTTCCGAACGCAAGCAGATATGCCGCATGCAATACAGATATTGCGAATGCAATGCAGATTTTCCGAACGCAAAAACGCGAGGCTTAAAAAGCCTCGCGTAAAAAATAACGTTTTATGATTCCGCGCCAATCGTCACGACGGGTTGAAGGGGAATATCCTTTAAGTTTTTGTCCTGATAGTGCAGTAACAGAGCTATCGCGTTTGCCGAGATAATTATTACGTCCATCTCTGCGCGCTGCCAGATGCGCACCGTATCGGTCATATCAACCCTGATAAATCCGTACTCCTTGCCGTGTACGGCTATGCGCGCATAGAACGCAGAGCTGATTTCCTGTCTCTTCATCTCCAGCACGGCGGCATTGCCGTAGTCCTTATCGTCGAGGTCGGCAATCTTGTTGAACTGAACGAAGCCGTTGTTGTTTACCAGCGTCCGCAGCTGTTCGTAGCCCACTGCCTTAAAACCCGTGCGCTTTGCAAGCGCATGAACAACCTGAAAGTTAAGACCGTTTTCGGTTTCTATGCACATATGGTCGAACATATAGTATGCAACCAGATGCTTTATGAGCGAGGAAATGCTTTCGACAATGTCCTCCGTTTCGGTGAGGTAGTTGAAAACGCTCGAGCAGAGGTGCATGCTTGAGTACGCCTTATCGCGCGAGGCCTTGATGTCGATATCCTTATGCTTGGACTCAAGGTAGATAATGAAACAGTTTCTGCCCTTCATCTTACCGCGGTAGAGCGCCTTGTCGGCAAGCTCTAACAGCTCGTCGTAGCTGCCCGCATTGAGAGGATAGCGCGAAATACCCATCGTTACGGTTATCGAAAGCCCCGTAAGCCCTTCAAGCTTAATCGCGGCTATGCCCATATTGATGCGGTGACCGATATCCCAGATATCCTTGTATTCGCTTATGCCTTCCAGAACGATGATGAATTCGTCGCCGCCGTATCTGCCGACCACGCCGTCTTCGCCGATCTTTTCCACTATATATTCTGCCGTAGCAGCAAGTACTCTGTCACCCGTCTTATGACCGAACGTGTCGTTTACGGTCTTGAAATTGTCCACGTCTACCATCGCAAGGCAGAAGGGCGTTTTCTTTTTGATAAGATGATTTACGTAACCTATAATAGTCTCGCGGTTCAACAGTCCCGTAAGGCTATCGCACGAGTGGCTCAGATTTTTCTTGCTGAAATAGTCGAATTTTCTTACGTTTTCTTCCAAATTCATTTTTCCTTTTCCTTATCACCCCGTGCTTAACCAAGCTAAGCCTCTATTAATTCTACAATAAACCGCCAACGTTGTCAATAGCAAAACAAATTTTTGTTATCCGTAGGACAAAAACCCGAAAACCGTCACCGTTTTTTAACTTATTATACATATTAATATATATCCGTCGGCTTTTATCGGGACGCCGCTTCGCTTTTATTGAGACGCCGCCTCGCTTTTATCGGGATACCGCTTCGCTTTTATCGGGACACCGCCCCTGCGGTTACTCAGACAAAAATTAACGGGCGACGCCGACCGGCGTCGCCCGTATATTTTATTGTAGAAGCCGCGTACTTTTCACGCGGTTATTTTTAAGCAAGCGCCGCTAAAAAGTTTCAAAAAACCTTTTAAGACTTGCTCTTTTTCTTCTTGTCCTTTTCAGGCTTGTCGAGTTCGATCATATCGACGTCGCCCTTGTCCTTGGGCTTAACGATGAACAGAACTACGAGAGCTATTGCGCACACGCCTGCAACGCAGAAGAGAATTATTGCAACCAGGTTGTTTTCAACCCAGTTGTCCTCGCCGTAGAGCTCGTTAGCTCTTGCGGAAGCGCGGATTACCATATACTTTTCGGTCACCTGATTGGTCAGACCAGTATCGGTAAGCACGAGTCTTACAACGTACAGATCGGACGCCGACTGGGGAACGAAGGTTACGTTGGAGGCGTTCCAAGCGTACGCCGACTGCGTTTCGTAATCCTCGTCGTTTTCGTGAAGGCTGGAAGAAGGTCTTACGGTGGTGAAGTACTTTCTGGTGTTTACGCCCTCGATATAGGTGTTGTTGAAGAGCGCATCAGCGTTTTCAACCACGTCGTCGTAGGTGAGCTCAGCCGCGCCGTCGAAGTCTGCGTAGTATGCGTCACGGTCGAACACGTACAGCGAATATTCAGTCTTGTAGGTTCCCGAAACGCCCTCGATTTCGAACGAAGCGTTGTTGTAGGTTGTGCCTACGTAGCCGATCGTCTGCGTGCCGGGATCTTCAACGGTTGCAGATCTGTAAGCTACGGGGAACTCGAAGAAGGGCAGAAGGTCTGCATATTCCTTGTCCCAGATCTTGGACTTGTCAAGCTCTTCGTAAACCACGTTGCCGTCCTCGTCCACCGACGCAGGATAGTACATGCTGTTGCCTGCGGCGTCGGTTGCGTAGATGGTGAAGCGATAGGTTACGTTTGCTTCGGAAAGCGCAATCGAAAGATTGTTGTACTTGAGCGATGCGTTCGAACCCGTGCTGCTGGAGCTGTAATAGATGGTATATTTAAGGTCGGTATAGCCGCCGAGATTGTCGGTTATATAGCCCGAGAAATCGGGGAGATAGAAGTAGCTGTCCGAACCTGCGTGAAGCTTGCCGTCCTCGGACTGGGCGATAATTTCGTCGATCTTGCTCTGATACTCAAGCTCTATTCTCTCTATTTCAGCCTTGTATTCTTCAAGAGTGGCAGCGCCCTTGTCGTAGGTAGCGCCCTCCTTATCTTCGACTATTCTTATGAAGTTGCAGGATTTGTCGGGGTTGTTTTTGAAATCTTCGCCGTAGATGTCAACCTTATATTCGTCGTCCACGTACCAATCGAGGAACACGTCGGTCGTCTGCGCGTTGGAGGTGGTTACGTCCTTCAAGGTCATATAGACCTTAACGAGTCCGTAAGTCTTGTAGCCGTCGATTTCAACGATGCCCGCATCCGCGTCAACGTCGGGAACGAACGTGTACTGGTCGCGGAGAAGCTTGACCGTGGAAGACGAGCTTATCGCCTTAAAGAGGTCTGCCTTTCCGTCTTCGGGCTCCGTCCTCTCGTAGTCGATATCGTCCGCTTCGTACTGCTCGCTGGTGAGAACGTAATAGTTTTCAACCGAACGGGGCGAAGAAGCAACCACGTCGATAACCGTGTATTCAGCGTCGATCGAGCCGCCGTGAGTAAAGTAATTTACGTTGGAGTCGAGGCAGAGCACGGGCGCAACGTTGTCGAGAATGTGTCCGCCGGTAACCGTGCCGTCGTCTGCGACGTTTGCTCCGAAGATTTCAAAGCTCTGTCCGTTGAGCGAATACATTACCATTCCCGCAGCTGCGGAAGCTTCGGCTTCCTCGTCGAATTCTGCGGAGAAGGTTAAGGGAGTAACCGCCGCGGAGCCTGAGGAGACGTATTTTGAATAGTTTTTGGAAACATTTTCAAACTTGCCCTTGACTTCGCCGTTTACTAAAACCTCGTAAGAGCCCGCGTCGTACTCGCCGAAGGATATTGCAATCTTTGCGTCGTTCTTATACTCAACCGTGCAGGAAGCCTGCGCGTCCTCTTCCAATTCGTCGGTCTGAGAAATGTAGAGGGCCAGAGCCTCGCCTTCGGGCTTGAAAATAAGGTAGTTTTCGGTAATGCCGTCCTTGGTCTTGGAATACTGCTGGGACTGGAACTTTACCGTATAGCTATCGAAATCGACCTCTTTAAAGCCGATTTCCATATTGAAGGTTTTGTTTACGGAGCCGCTTTGCTCATCCGCCTCGAACCAGTTGTAAGCAAGGCTCTTACGGAAGGTGACCGTTTCGTCCTTTTCAATTAAAAAATAAGCGAAATCGTGAGTTTCCTCTCCCGAGGTCTCACGTGTTACGGTAACTTCTGCGCCGTCAACTGCGGCGTAGAAAACGTTAGTGCCGTCCAGAACTACGCTTCTGCCCTCGTCTGCCGACGCAAAGGTCACAAGCGAAAGCGTGGATGCCGATACCGCCAACGCGGCGGTAAGCGCGATTAATGTCTTTTTGCTTTTTGTCATATCTGTTGCCTTTTGGGTATTATGCGCAAACGCGCACCGTACGGTACAGCCGTACAGCAAAATAATACTATAATATAATGCCGTTGTCAATCAGTTTTGATTTTCTTCGGCTGTTTTTCATAATAAAATAGCGGCTGATAGTGCAATTTTCACATTTTTACGGGCAAAAATTATTGACCGTGCCGCGATAAACTTTGATAAACTTTGCTCAGACGCGGATTTCGAAGTTATTCCAGGGACGTTCGTCGCAGGGAGGTTCGATTTCAAAGCGGAGCTTTTCGCCCGTGGTGGGATGCGAAAAACGCAGGGAATACGCCCAGAGCGCCAGCTTACCCTTTACCGCCTTTTCGCCGCCGTAGCGCATATCGCCGTAGAGAGGGCAGTTTATCGCCGCCATCTGCACGCGGATCTGATGGGTTCTGCCCGTATGCAGTTTAACCTCCGCAAGGCTGAGCGCGCCCTTTTCCTGTAATACCGTATAGTCGAGCGAGGCAAACTTCGCGCCCTCTTCCGACTGAGTACATACGTAAACGGTGTTGTTTACCGAGTTCTTTCTTAAATAGTTTTCAAGATTCGCGCTCTTTTTGGAGGGAACGCCGCACAAGACGGCATAGTAAAGCTTTTCAAAACCGCCCGTGCGCATCTGCTCGGAAAGTCTGGAAGCCGCCTTGGAGGTCTTTGCAAAGACCATGACGCCGCCCGTAGGTCTGTCAAGCCTGTGCACAAGCCCTAAAAAGACGTTGCCCTGCTTGTCGTAGGTGTTTTTGATATATCTTTTAACGCAGTCGAACAGATTATCGTCGCCGCTCTCGTCGGGACAGCAAGCCACGTTCTGGGGCTTAAGCACGACAATGAGGTGGTTGTCCTCGTATAAAATCACCAAATCTTTCTCGTTCATATTTTTAACCTTAATTAATTTTAAGCGCGTTATTTTGCAGAAACCGCTTTTGCCAATAAGCGTCCGTCCGCTGTTTTAAAGCAATTATTGCACGGAAGGCGCGTTGCTTTTAACGTTAACCGCTCCGCTTACCGCCTCACGCGGTTTATTTTGCGGAAGGCGCGTTCCTTTTGCCGATAAACATTCCGCTTGCTCCGCAGGGCAGGGGAATTCCCTCGTCGGTGGCGATACCTACCTCGTAGGAGACCACGTCGCCTTCGAAGCCGTTCATAGTCAGCTTAAGAATATTGCCGAGCACCGCAGGCTGAAGACCCGTCGTGTAGCTGTTGATAAGCACGAACAGCGGCTGCTCGCACAGAACCTTGACGCACTGCGATACGAAATCGAACAGATTGTCCTCTATCTTCCATATCTCGCCGCCCGGACCTCTGCCGTAGCTGGGCGGGTCCATAATAATCGCGTCGTAGCGGTTGCCCCTGCGTATTTCGCGCGCAACGAACTTTGCGCAGTCGTCGACGATATATCTTATTCCGCTGCCGATGCCCGAAAGACGGGCGTTTTCGCCCGCGCGTTCGACCATTCCCTTAGCCGCGTCAACGTGAACCACTTCCGCGCCCGATTTAGCGCAGGCTACGGTGGCGCCGCCCGTGTAAGCGAAAAGATTCAAAACTTTAATCTTTTTATCGGGGAAACGTCTCTTTTCCTCGCCGATGAGCCTTCTCATCTCGTCCCAGTTGACCGCCTGCTCGGGGAAGAGCCCCGTATGCTTGAAGCCCATGGGTTTTACCTTGAAATTAAGGTCGCCGTAGGAGACGTTCCACTCGTTGGGGAAGGGAGAACGGTTCTCCCAGCCGCCTCCGCCGCGTTCGCTCCTGTGATAGACGGCGTTAATGCCCGGATAGGAATACAAATCCTTTCCGCTCTTCCAGATGACCTGAGGGTCGGGTCGCAAGAGCTTTACCTTGCCCCAGCGCTCCAGCTTCATTCCGTCGTCCGTGGCGATTATTTGGTAATCTTTCCACTTGTCTGCAATTCTCATAATATCTATTATAAATTATACTTGCAAAAAAGTAAAGCAAAAAAGCCTTAAGCGCCCAAGCAAAATGGTCGATATATTTGAAAAAATCAAGGCGGGCGGACGTTGAGTCCGCCCGCCCGCACGGCGTCAGCCGTGTACAAAAATACCGAGGCGTCAGCCGGGTGTAAATGTATACGGCGTCAGCCGGTTGTAAAGGTGTAGAGATAGTTATACAGCGTGGAGTAGTAGCTGTCCAGATACTTTTTTGCGACCTCGTCGGCGGCAAGAAGAGCAAGTCGCTCGTTCGGGTCCTCTATGGTCATGTAATAGTCCCTTACCAACACGTACCGTTCAAGGTAAGAAAGCTCGTAATCCACGGGATACGCCGCGTTATCCGAGCCCGAATCGCCCGTCTCGCCGTCGTTGGTGGGCTCGCTCAGGCTCATATTGAACACTAACTGCTCGCGCAGTATCTCAACCTCGTATTCGTATTCCTCCTCCAGCTCCGCCATTTTATCTGCATAGAGCGAGGACATGCTGACTCCGTTGGTGTAGGTCATCAGCTCGTAGGTCTTCAAGTCCGCCTGCAACTGGTGGTACAGCGCGTTCTTCTTCTGCTGTGCCGTTCGCAACAGCTTTAGCTGGACGGTGGATAGCGCCTGAGTTTCGGCAGTGCTGAGTTCGATTATATCAAATTCCACTCCGCACCTCCACTTCAGCCAGCACGCGCTTAAGCTTGTCGTAGGTTCCGAAAATAAAGCTGAAGCTGTCGCCGTACATATTTATCGTCTGCCAGCCATTCCCCACGAAGTTGCGCGTTATTCCCTCGCTTTCTATATAGGCGTTCACGTCCGAATCGCCCTCTATATAGAGCCTGCGCAGATACTTTACCGACGGAGTATCGAAATAAAGCTTCTTCGAGCGCCAATATCCGCGGCTGTTCCGGGTTTCGGTACACCTGTAAACGCCCGTACCGTACACCAGAAACACGTATTCCTCCAAAACGAACAGTCTTGAGGGAGAAACGCCCATAAACCAACCGCTCTTTTTTGTTGCGTCGTAGCCGAAAACGTAGTTCTTGCCAAGGTATGCGTCGGTGCAGATCATATAGTACTTATCGCCGCACGCAACCGCCTGTACGGGCTCGGATATGCGCCCTTCATCGGGGTTTTCGACCTTGGTTATACTGCTCCCGTCAAAGGCGTAAATGCCGCTGCGGGTCGCAAAAAAGAGTTTACCCGCGCACACCGCGCAAGTATCGGCGACTATGCCGTCCGCAACCAGATAGGTTGCGGACGGCTCCACCTTGAAGTGCTGCGGTTCGCAGATTGCGCGGATTACGGTTATGCCGAACTGTCTGACCGCCAGCAGCTTATCGCCGAAGCTTACAAGCTTTACGACGTCGCCGCCTTCGGGCGCAAGATATACGTAGCCGCAGCCGTTGATGCCCTCCGTCCAGTCGAAGGCGTGGCTTGCCGTCCAGGAAATTCTGAGCGGCTCCTGGTTTTCCCTTGCGAAAAATCTTCCGCCGTGCATAACGCCCGTATAAAAATCCCTTTCGGTCGGCGATTCGAACGACCTCGTGTTATACCCGTCGTAAGTCAGCCTGTTGACCTCGTTGAACGCCACGGTTACGCACTTGCCGTCCATATACATATCGCAGAAAAACGGAGGCGCAGTCACCATTTCAGATACCAACACGTACTTGCGGTTCTCCCTTACGTCGAACAAAAACAGCCTGTTGGAAGTTGCGATAAACAGTCCGCCCGTCGCGTGCGAGTAGTATACGGAAGTGGGCGAACTGGGACAGCTCGCAAAGAAGGTTTCCCTCTCCGCGCCGATGCTCCTTTTAAATCCCGCGCCGTCCCTGACGAGGTTGTAGCCGTAATCGGCGTACCCGTCGTCGCTCAGCAAATCCACGGTCTTTATCTGCGTCTTGTATTTTTTGAATTGCTTGTCCCTTTTAAGCTTCACAGCCACCTCCTGGGAGGAATTCTTCCGCGCACGGTCTGGAGCGACAGAAGCCTGTCTATTTCCGAACGGTACTTGCTCTCCCACGCAGCCGCACCCTCTATATCGCCGCATATGAGCATATATTCCGCCGCCATACCGTAGACGACAAGCGTACTGCTCACCTCGTACTCAGGGTAAACAAAGTCGGAAGCAAAGCTGGCTTTTGCGGGGACGTACTCGTATTCAACGGTAATTTTACTTTCGGCACAAGCAAGGTAATTCGAGGATACCCGCCACTTAACCGCCCTTTTGCCGTCGGTTACGCGCAGAATTTTGACAGGCGTGTACGCAAAATCTTCAAAGCTGTATTCGCCCACGTCGTTCTCCATTTCCTCGGTATTTTTAAGCGGGAAATATCCCCTTGCGAGTTCGTCTATAACCGCGTTATAACAGAACAGCATGGTATACATCATTCTGGTGGTTTCATCGTTGGCGTCATCGAAAACAAGCTCCGCGCAGTCGGGTCTGCCGACTATGCGCATAGTCTGTACAATCAACTCGTTAATTATCATATTACCTCCTTATGAAACGTACTGTAAAGTTCCGCGGACTTGCGTCCGCGGAACGCCTTCGGGTCAGAGCGTGATTACGCCTTGTCCGCAGGGCTTTTTACAGATAAGTTCGGCATACATGACGATGTTCGCAACGTAAGCCGCCGCGTCGCGGTCGACTCTGAGCACGCAGCCGTTTTTATCCTCGAGCCAAGACCAGTCGCTGAGCTGGCAAAGCACGAAGTCGTCGGGATTGACGAAATAGATCTTGTTATCGGGACAGAATCTGTCCGCGTATACGGGCACTTCGTTTACGTACACGCTTGAATAACCGAGATTGATATCGTTTGTGGTGACGACCTTCTGCGCGGTAGAGAATAACGCGGCGATTTTATTGCGCACCTCATGCGAGCAGAGAATCATCTTCACCTTGCCGCCGCTGCGCTCCTCGATTGCCGAGATAACGCCGACGAGATCGCCCGAGGTAAGCTCCGACGTCTCCGCTTTATAGGGCTGGAAGTAGGGGTTGTCGACCTTGTCCTCTCCGTAAAGAGCACTGTCATTGAAGAGCGCCGCAAGGCCGTGGATTTCCTTCTTGTTCGAGCTGCGCATAGCAATTCTCTGTCCCGCGGTCAGGCCGTAAGCAGAAGCGTTCTGCACAAACTCTACGTACTTCTCCTTGGAGTTTACGCTTTTAATGGTTAAGTTGGTAACCTCTATCTTCGTTTCCGAGTAAATGTCGACGCGCAATCCGCAGAACCACTGTTTTACGGAATCGAGATACACCTTCGTGTCGTCTACCGAGAGGATATTGGCAAGGGTGCCGTTGCCGTCGCCGTACATCATGCGCGCAAAGTTAGCCTTTGCGTCGGTGACAAGTCCTTCCATTTCCGCATCGAGCAGATTGATGATCGCACCGGAAGAATCCTGCGAGGCGCGCAGAGCCTTATCCGTAATAGAGAAACCGCCGAAAATGTTCTTAAGTTCCATAGTGATTTCGGAAAAGGTTCCGTTATCGGTGAGGGGCAGATCGGCGTCCTCGTCGCAGCCGATGACTCTGTTCATCTTGCCGCTGTAGACGGCGCATTTAGCGTACTTACCGAAAATGTTTTGCGAATTTTTTTCTATTGCGTTAAAGAAGGGGGATACGTCCCCGTTCAGCTGCGCGGATAACGCGTCCAGATAGTATTCCTTTAATGCGGCGTCCGCTTTACTTAATGTTAACAATTTTTAGTTCTCCCTTTTATTTAAAAATTCTCTTGCAAGCCTGCCCGCTTCCTTTATGGTTGCGGGAGTATTGCGTTTGGCGGAAACGTTTACTCCGCCTGTGATGAAGGTTACTCCCCTGTTTTTCAAAGCTCTTTCAAGGTAGTCCGAGATTATAGCGTCCTTCACGCTCTCGTCCGACATTGCCGCTTCGAGCAGGTTTTCTCCCACCGTATCCGCCTGCTGCGGGGAAGCTTGCGCGCTTGCCGTCTGCACGGGCGCGCTCTGCTCCTTAGCCGCGTTTTCCAGCTCTTTAAGGCGCTGACTGCGTCGGGTGAATTCTGCCTCAAGGCTGTTGTAGGCGTCCAACAGGGCACGAGCGTCCTTAAATTTTCCAAGCTCTGTCGCGGCTGAATTCACTTCCGCCTCCGCGGTGTCCGCCGTAGCCTGTACGGTCTGCTTCGTGTTATCCATTATTTACCTCCGATAATAATTTTTTATGTTCTTCAAGATGGGCGATAAACCGCTTCTCCTGTTCGGGCGAAAGTTTCTGGGTAAGCAAAAACGCCGTATGTTCGGTAATATGTACCGAATGGTCGTCGTACGGCTTGACCTCAGTCTGCGCGGTCTTGAGCAAAAGATTTTCTTCGCCGCACCTGACGCGGTGCAGTCTTGCAAGATCCCTCGTGCCGCCCAGACCCTTATAGCCCAGGTTCTCCAGTACTTTATTCTTCACCGACGCGCTTATCTTGCCGTCGTCGTCGGACAAAAGTCCCCTGTCAAGCATGTCGTAGATCAACGTTCTGCGCTGCGCGGGGGTAAGGTTAATTTCGCTGTCCGCTTCAAGCACGACGTCGTCGCCCGAGATGTCCCCGCTCTTAAAATAGAACAGCGACAAAACGTCGTTCTCGCCCGCGTAACGCATAAGCCTGCCGTCGGCGGCGAATTGGCGGTAAAGGCGCAATATGTGCCTGCCAATCTGCACTAAGGCGCGCTTGATCTGGTCGTAGGAGACGTTCAGCCTCGCCTCGTCCTGCTCAATCAGCAGCTGCAGTCCCGTTGCGGAAGTTACCGAGGCAAAGCCCTGCGTATTCTGCGTCAGATCGCCCACGCCGGAAATGCGGGAAAACTCTTCTATGAGCCTGTCCTCTTCCTCGGAAAATTCTGAAGGAACGCTGCCTAAGCTGAGCATTTCGGGCGGAGTGCCGCCCTGACGGTAGATTAAGATTTTACCCGGCATAAGTCCGTCCTCTTCCAGAGAATCGGTGTCCACCGAGCCGTCCTCCACGGCGATAGTGCCCATGGAAATTCTGTTCAAAAACTCGTGCTTGCGGTTTTTGACCGCGTTGTACGCGCGCTGAACGGGGATCAATCTGTCCACTATACATCCGCCGAAGAATCCGCCCGCAAGCGTCAGGCAGGTCTGTCTTACGAACGGATACGTGCGGGTGCCCTCGTCCCCGTTGAGATAGGGCAGAGCTCCGTCGTACAGAAGCTTATCCCCGGCAACCACCGTAAACCTGCCGTCGGGATTGAGCGCAGTGGGGCGTTCGTACCTCTCTATCACGATTTCATATCCGTGTTTTACCGCCTTTGCAGTACCCGCGTAATTTTTGTCGTGAGCCGCTTCGGAATAGGGCGAAAGCGAAAACTCCTCTATATCCCTGCCCGCTATCTTTACGCCGTAAGCCGAATAAATGTCCTCCACGGCGACCGCACGGGCGTGAATGATGCTCGGCTGAGCCTCGACGCTCTCCTCCGACAGCGTATAGGGATAGATTTCAAAGGGCGGAACGGCAATTATTTTTACGCCGCCCTCCTTCACGCTCACCCCGTCCCCGGTCACGGCAATCTCCCTGCCTGCGGAATTGTCCCACACAATCTTGTAGAACGCAGTGCCGCACGTCTCCGACCATACGGTCGCCTCGCTGATCTTTCCGTCCACGTCGCAGTCCTCGCAGGTTGCCGCAAGTATTGCGGACGAAATCTGCGCGGAGTGCATATCCGCCTCGTCGTCGGACGCAGCCCTGACCGCAAGCTTGGGACGGATCCGCCCGAGCTTTGCGCAGCGGGTGTCTATCGTGGGCGCGATATAGTTGAATACACGCTTGGTCTGCCAGAAGTAGCCTATGGGTTCGTCCTCTATCTCGCCCTTGGAATTGAGGTCGCAGTACTGGTTGCCGCATAAAAAATTCATATTCAGCTGCCAGCTCCGCTCAAGCCTTCTGCGTTCCTCCTGCCGCTTTGCAAAGTCGCTTTTAACGTCCTCTACAAGCTCTTTTTCCGCCCTGGCCGCGGCTTCTAACTCTTTGTCAGTCAAATTTTTCCTCCTTTAACATTTCAATAAGTTTATTTCTCTCGGCAATCAGCTCCTCCTCGGTAAATTCCTTGGTCTGCTCGCCGTCAAGAATCATTTTTACCGCCTTTATATCGGGCGGCACGTCCCGCTTGGTCACCTTGCGTTTTATAAGTTTAAGCTGACCGTCCTCCACCGCGTATTCCTCCACAATCTCGCTCGTGTCGAACCCGACGGCACATTTCTTAAGTGCGTTTTTCAGTCCGTCGTCTTGCATTCAGGTTATTAATCCTCCTTTTTTTATCCAGCGCAACGGGCGCAACAATCTCCCTTTCGGCAGGGCGCGGCTTGCTCATAACGTAGTAGCGCAACTCGTCCATACAGTGATCGTCGCGCTTTACGGGCGAATCGCCGTCCGCCCACGCGTATCCCGTAAACTCCGAAATCATATTTTTGCAGGTGTCGAAAATATAGATATCGGGTCTGCCGTTGCCCCTCTTTAAATACTCCTTGACGCGGCAGATGCCGGCAAACACGTCCTTATTGACGCCCGTATTAACTAGCACTCCCTTTTCGCAGAACAGCTCCGCAACGCTCTTGGAAGAGGCGAGCGTGCGCTGGTTCGCCGCGCTGTCGATGAGCGCGGAAATTCTGCCCCTTGAATCGGTTTTCCAACCCAAAGACGCGCATATATGCTTTATCGAATTGACGTGATAGTCCACGTCCTTACCTGCCGCGAAGTGCTCTGCAACGACGTAAATATTGCCGTCCCAGTCCACGCAGTACCAGTGCGCGGAGAGCGGATTGTTCAGCCCGGGGTCAATGGAAATAGTGTCCTGCCACTCTTTGGGCACGCTGAACGGCGGAATGACGTGTACCGACAGGTCGAATTCGGGATACACAAGCCCTGCGCCCGACGAAAACTTGCCGTACCGCCTGCTGTCCAGCGCGGATGAGTCCATAGTGTTTTCCAGAAGCTTTATCTCCTTTTTCGAGAGAAAAGGATTGTCCTCCCAGCTCATAAACTCGCACCATACTTCGGGGTTGTTTCTGCGGTTGAGATAGATTTCGTTGTATACGAAGGTCATTCCCTTTAGGGGGGTCATGGTGCCGAATATATCGCCGCGTTTGTCAATTACGCGCATCAGACACTCCTCGTACACGTCGCGCGGGGGCTCTTCGTCGAACCAGACGAAGTCCAGCGAGCTTCCCTGAAATTTCTCCCTGCCCTGATCGCAGCTCTTGAAGCCCAGAGTAGATATTCCGCCGAACACGTTTTTAATCTTTATCTGGTCTATAACTCCGCTTTCAGGGCTGTCCTTGCGCCCCGAAAGCATGGTTATTTCGGCTATCCAGCTCTTGGGAAGATAGGACAGAATTTTACTCTGCGCCACGTCGCGCTGGACCTGTTGCGAAAGTGAAACCGCCCACCCGAAGGCGTCCGCTCTGTTTTTACGGTAGGGGTGTATGCCCCTCAATATCCATATTGCCTCCACGGCTCCGCACTCGGTTTTCCCCGAACGGTTGCCGCCGAACACCCAACGGTTTCGCTTTTTGCATCTGTGAAACGCCATCTGTTTTTTGTGTTTTTTGCGCCCTGCGTTGTACGCCGACAGTCTGTCGTTCTTCGAACGCGTCTTAAGTTCCAGATCGATCTGCGCAAGCCGGTTTAATATTTCTTCCCTCTTCATATACCTTTTATGACAAAATTTCCGTAAATTTTCACGCCACAGCGCACTATAATGCCTAGGTATGAAAAAATTATTATTATTAATAATTTGTATAGTCGCGCTCGCACAGTCGGCGTTTTCTTACGCATCCCCCGGCGGATTATTTCAGTCGGTCAGCGCCTCTGTGTCAGACGGATATTTTCAGTCGGTCAGCGCCTATGCGGCGGAGCAGACCGGGAGCGGAACGACGGGTTCCGTGCTTTACGCCCGCGCGGTGGTCGCGGACGGATATTTCTTTACCCAGAAAGACCTTTCCACCTCACTTTTCGCCGTGCCGTACACCTATTGCGTGCAGGTAATCCGCGAGGACGGCGAGTGGTACTACGTAAAATACGCCGAGGACAGCGGAGTTTACCGCGCCATGTACGGCTACGTTCTGAAAAAGGATTTCACACCGCTCTACGAAAGACCCGACGTGGTTTACCTCTATAAGCCCATAACCATAACCTACCGCGCAGACGAGGGTGCGTCCTCCCTTCCCGTGCTTGGCGAAATCACCGTAGAGGCGGCGTTTTACGGCACGTACTATTCGGGCGCGACCGCCTATTCGTACGTACTCTGTCAGGGTTCGTTCGGCTATATTCAGGGGGCAAACGACGATTATCCGCTGAATATCGTCGAACAGCCCGAGCCCGACGACGAGACGGAGGAAACTTCTGGCGGAGTAAATTCCGCTCTGGTCACCGCAATCGTTCTTGTAGCTCTCGCCGCGGGCGCGCTTATTCTGCTTTTCGTAAGCACGCGCAAGCACGACAAACTTAACGGCTGAAACTTGCGCTGAAACCGCTGAAATATACGCATAATTATCCTGCGCCGGATACGCCCTGCACTGAATACTCCTTGTGCC
This sequence comes from Candidatus Coproplasma sp., assembly GCA_051884055.1. Taxonomy (GTDB): domain Bacteria; phylum Bacillota; class Clostridia; order Christensenellales; family Borkfalkiaceae; genus Coproplasma. The sequence goes on from JBJEUX010000051.1 coordinate 49,988, forward strand.
GATTACTCCCTGCGACGAACGCACCTTGCGCCTTATACTCTCTGCCCCGATGCGCCCTGCGCCCACGAGCGCGGAAAGCTTCATCAAGGAAAACAAAATTCCGCAACACCGACAATTCAGTCTACAGAACGATTACCCGGGCTAAATATTGTTCATAAGAGCGTAGTACGAATTCACCAGCTTTATGCCATCGGCAAATCTTTCAAGATTTTTGACCTTGCGCGCAAACCTGACCGTCACCCTTCTGAAATTATTTCTCTGTTCCTTATCAAACTTAGACAGACCACCGCGCATATAGGCGTACAACAAAAGCAGTTCGCAGTCCTTATCGCAAAACGCCTGCATGACCCCGTTGAGATATCCCCAGAGCAAGGACAGGCTCTGCTTTGCGCAAATAAGCGAAATTATCCTTTCCGCACACTCCACGCCGTCGCCCTCGTTCTTGCCCGAACCGCAGGCATAGCGCATAATAAGATTGTCAAACGCGCCGTTCAATTTATCAGCCGAAAAGTAAAAGCGCAACAACCGTTTTACGTTCAAATTATTCCCTCCGCCGTCGCATGTTCGCCGCAACGGGCACCAAACAAAACAAACGTTTGTTTATGTTTTGATTATAAGACATTAAACCTGACAAAATCTGCATAATTAAAAAATAAATTTAACTTTTTTTAAGAAAATTCTTGTGACTGAAATTGATTTCCGGCGTATAAACAGGTCTTCGTTGAAGCGAGTCGGGGCTGGGCCGTTACCGTTCTGTCGCATCTGAATCTGATTTTAAGCGTGTAAACAGATCTTCATTGAAGCGCATCGGGGCTGGGCAGTTACCGTTCTGTCGCAACCTAATCTGATTTTAAGCGTGCAAGCAGCAAATCGCGCCACGGCGGACTGTTACGGGATTGACCGTTTCCGTACTGTGCAGAATTAATTTTGGGAATAATCTTTTTAAAGGGATAACGCAAATCAATTTGTTTGAATAACTTTACATAAAAATAAAAGGGTGGTATAATGATATTCGTGAAAAAGTTCTTGTTTACAACAGCGTTGGCGTGCTTAATCGCCGCTTCCGCGACATATTCCACGGCGATTGCGACCTTTGCCGACGATGAGGAAAGTTCGGGAGGCTCCCAGTCCGAGTATACGCAGGGAGAGCCCTCCTCGGGCGGCTCAACCGACGGTTCGCAGGGAGAGCCCTCCTCGGGCGGCTCAACCGACGGTTCGCAGGGAGAGCCCTCCTCGGGCGGCTCGTCCGACGGTTCGCAGAGCGGGAAACCTCAGACGGTTTATCCCACGGAATTTTTGTGCGAGCCCACGTTTTCTTCGGTATCCGATTACGCGATTTTCGGGGACGGCGTTGCCGTAGCAGACGGTACCAGACTGTATCTGATTGAAAGCGACGGCTCTTCCGACAGTAAGATGACCGTATTCGACTGCGGATTCGAGATAACCAACCTCGATTACGCCCAGGACAAGCTGTATATCGGCGACGTTGAGGGAAAGACTTACGTTTACCCCGACAACACAACCCCTATCGATTACGCCTTTGCAGACGAGCTTACCACCCTTACCGTCGGACAGTACACCTACCTTTTAGCCACGGACGGATTAAGATGCTTCAGCTCGGGCAATCTTGAAAATATGGGAACGGGCTTTACCTGCCTTAAGCAATACGACGGCTCGGCATACGTTCTGAAAGAGAACGCGATTTATAAGCTTGACGGCGCAACCGCGAACAAAGTTTCGCTTGAATATACCGACTTTTCCGCCGCTTCGGACGTATCGACAGGCGACGTAAAGGACGTGCTTTTAAGCGACTATTCGGTCAAGACTGTAACCGTCAACCCCACCACCGCCGACGGCGGAGAGACCTACTGCACGGAAGTCAACCTGACCGACCTGAGCGGCGACAAATTCACCGTGGGCAAAACCGTTAAGATAAACGGCGTACGTTCCGCGCTTGCCATTGCGGAAACAGGCAACGCGACCATTATAGTTATGAACGACGGAAGCGAGAGCAAGAGTTATATAACCCTGACCTCCGCGCTGGACCAGACGGCATACACCGCACCCGTCACGGATATGACCAACGCATACGCGCTGTCGACGATAAAAGCGTATTCGCGCCCCTATATATGCGGTGCAACCGAGCTTGAAACCGTTGCTCAGGGCACGGTTATGACAATTATTGAAAAGTTCTCGCTCAACTTTATAGATACGGTATTCTATAAGGTCAGCTACGAAACCGAGGGTAGGGAGGTAATAGGCTACGTCGTTGCAAACTACCTTTCGCCCTACACCTTCTCCGCAGAGCAGAACCAGCCCGAGAGCATTAAGGACGAATTCTCCTACGACAACGATATGCAGACGGTTATAATCGTGCTGCTCATCATCGCGCTTGTAATCATTGCAATCGCTTATCTTACCGTCGTAGGTACCCGCGAAAAAGGCAAGAAAAAGCGCAAGCGCTCAAGCCAACGCAAGGCTGCTCCGCCCGACGATACCGAATATTACGGTAACTGAAATCAGCCGCTTAAGTAGCCGGAACCGACCGTTGCAGCGACTGAAACGGCAAATTGAATTTTTATAACGACAGATTTTTCGGCATAAGAAAACCGCCCGACGGAAAATATTTTCCGTCGGGCGGTTAATTTTTTAATTGTACAGGCGTTGAGCTTGAATATATGTATTTACTTACTTTATACTCTGTGACCTTTTTAAAACCAAGCGGATATTATAACTTGGATACGCCGGATTCTATAGCCGCCTTGGCTACTGCCTGAGCGACGCACTTATGCGCGTCCTTATCGTAGGCATAGGGCAGAATAAACTCGCGTGAGAGCTTGTCCTCGGTAACGTAAGCCGCAATACCCTTTGCCGCCGCGGTCATCATCTCGGTGTTTACGGTGCTAGCGCGGACGTCCAGCGCGCCGCGGAACAGTCCGGGGAACACCAAAACGTTGTTAATCTGGTTGGGGAATTCCGAAGAACCCGTACCCACGATGAACGCGCCTGCTTCAAGCGCTTCCGCACGAGAAATTTCGGGAACGGGGTTTGCAAGAGTGAACAGAATGGACCTGTCCGCCATGGATTTAACCATATCTGCGGTGACGCAGTTGGGTCCCGACACGCCCACGAACACGTCGGCGCCGCGCATAGCGTCGGCAAGTTTGCCCGTAAGCTTACCGCGGTTGGTATACTTGGCGATATCCTGCTGAGCAGGGTTGATAGTCGTGTCGCCTTCAACCAAAATACCGCACTTATCGCAGAGAATGATATCCCTGACGCCGAACTTCAACAAAAATCTTGCGATGGAAATACCTGCCGCGCCCGCGCCGTTTATGACGAGCTTGATATCGCCGATATTCTTTTGCGCAAGCTTGAGCGCGTTGGTCAGAGCGGCGGCAACGACTATTGCCGTGCCGTGCTGGTCGTCGTGAAAGACGGGAATATCCAGTTCGGCTTTAAGTCTGGTTTCGATTTCAAAGCAGCGGGGTGCGGAAATATCCTCGAGATTGATTCCGCCGAACGAACCCGAAAGAAGCTTTATGGTGTTGATTATCTCTTCGGTATCCTTGCTCTTAATGCACAGGGGATATGCGTCCACGTCGCCGTACGCCTTAAAGAGCGCGCACTTGCCCTCCATAACGGGCATACCTGCCTCGGGACCGATGTCGCCGAGTCCGAGAATCGCCGTACCGTCCGTAATTACGGGAACCGTGTTCCAGCGACGGGTCAGAGTAAAGCTCTTTTCCACGTCCTCGTGAATAGCCATACAGGGTTCGGCAACGCCGGGAGTATATGCAAGCGAGAGGTCCTCGCGACTGTCAACGGGTACGCGGCAAACCATTTCGATTTTGCCCTTCCACTCGCCGTGTTTTTTAAGAGATTCCTGTCTGTAATTCATAATCTGCTCCTTGGAATAATTTACACGTATATTATATCAAATCTTTTCGTGATGTAAAATAATAACGCCGCAAATTAAGCAATTTTTTTCACAAAAAATAATTAAGGCGCAGGGAAAGAATTTCCCTGCGCCTACACATTTATTATTAATTTAAGCCGTTAAACGCCGCATATATGCGCTCCAACGCCTCTTTGAGCGTCGACCTCGGACAGGCTGCGTTTATACGCTGAAAGCCGCTTCCGCCCCTGCCGAAGACGTAGCCGCCGTCCAGCCATACTCCCGCCTTCTTTTCGATAACGTCCTTAAGCTGCCCGTCAGTCAGCCCGTAAGCCGAAAAATCCAGCCACAAAAGATAGGTACCTTCGGGCTCGTAGAGCTTAACCTTCGGCATATTCGCCCCAAGATATTGCCTGACGAACGCAATATTTTCGGTAAGGTATGCCTTTAACTGTTCCAGCCACTCTTCGCCGTAGGTATATGCCGCCTGACAGGCGACTATGCCCATTACGTTGCTCTGACTGTAGCCCTGCCTGTCCTGCTCTTCGACAAAAGCCGCTCTCACGCCGTCGTCGGGGATATATATGTTTGCATTGTGCAAGCCTGCAAGATTAAAAGTCTTTGTGGGCGCGGTGAGAATCGCACAGACGTTTTCAAACCTTTGGTCAACCGTACTGAACACCGTGTGCTTATTCTCTCCGTATACGAAATCCGCGTGTATCTCGTCCGAAATGACGAACACGCCGCATCTAAGGCATATATCGCCCATTCTTTTAAGTTCTTCCCTCGTCCACACTCTGCCGACGGGGTTGTGCGGACTGCACAATATAAAGAGCTTTACGTCGTTTTCGCGGATTTTCTGCTCGAAATCCTCAAAATTTACCGTATATCTTGCGCCGTCCGTAACCAGCTCGGACACGACCAGCTTGCGCCCGTTGGCGACAACGCTCTGGCTGAACGGGTAATATACGGGCTGCAACACGATAACCGCGTCGTTTTGCTTAGTGAGCACGCGTATTAAAGTGTTTATTGCGAACACGACCCCGCACGAAAGCACGAATTTATCCGCCTGGGTTTTCCAACCGTGCCTGCGCCCGAACCAGCCGTTCAACGCGGCATAGTAGTCGTCCAACGGCTCGGAATAGCCGAAAATACCGTGCTCCGCCTTAGCTTTGAGCGCGGCGACGACCTCGTCGGGGGCGGCGAAATCCATATCCGCCACCCAAAGAGGAAGAATATCCGCGCTTCTGCCCCGCTTTTCAGCAAAATCCCACTTTAAGCTGTTGGTGTTCCTGCGCGGTATAACTTTATCAAAATCGTACTTCATAGCGCTATATTATGCCCCCAATCACGTTTAGTCGGCAAAAGCCTGCTCCAGATCGTCTATTAAATCGTCGACGTTTTCTATGCCTGCCGAAAGGCGCAGAAACCTGTCGTTGATGCCGCGCGCGTCGCGCTCCTCTTCGGGAACGTCTGCGTGAGTCTGCATCATAGGGTAGGTTATAAGCGTTTCAACGCCGCCTAAGCTCTCGGCATACTGAATTATCTTTACCTTTGCAAGTATGCGCTTTGCAAGCTCGCGGCTCTCGACTTCGAAAGAAATCATCCCGCCGAACCCGCGCGACTGCCGCTTCGACACTTCATAGTCGGCTCTGTCCTCAAAGCCCGCGTAATATACCTTTTTCACGCGCTTGTTTGCGCGGAGCCACGCGGCTATTTTTTGCGCGTTTGCAGAAATTTTATCCATTCTCAAGGGCAAAGTCTTGATTCCTCGCTCCACCAAAAAGCTGTCGAACGGGGCAAGACACGCGCCCACGGTCTTATATAAATATGCAATAGCTTCGGCATATTCGGGGGTCTTTGTTATTGCAAAGCCCGCAAGCACGTCGTTATGACCGCCCAGATATTTGGTTCCGCTGTGCACGACTATATCCGCGCCGAGCGAAATGGGATTCTGATAATAGGGTGTCAAAAAGGTGTTGTCCACCACGGCTGCAATTCCGCGCGAATGAGCAAGGTCGGATATTGCTTTAATATCCGTAACCTGCATCAGGGGATTGGACGGCGTCTCCACGTATATGAGCCGCGTGTCCGGATTTATGAGAGATTTAACCTTTTCCAGATCACCTGTATTGCAGAAATCGAAGGAGAGCCCCTCCTGCGTGCAAACGTTGCGGAACAGTCTCAAGCTTCCGCCGTATAAATCTTCCGAAGCGATTACGTGCGCAGGCGCTTTAAAGAGCTTTAATACGCAGGTGATTGCCGCCATACCCGAGGAGAACGCAAAGGCAGAACAGCCGCCCTCCAGCCTTGCAACCGTATTTTCAAGATGAGCGCGCGTGGGATTGTACAGCCGCGAATAGCTGTAATCCGAGGGTACGTCCACCCCCTTATGCACGAAGGTTGCCGCCTGACAGATAGGCGCGGTTATGGTCCCCCATTCGTCCTTTACGTTGTCGTCCGCGTGCAGACAAAGTGTTTCGAATTGCATCAGTTTTCTCCGCTAATAATTATTCAGGTAAAATGTTTAAGTAAAACTTATTCGGTAAACAGCGGCGTAGAAAGATATCTGTCGCCCGTGTCGGGGAGAAGGACGACGATCGTCTTGCCCGCGTTTTCAGGGCGCTTAGCGAGCTGAGTTGCCGCATAGAGCGCCGCGCCCGAAGAGATGCCCACAAGCACGCCTTCGACCCTGCCTACTTCCCTGCCGGTAACGAACGCGTCGTCGTTCTCTACGGGAATGATCTCGTCGTATATCTTTGTATTTAAGGTATCAGGCACGAATCCGGCGCCAATACCCTGAATTTTATGCGCGCCAGCAACGCCCTTAGAGAGCACGGGCGAAGTTGCGGGTTCCACCGCAACCACCTTCACGTCGGGATTCTGCGACTTTAAGTATTCGCCCACACCCGAAACGGTTCCGCCCGTTCCTACGCCCGCAACGAATATATCCACCTTACCTTGAGTATCTCTCCAGATTTCAGGTCCCGTGGTTTCAAGGTGAGTCTTGGGGTTGGCAGGGTTTACGAACTGACCGGGAATGAACGAACCGGGAATTTCCTTCGCCAGCTCTTCAGCCTTGGCGATTGCGCCCTTCATGCCCTTAGCGCCCTCGGTTAAAACTATTTCCGCACCGTAAGCGCGGATGAGGTTGCGCCTTTCTACGCTCATCGTCTCGGGCATCGTGATAATAATTCTGTAGCCCTTGATAGCCGCAACCGCCGCAAGACCTATGCCGGTATTGCCCGAAGTGGGTTCGATTATGGTTGCGCCCTCTTTAAGCGCGCCGCTCGCCTCCGCGTCCTCTATCATTGCCTTTGCAATTCTGTCTTTTACAGAACCTGCAGGGTTGAAATATTCAAGCTTTGCCACAATTTTAGCCTTTAAGTCGTGCTTCTTTTCGTAATTGGTAAACTCAACCAACGGGGTGTTGCCCACAAGTTCCAGCGCCGATTTGTAAATTGCCATAATAATATCTCCTTTTACCGCTCACTGCGGCATATAAATTCTTAATTCTTACTTTTCCTTAACTTTGCCGATTTAAATTACCACATTTCCTATCGGCTTAGTAGGTTTAGTGGATTTATAATATCATACTAAAATTTTCCTGTCAACAGTTTACGGCAAAAAAATATAAAAAAATTTCCATTGCGCGCCGCGTGCGTACCGTATTAATGCATTTGCCAGCCGCCAAAATTCCGTTTTAATGTTTTAATCTGCCGTTGTACGCCGCTCTGGCGCGGCCACACGCCGCCCGAGTACCGCGCGTGCGAATTTATCTGCCTGTCGGCTGCATCAAGTGTGCATACGCGCATAATTATTCAAATTATTTTTTGCATTTCACTTATAAAACGGACCCGTTGCCCAAGAAGGGATAAATGCACGAAATTACACTCACACATATGTGCATATATCACTATATTATATGGTAAATATAAGATTATTTTATAATTCATACCTACGCATATGCGCACGTTTTAAAATCTGAAAAAATTTATAAAAATACAAAATAATTTAAATTTATGCATATTTTTGTTTGACAAATCGGATATAAAAGATTAATATTATTTCATCAAAAGCAAAAATCATTTTTTCAGAGGTATATAAATTATGAAAATCAAAAAACTTTTAGGTGCAACGGCAGCAATCGCCTGCACTGCAGTATTAGGCGTATCCGTTGCGGCTTGCGGCGGCGGAGCCAAACTTTCCGTAAAGGACATTGCGCTTACCGAAGAGGACTACGCATTCGCAATCGCCAAGGAAAACACCACCCTTCTCGAGCAGGTGAACGGCCACATCGCAGAGTGGCAGAACGACGGAAGCCTTGACGCGCTCATCAACTCCTACTTCGACGGAGACGCAACCTTCTCGTACGCAAACAAGACCACTTCCCCCCAGGCAGGCGACTTCGTGGTTGCAACCAACGCGTATTTCCCTCCCTTCGAATCCTACAACGACAACAGCGAATTTGTGGGCGTGGACATTGAAATAGCTTACAACATTTCCCAGAAGCTCGGCAAAACGCTCTTTGTTAAGGATATGGATTTCGACGCAATCATTCCCAGCGTTCAGGCGGGCGAAAGCGATATCGGTATGGCAGGTATGACCGTAACTTCGGACCGTCTGCTTCAGGTAAACTTCGCAACTTCGTACTACACCTCCGCGCAGGTCATCACCGTAGCTGAAGGCGACACGACGTTCGACAACTGCAAGACCGCGGCTGACGTAGAAGCTATTCTCGCTTCCAAGGATACTTCGTATATAATCGGCACTCAGGCAGGCACCACGGGCTATATGTATTCGTTCGGCGACGAAAGCTTCGGCTACGACGGCTTCACCAACCTTACCACAAAGGCTTACAGCACAGGCGCGCTCGCAATGAAAGATTTGTCCAACGGCAAAATCAACGCGGTAATTCTTGACAAACAGCCTTCGCTTATGATTTCCGCAAGCTACAACAAATAATTATACGGCATGAGTAACTTTGAAATATTCTGGAACAGATTTTCATCACCAGGCACGCTCAAGAGCGTACTGACAGGACTTCAAAACACGGCGATCATCGCCGTGTTAGGTCTTTTACTCGGTTTTTTAATCGGCTGTCTGTTGACTACGGCAAAACTCGTTCCCTCGGAAAACCCCTTCGTTAAAGCTTTAAAACGGCTTGCCGACCTGTATATAGCAGTCTTTCGCGGCACGCCTATGATGGTTCAGTTGCTCTTATTGCACTTCGCGGTGTTCATAGGAGCTAAAATCGACCCCGTAATAGAGGTCTCCTTAATATTCGGTCTGAACAGCGGCGCATATATGGCGGAAATAATCCGCGGCGGCATAAACGCCGTGGACAAGGGTCAGATGGAGGCAGGACGCTCCCTCGGCCTGAGCTATTCAACAACGATGATCAGGATAATCCTGCCTCAGGCGATTAAGAACATTCTCCCCTCGATAGGCAACGAATTTATTTCGCTTTTAAAGGAGACTTCGATAGTCAGCGTCATCGGTCTTGCCGACCTTACAAGGGCGTTCAAGGCGATTGCAGATTCAACCTACGAATATTTTATTCCGTACATCGCGCTGGCAATCATATACTTTGTGCTGGTAATGATAATTACGCTTATTATCCGCCTTTTGGAAAGGAGGCTTGCAAAGAATGAACGAAAATAAACAGACCATAATAGAAGTTAAAAATCTGCATAAATCGTTCGGCGACCTTAAGGTCTTGCAGGGCGTGGATTTAAACGTATATCAGGGCGACGTCATAGCTGTAATCGGACCTTCGGGCTGCGGAAAATCGACTCTTTTAAGGTGCCTTAACCTTCTGGAAGAACCCAGCGCGGGCGAAATTCTGCTCGAGGGCGAATACGTATTCAAAAACGACAGAAGCTCGATTCTGGCTGAGATTAAGGAGCTTAAAAAGAATAAGGCAGAAAACGCAGAAAAGATAGCCGGGCTCAAAGCCGAATACGAGCAGGTTAAAAAGGACGAGCTATCCATTCGTAAAAAGATAAATAAGGGCTTGAACGCGCACAGGCGCAAGATAGGAATGGTGTTCCAGCAGTTCAACCTGTTCCCCAACCTTACCGTAATGCAGAATATTACGCTTGCCCCCGTTCATCTCAAGCTGTGCAGTAAAAAGGAAGCCGAAGAAAAGGCATTAAAACTGCTTGAAAAGATAGGACTTAAGGACAAGGCGGACGTCTATCCCTCCACGCTGTCAGGCGGACAGAAGCAGAGAATCGCGATAGTGCGCGCCCTTGCAATGGAACCCGACGTAATGCTGTTCGACGAACCCACTTCCGCGCTCGACCCCGAAATGGTAGGCGAGGTTTTAAAGGTTATGGTCGACCTTGCAAAGGAGGGAATGACCATGGTAGTCGTAACGCACGAAATGGGATTTGCGAAGGAAGTTGCCACCCGCGTGCTGTTTATGGAAGAGGGACAGATTCAGGAAGAGAACTCGCCCCAGATGTTCTTCGGCAATCCGCAGAACGCAAGATTAAAGGACTTTTTATCCAAAGTTCTTTAAAATGCCGTTCGATTATACAGCCCGAAACGCAATAATTTATAACGTAATTAACTTTTAGATTACTCGCTTAACTTTTAGTTTAAACGCCCGACAGTCGGGATTCCGACTGTCGGGCGTTTTTCGCTGCCGATTATTTAATTTTCCGAATCGTTTCCATGCCGAATTTTACGTTCCCGGTTTGCTACAGAATTATACGTTCCGGTTACGCTGCCGATAAATTTTTTGATCTGTTGACCTGTAAATCAATGGAACGGTTCTAAACATTCGAAGTGTGCAGGCTCCGCCCGCTCATCAAAGTACGCCCTTCTTACGCCGTCGTCCTCCTCAACCAAGGTCAATACCTTGTTTACTCCGCCGAAAATCTGGCAGTGAGTTATAGCGATGATCGCAATATCGTTCTTGCGCAAATCTTCAATCAGGTTGTTCAATATGTCCTTGTTTCTGCCGTCAAGATTGTTGAGCGGCTCGTCCATAACGATCAGCTTAAGTCCGCATACCCTGGCTTTTATTATGCCGGCAAGCACGTTTATCATCTTCTGCTGACCGCCGCTCCAGCCGCGGACGTTTTTGTTTTTAAAGGTCTTATAGTTCTTGCACTGGAAGCTTGCCGCAAGGTACTTGTCGTAACACTCCGCAATCAGCTTGTCCGCCTGAATAAGGCGCTCCCTTCTGTCCGCAGGGGTGAGCGAAGCATTGCCAGCCAGCGCGTGCCTGCATGAATTGTAAATGTACGAATACGCCGAATCGGAGGAGAGAAAGACGTCCTCCTGACCGATAAACGATACGGCGCAGTTCAGTCTTGTCAACTCGTCGCTGGAGTAAAGTTGTATGCTCTTGTCGGGGAAAGCCTCGTCAACAAACCGTATGCTTCCGCCCAGCACCTTAAAGTAGTTTACGCTCTGCAGATGGAACAGCCTTAAAAAGGTGGACTTGCCGCAACCGTTTCTGCCCTTAACCAGCACGAAATCGCCCGATTTTATATCAAAAGAGCCGTATTCGATTGTAAAGCGGTAATCCTCTTGAGTATTTTCGTCGTTTTTAACGCCCAAAACAAGGTTCTTTACGCTTACGACCGTTTTATTTTCGCTCGGCATTTATACAACCTCCTGACGGTAATCAATGAATAAACAGTAACAGAAATCAGCCCTACGCAAGGAAGAAACAGCGCAGGCAATGCGTACATTGCCCCGTAGCAGTAGTACAATGCCGAATATATTGCGGCAACCGCCGCCGACGGCAGCACGTACTTGAGCGCGTTTTCAAGCCAGACTGTCAAAAACAGCTTTGACTGCGGCTTGCCCAGGGTTACTAAAAGCTTATAGTCCTTCCTTCTTGACCTGAACAGGAAATACTCGCACACGACCGCCTCCGCCACAAAGACGGCAAACGCCGCCGCGGCGCAGGCTACAAGCGATTTAACGTTATCCTCCGTCCAGTCCTCTATGAACACAAGGGACAACAGCGAACGGTATTCGTCGCCGTCGGTTTCAAACGAGACGAAGGAATACGGCTTATCCAGCATATCCTGATCGAAGGCAATAATAATTATGCCCTCGCGCAGGTACTCCTTATCCAGACCCGACTGAGCGGTCAAGTAGCGGTCAACCTTATAGGAGATATCCGTTCCGATAACGCATGCCGTATCGCCGATTTTAAGCCCGTAGGCGTCCGCAAGGTTCCGACTGACTGCGCAGGTTCCGCTCTCAAGCGTGCCTTCAAAATACACGTCGTTGCTTGAATATTCCCTGTCGGCTTCCACCATCAAAATATCGCAACTGACGCCGGTATCGGCGGTGCCTGAAATATGGTGTCTGCTAAGGTAAT
>JBJEUX010000052.1:0-17691 GCA_051884055.1 Candidatus Coproplasma sp.
TCCGAGAAGAGCGAGCGCAAAAAGGAAGGCGCGAGCGGTGACCGAAAACGGCGTTACCCTTACAGCGTTTGAGAGAGGTCGTTGCTATTTATACGCGGATTTTTTTAATTAAGCCGTCGTCGGGTAACAAATGATATATTATTTCATTCAATAATACACAATTTGCGTGATTTGATTCACTCCGCCTTTGTGTTTCTTGACAACGTTATGCCGCTGCGATAAAATATAAATAAAGCGGTATGAGTTGCATTAATTTCTACTCTTTTGATTGAACAGTAAATTATTATGAAATATATTTCTTTATGTGAAAAGCCAGAAATAAAAGATTATGCGGCGGAATGGTTCCATAATAAATGGGGAATTAAAAAAGAGGCATATCTTGACTGTATGTCGGCTTATCTTAATTACGAAACCGAGTACGGGTGGTATCTTTGTCTGGACGGCGACAGGATTGCAGGCGGCGTCGGCGTTGTTCAGAACGACTTCCATAACAGAAAAGATTTATTTCCGAATATTTGCGCCGTATACACGGAAAAAGAATACCGTGGCAGAGGAATTGCAGGTAATCTGCTTGAATTGGCTGTCAATGACCTTAAGGCTAAGGGCATTACGCCCGTTTATCTGGTTACAGATCACAAAAATTTCTATGAAAGGTACGGTTGGAAATTTTTATGTATGGTTCAGGGCGACGGTGAATCCGAAACGTCAAGAATGTATATTCATTACTGAATTGTAATTTGTCGGCAGGCAAAATCGGTCAGCACCGTGATTTCCGTCACTTTAAAGCTGCGATTTCTGATGTTTTAAAGCGGATCAACCTGATTATTATGATGTTTTCCCGAACGCACCAATTACGTAAAAGCGCGTTTTACGGCAGATGTTGACAGTCGTTGTCGATTGTGTTATACTTAAATTGTATAATTGGTAAGGTTAAACAAATGCGGAAAATTTTGTGTTGTGTTCTTGCCGTGCTGCTGGCGGCAGGTTTATGCGGCTGTAATCAGAGCGGCAACGACGGCTCGCTTTCAACAGACACCGATACCGAACAGACTACGGGCGGTGGCGAGACCTCTGAAAACGGACAGACTCCAAGCGGTGCCGAGACCCCCGAAAACGGACAGACTCCAAGCGAAGGTGAAACGCCTGAAAGCGGACAGACACCGAGCGAGGGAGATACCACCGATACCGAACAGCCTGAAGACGCGCAGCAGTATATCATACCCGAAAGTTACCTGCCTGACGATAATTTTCTTGAAACCGCAGGCGCTCATACGGTAAAGACCGCCGTGTATGCCTCGCCGAACGGCAACGGGGACGGCAGCATCAATTCTCCGTACTCTCTGCAGGACGCGCTTGACGAGGTAGACGCAGGGCAGACCCTGTATCTTCGCGGTGGAACTTACGATTTATCTGCGGAAGGGGTCTACGTCAATCAATCGGGCAAGCTTGGCGAGTATATAACCGTATGCGCCTATGAGAACGAAAAGCCGATTATCACCTGCACGGAGAGCGCCGCAGAGGTGAGCCTTTTTAACCTTGACGATAAGCTGAGCTATACGGTTATTGAGGGATTGACTTTTGCTAACGTCACGGCACAGAACGTGTTCGGCATAGTCGCCTGGGGCAACGGGCAGAACCACATTGTAATACGCAACAACACGTTCAGCAATTTAAAGACTACGGGCGTTTCGTCCGATTGCGGCGCTAACGCCGTTCTGTTGATGGGCGAGACGAAAAATGCCGTTTCGGAAGTTCTGATTGAAAATAACCTCTGCTATGGAAACGTTATAGGTTATAGCGAAGTAATTTCGGTTGCAGGTAACTGCGAGTACGTCTACGTTCTGAATAACGTTCTGCGCGACAATACCAACATAGGTATAGACTTTTACGGCAACGCGGGGTATTGTTCGGACGCTGCTCTGGATCATCCCAGATATTGCGCCGCCGTCGGCAACAGCGTTGAAAACAGTATTTCACCGTACGCCGACTGCGCAGGAATCTACGTTGACGGCGCGGACGATATACTGATTGCCGCAAACGAGGTCCGTGGCAGCCAGTACGGAATAGAGATAGGCGCGGAGGAAGTCCGTAAAAACAGTCTGACTTCCACAAACCGCATTCTTGTCGAATACAACGACGTTCACGACAACACCGTTTGCGGAATAAGAATCGGCGGCTACGAGATGAACGGCACGGGCGTGGTTTCGGCGGTTACGGTAAGAGGTAACAAGCTTAAAAACAACCGTGCGGAATTTGTAATCGCCAAGGTTGACGGCGTTAGCATATCCTGCAATACGGTGCAGACGAGCGACGTGCTGTTCAGTACTGATTTTTCGGACAGCTACTGCAAGAACATAACCGTTTCTGACAACGAGTTTGTAGCGATCGGCGCGGAAATTTACGAGAACGGCAGGGCAATTACCCAAAACCAATTTGAAGAAAAATACGGCAAAAACACGTGGAAGTGACGTCTGAAAGCTATTAAAACATATTATGACAGCTGTATGCGTTGACTGAATATATTACAGTATTTATAAAAATTTTATGGGCGGCGCAAAACGCAAAGGGCAACTTTTGTAGTGTTTATTGCCGCCCTTAATTATTTATCCGGAGTTAATAAGTGAAAAAAGTCAAAAGAAAAATCGCAACGTTTTTATTGCTTAGCGCAGGTATAGCCACATTGGCTTTCGGCTTTGCCGCGTGCGACGCGCAGTCGGGCTCAGGTTCGGTATATGAAGAATATCTGAATTACGCCCAATCTATCGGGCAGGAACCGCTCTCTTACGAGGATTGGATCAGTTCGGTCAAGGGTGCGGACGGCGCGGACGGTAAAGACGGAGTTGACGGAAAAGACGGCGAAAACGGAGAAAACGGTGCGGACGGAAAGGACGGTGCAACCTGGCTTACGGGCGAGGGCGAGCCTTCGGAGGAAATCGGCAAAGACGGGGATATATACCTTGACGAAACCACTTGCGACTTATACGTTAAAGAGTCGGGCGCGTGGTCGTATTGCACCAATATTAAGGGAAGCGGCACGAACGGAACTGACGGCGCGGACGGAAAGGACGGATTAAACGGAACCGACGGTAAAGACGGCGAAAACGGTGCGGACGGAAAGGACGGCGCAACCTGGCTTACGGGCGAGGGCGAGCCTTCGGAGGAAATCGGTAAAGACGGCGATCTGTATCTTGATAAATCTACCTGCGACGTGTACTTAAAAGCTGACGGCGACTGGGCGGTGATAATAAATATTAAGGGCGAAAGCGGCGCGGACGGCGAATCGGTCACGGTTGAACAAGATTCACACAAATGGCTTACGGGGGATACCGATCCCGACGATAGCGACGGTAAGAACGGCGATTGGTACGTGAATATCCCCGAATTAACGGTATTTTTAAAGGTCGACGGTGCGTGGGGCAGGATTGGAGAATTCGTAAGCGTTGAAGAAATTATACCTGAAACAGAGTACGTTACGGTTACGTTCGATTACGGCGACGATAAGATAACCGAAGAAAAAGTAGTTAAGGGTGAAACTGCAACGTTGCCCTGCCCTGAGTGCGAAGGAAAGGTGTTTGCGGGCTGGTTTTACGGCGAGGGCGCAAACCGCTGTCAGGTAAATTCCCTTACTCCGATTATTTCCGACGTTACGCTCAGGGCGGAATGGATAACCCTCCCGACGTTTACGTTCAATACGGACAAAACTCAGTATATGGTGGGCAAAACCGCCGATATATCGGGCATATATACGGGTCAGTCAAACGCGTCGGTCAAAATCAAGCTGACCTGCGGCGATACGGCGGTCAGTCTGCGTGAGGCGGAGGAGAGCGGTATTTTGCGCATTGACAGGTGCGAAACCTATACTTTCGGCGAGGACTGCGAGCTGGATTTGCTGGTTACGTTTACCAAGGATGGCGAATACGGCGTTGAAATTACGTTTACAGAAAACGGAATAACAACCTCGGCAGACAAAAATCTGACAATCGTGATCTTTGAAGGCGAGATAGAGTACGTATCTGGCGAGCTGAAATCTTTGGGCGGAAGCGGCATTGCGCAGGGGAGTCTGGTTACGGCATATACCTATTCGGACAGCGCAATATTAAAGTTTTACGTGCCCGAAACGGCACAAGCTACGGTTACGGTAAACGGCACAAACTATTCCGATTTTACAACAGTCTACGACCCTGAAGAAAATATCCTTACGGTGACGGTCGAAGCGGAGGATATGTCCCAATCAAACGCGGTCAGGGTGGACGTCTACGATGAGAAATTCGGTGGGGAAAGTATTTCGTTTTCTATTGAAATAGACGACCTTTCCATCTACGACACCTTAAAGGTTCACCAGTCCACCGCCGTTTTGCGCGAGGTTGAAGGGCAGGCAGAGTTCAGCTATACCGTGTGCGATCCCGACATGCTGAGTCTGGGCGCAGGCGAGTTCTATATCGTCGCTCAAAGCAAGATGTATGCGGGCGAATATGCGGGTGAGTTCGGCAAAATAAGTATTTCCGCGCAGAGCGGCAATACGGTATTCACTACGGTCAGCGGCTCCGTCGAGCTGGTTGAAGACGCGAGCGTAACCTTTTCCCTCGTCTATAAGAGCGCGGACGGCGAATTGCTCTATCTTGAGGACTGCGTAACGGTGAAGTCAAAGACAAGCGTTAATTGGCAGACAGAATTCAGCCGGATTATAATTTGCGAAAACGAACAGACCACGTTCACGGCGACGGTGAACGCTTCTTTAAGCAGCGTTGCGGTCAGCATTGACGGGTACGAGATCGAAAGCGGAGAACTTCAAAGTATCGCTGCGATAGGAAAGGCAAAGTACGCAATATCCGTCGACGACGGGGTTACAACGGTTGAGGTGACGTTCAGCCTTGTAAGCGGCGAATACTCTTTGGAAATCCGCGATTTAAGCGGAAAAACCGAGAGTTGCAGTGAATTTTTTGTCGTCGAAAAACAAATGGAAGAGAGCTTATAATCAGTCGGAACTGTCTCCGTCGCTGATTGCTTTAAGCGGAAAAATAAAAATAAATTTATAAAACTACCAACAATTTTAAAGGTTGAACTGTTTTAATAGGCGAAAAAATATGAATAGGGTGGAACTGGAACGTAAGATAGCGGAATATAAGTCGGGGGACGCTTCGGCTTTTGATTTCATATACGAAAACACCCATAAACCTCTCTATTTCAAAATTCTGTATTACGTTAAGGATAAGATGTATGCCGAAGATATCATGCACGACGCCTACCTTAAGGCGTTGGGAGCGATATCTTCGTACGAGCCCGATACCGACTTTGTGGCGTGGCTGTGCAGGATAGGAAAGAACCTTGCGCTCAATTTTCTGGAAAAGCGCAAGCGCGAGGTCTTAACCGACTTTGCAGACCCCGCCAACGATCGGCAAACGCAGAGCGAAACGCCGTACGTTTTCGAGGTCGCTCAAAAAATTCTCAACGAGGACGAGTATCAGATTTTAATGCTGTGTCAGGTTGCAGGCTATAAGCGGCGGGAGGTCGCAAAGATGCTCTCGATTCCCATTGGCACGGTTACCTGGAAAAATAACTGCGCGCTCAGCAAGTTAAAAAAATATTTAAGCGAGGAGGAAGAGGCGTGAAGGACGTTAAAAAACTTTTAAAGAGCCAAAAAGATAAGATTTTGCCCGACGAAAGCGTAAAGCGCGCAATCGCCGCCGACTTGGGCGTTACGGATAGCCAAAGTCAGTCTTCCTTCCGTTCCGGCGGTGCGGCGGTAAAGGTAAAGCGCAATATCGCAATAACGGTTGCTGCGGTCGCCGCGGTGGCGCTGACTGCGGCTTCGGTTGCAATCTGGCTGAATTCCCGCGACGGCACGGAGTTTATTCCCTCGCGCGAGTTTCAGTTCGGCACTGTTTCGTCTGCAACCGATTTCTATGCCTACGGCGCAGTGTCTATGGGCGGTTTGCTGTCGGGCAAGAGCACTGATTCTTCGCTTTCGGTCAATTCAGTGGTCGCGGCTTCGGAGGAGATCACACTCGGCGAAGGAAGTTCGGCTTCCGTCGGATTGAGCGACGAACAGAAGGCGAAGGTGGAGGAATATTACGTCTTTGCGACGGGTATGCTCGGCGACGGAAAAATTTCAAGTTCGGTCGTGGCTTCTGACAGGGCGGAATATTCGTATAAGCTCAGCGCGGACTATGCCGACGCATTCGGCACGGCGGCGGAATACGTCCTCTATTTCAACGCAAAGGACGACGTTAAAAAGGATAAATACGCCCTCGAGGGCGTGCTGATAGTGGGCGGAAGCCAGTACCCCGTGGAGGGCAAGTACCAATCTGAGAGCGATTCCGACGAGACCGAAAACGAAATCAGCTTTAAAGCGTTCACGTCCGTCGATAAAAAGAGCTACGTTAGTTTGAAATACGAAACCGAAATTTCCGACGACGAGATAGAAACGGGCTATACCGTTAAGGTCATTGAAGACGGAAAGCAGGTGGAAAAGGCAAGCGTTTCGTGCGAGAGCGAAGAGGGCAAGACCACTTTTGAAATAAGCATAAAGCGCGAGGACGGCGACGTCAAGCTTGAGTTCGAAGGCTTTGACGAGGGCGTGATGGGCGTGACTGCCGATTTCGGCGGCGAAAAGCACCAGTTCGGAATGACCCATTCACAAAATTACGGCGACGGCGGCTTCCAGTACGATTGGGATTTTAAGGGCTATAGCGACAAGTACGAACCCGAATACCCCTACGAGGACGACAAGGAAGATAAGTACGAGCCTGAATATCCTTACGAGGACGACAAGGAAGATAAGTACGAGCCTGAATACCCCTACGGGGACGACAAAGAGGACAAGTACGAGCCTGAATACCCCTACGGGGACGACAAAGAGGACAAGTACGAGCCCGAATACCCCTTCGGTGACGATAAAGAGGACAAGTACGAACCCGAATACCCCTACGGTGACGATAAACAGTAATATAAAGCTAATATACCCGAAGCGGGCGAAAACGGCGATATAAAACCGCCCGAACAGTCGGGGAATAAATATTTTTCATAAAAAATAAAAATTTTTATAAATTTACCAACAAAACGCGGACGTCGGCTGTTATATAGTCGAATATAAATCAGAGGAATAAAAAAATGAAAAAATTTATTGTATCTCTTATGTTGACTTCCGCGCTTGCAACCAGTCTGTGCGTGACCGGCTGCAACGTATCTTCAAGCTCAGGTACGGATTCCGACCGTTCGGTTATAGATTGTATAGACTCCTCCGAGGGATTCTACTCATACGCAGCCGCTTC
Source organism: Candidatus Coproplasma sp. (assembly GCA_051884055.1). GTDB lineage: Bacteria > Bacillota > Clostridia > Christensenellales > Borkfalkiaceae > Coproplasma. The sequence continues at coordinate 7,272 of JBJEUX010000052.1, forward strand.
GGTGGGCTCCATAATATCCGCCAACGCCTGCTCGGAGCAGTCCGTTTCGACCGAACTGCTTACTTCCGGACTGTCCGCTCAGACGCTCAAGGAAGAGTTTTCAAAGGACAACGTCAAGGTTCAGAGCGAACCTACCGACGAACAGCTTGAAACCATCAACGGTTACATGGCGTTGGTTGAAAATCTTCTGGGCGAAGGCAAGGCTAGCAGCGTTGTAACCGAGTCCGACAGAGAGGAGTACGAGATAAAGGAAGTCGTTTCCTTCAGCGACCTTGAAGGCAACAGTTTCAGCTATACAACTTACTATAACCGCACGGTTATCTCGGTTGAAACCGAAGAGGACGACGAGCGTGACGAAAACGGTTACGACCATGATTACGACCACGATTACGACCACGATCGCTACGATAAAGACCACTATAACGGCGCAAAGCCTTTAAGTGAAGAACTCGGAACCGAAACTTCGCCTGAACAAGACGTAACCGAAGATGGCGAAACCGAAACTTTGCCTGAACAAGACGTAATTGAAGAGGGCGAGACCGAAATTCAGCCCGAAGAGCCGTTCTTTGGTGAAATTAAATATTCCATAGTCGGCATAATGATTGTGGACGAAACCGAATACGCGCTCGAAGGCGTGTATGAAACCGAAACTTCGCACAAGGGCGAAGAGAGCGAAAGTTATTTCAAAGTTACGCTCAGCGAAAGCTCGTTCATAGTAATGGAACAGGAAATCGAGGACGACGAGCAGTCGTTCGTGTACGGAATTTATACGGACGGCAAGCTGGTTGAAAGCGTTAAATTTTCCTACGAGACCGAAAAGAACGAGACAGAGCTCAAAATGACCGTCGTTAAGGACGGAGAAAAGTCCGAGCTCAGATTCAAGGACGAAACCGAAAAGAACGGCGAACGTAAAATAACCGTTAAAGCCGATATCAACGGACAGAATATTACCTTTAACATTTACGTTACCTACGACGAGGACGGCAACGAGGTTTACCGCTACCAGTTCGGCGAAAAGACAAAGGATATGTTCAAGCCCGGAGCGCACAAGGGATTCGGCGGCAATAACGGCTGGCACGACGAGCAGATACCCGAAGCGCCCGCCGAGGGTGAAGAGCAGACTCCCGTTCCCGAAGCACCTATAGAGGGCGAAGAGCAGGCTCCCGCTCCCGAAGCACCCGCCGAGGGTGAAGAGCAGACTCCCGTTCCCGAAGCACCTATAGAGGGCGAAGAGCAGGCTCCCGTTCCCGAAGCACCTATAGAGGGCGAAGAGCAGATTCCCGTTCCCGAAGCACCTGCGGAGGGTGAAGAGCAGACTCCCGTTCCCGAAGCACCTATAGAGGGTGAAGAGCAGACTCCCGTTTCCGAAGCACCCGCCGAGGATGAAGCGGAAATCTTAAGCGACGCGATCGTGATAAACGCGACCGTAGCGGAAGAACAGACGCAGGAGGACGCGGAGGAACAGCAAGTTTCCAATAAATCCGAAGGACGTTATTACGGATACGGATATAAATATTCCAAAAACAGCAAATATACTCAACATAAATAATTCCCGATAATAAAGTACCTCATCAACAACCGCCAAACGGAAAGATTTCCGTTTGGCGGTTGTTGTATTATGCGGAATATACCGTCAGACTGCGGGCGTCGTTTCAACTGATTTTAACAGTGTTTTATTGGCGCTTGACAATATATAAAAACGTGGTATAATTAGTATTACAAGTATGAAAAGTTGTACTGATTAAGGAGGGGTTATGGATAAATTTCCCGAAGGAAAATTTCTGGCTACGGTTAAAATCGGCTCCAAGGGGCAGATAGTTATTCCCAAGGAAGTGCGCGAAATGTTCGGGCTAAACGCCGGCGATTCGCTCATTTTAATGGCTGATAAGGGGCATGGCATTGCCTTGCAGCCCTTTGCCTATGCGCAGACCCTATGGAACGCAATAAGTCAGGTTAAAAGCGAGGGAGAGAAAAAGTGAATGCGCTTACAGTCAATAATTTAACAAAACAGTATGCAGGATTCAGGCTGGACGGCGTGAGCTTTTGCGTGGGCGAAGGGCGCGTTGCAGGGCTCATCGGGCGGAACGGCGCAGGCAAAAGCACCACTATTAAGGGTATTCTGCGCTTTATTTCCACCACGGGCAAGGTGGAAATTTTCGGAAAAGACGTAGCTTATGAGGAAGAGCAGGTAAAAAAACTTATCGGCTACGTGGGCGGCGGCTTCCGCTATTATCCTTTAAAGCCGCTCTCGCTGGTAAAAAGGGCGTTTGCACGCTTTTATCCCGAATGGGACCAGGACAAGTACGAAAGGTATCTAAAGGAATTTTCGCTCGACGAAAGCAAAAAGGTGAGCGAACTTTCCGAGGGTATGAAGGTCAAATTTTCGCTCGCTCTCGCCCTGTCGCACGGCGCAAAACTGCTGATTATGGACGAGCCTACAAGCGGACTCGACCCGCTCTCGCGCGAGGAGTTCTGCGATATTATCCTTTCTTTGGTGCGTGAAGAGGGCGTTTCGGTGCTCTTTTCCACGCATATAACCTCTGATTTAGAGCGCATTGCCGACGACATAATTTATATTTCCGACGGCAAAATTTTAGCGGATATGCCCTTAGAAGAGCTTAAAGACAAATATCTTTCCGTGCATTTTTCATCTGAAGAGCAGGCGAAAATCAGCGGGGCTATAGGCTTGAAGCGCGTTAAAGACGGCTTTGAGGGGCTTATATTAAAGGACGGCTGTGCACCCGAAGGCGCAACCGTGCGCGAGGCGACGCTGGACGAAATTATGATACATATCGAGCAGGACAGAAAGGAGGACAGGGTTTTATGAAAAAGTTCACAAATATCTCGCGTCTTATCCAAAAGGAATTTATGCTCTGTATGCACCCCACGGCGTTCATCTTTCTGAGCTTCTGTTTGCTCGCGCTCGTGCCGAACTATCCATATGAAGTAATCTTCTTCTTTTCTGGGCTGTCGGTGTTCTTCACCTGCCTCACCTCGCGCGAGAACGGAGATCTGTCGTTCACCTGCGCTCTGCCTGTAAAAAAGCAGGACGTCCCCACTGCCAGAATATTGGTCGTAGTGCTGTTCCAGCTTGCGCTTATAGTTTTAACGCACGGCGTTTGCTTTATCAAACAGGCACTATTCCCCGCCGAACTGCTGGTTAACGCCGCAGGAATATCCGCAAACGTAACGCTTATTGCGCACGGCTACGTGCTTCTGGGTTTGTTCAACGTAATTTTCTTCCCTTTGCACTATAAAAATCCCAAAAACGTGGGCGTGCCGTTCGTCGTTGCTGCGGTTGCGGTATTCGCGTGCATAATGATTTTAATAGTCCTGCGCTACGCAACTCCGCTGTGGTCGGATATACTCAACGGAGAGGACTCCTATCACGGGGCGGAAAAGGCGTGCGCTTACCTCGTCGGGCAGGTCGTGTACATTGTATTGACCGCGCTTGCTCTCTTGCTTTCGCGCCGCAATTTTGAAAAGCTGGATTTGTAAACAGTAAACATTAAGCCGCCGTTGCAGATATGCAACGGCGGCGTTATTTTTTTTAATTGAATTTTCCGTATTTAAAAATTGCGGCTTGCAATATTATTATGTTGCTTTATTTTTTTTGCGGCGGGATAAATTAGTGCTTATTATTAAAATACTCGCAATGTTCTTTAAGCGTGCAGTTTTCGCAATCGGGCCTCTGCGAACGGCATACCCTTCTGCCGTGAAAAATCAGCCAGTGGTGCGCCTTGCTCCAGTCCTCCTGCGGAATGGCAAGCTTAAGCTGTTCCTCGGTCTTTTCGGGCGTAGAAGCGTGCGCAAGTCCCAGTCGGTTGGATACGCGGAATACGTGCGTGTCCACGGCTATGGCGTCGCCGCCGAACGCCACCGAATAAACCACGTTGGCAGTCTTCTGTCCTACGCCGGCAAGGCTTTTAAGCTGTTCGTGGGAGGAGGGAACCTCGCCCGAAAACTTTTCCATAATGTCGCGGCTGGCGGAAAGAATATGCGCCGCTTTGTTGCGGTAGAAGCCGCAGGAATAGATATATTTTTCCAGTTCTTCCTGCGTTAATTCAAGCATAGTACGGGGTGTATTGTGTTTTTCAAACAGCTTTGCCGTAACCTTGTTCACCCTTTCGTCGGTGCACTGAGCGGAAAGTATAACCGCAACCAACAGTTCGTACGGCGTGGAGTAAACGAGCGCGGGTCGCGCGTCGGGGTAAAGACGGGCAAGCTCTTCTAAGACAAGTTGATTATTCATATCTGTATTTTATCACGCCCCGACAATCTTAGCAAGCGTTCCGCCCGATTTTGTGCGGCAATTCCCCGACAGGCATAGCAAACACCTGATTTTGTGCGGCAATTCCCCGACAGGATGATTGACTAGTCGCAAATAAAGCCTGAGACTGTTCTGCTACGTCTGTTCTGCTTGTGTTGCCGCAAAAAAATTACCGTATGGGCGAAATAAAAATTCTGCCGTACTTGTTTTCAATCTTTAAAAAGCAATAAAAGGACGAATACCGTCCTGCCGCAATCATTTTTCTCAGTCTGCCCTGCGCCGCCATAGGTATCTTGACCGAAAGTCCGCAACCCACGCCGGCTTCCTTGGGCGTGTTAATCAAGGCGGACGGAACTCCGGAATTTTTCAAAGTCTGGTTGCAGTCGATTGCCTGCGAGCGAGAGCGGAAAACCGCCAATATTTCTGACATATATTTCACCCTTTGTAATATAAATAGTCTATATAGTATTGTATGAAACGAGGTGGAAAATGATTTACTTTGACAATGCGGCGACGTGCGGATTCAAGCCCGACAACGTTGTTACAGCGGCTCACGCCGCGCTGAAAAACAGCGCGAACCCGGGGCGAAGCGGACACAAACTTTCGATTGCCTGTTCCGAACGCGTTTACGCTGTGAGAAAGCTTGCCTGTGATTTCTTCGGCGGATACTCGCCCGAAAGGGTGGCGTTCACCAAGAACTGCACCGAGGCGCTGAATATCGCCGTCTTAGGCACGCTTAAGCCTGGCGACAGCGTGGTTTCAACCGTGGCGGAGCACAATTCGGTTCTGCGCCCACTGCACTACCTTGAAAGTCAGGGCGTAGAGGTCAGGCTTGCTCCGTTGGACAAATACGGCAACGTGGACGCGGCAAAACTTATATCCATGACGGACGGTTCAACCAGGGCGGCGGTGATAACTCTCGCTTCAAACGTGACGGGCGCGGCGCCCGATATCGCGGCTATACGCGCGGGTATACCCTCTTCAACCCTTTTAATATGCGACGGCGCGCAGGCGTGCGGACACGATAAAATAGACGTCAAAACCATGGGCATTGACGCGCTCGCGGTTGCAGGGCATAAGGGAATGCTCGGCATTCAGGGAAGCGGCGCTTTAATTTTTTCCGAAAGGTTCAATCCCCGACCTATCACGTTCGGCGGCACCGGTAGCGAAAGCTTTAATACCGATATGCCCGACTTCTATCCCGACAGATTGGAGGCGGGGACGATAAATTATCCTGCGGTGACCTCGCTCGGCGAGGGCATAGCGTACCTTAAGACCCACCTGTACGAAAACCGCGACCGCGTGCTGTATCTTACCGACCTGATGCTGGAGGGACTGAGTAAGATAGGCGGACTTGCCCTGTATTCGCACTCGAATCCGTACGGCATAGTCGCGTTCAATCTCCCGAATATGCAGTCCGAAATGGTTGCCTACCGCCTTTCGGAGGAGTATTCGGTGTGCGTGCGCGGCGGTCTGCACTGCGCGCCGCTCATGCACAAGGCGCTCGGCTCGGAAGGGCTGGTTCGCGCGTCGCTCTCGGCGTTCAATACCGAGTACGAAGTGGACTATTTTATCCGTGCGGTCTCGCGGCTTGCTTCGGGCGGCAAGGGCGTTCGGTAGGGGATATACCGCCGCGAACAGGTGGAAACCTGTTCGCGGCGGTATTCATATGCTCTTCAGTTTACTTATTATCTGCTGTAATTTTTTGCGCTTGAACCCGTCCAGAAGGGGTGAAAGGGTGGCGTAAAAGTTGTCAAGGTCTGCGTTAGTAAGCGTCCCTTCGCGCTTGCCTTGCTCTGCCTGCGCGATAATCGTCTGTAAAATCTGTCCCTCGCTCTTGCCGTTAAACGCCTTGGCAAGCGTTGCGGCAAGGTTTACCGTGTTTTCGTACGTTTTGTCAGCGCCTTTATCCCTGGTATCCTTAGCGCGTGTTCCGCCGTCTGAACCGTCCGTACGCGCGTTGTCAGTACAGTTGTTTTCGCCGTTATAATTTTTAAAATCTTTCATTCAATTCTCCGCATATAATGTTGATATAGCGTCGCAGTAAACAGGCAAAGCGGCGTTAATACATATTATGTGCGGGGTAAGTTTTATGCAACTTTTAATTGCGCTTTTTTTACTGTTCGGCGGCGTCGGTTTTAAACAACTTTGCGGAGTCAAAGAGCTCGCGGAAGAGCTTGGCGGCGAAGAGTTGAAGTCTGCGATAGAGGGCGCGGAACAGCTGTGCAAACAAGCGGAGGAAATCGGTTCGTTAATTTCCGCCGTCCGCTCTGCCTGCGGCGGAGCGGACGGCGGTGTCGACGGTGGTACGAACGGCGGTACGGACAAATCGGACGAAGGTTCGTGCGCGGATATGGGCAAGCAAACGCAGAGTCAGGGCGAAGGCGACTGCGAATTCGCTCCGCACGGCTTCCCGTTAAAACCCGTCTCTGCCGTCGCCGACGAGGGGATTTTATTCTGCCTTTCGCGCTATATCGCCCTGGGAGAGTGAGCTGTACGCGTTTGTCCGCCCGCTCCGTATTGCCTTGGAGAATGAGCGGAATCACCCTGTTCGGGCTCCCTGTTGGCGTTCGGCTTGAAGCGCCCGAGTTTGCGAATTGATTATTATAACTATTTATGCAAAAATATAAATATTTATTCACAAATTTGAGTTTTAACCTTGAAAAACGGCTCTTATAATGATAAAATATTAATACGGAGTTCGGGATGAAGAATAAATTGTTCGTTTTGGTTAGGATATTTCAGTTTTTCTGTATGATTCTGGGGGCTGTCGTCGCGGTTGTGCTGACTGTTTGCGGTATAACGGTCGGCGAAATCCCGGATATTTTTCCTGCCATAGCCATAGCCTTTTTAATCAGCATAGTCGTAATCGAAATAGTATCCGTATTTAAAATTTCCGATTCCACCTTTCACACCGTGCTTACGGCAATGGCTCTGCTGTTGTGCTATCTTGTCTCGGCAGACTTTCTGAGCTTTTTGAGAGATTTCGGCGTCAATCCGAACTACCATGCCGCTATGATTGTCCGCTTTATCGCGTATCTTGCGGTAATAGTTTTCAACGTAATTTTTTTAAACTACGTCTATAAGCTCGGCGTTGCCCGCCGCGGCTGGATATTGCTTTTATCGATTGCGGCGGTAGCAGGCATACTCTACGGCGTTTTAAGCATATTCTCCAAGCAATATATCGCATTCGCGCTGTGGCTGCCCGCGTGCGCATACGTTCATATCAAGGCGCATCAGGTAGTTTCAGCCAACGGTAAGTGGGATGGAATATTCTTTCTTACAACCACTGTCATGAGTGCAGAAACGGGCATGATGCTGGTTGAAGAACTGAACGCCGCCGGCTGTTTGACCTGCGGCGCCAGCGGATTCGCCACCATGTATACCCTGTTCATTGAGGGTATGTTCGGCATAGTGTATCTCAGTTTTATTATCCGCACCGACCGCGCGTCGGTAAAGGCGGAGGAGTACAGACTTCAGGCGGAGCTGTTAAAGACCAAGGTTCTGCAGCAGCAGATCAATCCGCACTATATCTACAATTCGCTCACGACCGTCAAGGAGATGTATCACCACGGCTGCGAAAGCGGCGACTATGCAATCAATCTGTTTGCAAAGCATCTTCGCGCCAACGTAAACGGCGTAACCGCCGACCTCGTTCCCTTCGACGAGGAGTTGGAGAATATCCGCAACTATCTTGACTTTGAAAACTTAAAGCGCGAAAAACCGATAGAGGTTTTGTTCAATATAGAATTTTATCAGTTTAAGGTTCCTCCGCTCTCTCTGCAGGTCTTTGCGGAAAACTCCGTAAGACACGGTAAGGTGGGGGATATGCCCGACGGAGTGATTGAAATTTCCGCGTTTGAACGCGGCGGCGAGATAGTGGTAGGAATCACCGACAACGGCGTGGGCTTCAATCCCGAAAAGATTCGGGACAAGGCATGCGGCATATCAAACTCACGCGCAAGGTTCAGTCTGTTGCTCGGCGGAAAGGTGGAAATCAACAGCGCCGTGGGCAAGGGCACCGAAGTGCGCGTCCGTCTGGACAAGCGTACTGCCGCGCTTGAATAATTTAAAGGGGAAAACATATGAGGATAATTGTAGTTGACGACGAGATGAGCGCCCTGCACGTCTTTCTGCACGAAATTATGTATGAAAAGGACGTGGACTATAAATTTTTCCGTGACGACCAGAGTCAGATTCTGGAGTACGTAACCGCATGCGGCGCGGACGCGGCGTTTCTGGACGTCAGAATGCCCAACGTAAACGGCATCGAACTTGCGCATATGCTCATATCGGTTTCTCCGCGCATAAAAATCGTATTCATAACAGGTCTTACCATAGACAGCTCCTCCCTTCCCGAGGACGTAAGGGCGAACACCGTCGGGTTTATCTACAAGCCCTACGACAAGGACGAGCTCATTAATTGTCTCAATGCCATTGCGGAAGGTCTGCCCCGTTTAACCGTCAAGATGTACGGGCACTTCGAGTGTTATCTCAACGGCAGAAGGGTGGAATTTTCTTCGCAGAAGGAAAAGGAGCTGTTCGCTCTGCTGCTGTATTATAACGGAAAGCGGCTGTCTATGAACGACGCCATCGCCTGTATGTGGGGCGACCACGACGTGGAAAAGGCAAAAAAGCTCTACCGCGACGCCGTGTGGAGGTTGCGCAAGACTCTGCAACGCATTAATTTCAACTGCGTTGAGTTCGGCAGGGCGGAAATTGCGCTTGATAAGCGCGGAATAAACTGCGACTATTGGGATTTTCTTGAGGGCAGAACCGCCGAAGGCGGAGAGCTGTTGGTCAATTACGACTGGGCGGAGGAAGTTTAACTGCTAAAATCCGACCGACGAAAAAGTTAACCGGTCCGTGCAAACAAAGACGGATTAAAACCGTATATATTATGCGTTAAATAATGCGGATTCTGCCGCGGCGGCGCTTGAATTGCGCCGCCGCGGCGATTTTAATAAGCATATTGACTTGACCGACGGATTGTGATATAATAAAAATATGAAAGTAGGCATTTCAACGGCTTCGCTCTTTCCCCGCTATGCGACGGAGGGCGCGCTCGACACAATTAAATCACTTGGCGTGGATTTAGCCGAGGTATTCTTTTCCACTTTTTACGAATACCGTCCCGAATTCTCAAAGGCTGTTGCGCCCACGCTCGGCGGATTGGAGATTAATTCGGTTCACGTCAACTCGAACAATTTCGAAGGCAACTTCTTCAATCCCGAACGCAGGGTAAAGGGGGACGGCTTCTATTGGCTCGACCAGCTTGCGCGGTCGGCTCAGCTGTTAAAGTGCAAAAACTATACCTTCCACGGCTTCAACCGCATTACGGTCAGCGGAAGCGACAACTTCGACAGTCTGGGCGGCTATCTTCGCGACGCGGTCGAATTCGCCTCGCACTACGGCGTGTCGCTCTGCCTTGAAAACGTGTTCTGGAGTCTCTATAACCGCCCCGGCGTATTTGCCGAGCTTAAAAAGAGGATTCCCGGTTTAATGGGCGTTTTCGATATAAAGCAGGCGCGCCGCTCGCATTACCCCTATCAGGCGTACATAAAGGATATGTCGGGCAGCATTGCGTACGCGCATCTTTCCGACGTGGACGAAAACGGCAATATGTGTCTTCCCGGCAAGGGCGTTTACGACTTTAAAGATATAATCGCGCGAATGAAGGGAGAGGGCTTCAACGGTAATATTATCGTCGAGGTCTACTCCGACGATTACGGTGAAATTTCCGAACTTAAGGACAGCGTGGACTATCTTTCGGAAATTATTTACAAATTGAGTTAAAGTCGGAAAAACAGCGTTTTTCGCCGCGGCAGAAATGCCGCGGCGTTGTTTTTTTTGCGCATTATATAATATGTATATATAAAGGGATAAAATTTCAGGGTCAAAACCCATAATTTGCGGTCGTTTTCTGTTAATATACAACATATATTGTGAGCAATTAAACACCGCAAAAAATTTCAAAAAAATACAAAAAAAATTTAAAAAAACGCTTGACTTATTTAAAGGCATTTGTTATGATATAAAAGCTGTCGGTCAGACAGCAGGTTTTTTCTAAAACCTAAGAGCAACTTTTGTTGCTGAAGCGAAGATTGACAACTGCATAGAAGAGAAAGAAATATTAAAGTACAAAAGGCA
>JBJEUX010000053.1:0-3766 GCA_051884055.1 Candidatus Coproplasma sp.
TTCTTGGGTTTCATTGTGGGGAATAAAATTACGTCCCTTATGGTAGAACTGTCGGTTAAAAGCATAACCAACCTGTCCACGCCCATTCCCAGACCGCCCGTCGGCGGCAAACCGTATTCGAGCGCGGTTACGTAATCTTCGTCCACCTGCGCGTTGCAACCGGGCTCGGTCGCGCGCTTCTCTTCAACCTGCTTTACAAACCTCTGCTTCTGGTCGATGGGATCGTTGAGCTCGGAGAACGCGTTTCCGAACTCGTGCGCGCAGATGAAATATTCAAACCTCTCGGTGAACGCAGGGTCGGAAGGCTTGCGCTTTGCAAGCGGCGAATTCTCTACGGGATAATCGTAGATTATGGTCGGCTGAACCAACTCGTGCTCGACAAACTGGTCGAACAGCGCGATAAGCACGTGTCCCTTGGTTGCGCTTTCGCCCTCGGGTACCTCGCAATGAAGCGCCTTCGCCACCTCGCGAGCCTGCTCGTCCGACTGCCACTCGTCGTAGTCCGCGCCGCTGTACTTCTTTACAGCCTCCTTCATGGTCAGCCTCGACCACGCCGCGCCCATGTCTATTTCAACGCCCTGATAGGTGATTTTGGTCGTTCCGCACACCTTTTCGGTAACGGTCTTGTACAGATCTTCGATCAGATCCATCATGCCGAAATAGTCGGTGTACGCCTGATACATCTCGATAGAGGTGAATTCGGGGTTGTGGAACGCGTCCATGCCCTCGTTACGGAAAATTCTGCCCACCTCGTAAACTCTTTCAAGTCCGCCGACGATAAGCCTCTTTAAGTACAGCTCGGTCTCGATGCGCAGATACATATCGATATCCAGCGCGTTGTGACGGGTCTTGAAGGGTCGCGCCGCCGCGCCTATTTCAAGCGTGGTAAGAACGGGCGTATCCACTTCCAGATAGCCCATATTGTCGAGGTAAGCCCTTATTTCCTTTAAAATTTTGGAGCGCTTTACGAAGGTCTCCCTCACCTCGGGATTGACGATTAAGTCCAGATCCCTCTGGCGGTACTTCAAGTCCACGTTGGTCAGACCGTTGTACTTTTCGGGAAGGGGACGGAGCGACTTGGAGAGCATTTCGATATGCGTGCAGTGCACGGAGATTTCGCCCGTCTGGGTCTTGAAAACAATGCCCCTTACGCCGACGATATCGCCTATATCGTAGTCCTTTTTGTAGGACATGTAGTCCTCTTCGCCCACGTCGTCGCGCTTGACGTAGATCTGAATTTTACCGTCTCTGTCCGAAATATGCGAAAACGAAGCCTTGCCCATAATGCGGCGGGACATAAGTCTGCCGGCAATCGAAACTTCCTTTCCTTCAAGGGTATCGAACTCCGCCTTGATTTTAGTCGAATCCGCGTTGACGTCGTACTTGACCTTTTCGTAGGGATTCTTGCCTTCGGATACGAGCTTTGCAAGCTTTTCTCTTCTTATCATCGCCTGTTCGGCGAGCTTTTCCTGTTCTTCCTCTTCGGTGAGGGGGGTGAGATTTTCTGCCATTTTAATACCTGTAAAAATTTATTTATGCGATAGAAATGATTTTGAGCTTATACGTGCCGTCGGGACAGGTTACGGTGACCTCTTCGCCGATGCGCCTTCTCATGAGCGCCGCGCCTACGGGGGATTCGGAAGAGATGCGGTTATTCATAACGTCCACGTCGGTCACGCTGGTTATGGTATAGGTCTGCTCCTCGTCGAACTCCTCGTCGAGAACGGTCACTACGGAGTTGAGATGAACGTAGGAATTGTCGGTGATTTCTTCCTGAATAACGGCGTTTTTAATCTGATATTCAAGCTCTGCGATTTTGCCCTCGTTGGAGCGCTGTTCTTCGCGAGCCGCGTCGTATTCGGCATTTTCCGAAAGGTCGCCGTGCGAACGCGCTTCAGCGATGCGCTCGATAATCTCGGGGCGCTTGGTCATTACGAGATAGTCAAGCTCCTTAACTAAATCGTCGTAGTTTTTTTGCGTCATAACAAATTGCTGTTCTGCCATATTTTACCTCTTTTTTTCGCCTTAAGGCGGTTAAATCAAAATTATTCGGTTTTTACCGTTTATACTTATTATTTCGGGTATCAGCCGTTTATACTGCTTTTTGTGGGTATTAACCCTTAAAACTTTGCGCCGTCGGAGCCGCGCGCCACTTATAAAAATCAAGATATGTGACTACGCGTAAAGCAAGTCACATATCCGTTTACCATATTATAAGTATTTTTAAACGCTTTGTCAAATAAAAAGGCGGTTTTCAATGCTTTATTTAAGCGAGTGAACCAACCCTGAAATTCGGTCTGTCGCCTCTTTGCAACAAGGACGAAGAACGTTCGCCCCTGTTTTTTATCTGAGCGAGTGTACGAACCCTGAAATTCGGTCTATCGCCTCGGAGAGCTGAGCCATTCCCGTTGCGTACGAACAGCGCACGTGATACTCGCCCGCCTCGCCGAACGCCGTGCCGGGCACGACGGCGACCTTCTTTTCGCGCAGAAGTCTGGTTGCGAACTCCTCGCCCGAAAGTCCCGTGGATTCCACCGACGGGAACACGTAGAACGCGCCCTTGGGCGCGAAGCATTTAAGCCCCAAGGAATTGAACGCGTTTACCAAAAACCTGCCGCGGCGCGCGTACTCTTCGCGCATCTCCTCCACCGCGGAAAATCCGTCGGCAAAGCCTTCGGAAAGGGCGGCGCTTGCGGCGTGCTGACTGACGCGCGGAGCGCACATTATGGTGTACTGGTGAATCTTGAACATAGCCTCGTCAATCTCCGCAGGGGCGCACACGAAGCCGACGCGCCAACCCGTCATTGCGAAAGCCTTGGAAAAACCGTTGATAACCACCGTTCGTTCGGACATATTGCCGAGCGAAGCTATGGAAACGTGCTTGCCGACGTAGGTTAATTCTGCGTAAATTTCGTCGGAAATTACCAGTAAATCGTGCTTTTCGATTACGGGAATAATCGCCTTTAACTGCTCCTTTGTCATTATCGCGCCCGTGGGGTTGTTGGGGTAGGCAAGGATTAACGCCTTGGTCTTGGGCGTTATGCGCGCCTCCAGCTGTTCGGGGGTCAAGATAAAGTCGTTATCCGCAACGCAGTTTACCGCAATCGGCGTTCCGCCTGCAAGCGTTACGGACGGAGCGTAGGATACGTAGCAGGGCTGGGGCACGAGAATTTCGTCCCCTTCCTCGCAAATGGCGCGCAGGGTCAGATCTATCGCCTCGCTCGCGCCGACGGTGACGAGGGTGTGCTCGGGGTGAGCGGTTATGTTGAACCTTTCACCAAGATACCTGCAAATATTTTCGCGCAGGTCGGGGAGTCCCCTGTTGCCCGTGTACTGGGTGAGACCCTTTTTAACCGAGCGGATAGCCGCGTCGCGAATGGAATAGGGCGTGACGAAATCGGGCTCGCCCACGCCGAGGGATATGGCGCCGTCCATTTCCTGCACGATATCAAAAAATTTTCTTATGCCGCTCGGTTTCAGCTCAGCGGCGCGTGAATTAACAAAACTTCTCATAAAAAACTCTGTTTATAAAACTTTTGAGACTGGTTTTTTAGGGTTTAACAGCCGAATATATGCTTGACAGGCTAATCAGGTAACAGCTCAATGCGGACGCAATTAAGATACCCGAGTCAGGGCATTGCCTTGCTTGATGAGTGATAGGTCAATCAAGCATTAACGCAATTAAGATACACGGGTCAAGCGTCACGCTTGCGGCGCAAGCAAAACCACGCTTTTGCGCAGCCTTCTCGTCGGCTGTAAGGTAAAA